>NZ_JBSRXP010000009.1:0-142332 GCF_054055715.1 Luteibacter sp. PvP120 | reverse complement strand
AGAGGTGCTGGGTGGTTACGCTCTGAGCGAGTTCGGCCGCTTGCGGCCGCTGCCCGAGCGCAGAGTGTGACCACCCAGCGCCTCCTCGCCGCGCCGTACAAGCGACGGCGGGTCGTACAAGCGACGGCGGGTCAGAGCAGCAGCTTGCGCACCCGACCGATCGCCTCGATGAACGCATCCACCTCGGCTTTCGTGTTGTAGAACGCGAACGACGCCCGCAGCGTGGCCGGGACGCCGAAGAACTGCATCAGCGGGTGGGCGCAATGGTGGCCCGAGCGTACCGCCACGCCCTGCAGGTCGAGCAACGTCGCCATGTCGTTGGCATGCGCGCCTTCGATCAGGAACGAAACGACCGGCTCCTTGTCCTTGGCGCGGCCGAAGATGCGCATACCTGGCACGCTTTCCAGCGCTTGCGTGGCATAGGCCAACAGGTCCTGCTCGTAAGCCCTCACGCGATCGAAGCCGAGGCCCTGGATGTAATCGATGGCGGCGCTGACACCGGCAAAACCGGCGATGTTCGGGGTGCCGGCTTCGAAACGGTGCGGCGGATCGGCGAACACGGTGCCGTCGAAACGTACTTCGCGGATCATCTCGCCACCACCGAACAACGGCGGCATCGCCATGAGGTGCTCCCGCTTCGCCCACAATGCGCCGGTGCCGGTCGGGGCGAGCATCTTGTGCCCGGTCACTGCGTAGAAATCGCAGCCCAGCGCCTGGACATCGATCGGCCGATGCGGCGCCGCCTGCGAACCGTCGACCAGCAACGGGATGCCGCGCTTGCGGCACTCGCGGGCAATCTCACGGATCGGGTTGACCGTACCCAGCACGTTGGAGACATGGGTGACGCAGGCCAGCTTCACCTCGGGGGTGAGCATACGCACGAACGCCTCGAGGATCAGCTCGCCGTCGGCATCGATCGGCGCCGCCTTGACGGTGGCACCGGTGCGCTCGGCCACCAGCTGCCAGGGCACGATATTGGCGTGGTGTTCCATCACCGTGGTGAGGATCGCATCGCCGGGCCGCAGACGCGGCATGGCGTAGCTGTAGGCGACCAGGTTGATCGCCTGCGTGGTGCCGGAGGTGAGGATCACCTCGTCGCGCGAGGGCGCGTTGATGAAGCGGGCCAGCGCGTCGCGCGCGCCTTCGTACGCCGCTGTGGCTTCTTCGCCCAGCGCATGCACGGCGCGTGAGACGTTGGCGTTGCGCTCCCGGTAGTGGCGATCTACCGCTTCGATCACCGACAGCGGCTTCTGCCCGGTGTTGGCGTTGTCGAAATAGATCAGCGGCTTGCCGTGCACGGTGCGCGACAGCAGCGGAAAGTCGGCGCGGATGCGCTCGACGTCCAGCGGGAGGACGACGGATTCGGGCTTGGCGTTCATGGCTGGCTCCGTACTTCGTTAGTCGGCGGACGGCCCGGTCGGCAGGTGCGCGACCAGCAGGTCGCCCAGGTGCTCGCGCAAGGTCTCGTTCGGCAGCGATTCCAGCGCCGCGCGGCAGAACGCCAGGGTCAGCAAGCTGCGCGCCTGGGCGAGCGGAATGCCGCGTGAGCGCAGGTAGAACAGCGAGCGTTCGTCCAGTTGGCCGATGGTGGCGCCGTGCGCGGCCTTGACCTCGTCGGCGTAGATCTCGAGCTCGGGCTTGGTGTCGATTTCCGCGGAGGCGGAGAGCAGGAGGTTCTTGTTGCTGAGCGACGCATCGCTGCCGTCGGCACCCTCGGCGACCACGATCGCCCCACGGAACACGCCGCGCGAGCGACCGTTGGCGATGCCGCGCCAGAGCGCGTCGGACGTGGTGTCCCGCGCCTCGTGACGCACTTCCAGCTGGGTATCCGTATGCTGCCGGCCGTCCAGCGCGAACACGCCACGCGATTCGAACCGCGCGCGATCGCCGACCAGTTCGGCCGTCAGTTCGTGGCGAACCAGCGCGCCGCCGACTTCCAGCGCATGCACGGTGGCCGAGGCGTTCGCCTCCAGCCGGACATGGCCACGGCGGAACAACGTGGTGGAGGCCGACGCGTGCTGCAGCAGCACCAGGCCAAGGTGACCGCCTGCGTGCACGACGTGATCGGCGACCACCGTGCCCAGCTGCACGCCGTCACCGACCGACACGTAATGCTCGACCAGATCGACCTGGGCGCCCTCGCCCACCTCGACCCGCATGCGGACATGCCAGGCCGTATCGGGCTGCGCGCCGCTGGACACGTGCACGACGTGCACGGGCGACGCCACCCGGGTACCCGCCGCGACGCGAAGCACCACCCCGTCGGTCGCCAGCGCCGCGTTCAATTGAACGAGTGCGTCGTCGGCATCGTGGCGGAGGCGCCCCGCCAGCGCGAAACGAAGCGGCTCGGCTTCGGTCGCCAGCGCCGCGCCCAGGGGCATCAGCGAGACGCCCTCGAGCGCACTCGTGGCGGACAGGTCGTCGCGATAAACGCCGTCGACGAAGACGAGACGAGGCCCGTCTACGCCCGGCAACGCGAACAAGGCCGGGTCGAGCGCGACGTTCGTCGCGGTGTCGGCGTCGGACAGGCCAAAGGCACGCTGTGACAGCGCGCGCAGTGATGTGTACTTCCACGACTCGCTGCGTGCGCCGGGAAGGCCGTGCGCGGCGAACCGCTGCAGGTGGTCGCGGCGTGCGGCATCCAGCCAGGCGATACCCGTGGCGGGCACAACGGCCGCGGCATCCAGTGCCGCCCGCACGAACGGGGACGGCGCACTGGTCATGCCGGCGCCCCGGCGAGATCGACCTTGCGCAACTCCGGATGCGTCTCGGCAAGCCACGCATAACCCTGTTCTTCCAGCTTCAGCGCCAGGTTCTTGTCGCCACTCTCCACGATGCGGCCACCGGCCAGCACATGGACGAAATCCGGCTCGATATAGTCGAGCAGACGCTGATAGTGCGTCACGACCACGAACGAGCGATCCGGCGAACGCAGCGCGTTGACGCCACCGGCCACCTGCTTCAGTGCGTCGATGTCCAGGCCCGAGTCGGTCTCGTCCAGGATGGCCAGCTTCGGTTCGAGCACGGCCATCTGGAAGATCTCGTTGCGCTTCTTCTCGCCGCCGGAGAAGCCTTCGTTGACCGCGCGATGCAGCAGCTCGTCGGAGATCTGCATCACCTTCAGCTTCTCGCGGACCAGCTTGAGGAAGCGCATGGAATCCAGCTCGTCCTCGCCGCGGAAACGGCGTTGCGCGTTGAGGGCCGCGCGCAGGAAGTAGGTGTTGTTCACACCGGGAATCTCGACCGGGTACTGGAACGCCAGGAACACGCCGGTGGCAGCGCGCTCCTCGGGCTCCAGCGCCAGCAGGTCGACGCCGTTGAACAGCACGGAGCCGGCGGTGACCTCGTAGCCCTCGCGCCCCGCCAGCACGTTGCCGAGCGTGGACTTGCCGGCACCGTTAGGGCCCATGATGGCGTGCACTTCGCCGGGTTTCACCTCGAGCGAAAGGCCTTTGAGGATCTCCTTGCCTTCGACACGGGCATGGAGGTTGTCGATCGTGAGCATGTGCATGACGTGGCTGTCCATCAGGGCGTGAGGTGCGAGAGCGCATCGAGGGCGTCGTCGCGGCGTTCCCAGGGCACGAACAGGTGATCGTGCAGGAACGCGGATACGGGATTGCAGGGAATGCCGCGCTTCGCGAGCGCAGCGGAAACGGCGGCCATCATGCCTACCGCAGTGAGGCTGGATTGCACGCGCAGGGTGATGCGCGCCCAGAGCATGCGCTCGCCGGCGGCGTCCGCGCTGGGATCCACATCGACAATCAGCGTGGTGCCTTCCGCCTCACGGAACATCATCAGCGCATCGGCCATGCGCTCGCGCGCCTTCTCGTGGGAGACGTGCAGGAAACGCTTCGGCACGGGGTCCATGGCCGGCTCCAGCGCCGCGAGAAGCGCGCGCAGGTCGGTCAGGCCCGGGGCGGAACCGGCGATACCCATCGTCAGCCCACCGCGCCTTCGAGGGAGACCTCGAGCAGCTTTTTGGCCTCGACCGCGAACTCCATCGGCAGCTCGCGGAACACCTGCTTGCAGAAACCGTCGACGATCATCGACACGGCGTCTTCCTCGCCGATGCCGCGAGAGAGGCAGTAGAACAGCTGGTCGTCCGAAATCTTGGACGTGGTGGCCTCGTGCTCGACGATGGCCGAGGGGTTCTTCACTTCCATATACGGGAAGGTGTGCGCGCCGCACTTCTTGCCGATCAGCAGCGAGTCGCACTGCGTGTAGTTGCGCGCGCCCTCGGCACCCTTCTCGATCTTCACCAGGCCGCGGTAGCTGTTGGAACTGCGGCCGGCACTGATGCCCTTGGCGACGATCTTCGACTTGGTGCCCTTGCCGATGTGGATCATCTTGGTGCCCGTATCGGCCTGCTGGCGATGGTGCGTCAGCGCCACCGAGTAGAACTCGCCGACGGAGCGATCGCCACGCAGCACGCAGCTGGGATACTTCCAGGTGATCGCCGAACCGGTCTCGACCTGGGTCCAGGAGATCTTGGAATCCGCACCGCGACAATCGCCGCGCTTGGTCACGAAGTTGTAGATGCCGCCCACGCCGTTCTCGTCGCCGGGGTACCAGTTCTGCACGGTGGAATACTTGATCTGCGCGCGCTCGAGCGCCACCAGTTCCACCACGGCCGCGTGCAGCTGGTTCTCGTCGCGCATGGGCGCGGTGCAGCCTTCGAGGTAGGACACATAGGCGTCGTCCTCGACGACGATCAGTGTGCGCTCGAACTGCCCGGTGTTGATCGCGTTGATTCGGAAGTAGGTCGACAGTTCCATCGGGCAGCGCACGCCCCGCGGAATGAACACGAAGCTGCCGTCCGAAAACACGGCGGAATTGAGTGCCGCGAAGTAGTTGTCGCCCGTGGGCACCACGCTGCCCAGGTACTGGCGAACCAGGTCGCCGTGCTCGCGGATGGCTTCGGACATGGAGCAGAAGATGACGCCTGCCTCGGCCAGTTCCTTGCGGAACGTCGTGCCGACGGACACCGAGTCGAACACCGCGTCCACCGCCACACCGGCCAGCCGGGCGCGCTCGTGCAGCGGTACGCCCAGTTTCTCGTAGGTTTCCAGCAGCTTCGGGTCCACCTCGTCGAGCGACTTCGGGCCGGCCTTGGGCGCCGAGTAGTAGCTGACCGACTGGTAGTCGATCGGTGCGATGTCCAGCTTGGCCCAGTCCGGCGCGGGCATGGTCAGCCAGTGGCGATAGGCTTCCAGGCGCCATTGGGTCATCCACTCCGGCTCGCCCTTGATGGCGGACAGCTGGCGGACGATGTCCTCGCTGAGGCCGGGCGGAAGGCTGTCCGATTCGATATCGGTGACGAAACCCGCCTCGTAGCGGCGGTTGAGCGCTTCCACCACTTCAGCGTTGTCGTGCACCGGCGCTGCCACGTCGCGTGTCATGTTCTCACTCTCATTCATGCGTTTGCCTGCGCGACCGTGGTCGCGTCCTTTGCCGACGCCGCGGGGCGATCGGCCAGCATCTGTGCGAGGGTCATGGCGCGAAGCACGCTGCCGATGGCCCCGGATACCGAGCGCCAGCTTTCGCTGACCCCGCATTGCGACTGGCGCTCGCACTGACCCTGCGCCACGCTGCATTCGGTCATGCCGATGGCGCCCTCGATGGCCTCGACGATGTCGGCCAGGCTGATGGCCTCGGCCGGACGCGCCAGCCGGTAGCCCCCATTGACGCCGCGGAACGACTCCACCAGGCTGGCATGGCCCAGCAGTTTCAGCACCTTCGACACCGTGGGCAATTCCAGGCGCGCTTCCTCGGCGATCTGGGCGGTGCTCAGAACGTCGGCGGGGTGGACGGCGATGCAGGTCATCACCACCGTCGCATAGTCGGTCAATCGGCTGACACGAAGCATGGGGAAAGGGACACAGTCAATACCGGACCAAAATGGTACTGTATTGAGCCTTCTTGTGCAATGCGAGAGGGTCGCCAGCCCCCAGCGACAGGTGCCGGCGGCGAGATACCGCAACGCCGGTCCCGTCCGCCTCCATCCGCGCCGACGCCTCACGAAAGCACCATATACGGGCTTTCATTGCACCTTATAGGTGCGATACACCATGAATCTCGTTTAGCGCCCCTCCGGACGCTTTGGGCGCCAACGCTTTCGCCCCTTGCGCCACATGGCATGCATCGTGCACCCAGCTTCCTCAGACAAACCACGGGAAGCCGCGACGCATGAAGTGGATCAACGCGATCATCAAGCCGTTCACGCTGGACGACGTACGCGAGGCGCTCGCCGAGGTCGGCGTCCAGGGCATGACCGTCACCGAGGTGAAAGGCTTCGGCCGCCAGCACGGGCATACGGAGCTCTACCGTGGCGCCGAGTACGTGGTGGACTTCCTGCCCAAGCTGAAGATCGAGATCGCCGTGACCGACGAGCAGCTCGAGCGGGCCGTCGAGGCGATCACCACCGCGGCCCGCACCGGCAAGATCGGCGACGGCAAGATCTTCGTCATCGACCTTGAGCAGGCCATCCGTATCCGCACGCAGGAGGTCGACGGCGATGCACTCTAAACCCACCCGCACGCTGGTCGCGACCCTGGCCGCCACCCTCGCCCCGGGACTCGCTTTCGCCCAGGCTACCGCCGCGCCCGCCCGACTGGATTCCGGCGATACGGCGTGGATGCTCACCGCCACGATGCTGGTGCTGTTGATGACCATACCGGGCCTGGCGCTGTTCTACGGCGGCATGGTGCGCGCCAAGAACCTCCTGTCCGTCCTCATGCAGTGCTTCGCCATCACGGCGGTGGTCACGGTGCTGTGGGTGGTCTATGGCTACTCCGTCGCCTTCGACAACACGGGCATGGTGGCGGGCACCACCAACCTGCACTCGTTCGTCGGCGGGCTGGGCCGCGCCATGCTGGCGGGACTCAAGCCGGACAGTCTCTACCTCACGATCCCGGAAGGCGTGTTCGTGATGTTCCAGATGACCTTCGCGATCATCACACCTGCGCTCATCATCGGCGCCATCGCGGAGCGCATGAAGTTCTCCGCGCTGCTCGTGTTCACCGGGCTCTGGTTCACCTTTGTCTACCTGCCTGTCGCACACATGGTCTGGGGCGGACCGGGCTCGTTCCTCGGCGACCTGGGCGTGCTCGACTTCGCCGGCGGCACGGTGGTCCACATCAACGCGGGTATCGCCGGCCTGGTCGGCTGCCTGGTGATCGGCAAACGTCGCGGTTACCCCACGACACCCATGCCGCCGCACAACCTCGGCTATACGCTGGTGGGCGCGAGCATGCTGTGGCTGGGCTGGTTCGGATTCAACGCCGGCTCGGCCGTCGCGGCCAACGGCAGCGCCGGCATGGCCATGCTGGTCACGCAGATCGCCACCGCGGCGGCGGCCATCGGCTGGACGGCGATCGAGTGGCTGACCCATCGCCGGCCGAGCGTCCTCGGCATCGCCTCCGGCGCCGTGGCCGGCCTGGTCGCGATCACGCCGGCCGCCGGCACATGCGGCCCGGGCGGCGCATTGGTACTCGGCCTGGTGGCAGGCGTGGTCTGCTTCTTCTGCGCGACGAAGCTGAAGCGTCGCTTCGGTTACGACGACTCACTGGACGTCTTCGGCGTGCACGCGGTAGCCGGCATCATCGGCGCCCTGCTGACCGGCCCGCTGGCATCTCCCACGCTCGGTGGCTTCGGCACCGTCACCGATCTGCTCGGCCAGTTGTGGATCCAGGGCAAGGGCGTCGGCTTCACGGTCGTCTACAGCGCCGTACTGAGCTACGCCATCTTCAAGGGCATCGACGTGACGATGGGGCTGCGTGTCGACGAGGAACAGGAGCAGGTCGGCCTGGATATCGCGTTGCACGAGGAACGCGGCTACAACCTGTCCTGACCCGCTTGCTGCCATCCGATAAAGAAAACGGGGCCCCATGGGCCCCGTTTTCTTTACGACGCTGTGCCGCGCCTACGCGATCAGCGATTCACCCAATGGCACTGCTTCGTGGTGTGGTAGTGCCCGTGATGGTCACGAGCGCGCACCTGCTTGCACACCTGGTGACGATGATGGACAGGATGGTGCGGCGGGCGGTGATCCTGGGCGTTGGCGGCCAGTGGCGCCACGAGGGCGGCGCCAAGAACGAGCAGGCCGAGGACGCGCGAGCGCGAACGGACGGAGCGGTCGGCGGTGGGGGATGTCATGCTGATCTCTCCTGAGGGTGGCCTCAACTTCGCGGTTGCGCGGCGCATAGTCAATACGAAAAAAACGGCTCGCGCGGCCTCGATTCAGCAAGGTGCACCCGGGGCGAAGGAACGTAATTTCTTTCGCCCCCTTGGCCGAGCTTCTGCCACCGTGTCACGTTCCACCCCGTCCCGACGCGAATGGAGCTTCCGTCATGCACTACCTCGACAACCTGATCCTCAATACCGACAGCTACAAGGCCAGCCACTGGCTGCAGTACCCCCCAGGCACCGACGCGACCTTTTTCTACGTGGAGTCGCGCGGCGGCAGTTACGACCGCACGGTCTTCTTCGGCCTGCAGGCGATCCTCAAGGGGAACCTGGAAAAGCCGGTCACCCATGCCGACGTGGACGAAGCGCGCGACTTCTACGCCGCCCACGGCGAACCGTTCAACGAGACGGGCTGGCGTTACATCGTCGACGCACACGCCGGACGGCTGCCGCTGCGCGTGCGTGCCGTGGCCGAGGGCAGCGTGGTGCCGACCCATCAGGTTCTGGTCACGATCGAATCGACCGACCCGCAGGCGTTCTGGCTGCCGAGCTATATGGAAACGTTGCTGCTGAGGCTGTGGTACCCGGTGACGGTCGCCACGATCAGCTGGCAGGTCAAGCAGGTGATCCGCGGTTTCCTCGAGACGACCAGCGACGATGTGGACGCGCAGCTGCCGTTCAAGCTGCACGACTTCGGCGCCCGCGGCGTGTCCAGCAGCGAGTCCGCGGCTATCGGCGGCATGGCGCACCTGGTCAATTTCCGCGGGACCGACACCGTGCAGGGCGTACTGGCGGCGAAGCGTTTCTACGGCGAACCGATGGCCGGCTTTTCGATACCCGCCGCCGAGCACAGCACGATCACCAGCTGGGGGCGCGAGCACGAGGTCGATGCCTACCGCAACATGCTGGCCCGGTTCGCCCGGCCGGGCAGCCTGGTCGCCGTCGTCTCGGATAGCTACGACGTTTACCGCGCAATCCGCGAGCACTGGGGCACGACGCTGCGCGAGGACGTGATCCGCTCGGGCGCGACGCTGGTCATCCGCCCCGACTCGGGCGAGCCGGTCGAGGTGGTGCACCGCTGCCTCGACCTGCTCGACGAGGCCTTCGGCAGCACGCGCAACGGCAAAGGTTACAAGGTGCTCAACCACGTGCGGCTGATGCAGGGCGACGGGGTCAATCCGCAGAGTATCCAGGCGATCCTGTCCGACATCACCCAGGCCGGCTACGCCGCCGACAACATCGCCTTCGGCATGGGCGGCGCCTTGCTGCAGCGACTGGACCGCGACACGCAGAAGTTCGCGCTGAAGTGCTCGGCGGCACGCATCGACGGCCGCTGGGTGGACGTCTACAAGCAACCGGTGACCGATGCAGGCAAGACATCGCAGCGCGGTCGCCTTACGCTCATCCGCCATGGTGAATACGGCATCTACAAGACGGTCGCCGTGCCCGCGGAGGCGACGCGCATCGACGACATGGCGCTGGACGCCGGCTGGGCGCACGCCATGCGCACGGTGTGGGAAGACGGCCGGCTGGTCGACGAGCAGACCTTCGCCGAGATCCGCGCGCGCAGCGAACGGGCCTGAGCGACGACGATCAGTATCCTCAAGGAACGCGACACACGATACGCGGGCGCCGGCTGACCGGCGCCCGCTGTTCAGAGCCGCCCGTCGACACTGTCTTGCGGCAGTACCGACTTCACGTCGTAGACGACCGCGCCCGGCTTGCCGAAGGCGCGAATCTTCCCGGGACCGAAAGCACGGAATTCATCGTGCGCGACGGCGACGATGATCGCGTCGTAGACGCCGTCCTCGATCGCGCCGATGGTACGTACATCGTATTCGCGCAAGCATTCCTCGTCGTCCACCCAGGGATCGTAGACGTCGACGCGCGCCATCGACTGCTTCAGCTCGCGCACGATATCGATCACGCGCGTGTTGCGCAGGTCGGGGCAGTTCTCCTTGAAGGCGAAGCCCAGCACCAGCACGCGCGCGTCGACGATGTGCAGGCGGCGTTCGCTCATCAGCCGGATCACCCGGTCGGCCACGTACGTACCCATGCGGCTGTTGATGCGCCGGGCGGCCAGGATCAGCTCCGGGTGGTAGCCGGTCACTTCGGCCTTGTGCGTGAGGTAGTACGGATCCACGCCGATGCAATGACCGCCGACCAGGCCGGGACGGAACGGCAGGAAGTTCCACTTCGTGCCGGCGGCGTCGAGCACCTCGCCCGTGTCGATGCCCAGTCGGTTGAAGATCAGTGCCAGCTCGTTGACCAGCGCGATGTTGACGTCGCGCTGCACGTTCTCGATCACCTTGGCGGCCTCGGCGATGCGCACCGACGAGGTCTTGTGCGTGCCGGCACGGATGATGGTGCGGTAAAGCGCGTCGACGCGGTCGGCCGCCTCCGGCGTGGAGCCGGAAGTGAGCTTGCGGATGTCCACGACGCGGCGCGTGTGGTCGCCTGGATTGATCCGTTCCGGACTGTAGCCGCAATGGAAATCCACGTTGAACACGAGGCCGGAGCCGGCTTCGAGGAGCGGCACGCAGATCTCTTCGGTGGTGCCCGGATACACCGTGGACTCGAAGATCACCAGGTCGCCCTGCGACAACAGGCCACCCAGCATGCGACACGCCTTCTCCAGCGGCGCCAGGTCCGGTCGCTGCGCCTCGTCGATCGGCGTGGGCACGGTCACGATATAGACGTTACGGTCGGCCAGGTCGGCTACCTCGCCGGTGTAACGCAACTGCGCGGCGGCGGTCAGCGCATCGCCGGTCACTTCCCGCGTGTGATCGTGGCCCGCGCGCAATTCGGCGAGCCGGGTGGGGGCGATGTCGAAGCCGAGAGTGTCGAAATGGCGGCCGAACTCCACCGCCAGCGGCAGTCCGACGTAGCCGAGGCCGATGATGCCGATCCGCGGTTCAGGGATGAGAGCCATGGTGCGCCCGGGTTTCCAAAGAACCGAAGCGTACACGGCGGAGCGGCGGCTTAATACCACTTGCCGGACAACCCGTCGCGCCATGACACGCCCGCGCAAAGCCTCTAAGCTCGTTGCACGACCGCCTGCACAGATCCTCCATGACCGCTACCGACGACCGTTCCGTCGCCCGTCTCGCATGGGCGCGCCATGCCACCGGGCAAGCCACGCTCACCCTGGAGCCTGCATCCGCCGATGCCAGCTTCCGCAGCTACTGGCGCGGCCATGTCGATGGGCAGCCCGTGATCGTCATGGATTCCCCACCCGCCCTGGAAGACCCGGCGCCGTGGGTGGCCATCGGCCAACGCCTCGCCGCCGCGGGGCTGCACGTGCCGACGGTGATGGTGGCCGACCTGGCGCAGGGCTTCCTGCTGATCGAGGACCTGGGCACACGCACTTACCTGCCGGAGCTGTCCGACACCACGGTAGATGCCCTCTACGGCGACGCGCTGGATGCCCTGCTGCGCATGCAGTCGCGCGTGGATACCTCCGGCCTGCCCGCCTTCGATCACGCCTGGCAGACCATGGAAATGGAGATCATGCCGACCTGGCTGCTGGAACGGCACCTGGGCGTGACCCTGGACTGCGCCGACTGGGAGATCGTGGAGCAGGCGTTCACCGTGATCCTTCGTACGCTCGCCGAGCAGCCGCGTGCCTTCATGCACCGCGATTACCACAGCCGCAACCTGCTGGTCACGGTGGACCGTTCGCCGGGCATCATCGATTTCCAGGGCGCGATGTCCGGACCGATCACCTACGACCTGGCCTCGTTGCTGCGCGATGCGTACATCGTCTGGGACAACGAGCGGGTGGAGGGCTGGGTAGAGGCGTATCGCCTTCGGCTGCTGGATGCGCGCCTGCTCGATGAAACCGTGGATACCGATCGCTTCCGCCGCTGGTTCGACCTGGCCGGCCTGCAACGGCATATCAAGATCCTGGGGCTGTTCTGCCGCCTTTGCTACCGCGACGGCAAGCCGGGTTACCTGCACGACCTGCCCCGCGTATGGCGCTACGTGCTGGAGACGGCACGGCGCCATGCGGACATGGCACCCCTGGCCGACCTGATCGAGGCACGCATCGACGCCCGCGACCTGACACGGGCACGCGAGCCGTGAGGCACGCGCTGATCCTTGCCGCCGGCCGCGGCGAACGCATGCGCCCGCTGACCGACCGCACACCCAAGCCTCTGCTGGATGTCCACGGCAAGCCGCTGATCGTGCACCACCTGGAGAAGCTGGCCGCCGCCGACGTACGCTACGTCGTCATCAACACGTCGCACCTGGCGGATCGGTTCCCCGAAACGCTGGGCGACGGTTCACGCTGGGGCGTGCGTATCCGCTATTCCTACGAGGGGCCGACTCCGCTCGAAACCGGCGGCGGCATGCTCAAGGCGCTGCCGCTGCTGGGGCCGGAGCCGTTCATCGTGGTCAGTGCGGATATCTGGAGCGATATCGACTACGCCACCCTGCCCCGCGAACCGCAAGGACTGGCGCATCTGGTGATGGTGCCCAACCCCGGCTTCCATCCGGCGGGCGATTTCGCCCTGGCGGACGGGATGCTACACGACGACGGCCATGCACCGGCGGGCGCCGAACGCCTCACCTTCGGCAATGTGGGTGTGTACCGGCGCGAGCTGGTGGCCGGCGAAAGGCCGGGCGCTTTCAAGCTGCTACCGATGTACCAGCGGGCCATGGCGCAGGGGCGCCTTCACGGCGAGAAGTTCGAAGGCTTCTGGCGCAACGTGGGCACGCCCGCGCAACTGGATGAACTTCGCGCAGCGCGATAGACGCGGGCGTCGCTTACTGCACGGTCACCGTGCTCAGTTCACGCAGACGCTCGTGTCCCATGGCGAAGGCCTGGTTGAACGCGCTGGTGATGTCGTTGAAATCGTGCGTACCGGTATTGGCTTCGATCTCTTCGCCGACGTGATCCAGTATCCGGTAACTTGCGCGATACACCTGCTCGCCATCGACACCGCTGTGCTTTACCGCCTTGGCGACCACTCTGAACTTGTTCTGGTTTTCCATTGCCACTCCTCCCCCTGGTGCATGACCGATACTGACCGGGGAAGATGACCGTTGCAAGTGACTTCGGCGACGCCACGATGGCGCCGTGTCAACTGCGCGGGGAACCTTCCACGGCAACGTTCGTGGTGTTGCCGGCAACGGCGGCGGGCGCTTGCGAGGCAGGGACGATGCCCGCGTCGTGCGTCACATGCTGGGCCTCGGCCGTATGCAGCGCCGGTACCTGTGGCAGTGCCGCCGGTTCGGCGGTGGCAACATCCGACGACAACGCGGCCTTGGCGGCCTCATGGGTCATCACCACGATGCTGATGCGGCGATTGATCGGCGCGGAGGGATCGTTCTTGTCGAACGGCACGGACGCTGCCAGGCCCACCACGCGCGCCACCTTGTCCGGCTGCATGCCACCCTCGGTCAGCGTGCGGCGCGCGGCGTTGGCGCGATCCGCGGACAGCTCCCAATTGCCGTACGCACTGTCGGCGCGGATATAGGGCGCGTTGTCGGTGTGGCCGGAAATGCTGATCTGGTTCGGCACCTGGTTCACGAAGCCGGCCAGTTCGTGCAGGATCTGCACGGTGTAGGACTTGAGCGCGCCACTGCCCGTGTCGAACATCGGGCGGTTTTGCTTGTCGACGATCTGGATGCGCAGGCCTTCGGAAGTGATGTCCAGCAGCAACTGATCCTTGTAGGGCGCCATGGCCTGGCTCTTGGCGATGGCCTCCTGCAGGTCCTTCATCAGCTGCTCGAGCCGGCGCTTTTCCTGCGCCTTGGCCAGTTTGTCCTGTTCCGCCGCCGCCGTCGACGGCTTGGCGAAGGCCTGTTGATCGCCCGGACCCTTGGGCAGGTCCATCGCGCCGCCCAGCTTGATCATGCTGGTGCTGGCGCCACCCGGGCCCATCTTGCCCGACGGCGCCATGGTCGACTGGCCTGGGGTGAGGCTGGGGTTCTTGAAGTACTCGGAGACGGCGGCGCGCTGCTGCTTCGTGCCCGCGCCCACCAGCCACATCACGAGGAAGAAGGCCATCATCGCGGTCACGAAGTCCGCATACGCGACTTTCCACGCGCCGCCATGGTGGCCGTGGCCGGCCGCCTTTTTCTTGCGGACGATGATGACCTGCTTCAACTCGCTCATCGACGGTTACCGCGCAGCCTTCAGGTGGGCTTCGAGATCCTGGAAGGTGGGACGCGTGCCGGACTGCAGGGACTTGCGCGCGAACTCCACCGAGACCATGGGGTTGTAGCCGCGCAGGTTGGCCAGCAGCGCCACCTTGACGCACTCGAAGGCCTTGCCGTCGGTATTGACGCGCGCTTCCATCGCGGCGGCCAGCGGGCCGATGAAGCCGTAGCAGAGCAGGATGCCGAGGAAGGTGCCCACCAGCGCGCCGGCGATGTGCTCGCCGATGACCGCGGCTTCGCCGTCGATGGATTTCATCGTGATGACGATGCCCAGCACGGCGGCCACGATGCCGAAACCCGGCAGGGCATCGGCCATCTTCTGCACGGCGTGCGCCGGCGCGGCGGCCTCGTGGTGATGGGTTTCCAGCTCGACGTCGAGCAGTTGCTCGAGTTCGTGCGGATCCATGCTGCCGCCCACGATGAGGCGCAGGCAGTCGGTGATGAAGTCGATCAGGTGGTGCTCGGCGACCAGGCGCGGATAGGCCGAGAACAGCGAGCTGTTGGCCGGGTCCTCGATGTGCGACTCCATGCCGAGCTGCCCCTCCTTGCGCATCTTGATGAAGATGTCGTAGAGCAGCGACAGCAGGTCGACGTAATCCTGCTTGCGGTATTTCGGACCCTTGAGCAACGCCATGGCGTCACTCGCCGATGCCTTGACGATGTCCAGCGAATTGGCACTGATGAACGCCCCGATGGCGCCACCGAAGATGATGAGCAACTCGTAAGGCTGCCAGAGGGCACCGATGGACCCGTGTGAAAGAACGTAGCCGCCCAGTACGGAGACGAGGACGACAATGGACCCGATGATGACCAGCATGACTTGCTTCCTCCTAACCCTTCGCTTATCGGCAGATCGGGCCGCGAGTTGAGCCGCTTCGTCAGCGCCCGGTCAGGATGTCACTCGCCGGATTCCAGCGGACCGGGGTAATGCGGGAAGACCAGGCGGATACGGGTACCGACACCGGCATCGCTTTCGATCTCCACACCGCCACTCGCCTGCGCCACGGTGCCGTAGACCTGGGCCAGACCGAGGCCCGAGCCGCCGGCCTTGGTGGTGAAATACGGCTCGAACAGGCGCTGGCGCACCTCTTCGGACATACCGCCGCCGGTATCGGCCACGCTCACGAACACCTGGCGCAGGGTGGCGCGCTCGCCGACAGCGGCGGCGAAACGTGTGTCGCCCATTCGCTCGCCCACCTCGATCACGATGGTGCCGTGACCGTTCATGGCGTCACGGGCGTTCAGGCAGACATTCATCAGCGCCTGCTCCAGACCCTGGCGATCGAGCCATACCGGCAGGGGGCCCGGAGGGCACACCACGTCCACACCGACGCCGCCGCCCATACCGTGACGGGCGAAGTCCGCAAAGCCCTTGACCAGGCTGCCTACATCCACGGGTTCCGGCCGCAAGGGCTGGTTCCGCGCAAATGCCAGCAGCCGCCGGGTCAGCGCCGTGGCATGCCGGGCGCCCTCCGTCGCGTAGGCCAGCATGCGGCGATGACGGGGGTTCAGCTCGGCGGCGTCTTCCTCCAGACCCGACAAGCTCACGATCACGGTTTGCAGCATGTTGTTGAAGTCGTGCGCGATGCCGCTGACCAGTTGGCCGATGGCCTGCTGTTTCTGGGCCTGCAGCGCGCTGGCCTCGGCCAGGTCGCGGCCGTGATGAGCCATGGCCAGCTGCTCGGCGACCCCGGCGAGGCGATTCTCCGCATCCCGGCGCGCGCCATGCTCGGACTCGAAGCGTTCCATCAGGGTGCCGTACCGGGTGGATGCGCTGGCCGAGCGAGCCACGGTCTCGTTGAGGCGCTCCTGCAACAGCTCGTTGATCGCCTCGATGGCGGCCTGCACCTCGACCCGCTCGGTGACATCCCGGCTGATGACGATGAAATGGTCGATCCGGTCGTGGGCGATCACGGGCGCGATCATCACCTCCCACCAACGGGCGCTGCCGGCGTTGGACGGGCGCGCCGCCACGAAGTCAACGCGTTCGCCGCTGGCGGCGCGGTCGAGCACCCCCGCCACCATGCTGCGCGCTTCCTCGGGCCACAGATCGACCCAGTGCATGCCCAGGAGGCGCTCCGGGTCGTCCGCTACCAGGCTGTGGGCGCCCTGCCCCGCGACGAAACGGATGACGCCCTCGCTGTCGAGCTCCTTCATGCAATCGGCGGATGCATCGACGAATTGCCTGTACAGCCCATCCACGCTACTCATGACCCGTCCGTAACCCCTCGCGATCCAGGCGGCCAGTATGACCTGCGCGGCCGTCCTGCGGTGTGCTGCGTAACGACTTTCGACACGCCGATGTACCCGGCTCGTGCAAGCGACTCAGTCTTCCGACTCGGCCGCCGGTTCATCTTCGAAACCCGTCTCGCCTTCGGCAAAGGCAGGCGCACCGTCGTCGTCCACGCCCAGCACCAGGCCCAGCGCCTTGTCGGCAGCCTCGGCGGCACGCGCTTCGTCGCGGAAGCTTCGGTTTTCATAGACGGCAAAGAACGAGGGAAAACTGCCGTTGGCTGGATAGGACGCGATAAGCGCCGTGTACCGCGAGCCTTCCCGCGTCGCGCTGCTCTTCAGGGTGAAGCCGGGAAATTCACGTTGTGCCATGGATCGAAAACCTCGAGAAAGAGCGGAAAGTCCAGCGCGGCCGAAGGGTTGCCCGATATCCTTCACAACTGTCATCGGAAATCAAGGAACCCGTTCAGAAAAAGCCGCTTGCTTCGCAGGATTTTGTAGAGTATTTCGTACATCAAGCGCCCTCACAAAGACTTCACGACGGGCGTGATTCAGCGAAACAGGGGCAAGACAGCTATGAACGTTATCACCACCACGTTGCCGTCGCGGCGGCTGGCGTGGGCCGTTGCCGCCGTACTGGCCGTGGCTGGCATCGCCGGCCTGGCCCTCGCGCCCAGGGTCGCCATGGCGATCCCGCGCACGGCGATCCAGATGGTCTACGCCTGGCTCTGCGCATCGCTTGTGGGCTCTGCCTATGTCGTCGTTACGCTCGCGAACGATGCCGAAGGCGCCACCGAGGACAGGGATGACTTCTGATCTCAGGGATGGGGTGATGCGTCAAAAATAAACCCGGCCTCGGCCGGGTTTATTCTTTTACGGCAACCGGCTGGCCTTACGGGCGGCGAGCCAGTTCCGGGTCTTCCTTGGTCACAGGCATCAGATCCTGCTTGGACACACCCAGCCACAGGAGGATCGGGCTGGCGACGAAGATGGACGACAAAGTACCCACCAGGATGCCGATCAGCATGGTGATCGCAAACCCGTGCACCACCGGGCCGCCGATGAAGAACAGGGCCGCCATGGTGATGCCGGTAAACAGCGAGGTGATGATCGTTCTCGACAGCGTGCTGTTGATCGACCGGTTGAGCACTTCTTCCGGTGTGGCATTGCGGCTGGAACGGAACAGCTCGCGGACACGATCGAACACCACCACCTTGTCGTTGATCGAGTAGCCGACCACGGCCAGGACGGAGGCCAGCACCGTCAGGTCGAACTCACGCTGGGTGAGCGCGAAGATGCCAAGGGTGACCAGCACGTCGTGCACTTCCGTAGCCAGCGCCGCAATGGCGAAACGCTTCTCGAAGCGGATCCACAGGTAACCCATGATGCCGATGATGACGAAGGCCACGGCGACGATACCGTCGCTGCGCAGCTCCTCACCGACCTGCGGGCCGACGAAGGATTTGCTCTTCATCGTGACGTCGGGACGCGTGGTCTTCAGCACGGCGATGATGTCGCTGGAAACCCTCGTTGCGGCCTCTTCGCCCGCGAGCGTGGCCGATCCCTTGTCGTCCTTGGGCAGCAGACGCACGTTGAACTCACGTGTACCGCCGACCGATTGCACCAGCGGGTTCTCGATGCCAGCCTTTTCCAGGGTGTTGCGCACCTCGTTGACTTCGATCGGCTGCGCGTAGTCGACCACGACGGAGACACCGCCCAGGAAGTCCTGGCCGTAGTTGAAGCCCTTGGTCAGGATCAGGCCGATCGAACCGAGCATGAGCAGCACGGCCAGGCCGATGCTGTACTTGCGCAGGCCGAGGAAGTTGAAGTTCGAGTTGTGGTTGAAGATTTCCATGGCGTCCTCCCGTCAGACCGACAGGGTCTTGAGCTTGCGGCCGCCGTGGATCAGCGCCGTGATGGCATGGGTTACCGTTACCGACGTGAACATCGAGGTCAGGATACCGATGAAGAGGGTGACACCGAAGCCCTTGATCGGACCCGAGCCCATGGTCATCAGACCGAGCGCGGCGAGCAGGTGGGTGACGTTGGCGTCGAGGATGGTCGCCCAGGCCTTGTCGTAACCGGTGCGGATGGCCGCCAGCGGCGACGAGCCGTTGCGCAATTCCTCGCGGATGCGTTCGCAGATCAGCACGTTGGCGTCGATCGCCATGCCCAGGGTGAGCACGATACCGGCGATGCCGGGCATGGTCAGGGTCACGTGGATCAGCGACATGACCGCGATGAGCAGCACGAGGTTGAAGAACAGCGCGATGTCGGCGACCAGGCCGAACAGCTTGTAGTAGATGGCCGCGGCGATCAGCACCAGGCCGAGGCCGAGCATCACCGCCTTGAAGCCCTTGTCGATGTTGTCCTTGCCCAGGCTGGGGCCGATCACGCTTTCGCCCACGATATCCACCGGGGCTGCCAGCGAGCCGCCGCGCAGCAGCAGCGCGAGGTCGGAGGCCTCGGCGTCGCTGGGCAGGCCGTTGGTCGAGAACTGCTTGCCGAACGGCGAGCTGATGTTGGCGTAGTTGATGACTTCCTCGGTGGTCTTGGGCGTCTTGATCTCCTTGCCGTCAACCATCTTGATGTCGTTGGTACGCGTGATGTAGAGCACGGCCATCGGCTTGCCGACATTGCCGTTGGTGAAATCCTGCATCTTGCGGGCGGCCGCGCTGTTCAGCGTAACGCTGACATTGGGCGTGCCGTTCTGCTGGTCGCGGCCGGACACGGCCGAGGTCAGCTGGTCGCCCGTGGCGATCACCGTCTTGCTGAGCAGGTAGGGGCGGCGGTCGCGACCGTAATACAGCTTGGCATCCGGCGGCACGCTGCCGCTGCGCGCGGCATCCATGGCCTGCTGCGGCGTATACAGGCCGGCACGGTATTCCAGGGTAGCCGTGGCACCGATCAGGCGCTTGGCTTCCGCGGTGTCCTGCACGCCGGCCAGTTCCACGATGATCTTGTTCTCACCCTGCTGCTGGATCAGCGGCTCGGACACGCCCAGCTCGTTCACACGCTGGCGCAGCGTCGTCACGTTCTGGGTGATGGCGCTCTGCGCCAGTTCGCGCAGGCGGGTGGGCTTGACCACCGCATTGAGCGTGAAGCGATTGCCCGTCGAGGGGCCGTCGGTGACCGTCAGGTCGGTGAACTCGGCACTGATGGCGCTGGCGGCCGCCTGGCGGTCGGCATCGCTACGCAGCACCACGCCGACACCCTGGCCGCGCGGATTGCGTGACACCGCGTCGTAGGAGATCTTCTTGTCGCGCAGCATGGAGCGGATGTCGTCCGCGTAGCGGGTTTCCTGGTTGTCGATCACGGCGTTTTCGTCGACTTCCATGAGGAAGTGAACGCCGCCCTGCAGATCGAGGCCCAGCGGCATCGAGAACGCGTTGATCGAGCGCAGCCAGGCAGGCACGGTGGAGGCCAGGTTCAGCGCCACCGTGTAGTCGTCACCCAGCGCGCCGCGCAACGCATCGGAAGCCCGCGCCTGCGAATCGGCATCGTTGAAGCGCGCCAGCAGGCGCTCGCCCTTGTCGGAGCCGGCCACGTCGACGCTTGCGGCAGGTGCCTTCGCGGCGGCCAGGATGCCCTCGACCCGGGTCTTCAGACCGGCATCGACGGCGTTGCCGCGGTTGCCCGAGATCTGCACGGCCGGCTGTGGCGGGAAGACGTTGGGCAGCGCGTAGACGATGCCGAACAGCAACACGATCACGACCAGTGCGTACTTCCAGCGTGGAAAATCACTCATGCCTTACATTCCATGGAGGCGGCCGGGTGCCGGCCGCAGCTGACGCGATGCGAAGAAGCTCAGGACTTCTTGAGGCTGCCCTTGGGCAGCACCTGGGTGATGGCGCTCTTCTGGACCTGGACGACCGTGCCCGGGGCGATCTCCACCCGGACGAAGGCCTCGCCCACGTCCTCGATGCGACCGGCCATACCGCCGCTCATCACTACCTCGTCGCCCTTGGACAGGGCTTCGAGCAGCGCGCGGTGCTCTTTCTGCCGCTTCATCTGCGGGCGGATCATCATGAAATAGAAGATGCCGAACAGCACCGCCATCATGATCAGCGGCGAAAAGCCCAGCGCGCCCTGGGAGGCGCCGGCGGCGGGAGCGGTGGCCTGGGCAACGGCGGCGAACATCGGAAGGCTCATGCAGATTCTCGCAAGTCATGGAACAGCCAAGGAAAAGCGGCTGCTCACGTAAAAAGATCGTGGATTATGCCACGCCCCCGGCGCTTATGTACCGCGCCGGCCGTGGGGTCGCGGGGCGGCCTGTAGCCGCGGCCCGGGCCGGGTCAACCGTCGACGGTCGCCTTCTGCCGGGCCGCGTAGAACGCCGCCACGAAGTCGTCCAGCGTGCCCGCCTCGATCGCGCCGCGCAGTCCGGCCATCAGACGCTGGTAGTGGCGCAGGTTGTGCATCGTGGCCAGCTGGCTGCCCAGGATCTCGTTGCAGCGGTCCAGGTGGCGCAGGTAGGCGCGGGAAAAGCCGTTGGCGCAGGCGTAGCAGTCGCAGCCTTCCTCGATCACGCGCGTGTCCGCGGCGAACTTCGCGTTGCGGATGCGCAGGGTGCCTTCATGGGTGAACAGGAACCCGTTGCGGGCATTGCGGGTGGGCATGACGCAGTCGAACATGTCGATGCCCCGGCGGACGGCCTCGACGATGTCCTCCGGCCGGCCGACGCCCATCAGGTAACGCGGGCGGTCCCTGGGCAGCATCGGCAGGGTCAGGTCGAGGGTGTGATTGCGCTCGGCCTCGGGCTCGCCGACGGCCAGGCCACCGATGGCGTAGCCGTCGAAGCCGATCTCGATCAGGCGGGACGCCGAGCGCTGCCGCAGGTTTTCGTAGGTGCTGCCCTGGACGATGCCGAACAGCGCGTTGGGGTTACGCAGGTCGTCGAAGGCCTGCCGCGAGCGCTCCGCCCAGCGCAGGCTGAGCTCCATGGAGTCCGACGCGACCTTCTCCGTGGCCGGGTACGGCGTGCACTCGTCGAAGATCATCGCGATGTCCGAATCCAGCACCTTCTGGATACGCATCGATTCCTCGGGCGAGAGGAACACCTTGGAGCCGTCCACGGGCGAGGCGAAGGTCACCCCTTCCTCCGTGATCTTCCGCTTGTGCGCCAGGGAGAACACCTGGAAGCCGCCGGAATCGGTCAGGATCGGCTTGTCCCAGCCGATGAACCGGTGCAGCCCGCCGAACTCCCCGACGATCTCCAGACCGGGACGCAGGAACAGGTGGAAGGTGTTGCCGAGGATGATTTCCGCGCCGGTGTCGAGCACATCGCGCGGGGTCATGGCCTTGACGGAGCCGTAGGTGCCCACCGGCATGAAGGCCGGGGTTTCCACGGTGCCACGGCCGAAGCGGAGACGGCCGCGCCGCGCCGCGCCGTCGGTGGCGAGAAGGTCGAAGGGGAGCTGGGTCATTCCCCTAGTGTAACGGGAGTGGCTACTGCCGTTTAAGCGCCACGCCGTGTCGGCATGTTCCTAAAGTTTCGCGAGTTTCCGCCGATCCCCTCACCACAGGAGCGAGCCCAGACCGGGGTTCGCACAGCCCCCGGGAGTAACTGCCCTTGATCATTCAGCCGACCAGTGTCGCCGCCCAGCTCTGGGCCGGCGCGGCTGCGGGCACCACCGCCGCCGCCGACGCATGGCGGGTGGGCACGTTGCTCACGGCGCGGGTGATCGGCCAGAACGACATAGGCAAGCTGCTGCTGGACATCGGTGGCATGACGGTCGAAGCCGATACGACCGGTACGCAGCTGCCTTCGCAGTTCCAGGTGCGGGTACTCACCCAGGGCACGCAGCCACAACTGGAAGTGGTGCTCGCGCCGACCGACGAACGCGTGGCCTTGCAGGGCCTGCGCGAGCGCCTTCCGCAGCAGAACGGCTATGCCCCGCTGCTCGGCGCGCTGGCCGCGCTGGCCCGCAGCCCCGTTGCGCGGTCGCTTCCCGCACCGCTACGCGCGGCCCTGGCCACACTGGAAGCCTCGATCAGCCGCCCCGACGATGTCGGCACGCCGACGGGCATGAAGGAAGCCATCGCCCGTAGCGGCGTCTTCCTGGAGTCCCAGTTGGCCGAACCGCATGCCGAACTGCCGGCGTCCGACGACTTCAAGGCCGCGCTGATGGTGCTGCGCCGGGTGCTGGCCGACCTGCCAGCGACCCGTGCGCCCGGCCTTGCCGCCGGCATGGGCGGGACGTTCTCCACGGGTACCGGTAAAGGCCCCCTCGGTGCCTTGCCCCGTCCGCTCAGCGACACGCCTCCGCCGCTCGCACAGCGCGCGCTGGTGGCACAGGCGCGCGCCGACGACCTGGCCATCACCGAAGACGACGTCGACACCCTGGTCAGCCAGCTGCGCACGGATACCCGCGCCGCGCTGTCGCGTGTGGAAATCGCCCAGCTCGAGTCGCATCCCCAGGCCGGCGTGTGGATGGTGGAGGTACCCCTGGCCGGCGTGCGCGGCTATGACGTGCTCCAGCTACGCATCGAGGAAGGCAAGGCCGGCCCGGGCGAGCCGGAAGGTCTGTGGACCATCGGCTTCGCCATCGACCCACCGACCCTCGGCGCGGTGCAGGGCGAAATCCAGCTTCGCGCCCCGCGGGTGTCCGTACGCCTATGGGCAGACCACGGGCCGACGGCCGCACGCCTCGAAAACGAATTCGTTCCCCTGCGTCGCACGATGGAAAAGAGCGGCCTCCAGCTCGACCATTTCTCCTGCATACACGGCCTGCCCGTGCCCACCAGCGCTTATAGCGCTGTCCTTCTCGAAGCGCGCGCATGAGCCAGGCCCTGCCTTCACCGCGACGCAGCGTCACGCTGCGGCTTGCGACGCCCACCAGCAGCGGCAAGAACGAGCGCGTGGATGCCGAGGGGGTTAAAGCAATGCTGGAACGTGCACAGGCCATGGGCCTCGCCCCGCACCTCGACCCGCAGGTCGCCACGTTGCTGGCGGCGGTGCGCCTGCGCGACGACGTGCCGCCGGAGCTCTATGCCGCCCTTGCCGCGGTGGTCGGCACCTTGCTGGCGGCGACCACGGACTGACCGGTCAAAGCACGCCCAACCCCTTGAGAGTGGCGTCTTCCGTGTCGAAGCCAGCCCATGCGGCAAACCGCTTGCCCCGTTCCGCGTAGTCGCGGAACTGGTCGAAGCTGGGTGCACCGGGCGAAAGCAACACCACCCCATCGCCGTCGAGCACCCTGCGTGCAGCCGCGACAGCGGCGGAAAGATCGGCCTCACGATGCACCTGCGCCACGCCCGCCGCCTCCAGCGCCTCGGCGATGCGGGGCCCGTTGCTGCCCTGGCAGACGATCGCCGCCGGGGCATGCTGCCGCATCGCTTCGATGAAGGGTGTCCAGTCCAGCCCACGGTCGTGCCCACCCACGATCAGCGCGACACGCGCGTCGCCCACGCTTTCCAGTGCCGCGAGGCTGGCCAGCGGCGTGGTGCTGATGGAATCGTTGATCCAGCGCAGGCCGTCGCGCACACCCAACGGTTGCAGGCGATGCGGCAAGGGAACGAAAGAAGACAGCGCGGGCGCCGCCGCTCGCGTATCGAAACCCATGATCTCGAGGGCGGCCAGCGCGGCACAGGCATTGAGCGCATTGTGCAGGCCGGGCGCGGACACCTGCGAGGCAGCGATTACGTTCTCGTCGCTACGCCGTATCCAGCCATCGGCCACGTGCCAGTGCGCCACGTCGCCGAAGGTATGCAGGCCCGGATGCGGCGCGGCACGCGCCAGCAAGGCAGGCTGCAGGGCATTGACCAGCACCCGTCCCGACGACGCCAGCAGTTTCAGCTTGTCGTCGACGTAGCGCTCGCGCGAGCCGTGCCAGTCGAGGTGTTCCTCGTAGAGGCTGGTAACCACCCCAAGGCCCACGCCGAAGGCCTCGCCGGTCTGGAAGCTGGACAGCTCGATCACCCACAGGTCGGCCGTCTGGCCGTCCAGTTCGAGCATCGGCAGGCCGATGTTTCCGGCCAGCGCCGTGCGCACGCCTAGCGCACGGGCGAGATGCGCGACCAGCGCCGACGTGGTGCTCTTGCCCTTGGTGCCCGTGACGGCGATGGTGTTCGCCGAGACGTTGGCGGCGAACCACAGGGCGGTGCCGGAGGTGAAGCGCGTGCCACGCGACTGCGCGGCGAGCATCTCCGGCTTATAGGCCGAAATGCCCGGCGACTTGATGACGACCTCGTACGCGGCGAGAGCATCCGCATCCGGCGCGGCCTCGTGCACGCGCAACGCCGGATACGCGGCTCGCGCCGTTTCCGCTTCGTCGGCTGCACAGTAGAGGTCGACCGGCTGGCCCGGCAGGTGCCGCGCCAGCGCATTCAGTGCCGCGCGGCCCTCACGACCGAAGCCCCACACGGCGACACGCCGTCCCGCAAGATCAGCCCAATGCATCCAGCGCTCCGTGAAGGCGTTCCGGCACCAGGTGCGATGCACCAGGCTGCAGCCACGGTTCCAACGCCAGTTCGCTTGGGTCCAGCTGCGGCAGGATCTCACGACGGAAGCGCGAGACCAGCGCATCCTCGCGCCACTCCGGACGCTCGGCCAGCGAGGCCAGCGCGGCGCGGGCCTCGGCGCCTTCACCGACGCACTCGAACGGCTTGTGGTCCTTGTATTCCAGCAGGGCATCAAACGCGCCGGCCAGCACGTCGTCGTCGAGCAGGTTGCGGCCGAAGATCGACACCAGCCGAGGCTTGGCAAGGAAGGGTGCCAGTGCCAGGAACACGAAGTGACACTTCGGACATTGCCCGCACCAGCGATCCGCCGGTTTCGGACCGAGGATGCGGAAGTTACGGTTGCAGCTGGAGAACACATCGAAATAGCCCGTGCCCAGACGCGCGAATGCGCTGGTCACGGCCAGTTCCGACCACGGCCGCAGCAGCGAGCAGTAGTCCAGGTCCGCCGCCACGTGCGAATGCAGATAGTCGTGGAAGGTCTTCTCGAAGCCGTAGCCCTTGCTCCACTGGTGGTTCACTTCCTGCCCGTCGTATTCCAGCGTGGCCACCGAGGCGGAGCGCTCGTTGGCGAACACGATGGAGTCGTAGCCGTACAGCAGCGCGGCCAGCGTGAGGATGGCCGAATTGATCGCGGTGACCGGGATATGCCCGTTCCACGCACCCAGGCGATTGAGCTCGAACAAGCCGGGCGCCAGTTCGCGCGACACGTTGAGCGTGGACAGACCCGTGCGTGCCGCGCATTCGGCGATGAGCGGGGAATTGCCCACCCACGCCGCCGTGGCGTCGCCGCCGATCGACTTCACCGCCTCGACGGCCACCACCGAATCCTTGCCGCCGCCGATGGGCAGCAGCGATCGCGCCGGCAAGCCGACCGCCGGCGCGGCACGGTGCACCGAACGCTCGAACGGGAAGGCGATGCGGCCGCGCAGGTCGAGCCGGTTGCGGTACGCGAACTCGGCCAGGCCGTGCAGGTACAGCGCATCGGCCAGGCTGGCCGTGGCTTCGTCGAGGGGCTGGCCCTCGACGACGATGGACGGCGGAATGCCCGCTTTGTAATAGCTGACCCCGGCCACGATGTGCAGCAGGCGCAGGGCCGCGGCGAAGGCGGCTTCCCGTTCCACCGGCACGGTCGGCGCACCGGGGAAGGTTACCCGCTCGGTAAGCTCCACGCCGTCGTCGAAGGCGTAGACCAGCTCCGCGACGCCATCGACGAAGGTATGACGGACGAAACGGAAGCTGGCGCTGCCGCGTGGATCGTTGAGCGTGGCGGTCACGGCAGCAGTACCTCGTCGGCTTCGTCGCGCAGGTTGTAACGCGACGACATGACGGCGCCATAGGCACCGCCCTGCGCCACCAGGATCACGTCGTCTTCCATCGATGCCGGCAGCCGCCGGTCCGAGCCGAGGATGTCGCCGGATTCGCAGATGGGGCCGACCACCTGGTACATGGTGGTGGCCGGCTCGCCATGGCGCGTGAGGTTGACGATCTCGTGCCACGCATCGTACAGCGCGGGGCGGATCAGGCTGTTCATGCCCGTGTCCAGGCCCAGGTAGCGAACGTTCGCACCCTTTTCCTTCTCCTGCGTCACCCGCGCCAGCAGCACGCCGGCGTCGGCGACGAGGTAGCGACCGGGCTCCATCCACAACTGGAACTGCGGATAGGCCTGGCGCACGGAGGTCAGCACACGATCCAGCGCGGCCATGTCCAGCGCCGTTTCGCCCGGGTGCGAGGGCACGCCCAGGCCACCGCCGATGTTCAGCACCGTGATGGTGCCGATACGTTCGGCCAGTGCGGCGAGTTGCGAGTACACCTCGCCCCAGTGGGCGGCGTCGAGGATGCCCGAGCCCAGGTGCGCATGCAGGCCGATCACCCGCGCGCCAGCCGCGTCGGCCAGGCGCAGGAAACGATCCACCTGCTCGATCGGCACGCCGAACTTGCTGCCGGTACCGCCCGTCTTCACCTTGTCGTGGTGGCCCAGCCCGCGACCCAGGTCCACGCGCAGCACGATCTCGCGCCCGGCGAACAGGTCGCTCCAGTGCTCGATGGGATAAAGCGCGTCGATGGTGATCGTGGCGCGCGTGCGCAAGGCAGTTTCGAAATCGCGGCGCGAGGCGAAATTGGGCGTGAACAGCAGCGGCGTGCTTTCCGGTACCGCTGCGGAGACGGCGGCCAGTTCACCCGGCGACACGCATTCGAAGGCGAAGCCTTCTTCGGCCAGCACCGCCAGGATACCGGGATGGGTATTGGCCTTGACCGCGTAATGCGCGCGATCCACGGCCTGCAGCGACTTCACCCGACGCGCCTGCGCACGCACCGTGGGCAGGTGGTAGACGTAGCGCGGCGTGCGCTGCGTCGCCAGCTCCACGAGTTTCAGGCGCTCGGCCTGCCACCACGCGGCAGCGGGCAGGGCCTGGTCGCCGGCACCGTAGAGGGCCTGCCACGACGGACCGAACACCATGCTGTCGTCCGTGCGCAGGGCACCGGCACCGATCAGCAGTTCGTGCAGCCGCGGCAGCATGGCGTCCACCACGTCCTCGTCGACCACGAAGGTCAGGTTGAGGTTGTTGGACGACTGCGAGATGAGGTGCACGCGCAGCTGGCCGAACTCCGCCAGCACACCGGACAGCTTGTGCAGCATGGAGCGCATGCCCCGGCCGACCAGGGTGATCGCCGCGCACGGCGCGATCACCTTGACCCGGCACACGCGTGCCAGATCCGCGGCCAGGGCGGCGATGGCATCGGAATCGAGCAGGTTCTCGGTCGGGTCCAGCGACACCGTGACGTTCGTTTCCGCCGAGCCGATCAGGTCCACCGACAGGCCATGCCGCCGGAACGCATCGAACACGTCGGCCAGGAAGCCGACCTGCTGCCACATGCCCACCGATTCCATCGACACCAGCGTGATGCCCTTGCGGGCACTGATCGCCTTGATGCTGGGCGCGTGCTCGCGGATCTCGGGACCGATGAAGGTGCCTTCCAGTTCCGGCCGGTTGGTGTCCTTGATGAGCAACGGCACGCGCGGCTCACGCAGCGGCGAGAGGCAACGCGGATGCAACACCTTGGCCCCGGTGGAAGCGATTTCCTGGGCTTCTTCGTAGTCCAGGCGCTGCAACAGGCGCGCACCGGCGACCTGCCGGGGATTGGCCGTGAACATGCCGGCCACGTCCGTCCAGATTTCCACGCGGGCCGCCGCCAGCAACGCGCCGAAGTAAGCCGCCGAGGTATCCGAGCCCCCGCGGCCGAGCAACACGGTGCGGCCGTGCTCGTCGCAGGCGATGAAGCCCTGGGTAATGAACACCTCGCCGCGCGCCGCCAGCCGTTCGGACAACGCCGCGTCGTGGTGCGGCTCGACCATCGCCGAGAGCACGCGTGTGCGCTCGTTCTGGTTGGGCAGGGCCACCGAATGCAGGCATTCACGCGCGTCCACCCAGGTGGTCGGCAGGCCGTTGGCGCTGAGGAAGGCCGCACCCAGCGCGCTCGACATCAGTTCGCCATGCGCCTGCACGCGCGCCTGCCAGGCCAGTTCGCCCAGTTCGCCAGCACCGCCGTCGGCCAGCGCGGCCAGGTCGGCCAGGCGCGCACCCAACGTTTCCGGCATGGCCAGCAACATGTCGGCCAGCAGGGCGTGGTGGCGATCGGCCAGTGCGGAGGCCGCGTCCGAGCGGCGTTTCGGGTCCGGATGCGTGCAAAGCTGTTTCAGGCCGTCGGTGATACCGGACAGGGCCGAGACCACGATCAGCACGCGGGCGCCTTCGGCGCGACGGCTGGCGGCCAGCTCGAGGATATTGCGCCAGCGTGCGGCCGTGGCAACCGACGTGCCGCCGAACTTCATGACGATCCAGGGCGCGTTGACGGGCAACGGCGCGTTTGCGTTTTCGCTCACGGGACTCTTTGGGCTGGTGGGAAAAGCGGGCTGCCGAGGGGGCGGCATATCCTTTGAAGTGTTGCGCTGCAACGGAAAAAACGCAATCTGCTGGGGGGGGGCGTTGGAGCAAGAGCCGGCGGGTGCCACCCTCGGGGCCACGCCTACGGCGACCCGTCAAGGAAAGGCCGCTCCGCGGCCGCTTATTGATTGCCCTTCGGGCCGGGTCGGGCTTCGCACAGGGGTTTTCGACTCGACATCCCTGTCTCGCGAAAACGGCCGGCCGTCCTGGCCGGCCCCCTTCGGGCCTGATCTGTGCGAATCCCTCGCCTGCGGCTACCGGCCCCGAGGGTGGCACCCGCCGGCTCTTCCTGACACTGAGGTTGCGTGTGGGGAGAGCGAAGAGCCAGGTTTCGCTTCGTTGCTGGGAACGCTCGCTTCATGTTGCGCATGGCGTCGTTCGCGTTGGATGGGTTGAGGGTTCGCCGACATCGTCGGCTCCTACCCAGATGGCGGATCACGCGTTGGATATGCCACGGGCTGCCCTACCCCTGGGGTAGGAGCCCACGATGTGGGCGAAAAGCCAACAAAGCGGCGACGCCGTACCCTGCACGTCTACGGTGCTCGCGTAACAACCTGCCTCAGTCTTGGGAAGAGCCGGCGGGTAGCCCCCTCGGGGCCGGTAGCCGCAGGCGAGGGCTTCGAACGGACAAGGCCGCGTAGCGGGGCCGGCCAGGACGGCCGGCCATTTTCGCTGAGCCATGGATGGCGAATCGAAAATCCCCGGGCGAAGCCCGACCCGGGCCCGTAGGGCAATCAATAAACGGCCGCGCGTAGGAGCGCACGATGTGCGCGAACCAGGTACACGGCCGCGCCAGCGGCCTTTCCTCCGGGTCGCCGCAGGCGTGGCACCGAGGGGGCTACCCGCCGGCTCTTGCTCCAAGGCCCCAAGGCTCCAAGGCTCCAAGCCATCAACAACCTTTTACAAACCCGCCATCCCAAGCCATCCTCCCGTCTTTGCCCGAAACCGACCACGACACATGGAAAATCCCGGCTACGCCCGCCGCCTCACGCTCATGGATGCCGCCCTCATCGTCGTCGGCGGCATCATCGGTGGCGGCATCTTCCTCAATCCCGGCATCGTGGCGCAGCGCACGTCGTCCGGCTGGGTGCTGCTGGGGCTGTGGGTCGGTGGTGGCCTGCTCACCCTGATCGGCTGCCTCTGCTACGCGGAACTGGGCGCGCGGCGTCCCCAGGCCGGCGGCAGCTACGTCTACCTGCGCGAAGCCTTCGGCCGCCTGGCCGGTTTCCTCTTCGGCTGGACCATGCTGCTGGTGATCTACAGCGGCAGCAGCGCCGCGGTGGCCACCATCTTCGGTACCTATGCCACCTCGGTGTTCGGCCTGTCGCCGGACCTGGTCAAGCCGCTGGCCGTGGGCGCGCTGATCTTCGTGACCGGGCTGAACCTGTTCGGCATCCGCTTCGGCGCCCAGGTGCAGAACGTCTTCTCCATCCTCAAGCTGCTGGCGATCGCCGCCCTGGTCGTCACCGGGCTGGCCTTCGCCGGCGTGGGCAACACCGAAGCGCTGGCGCCGGGTGTCGTGCCCACCAGCGGCAGCCTGGCCAGCGCCCTGCTCCCGGTGCTGTTCGCCTTCTCGGGTTTCAGCTACCTCAACAACCTTGCCGGTGAGGTGCGTGACCCGCAGCGCACCCTGCCGCGCGCCCTGGTGCTCGGCATGCTGGTGGTGATCGCCGCCTATGTCCTGACCAACTACGCCTATATGGCGGTGCTCGGCCACGACGGGCTGGCCGCCAGTCAGGCGCCTGCCGCCGACGTCATGAGCCGCGTGTTCGGCACGGCCGGTGCGCGGGTCATCGCCATCGGCATCGCCGTGTCCACGCTGGGGTTCTGCAACATCACCCTGGTGGCGGGCGCCCGCGTGCTGCAGGTCATGGGCGAGGACGGCCTGTTCTTCGCCAGCGTGGCCCGACTGCATCCCCGCTACCGCACGCCCAATATCGCGCTGATGGCGCTGGCGGCGTGGGCGATCGTGCTGGTGCTGGGAGCCAACTACGGCCAGTTGCTGGACTTTGCCGCGTTCGGCGACTGGGCGGCCTACGCCGTCACCATCGCCACGCTGTTCTGGTACCGCCGCCACGGCGGCGAACGCCCGGCCTTCGCCACACCGGCCTATCCGCTGCTGCCACTGGTCTTCATGGCCACGGTAGTCGCAGTGGTGGTGGCCTATGCCCTGGACAAGCCGCTGAGCGCGGGCGTCGTCTGCCTGGTGGTGCTCGCAGGCCTGCCCGTCTATGCGGTCTGGCGACGCCTGTTCAGTAAACTCGCTCGCTGATCACGGGCACCGATGCCACAATGACCCGGTTAAGCTGAGGAAAGCAGATGGCACAGCAAGGTCCGACGTCGCCCGTACCCGTTCCCACCCCGCAGGATGCCGCGCAACCGGCGCCCACGCCCGTACGCGAAGGCATCGACCTCATCGTCAACGACAAGCGCTACAGGCACACCGGCGACAAGACCATGCCGCTGCTGTGGTACCTGCGCGACGTACTTCGCCTCACCGGCGCCAAGTACGGCTGCGACCAGGGCGATTGCGGCTTCTGCACGGTGATCGTCGACGGTCGCGCCGTCGCGGCCTGCCACACCCCGATGGCCAAGCTGTCCGGCAAGCGCGTCACCACGGTCGAAGGCCTGTCCGGCAAGGACGGCAAGCTGCATCCCGTGCAGCAGGCCTGGATCGACGAGGACGCGATCATGTGCGGTTTCTGCCAGCCGGGCCAGATCATGGCGGCGGTGGATCTTCTCTCCCGGCAGAAGAACCCCTCCGACGACGACATCGACAAGATCGGCAATCTTTGCCGCTGCGGCAGCTACGGCCGCATACGCAAGGCGATCAAGCGCGCGGCCGGCACGATGAAGGACGGCAAGGCATGAGCGGCGAAGTCCGGCTGTCCCGTCGCCGCTTCCTCAAGTACGCCGCCGGCACCGCCGGTGCGCTGGTCATCGGCATCGGCACGGCGGAAGCGCTCGATCGTCCGCCGCCCGTGGGGCTGCTCGGCGATGCATGGGCGCAGGTCGGCCCCTACCTGCGCGTGGCCGCCGACGGCCGCGTGTACATCGGCGTGCGCGATCCTGACAACGGTGAAGGCACCGCCACCTCGCTGGCCCGGATCATCGCCGAGGAACTGGATGCCGACTGGTCCCAGGTGATCGTCGAACCGCTGGGCCTGGGCGTGCGATCGGGCAACGGCGAGCCGGATTTCATCTACGGACGCCAGCGCAGCGGCGATGCCAGCAGCATTCCCGCCGCCTGGGCGGATCTGCGCCAGGCCGGCGCGCTCGGCCGCTGGTTGCTGCTGCAGGCCGCCGCACGGCGGCTCGGCCTGCCTGCCGACCAACTGCGCAGCGAGAACGGCGCGGTAATCGCCAGCGACGGTCGTCGCCTTTCGTACGCCGACCTGGCGTCCGCGGCCGCGTCGGTGGATGCGCCCTCCACGCCGCCCCCGCTGAAGGCGGCCGACCAGTACCGTCTCATCGGCCAGCCGGCGGGCGACGTCGATGCACGCGCCGCCGTCACCGGGCAACTGCGTTACGCCGCCGACGACACCGTCGGCAATGCCGTGGTCGCCGTGCTGGCGCGCTGCCCGTACCCGGGTGGCACGCTGGACAGTGCGGACCGCGATGCCGCGAAGAAAGTCGAAGGCGTCTACGACATCATCGACATCACGCCCGAGCAGGGCCAGGCGCCCGGCAGTACGCCACAGGCACCGGCCATCGCCGTCCTGGCCAGCGACACCTGGGCGGCCCTGTCCGGCCGTGTCGCCCTCAAGGCGAAGTGGAAGCCGGGTGCCACGCAGGAGCCCAACGCCTACACGCTCGAACAAAAAGCCCTCGAACTGTTCGCCGATGACGCCGCCACGCCCAGCACCGTGCGCAGCGACGGCGACATCGCGGCCATCCGCAAGAAGGCCGCGCGCACGCTCGAAGCCACGTACTTCCAGCCGTGGGTGGCCCACGCCACTGCGGAAACACCCAACTGTGTCGTCCGCCTCGATCCGGACACCAGCATCACCGTCATCGCCGCGACGCAGTCGCCGCGCGCCGCCTATGCGGTGGTCCAGCGGATGACCGGCTTCCGGCCGGACCAGATCGACATCCAGGTCCCACGCGGCGGTGGCGCGTTCGGCCGGCGTCTCGACCAGGATTACATCGCCGAGGCCGTGGCGGTGGCCCTGGCGAAGAAGGACGACGCGATCCGCAACCGTCCGGTCCGGCTGCTGTGGACTCGCGACGACGACCTGGCGCACGACTATTACCGTCCGCTGGCCGTGCACCGCCTCAACGCCTTCATCGATCGCAAGAAGGCTATCGTGGGCTGGCACCAGCGCATGGCCAGCCCATCGGCGCTGGCGGGCCGCAACACGCCCGACAACCGCCTGTGGCAGTCCGAGCTGGTAGCCGACGCGCTGCCAGCCGGTCTGGTGCCGAACTTCCGCAGCGACTGGTACCCGCTGCTGTCGCAGCTGTCGCGCGGCGAGTGGCGCGGTTCGCCCAACGTCACCCCCACCTTCGCGTCGGAAAGCTTCATCGACGAGATCGCCAACCTGCTGAAGGTGAACCCGCTCGACTTCCGCCTCGGCATGCTGGGCGACGGGCGCCAGTTGCCCTACAGCGGTCGCGGCGGCCCGATCGACACCGCCCGCCTGGCCAACGTACTGAAACTGGCCGCCGAGAAAATCGACTGGAGCCGCTGGCTGCGCAGCGAGAACGGCCTGGGCATCGCCTGCTCGTATGTTTTCGGCGCCTACGTGGCCCATGCCATCGAAGTGGCACCGTCGGGCGAAGGCATAGACATCCACCGTGCCGTCTGCGTGGCCGATGTCGGTCGCGTGGTCAATCCGCTCGGCCTCGAGGCCCAGCTGCAGGGCGCCACCATGGACGCCCTGTCCACCGCGCTCAACCTGGCCATCACGGTGAAGGACGGCCGGGTGCAGCAGACGGGCTTCCGCGACTACCCCTTGGCGGCCACGCAACCCCTCCCCTATGAGGTGGAAACCGTGATCGTGCCGTCCACGGCCGAGCCCACCGGGGCCAGCGTGATCGGTGTACCCTCGGCGGCACCCGCTCTCGCCAACGCCGTGTTCCGCGCCACCGCGGTACGCATCAGACGCCTGCCGCTGCTGCGCGAGCTGTCCCGCCTGCGCTGATACCCCCGTCCCGCCCGAGGTAACGCATGACCATCGCATCATTCACCTCGGGCTCGACGGCCACGCGGACCGACGCCGACCTGATCGGCAGCAACAAGCGCTTCTACGACGCGCTGTGGTCCGAGGCCAAGCTGTTCTCGCCCGACCGCTTCAATACGTGGCCGCTGGTGGCCGAGTTGACGGCGCAGACCACCCGCCGGCTGGAGGTCGCCCCGGGCCTGCGCCCACGGCTGCCCCTGGAAGGCACCCAGTTCGTCGACCTCAGCCGCCCGGCCCTGGCCGAGCTGGGCCGGCACGGCGCACGGGTGGCCAACGCCATGATTGGCGCCCTGCCCTTCCGTGACGCCAGCTTCGACTTCGTCTGTGCCTTCGACATCCTGGAACACGTGGTGGATGACGAGGGGGCGCTGGGCGAGCTGGCGCGCGTGGCCGAACCCGGCGCCCGACTGCTGATCTCCGTACCGCTGCATCCCGACGCCTGGACGGCGTTCGACGACTTCGTCGGGCATTACCGCCGTTACGAGCCCGATGCCATCCGTGACCTGCTGGCCCGCCACGGCTTCACGATCGAGCGCAGCGCCGTCTACGGCATGCAGCCGAAGTCGTCGAAGCTGCTCGACCTGGGTCAGTGGTATCTGACCCACCAACGCGCGCGCGCCATGTGGTGGTACAACCGCGTTTTCATGCCCCTGGGCATCCGGTTCCAGAAGGCGCTGGCCTTCACGCCCGGCTTCGAGCCAGGCCCCGGCGTCGACGAAGTGCTGCTGGTCTGCCGCAAGGCCGACACTTAAATCGAGCAAAAACAGGGGCTTTACATATGGCGCGGCGCAACTGGTTATGATGCGCCACCCTCCCCGCCCCTTCCGGAATCGGCATGCTCTATCTCATGCACGAATGGCAACGCTCGATGCTCAGCCCGCTGACCTACTGGGCCGAGGCGAGCGCGAAGATGTTCGGCGATGCCGCCAGCCCGTTTGCCCGCATGCCTGGCGCCGACCGCGCCGCCGCGGGTTACGAGCTGATGTTCCGGCTGGGCAAGGCCTACGAAAAGCCCGAGTTCGACATCCACAGCGTGCACGCCCACGGGCATGACGTGGCCATCGTGGAACAGATAGCGCTGGCCAAGCCGTTCTGCACGCTCAAGCGTTTCAAGCGCTTCTCGGACGACCAGGCCACGGTCGACACGATGAAGAACGACCCCGCCGTGCTCGTGGTCGCCCCGCTGTCGGGCCACCATTCCACGCTGCTGCGCGATACGGTGCGCACCCTGCTGCGCGACCACAAGGTGTACATCACCGACTGGGTGGACGCCCGCATGATTCCCCTCGACGCCGGCTCGTTCTCACTGGCGGACTACGTGGCCTACATCGAGGAATTCATCCGTCACGTCGGCGTGCACCGTGCGCACGTGGTGTCGGTCTGCCAGCCCACCGTGCCGGTGCTGGCCGCGGTCTCGCTGATGGCCGCACGCGGCGAGGCCACCCCGGCCACGCTCACGCTGATGGGCGGACCGATCGACACCCGCAAGAGCCCGACCAGCGTCGACAACCTGGCCACCACGCGGCCGCTGTCTTGGTTTCGCAACCAGCTGATCCACAAGGTGCCCTACCAGTACCCTGGCGCGGGCCGCGAGGTGTATCCAGGCTTCCTGCAGCATGCCGGCTTCCTCGCCATGAACCCGAGCCGGCACGTCATGTCGCACTGGGATTTCTACGAAAACCTGCGCAAGGGCGACCTCGACGACGCCGAGCAGCACCGCAAGTTCTACGACGAATACAACGCGGTGCTCGACATGCCGGCGGAGTATTACCTCGACACCATCGAGACCGTCTTCCAGGAGCACCGCCTGCCCAAGGGCACGTGGGAGATCCACGGCGAGCTGGTCCAGCCGGCGAAGATCAAGGACACCGCCCTGCTCACCATCGAGGGCGAACTGGACGACATTTCCGGAGCCGGCCAGACGGAAGCCGCGCACGGACTATGCAAAGGCATTGCGAAGAAGCGTAAGAAGCACATCACCATCGAGGGCGCCGGACACTACGGCATCTTCAGCGGCCGCCGCTGGCGCGAAGTGGTGTACCCCGACGTGCGCGATTTCATCAAGGCACACGATAAAGGCAACAGCAACACGGGTGCGCAGGGCAACCGCCCGGTCTAACCACGTCCGGCATGTGTATGCGTGTAGGAGCGGACGATGTCCGCGAACCCTCACCATTCCTATGGCGAACGATGCCTGACGCGACGCACAAGCCGGCGTTACGCCCGATAAAACCGGCTTTGTCGGGCGTCTAAAAACGCCCGCCCGGTTTGGTGTCCGGCTTCATTCGCCATAGCCCTCCTGAGGGTTCGCGCGCATCGCGCGCTCCTACAACAGCGCCCAGCCGATCAGGCCGACGACGATGAAGAAAGGCGTGGACCACAGATGGAACGTGGCCCAGGCCTTACGCTCGCCCAGCAGGCGCAGGGCGATCAGGTTGGCCAGCGAGCCCAGCACGAAACCGAAGCCGCCCACGTTCACGCCGAACGCGATGGTGCGCCAGTCGTGTGAATACTCCGCCAGCAGGATGGCTGCGGGTACGTTGCTGACCAGCTGCGAGGCCAGCGCACCCGTGACGTACAGGTGCGACGGAATATCCAGGCCGAGGCCGCCGATGAACGAACGAATGGTCTCCAGGCCGGCCAGCATGCGCAGGTCGATGAACATCAGCACGAAGGTCAGCAGCAGCCCCCAGTCGATCGCGGCCACCACGCGGCGGCGGAACACCAGGAAAACGGCCAGCACGCCCAGGAGCGCCCATAGCTCGTGGTGCAGGTCCGCCAGCACCAGGAACGGCAGGTAGAGGACCGCTGCGGTGACCAGCAGGCCCCGCTCCACCGCGTGCTCGGTGCCGTCGTGCACTTCCAGCGGCTCGGCGGGAAACGCCATCGCGGTGACTGCCAGCAACAGCACGAGCACGATGACCACCAGGGGAAGCATGGCCAGCACGAACCCGCCGAAGCCATTGCCCCATTGCTGCCACAGGAAAAGGTTTTGCGGATTGCCTATCGGGGTGAGCATCGAGCCGGCGTTGACGGCCAGTGCCTCGAAAATCACCAGGCGCGTCGCCGGCATGCGGGCGATGCGACACATGCTCAGGGTGAGCGGCACCATGACGAACAACGACACGTCGTTGGTCAGCAGCATCGACAGCAGCGCGGTCAGCGCGACCAGGCCCAGTGCGGCGATCCGCCGGGTGGCGGTACGGTCGATCAGCCAGCGGCCGGCGACGTTCAGCGCGCCGCTGTGTTCCACCGCCTTGGTCAGGATCAGCAGGCCCGTGAGGGTGGCGATGGTCGGCCAGTCCACCAGGCCGGGCCAGCTCGCGATCCGCGACGGCTGGGCTACCGCGAATGCCACGGCGGCCGCCAGGAGGACAAGGAAAAGCACGTCGCGGCGCAGGTTGCGCAACGAGTCGGGTAGCCACGTCATGGAATGGATTCCGCCAGAGAGGGCGGGATCATAACGTCACGCGGTGTCGCCCGGATGTACAGACCGACACCGCGTGCCCCCACGCGACGGGACGCGCCGAGATCAGTCGTCGTGGCTGGCGGGTATGTTCACCTTGCCGGCGACGCCATGCTGCTCGATGTTGCCGCTGCCTTTCTTGCGCACGGTCAGGTTGCCCTTCACGCCATCGACGCCGAGATCGCCCGAGCCGATCGTACCCACGTCGACACTGCCATCCACATCGGTGAGCTTGGCGTCGCCTGAGCCGACCGTGCCGATCCTTACGTCGCCATGGACTTGGCGGGCCGTCAGATCACCCGAACCGACCGAATCCACGCTCATCGACCCGGCACCGTCGACCTTCACGTCGCCCGATCCGATGCGTGCATGCACGGCACCCTTGACGTCCGATGCCTCGATATCGCCTGACCCGGCGCCGACGTCCAGCGAGGCGATGCTGCGCAGCTTGACGTCACCGGAGCCGGCTTCGACGGTCACCGGCAGGCTGGCGGGAATCGTGGCTCCCACCTTGAGGTAGCTGTAATGGTTGCCCCAGCCGCCCGACCACGATTTGTCCTTCTCGGTCAGTTCCACGACCAGGGTGTCGCCGCGTTTCTCCTGGGTGACGATCAGGTTGTCGACGATCTTCTGGTCGGAGCCGCAGGCCTTGCCGCGGAGGGTACCCTTGCCTGCGGCCGATCCACCCTGGACGGACAGATCATAGGAGTTGACCACGAAGCGCACGGCGCGCACCCCCGAGAGGTCGAGATCGAGATTGCGGTCCGCATGGAAGGCGCAGGAGGGCACGTTGTCCGCCAGGGCGACAGCGGGCAGCAGCAGGAGCGAGGCGAGAACCAGGTAGCGCATGGGGAATCCCCTTCATTGATGGGTGGCAACCAGGAATGGATGCCGCCCGCGCGAAAAAGGTTGCAAGGGCCTTCACGCGAACCTGAGCGGCCGGCAACGGCTTGGTCAACGAGTTGCCGGGCGGCACGTTTTTCATCGTGCAAGTCCAACCGGGAGATACCCTATGCAACGCAAGACCCTTCTCGCCAGTGCCGCTTCCCTCCTCCTTGCCGGCTCGGCCGCCTTCGCGTATGCGCAGGATGCCGCTCCCCAGGCTCCGCCCGCCCCGGCCGCGCGCATGGCGCCGCCCGCGAATGCCGCGCAGGGCCCGCAAGGCGGCCCGAAGTGGAACAAGGGCGACGACCATGGCCGCGGCGATCGCGGCGGCTGGGGCCGTCACGGCCACGGCGGCATGGAAAACGCCGGCGTCATCGGCGACCTCCGCTCGCTCGAGCGCCTCTACGTGAGCACCGGCCGCCAGAAGGAGCTGCCGGCGCTCTACAACGAGGTGCTGGCCAAGTCGCAGAACCCGATGGTCCGCGACTACGCCTACCGTCACCTGGCCCGCGCTCAGATGCAACCGCAGAACGTCGATGCGGCCATCGCCACGTTGCGCAAGAGCCTGGACGAAAACCTCGCCCAGGACCAGAAGCGTCACCAGGAGATGGAGGCCTTCAGGCAGCACATGCAGCAGCGCATGGCCGCGAAGACGCCTGACGCGAAATAACCCGGAGGCATCGCGCACATCGTGCGCTCCTACGACCGCCGCGCCGTAGGAGCGCACGCTTTGTTGTAGGAGCGCACGATGTGCGCGAAAAGCCAACAAAGCGACGATGCCGCGCCGTTCATCCATACGCGCCGTCCATCCATGCGCAGGGTAGGAGCGCACGATGTGCGCGAAAAGCCAACAAGGCGACGATGCCGCACCGTTCATCCATTCGCACCACCCATCAAGCCCCCGCCTGTGCCGACATCTCGCCTCATTCGCATGAAGAGGGCTGGGGGATCGCGCACATCGTGCGCTCCTACATGGCTTTTACGCGTGCCCAGAGCGCTTCCTGTTCTTCCAGCGTGTACGACGCCAGCGTGCGTCCTTCACCGGCGGCGATGGCTTCCATGCCGCGGAAGCGGCGTTCGAATTTCGCGTTCGCACCGCGCAATGCACGCGATACGTCCACCTTCGCATGCCGCGCCAGGTTGGCCGCGACGAACAGCACGTCGCCGATTTCATCGGTGAGGCGTTCCTCGTCCGCACCGTTGTCGAACTCGTGGCGCACCTCGTCGATTTCCTCGACGATCTTGTCCAGTACCGGCCGATGATCGGGCCAGTCGAAGCCGACGTTGGCGGCACGCTTCTGCAGTTTCACCGCACGCTGCCATTCGGGCAGGCCATGCGAGATGCCGGCGAGCGCGCTGGTATCGTCGCCGCCTTTCAAGCGGCGCTCTTCCGCCTTCAACCGGTCCCAGTCGCGCGAGCGCGCGGCGTCGCTTTCGTGCGTCACCTCGTCGAACACGTGCGGATGGCGGCGGACCATCTTCTCGCAGATGGACTGCACCACGTCGCCAAAGGCGAAGTGCCCGGCTTCCTCCGCCATGCGCGCATGGAAGACCACCTGCAACAGCAGGTCGCCCAGTTCGTCGCGCAGGTCGTGCATGTCGTGGCGGTCGATCGCGTCGGCCACCTCGTACGCTTCCTCGATGGTGTAGGGCGCGATGGAGGCGAAGTCCTGCTTCACGTCCCACGGGCAGCCCGTGACCGGATCGCGCAGGCGCGCCATGATGGCGATGAGGTCGTCCACAGGGCGGCTCATGTCGCGTCGTCCGGATCGATCAGGCGCGCCGCCCAGTCCACCGTGGTGTCGCCGCAGGCGATGAACTCGGGATTGATCAGTGAATCGCGCGTGTTGTAGCGGAACGGGCGCCCGGCCAGGTCGAGCACCGCGCCGCCGGCTTCCTCGAGCACGCATTGCGCCGCCGCCGTGTCCCATTCCGAGGTGGCGCCCAGGCGCAGGTAGAGATCCGCCTCGCCACGGGCGATCACGCAGAACTTCAGCGACGAACCCAGGGCGAAGGTCTCGTGCGGACCCAGGCGATCCAGCAGCGTCATGGTGCGGCCGACGCCGTAGGAGCGACTGCCGGTGACCATCAGCAGCCCATTGGCCGGCCGCGTGGCCAGCACCTCGCGTGGTGCATCCGCCGTGCGCTGGCGCCACGCACCGCCCCCGGACACCGCGGCATACAGATCGCCCGAAACCGGCACCAGCACCACGCCCAGCACCGGTCGGTGGTCCTCGACCAGCGCGATGTTGACGGTAAACTCGCCGTTGCGTTTGACGAACTCACGCGTGCCATCGAGCGGGTCCACCAGCCAGTAGCGGCGCCAGGTGCGGCGCTCGGACCACGGCGCTGCCAGGGCTTCCTCGGAAATGACCGGAACGCCGGGGGCGAGCGTGTGCAGCCCTTCGGCGATGACACGTTGCGCGGCGAGATCCGCCGCGGTCACCGGGGAATCGTCGTCCTTGCGCACCACTTCGAAGTCGTGCGCATAGATGGCCAGGATGGCATCGGCCGCCTCGCGCGCGATCGCACAGACCGGGTCGAGCCAATCCGCGTGGGCCATCGTCATGCCGGTTTGTAGCGGCCGGCGAGGTACTCGCGGGCCATGAACAACGCGGCAATGGAACGACCGTCAGTGACATCCTCACGGGCGATCAGCTCGTGCAGGTTGTCCATGCGCCAGGGCATGACTTCCAGTTCTTCCGGCTCGTCGCCGGGCAGGCGTTCCGGGTAGAGGTCTTCGGCCAGCACCACGTGGATGCGGTGGGTCATGTAGGCAGGTGAGAGCGACAGCGTGCCGAGGAAGGTGAGCTTGCGCGCACCGAAGCCCACTTCTTCCTTCAGTTCACGGTTGGCGCCCTCCTCCACGGTTTCGCCGGGATCCATGCGACCCTTGGGCGCACCCAGTTCGTAATGGTCCACGCCCACGCTGTATTCGCGCACCAGCAGCACGGTGTCCGCGTCCTGCATGGGCACGATCAGCACGGCCCCGTGGCCGCTGCTTTTCAGGCGCTGGAAGGTGCGGCGCTCGCCGTTGGAGAACTCCAGGTCCACTTCCTCCGCGTGACGGAAGTGCGTGGTGGACGCATCGCGCGTCGCAAGGATCGTCGGGCGTTTGTTCATCGGTCGATTGTACCGTCGGTGAGCCGGACCAGCGCCTCGGCATGGATCGCAGGGGTGCCGGCCAGCACGCTGCGCGTGTCGAGACCCGGCGCGGCACCGGACAGGTCGGTGAAGACGCCTCCGGCCTCGGTGACGATCACCGCCAGCGCGGCAATGTCGAGGATATTCACGTCGGACTCGATGACCAGGTCGAGCGAGCCGCGCGCCAGGAGGTGGTAGTGGCAGAAATCGCCGTAGCCGCGAATGCGGTTGCTGTCGCGGATCAGGCCGCCCAGGGCATCCCAGCGGCGGTCGGCCGTGAGCGTCTTCACGTTGCCCGTGGAAATTGACGCCTCCGCCAGTCGGGCGGTAGGCGCCACGCGGACCGGCTCGCCATCGAGGAAGGCGCCACGGCCACGCACCGCCCACATGCGTTCGCCGTACACGGGGGCCGAGGACACGCCCAGCACCAGTTCGCCGCGATGCATCAGCGCGATCTGCGTGGAAAAGAACGGCGTGCGGCGGACGAAACTCTTGGTGCCGTCCAGCGGGTCCACCAGCCAGAGGTACTCGCGCGAGGTGTCGTCCGCACCGTATTCCTCGCCGTAGATGCCCGCCTCCGGCAGGGCCGCGGCCAGGATGCCTCGGATCGCCATCTCGGCTTCGCGATCGGCGGCGGTCACCGGGGTGTCGTCGCCCTTGACGATCACCTCCACGCCCGAGCGCCAGTAATGCAGGATGATCTCCGCCGCGGCCTGCGCGGCTTCCCGGGCAGCGGCAAGCGCGGTGTCGAGGGTATCGGTCATGGCGTGTTCGCGGGGGCGAGCCCGGCCTTGCGTTGGAGGTTGACGGCACCGTCGCGACCCAGCGGGCCGAAACGGGCAATGAGATGCGACAGCGCGGTTTCGGGAGCGCGCGGCGCCAGGCGACCGTCGAGGCGCCAGCCCAGCGGCGAGGCGGCAAGGGCCGCGTTCGCGGCCAGCGGCCCGTGGCCGTCGTCGGCCAGCGTGGCACGCAGCACGCCACCGGTGCTGGCCGCTTTCAGGGCCAGGTCGCCCAGCACCACGACGCCTTCCGGCGTGCGCACGGCCGCGGCGTGCCAACGGACGACCGCCTCCAGCGCCAGCGGCCAGTTGCCCTGGAGATCGGCCCGTGGGATGTGGCCTTCGACCACGCCCAGCGGTGCCAGGTCCTGCGGGGAGGCCGGGCCGGCGAGCGCCGCGGCATCCAGCCGGAAGTCGACGCCCGTCCAGTGCACGGTGTCGGGCTCGGTACGCTCCAGATGCCCGTCGAAGCGACCGGCGCGACCGTCCATGTGCAACTGGAGGTGGATGCGGCCGAGGATGGCGTCACGACCCAGGTGCCAGCTGGCCTGGCCCAGTTCGCGGCCGTCACGTGCGGTGACGCGGCCCGCACGGCCGTCCCACAGTGTGCCGGACAGATCGTCCAGCACCACGCCCTTGGCGCGCGAGGCGAACAGCGGCACGGCCACGCCGGCAGGCAGGAACCAGTAGAACAGGCCGCCGGCAAGCAGCAGCAGGACGACGCCCAGGGCGATCCGACGAAGCCATTTCAAACCATCACCTCGACACTCCTTACTTGAGGCACGGCGGCCCGGAGGCGATGATGGGCCGATGACCGAGACCCTTTTCGCTTCCCAGGCGGCCGACACGCTCGTCGCGCGCGACCTTTCCGTCCTCTGGCACCCGTGCACCCAGATGCACGACCACGAAACCCTGCCCATGGTACCCGTCGCGCGCGGCGAAGGGGCATGGCTGGTCGGCACCGACGGCCGGCGTTACCTCGATGCCGTCAGTTCCTGGTGGACCAACCTGTTCGGCCATGCCGAACCCCGCATCGCCAGCGCGGTGAAGGACCAGCTCGACAAGCTGGAACATGTGATCTTCGCCGGTTTCACCCACGCCCCCGCCGTGGAACTGGCCGAGGAACTGGTGCGCATCACGCCGCCGGGCCTGGATCGCGTGTTCCTGGCCGACAACGGTTCCGCGGCCATTGAAGTGGCGCTGAAGATGAGCTTCCACTACTGGCTCAACCGCGGCCATGGCGAGAAAACCCGGTTCATCGCCCTCACCGGCAGTTACCACGGCGAGACGCTGGGCGCGCTTTCGGTCAGCGACGTGGCGCTGTACCGGAAAACCTACGCGCCGCTGCTGCTGACGCCCGAGCTTGCCCCTTCCGCCGACACCTACGAAGGCGAGCCGGGCGAAACGCCACGCGAGATCGCCACCCGCCGCCTCGCGCAGATGCGCGACATCCTCGAACGCCACGCGCACGAAACCTGCGCGGTGATCGTCGAGCCGCTGGTGCAGTGCGCCGGCGGCATGCGCATGTACGACGCGTCGTACCTCACCGGGCTGCGCGCGTTGTGCGACGAGTTCGCCGTGCACTTCATCGCCGACGAGATCGCCGTGGGCTTCGGCCGCACGGGCACCTTGTTCGCCTGCGAGCAGGCCGGTGTCTCGCCCGACTTCATGTGCCTGTCCAAGGGGCTCACCGGCGGTTTCCTGCCGCTGTCGGCGGTGCTCACCACGCAGGACGTGTACCAGGCGTTCTACGCGGAATACGCGGCGGGCAAGGCCTTCCTGCACTCGCACAGCTACACCGGCAACCCGCTGGCCTGCCGGGCCGCCACCGCCACGCTGGGCATCTTCCGCGACGATCCCGTGCTCGAGCGCAACCGCGTGCTGGCCGCACGCATGGCGCACCGGATCGCCCCGCTGGTGGACCATCCGCACGTGGCGCAGGTCCGCCAGACCGGAATGATCGCCGCCGTGGAAATGGTCGCGGACAAGGCGAAGCGCACGCCGTTTCCGGCCGGTGACCGACGCGGCCTGCGCGTGTACCGCCACGGCCTGGCCCACGGCGCGCTGCTGCGTCCGCTGGGCGACATCGTCTACTTCATGCCGCCCTACGCCATCACGGAAGACGAGATCGACTTCATGGTGGATACCGCCATCGCCGGCATCGACGCCGCCACCCGCTAGCGACGGCGCGCCGTCGCTACAATGGCGGTTTGCCACCGAGGGACGCCACCATGCGCAGCATTCGCATCCATGTCGACATGCCGCTGGCCAGCGGGCAAGACCTGATCCTGCCCGCCCAGGCAGGTGAACATGTGGCCCGCGTGTTGCGCCTGGAAGCCGGTGCGCCGGTGGTGTTGTTTTCCGGCAACGACGGCATGGAATTCGACGCCACGCTGGCTAGCGTCGGCAAGCGCGAGGTGGTGGCACACGTGGGTGCGGGTCGCCCCGTGCACAACGAATCGCCGCTGGCGCTGACGCTGGTGCAGGGCGTGGCGCGCGGCGAGAAGATGGACCTGATCGTGCAGAAGGCGACCGAACTCGGCGTCGCCCGCATCGTGCCGATCCTCACCGAGCGCTCCGAGGTGAAGCTGGATGCCGCGCGCGGCGAGAAGCGCCTGTTGCACTGGCGCGCCGTGGCCGCCAGCGCCTGTGAGCAATCCGGCCGCGCGCGGGTGCCGCAGGTGGACGCAGCCGTGCCGATGGCGACCTGGCTGGCCGCCCTGGGCGACAACAGCGCCATGCGGCTCGCCCTGCTACCCGAGGGCACGCGGCGCCCCGGGGAACTGGCCCTTGCCGGCCCCGCCCTGCTCGCCATCGGGCCGGAGGGCGGTTTCGGCGAGCGCGACCGCGCGGCACTGGCCGCGCACGGGTTCACCGGCCTGAGGCTGGGCCCGCGCATCCTGCGCACGGAGACGGCGGGCCTGGCCGCCATCGCCGCGCTACAGGCGCTCTACGGCGACCTCTGACCCAACACGCCTTCGATCCGGCGCATCACGCCGTCGTCCAGCAGGGACACCGCATCCAGCGCATCGAGGTTGGCTTCCAGCTGCGACGTGCGGCTGGCGCCGAGGATCACGGTGGAGACGTGCGGGTTTTTCAGGCACCAGGCCAGCGACATCGTGGCCAGCGGCAGACCGAGGTCGGCGGCGATCGGCGCCAGGGCACGCACGGTGTGCAGCCAAGTCCCGTCGTTTTCGAGCTTTTCGTCACGCAACCAGGCATTGCCCGGCTGGCCCAGGCGCGAATCGTCCGGCACGCCGTCGTTGTACTTGCCCGTCAGCAGGCCCGACGCGAGCGGCGACCATATCGTGGTGCCCATGCCATAGCGCTCGTACAGCGGCGCGTATTCCCGCTCGAACCGTTCGCGATGCAGCAGGTTGTACTGCGGCTGCTCCATCGACGGCGCGATGAGGTGGTGCTCGCGGGCCACGCGATGCGCCTCTTCGATCTGCACGGCCGTCCATTCGCTGGTGCCCCAGTACATGACCTTGCCCTGCCGGACCAGGGCGTCCATGGCGAGCACGGTTTCGAGGATCGGCGTATCGGGGTCGGCACGGTGGCAGAAGTACAGATCGAGGTAATCCACGCGCAGGCGCTGCAGCGCCTGGTGGCACGCATCGAACACGTGCTTGCGCGACAGGCCGCGCTGGGTGGGTTTCGGGTCGGTCACCGCCCCGAAGTAGACCTTGCTGGACACCGTATACGCATCGCGCGGCAAGCGCAGGTCGGCGATCACGTCGCCCATGAGGCGCTCGGCGTCACCCGCGTTGTAGGTTTCGGCATTGTCGAAGAAGTTCACGCCACGGTCGTAAGCCAGCGCGATCAGCTCGCGAGCCTGCGTGCGCCCGACCTGCCGGCCGAACGTCACCCACGCGCCGTAAGACAGCGCGGACACCTTGAGGCCGGTCGAACCGAGACGGCGGTATTCCATCGGGGTATTCCTAGCGAACGAAGAACAGGACCAGCGACAGCACGGCCGCAGCGACGATGCCGGCGATGACATCGTCCAGCATGACGCCCAGGCCACCCTTCACCCGACGATCGAACCACGCGATCGGCCAGGGCTTCCACACGTCGAACAGGCGGAACAGGGCGAACCCGGCCAGCACCACCCACCACGGGGCAAGCAGTGCGGGCAGCAAGGCGATCCACTGGCCGACGAACTCGTCCCAGACCAGGCTGCGATGGTCGGCCACGCCGAGGATGCGCCCGGCGATTTCGCACGCCCACACACCGACGGCGAAGCTCACCACCAGGATGGCCAGCCAGGCGAGCGGCGGCAGGTCGCGCAGCAGCAGCCACGGCAGGATCGCCGCCGCCGAGCCGAACGTACCCTGCGCCTTCGGCGTCAGGCCCGAGCCGAACCCGCAGGCAAGCCAGCCCGCCGGCGAGGCCAGCAGGCGGCGGCGGTCGGCCGGATCGAGGACGTACTTGGTGCTCATGCCGCGAAGTGGTTCCAGCCGCTGCGCGCCGGCGCAAGGGTTTCGCCCGCGGCATCCACCACGCGCACGCCCGCCCCTTCGACGATGCGCCCGATGCGCGTGGCGCCGCAGCCGAGCCGTGAGAGCACGGCGCCCACCTCGGCCGCCTTGTCGGCGGGTACGGTGAAGCACAGCTCGTAGTCGTCGCCGCCACCCAGCGCGAAATCCTGCGCATCGGCCTCGGCGAAATGCGTCAGCAGCGCGGACGAGCGCGGCAGCAAGGCGGCGTCGATGGACGCGCCCACGCCGCTGGCCGTGCAGATGTGGCCGAGGTCGGCCACCAGTCCGTCGGAGATATCGATGCAGGCGGTGGCCACCCCGCGCAACGCCTGCCCGGCTGACACCCGCGGCACCGGCCGGTTAAGACGCTCGATCATGCCGGCGTAGGGCGTGATGTCGTTTTCCTCGAGGCAACGCAAACCGGCGGCCGCGTCACCGAGCGTGCCGGTGACCATCACGACGTCGCCGGCGCGCGCGCCGGAGCGCAGCAAGGCCTCGCCCGGCGCGATAAAGCCGTGGACCGCGACGGTGACCGTCAGCGGCCCACGCGTGGTGTCGCCGCCGATCAACGCGAGGCGATACGGCGTGGCCAGTTCGGCGAAACCGCGGGCCAGGCCGTCGAAGAAGGCTTCGTCGCCATCGGGCGTGGTCAGCGCCAGCAGCGCCCACGCGGGCGTGGCCCCCATGGCGGCCAGATCGGAAAGATTCACTGCCAACGCTTTCCAGCCGATGTCCGCCGGATCGGTGCCCGGCGGAAAATGGATACCCTCCACCAGCGTGTCCACCGCGATCGCCAGTTCACGCCCGGCGGGCACAGCCACTACGGCCGCATCGTCGCCGATCCCCGTCAGCACATCGTCGCGATGGACGCTGGTGTGACGGCGGATGCGGTCGATCAGGTCGAATTCCATGCAGGTTCCTTGTCCCGCGGGGATTCGCGGTGGGCTCAGGATCGCTTCTCGGCCGTACGCCAGTGCGTCGCGAGTTTGTCGAGGACACCGTTCACATAGCTGTGGCCATGGTCGGCGCCGAATCGCTTGGTGGCTTCCACCGCCTCGTTGATGACGACGCGGTAGGGAACGTCCGGACGGTATTTAAGCTCGTAGGCACCCATGCGCAGGGCGGACAGTTCGATGGGATCGATCTGCGCGACTTCGCGATCGACGAAGGGCTTGATGCCGTCGTCGAGTTCCTTCACGTGCTGCTCGACACCGCGCAGGATGTCCTCGAAGTATTCGAGGTCGGCCACCACCATGTCCTGCTCGTGGCGGAACTGCTCGATGACGTTGCCCATCTTCGCGCCACCCACCTGCCACGCGTACAGCGCCTGCAGCGCACGACGGCGCGCGCGGGAGCGGGCAGCTAGGTCGATCCCGTGCGGAGGCCTGTTCATCGGGCCAGCTTCGTATAGAGGTTGGCCATCTCGATGGCCACCATGGCGGCATCGCTGCCCTTGTTGCCGGCCTTGGTGCCGGCACGCTCGATCGCCTGCTCGATGCTGTCGGTGGTCAGCACGCCGAACGCCACCGGCACGCCCGAGGTATAGGCGGCCTGGCCCAGGCCCTTGGCGGCCTCACCGGCCACGTAGTCGAAATGCGGCGTGGAGCCACGGATGACCGCGCCCAGGCCGATCACGGCGGCGTACCCGCCGGCGCCGGCGACCTTGTAGGCGGCCTGTGCGATCTCCCAGGCGCCGGGCACCCGGATGAGGTCGATCGCATCGTCGCTCACACCGTGGCGGACCAGCGTATCGCGCGCGCCTTCGATCAGCGGCTCGACGACGAAGCTGTTGAAACGACCCGCGACGATGGCGAAACGGCCCTTCGGGGTGGCGAAATCGCCTTCGATGATCTTCATGTACGCATGTCCTGTGGCGAAACGGCCGCCGGGCGGCCGGGTATTTTACGGGGTTTTCGGCCGGGGATGGCCGGTGAACGTGAGACGGGCCTGTCCGGCGGCGACATGCAGCCGGCCCGGTGCGCCGAACGGCAGGGTGAACTTGCGCGGGCCATGACCGAAGGGTAGCCCGCGGACGACCGGCACGCCGCTCGCGGCGGCGATGCGGTCGAGCGCCACGTCCACGTCGTAGCCGTTGTCGTATTCCGTCACCCGGTAGTTGATGAAGTCGCCCACGACCAGCGCCGCCTGGCGTCGCAGCACACCGGCGTGCAGCAGCTGGTAGAGCATACGTTCCACGCGATAGGGCGGCTCGGCCAGGTCTTCCACGTAGAGAATGCCGCCGTCGATCGCCGGGAAATACGGCGTGCCGGCCAACCCCGCCAGCATGGCCAGGTTGCCACCCCAGAGGGTGCCTTCGACGTGGATGTCCGAGGTTTCCGGCGCATCCCACGTCGCCTGCCCTTCTTCCGCCGCCAGCGTCTCCCATACATGCGCCCAGGTCTGGGCATCGAGGCTGGCCGCGCCGAAATCGCCGCCCAGCATGGGCCCGCCGAGCGTCACCAGGCCGCTCTTCGCATACAGCGCGCATTGCAACGCGGTGAAGTCGCTCAGGCCCAACAGGGCCACGGGCGCGCCACGCAGGCGGCGGCCCAGGCCCTCGTAATCGAGCAGCGGCAACAGCGGATGCGCGCCGTAACCGCCGCGGATCGCCAGGGCGATATCCGGAAGATCGCGCGAGGGATCGGCCAGTGCGTTGAGGTCGGCCGCACGCTCGGCATCGCTGCCGGCAAAGCGCAGATCGCGACGTGCGAGCACTTCCTGGCCGGTCACGCGGTGGCCGGCCGCTTCCAGCCGGGCGATGCCCCGGCGCATGGCTTCGGCGGACTGCGGGTAACCGGAGGGGGCGATGAGGCGGATGTCGTAGGTCGGGGGCATGGTCTCGCGGGGTCGTGGCACAGGGCGGTAGCAATAGAGGGTCGCGGTGTGGAAGGCAACCCGCGGGAGGATCAGCCTACCTGTTCCACCACTTCCAGGCCGAAGCCGGCGATGCCGACGAAGCGACGCGGCGTACCCATCACGCGCAGGCGCCGGGCGCCCAGGTCGGCAAGGATCTGCGCACCGAGCCCGAGCTGACGCCACTCCTGGTCGTCGCGGGGCGTGGGCACCGGCACGGCGTGGCGCTTGAGGCGACCCAGCAGCGCATCGGCGCTGTCCTCGCCCGAGAGCACCACCAGCACGCCGCGATCTGCTTCGTGGATGCGCCGCAGCGCATCGGTCGCGGTCTGGCCGAGGTCGTCACGGCGAAGGTGGAGCACGTCCGACAGCGTGTTGCGCACATGCACCCGCGTCAGCACCGGTTCGCCGTCGTCCACATCGCCCCGGGTCAGCGCGAAGTGCAGGCCACTACGGATGGCGTCGCGGAAGGCGACCAGCCGGAAGGGACCGAACTCGGTATCGACGTCCTCCTCGTGCACGCGCTCCACCGTCTTCTCGGTTTCGAGGCGGTAACGGATCAGGTCGGCGATGCTGCCGATCTTCAGGCCGTGCTTCGCCGCGAACACTTCCAGTTCCGGTCGCCGGGCCATGGAACCGTCGTCGTGCAGGATCTCGATCAGCACCGACGAAGGCTCAAGCCCGGCCAGCGCGGCCAGGTCGCAGCCGGCCTCGGTGTGCCCGGCGCGCATCAGCACGCCGCCCGCCTGAGCGGTCAGCGGGAAGATGTGCCCGGGCATGATGATGTCGGCGGGCTTCGCGTCCTTCGCCGCGGCCACGCGGATCGTGTGCGCACGGTCCTGCGCGGAGATGCCCGTGGTGACGCCTTCGGCCGCCTCGATCGAAACGGTGAAGTTGGTGTGGTACGGCGACGTGTTGTCGCTGACCATGGGCTTCAATCCCAGCTGGCGGGTGTGTCGTTCGGTCAGCGTGAGGCACAGCAGCCCGCGCGCCTCGCGGACCATGAAGTTGACGTCTTCCGGCCGCACCTTCTCGGCGGCCATGACGATATCGCCTTCGTTTTCACGGTCTTCGTCGTCGAGGATGACGACCATGCGGCCCTGCCGGAGGTCCTCGAGGATCTCGGGGATGGTGTTGAAGGACATGCGGGGCGGTTCCTCAGGCGAAGCCATGCTGTTTCAGGAAAGCCTCGTCGAGGCGCGGGGCATCGCCGCCGGTGAGCAGCCGCTCGACATAGCGCGCGACGACGTCGACCTCGATGTTCACGGCGTCACCGGGGCGCCGGGCGACGAAAGCCGTATGTGCCACCGTATGGGGGATAAGGTTCACCCCGAAACGGTTGCCGCCGACTTCGTTCACCGTGAGGCTGGTGCCGTCGATGCACACGGAGCCCTTGTGGGCGATGTAGCGCGCTATCTCGCCTGGCACCTCGAAGGTCCAGCGCGAGGAGCGGCCGTCCGGTGCCACGGACACCACCTTGCCCACGCCGTCCACATGCCCCGAGACCATGTGCCCGCCCAGACGATCGGCCAGGCGCAGGGCTTTCTCCAGATTCACCGGATCGCCGGCCTTGTGCTTGCCGAGGGTGGTGTGCGCCAGGGTTTCGTTGGAGACATCGGCCGCGAAGCTGGCGGCGTCGAAGGCCACCACGGTGAGGCAGACGCCGGACACGGCGATGCTGTCGCCCAGGGCGACGTCGGTCATGTCGAGGGGAGCGGTATCGACGACGAGGCGCACGTCGCCGCCGCGCGGTTCCAGCCGCGCGATGCGGCCGACGGCCTGGATGATGCCGGTGAACATGTCAGCGACCTCCCGGGAGGAAGGCGGCGACGAGGTACTGGATTTTCATGAAACGTTTCCCGCGGTGGTGAGCGAAAAACGCCCCAAGGCGCATGGCGCCGCCCGCCCCGCCAGGGACGCGCGAACGCCGTCTTCTTTCATCCGGACTGTAACCGTCGGCTCCGGCATCGGACCGGATCTGCTGACCTCCCGGCAGGACCGGGAGCGCTCGCGGGCTTGTTTCCTCACGGAAACCTACCGCCGGTGGGGAATTGCACCCCGCCCTGAAGACGCTGTGGAGGCCGCTCCCCGAGGAAAGCAGCCGGCTGAGAATAGCATGTGGCCTGAACGGCCGATTGCAACGGTCAGGGCGGCAGCGGGTGGCCCTTGAGCACTTGGTCCATCACCCGGCTGGTGCGCGCCGCCGAGTCGCCCGTCGAGGGGCAGGCGCCCTTGCCGGTCAGCGTCGCCACGATGGTGGCGATCAGCGGTTGCTGGATGTGCGGCGGATTGGCCACCTGGATGCTTTCGCGTCGCTCGCCGGCCTCGAGTTCGATCGGCCCGTCACCGAAGGTGGCGAAGACCAGCCGGCCACGATCGCCGACGATTTCCACGCGATCCTCGCGGCGGTCGGCGCCGAAGTTCCACAAGCCGGTACCCAGCACGCCGCTGCCGAAACGGAAGGCCATGGCCACGGCGTCTTCGGCCGGATAAGCGTTCATCTGGTGTGCGGTCATGCCACGTGCTTCGACGATGGGGCCGAGCAGGAAATCGAGGATGTCCAGCGTATGGCAGCCGACATCCACGAAGATGCCGCCGCCGGACAGCTCGGGACGCACCGTCCAGGGCAGGTTGGCCGGGTCGCGGTAGCGTGCCTCGAGCGGATGGTGCAACAGCACGTTGACCAGGCGCGGCGTGCCGATCGCGCCCTCGGCCAACAGCGCGGCGATACGCAGGAAGCGCGGCAGCGCGCGCCGGTAGTAGGCCACGAAGACGGGCACGCCGGCCGCCCGCGCGGCCTGCACGATCGCCGTGCACTCCGCATGGTCCATCGCCATCGGTTTCTCGATGTACACGGGCTTGCCCGCGGCGATGGCCATGAGGGCGTACTCGCGATGGCTGGACGGCGGTGTGGCGACGTATACGGCGTCCACGCCGGGATCGGCGACCAGCGCCGCCGCGTCGTCGTACCAGCGCGGCACGCCGTGGCGAGCCGCATAATCGCGCGCCTTGTCGCCGTCACGCCGCATCACGGCGACCAGCGACGAGTCGCTCACCTTTGCAAACGCAGGGCCGCTCTTGGTCTCGGTGACGGCACCGCAGCCGACGATGCCCCAGCGGACGTGCGGATAGGTTTTCACGCCGGCCGCAGCTGCAACCGCATGTCGTCGCCCACCTGCCGGCGGTCCACCGTGTGCAGGCGCCAGCGCGACGCCATGTCGTCGAGCGGCGGCAGGGTGAGCATCGGGCGCCCGCTGCTGCCGAGCAGGACCGGCGCGACGTAGACCAGCAGTTCGTCGGCCAGCCCTGCTGCGAGCAAGGCACCGCACAGGACCGGGCCGGCCTCCACGTGCACCTCGTTCACGTCGCGCCGGGCCAGCTCGTGCAGCACGGCACGCAGGTCGAGACCGCCGTGGTCGTCGCGGCGCACGACCGCCCGCGCCACGCCGGCCAGATGAGCCGGTACGTTCGCCTCCGCGGCGTGGAACACCAGCGTGGGCGCCGTACCGTCGAGCACGCGGGCACCGGCCGGCGTGCGCAACGCGGTATCGACGATGGCACGCAACGGCGGCACGCAACCCGGGGCGTCGGGCAAGCGAACGGTCAGCTGGGGATCGTCGGCGAGCACGGTGCCGCTGGCGGAAAGGATGGCCGAGGAGCGCGCGCGCCAGCGCTGCACATCGGCGCGGGCGGCCTCGCCGGTGATCCACTTGGACGTGCCGTCGGCCAGCGCCGTGCGGCCGTCGAGGCTCATGGCCAATTTGACGCGCACCCACGGGCGGCCGCGCTGGATGCGGCTGAAGAAACCGATGTTGAGTTCATGCGCGACGTCGCGCATCAGGCCCACCTGCACGCCGATACCGGCGGCGCGCAGCTTTTCGATACCGGCCCCGTCGACCTGGTCGAACGGATCCTCGTGCGCGACGACCACGCGGGCCACGCCCGCCGCGATCAAGGCGTCGGCGCAGGGCGGCGTGCGACCGTGGTGCGCGCAGGGCTCCAGCGTGACATAGGCGGTGGCGCCGCGTGCCGCCGTGCCGGCCTCACGCAGCGCGAAGACTTCCGCATGCGGCTCACCCGCGCGCGCGTGCCAGCCGGTGCCCAGCACGGTCTCGCCGCGGGCGATGACGCAGCCCACGCGCGGGTTGGGCTGGGTGGTGGCGAGGCCGCGCTCCGCCAGACGCAAGGCGTGCGCCATGTGGAGGTGATCCATGGCGGGAAAGAACGGGCGCGACATGCTCAGCCCTTGCGCCCGCGCCTGGCCGCGTCCAGCAGCGGCAGTTGCAGGCCTTCGATCGAGGGGAGGTCGCGCTCGAGTTTCTCGATCTCCTCGCGGAAAGCGTGCACGTCCTCGAAGCGGCGATAGACCGACGCAAAGCGCACGTAGGCCACCTGGTCGAGCTCCTTCAGCTCGCGCATCACCAGTTCGCCCACCTGGCGCGACGGCACCTCGCGCTCGCCGAGGCGGCGGAGGTCGTTGATGACGGCGCGCATCGCGGTATCCACTGCATCGCTGGGCACGGGGCGCTTCTGCAAGGCCCGCTCGAAGCTCACGCGCAGCTTGTGCTCGTCGAACGGCTCGCGACGGTCGCCGGACTTGACGATCGCCGGCAGCTTGAGTTCGGCGGTTTCGAAGGTATTGAACCGCTCGCTGCACTGAGGGCACTCGCGTCGACGACGCACCGTGCTCCCGTCTTCGGTGAGCCGTGAGTCGATGACGCGGGTGTCTTCATGCTGGCAGAACGGACAATGCATCGATCAGCCGTATACCGGGAAACGGGCGCACTGGGCCGTGACCTTCTCGCGCACCGCCGCGATGACGGTGTCGTCGCCCGGCGCGTCCAGCACGTCGCAGATCCACTGGGTGAGCTCGATCGTATCCGCTTCCTTGTAGCCGCGGGTGGTGATCGCGGGCGTGCCCACGCGCAGGCCGGAGGTGACGAACGGCGAGCGGGGATCGTTCGGCACGGCGTTCTTGTTGACGGTGATGTGCGCCTTGCCGAGGGCCGCTTCCGCGTCCTTGCCGGTAACCTCGCGACCGATCAGGTCGACCAGCATCAGGTGGTTCTCGGTACCGCCGGAAACGACCTTGTAGCCGCGCTCGATCAGCGTCTTCGCCATGGCCTTGGCGTTCTTCACCACTTGGCCCTGGTAGTCCTTGAATTCGGGTTCCAGGGCTTCCTTGAAGGCCACGGCCTTGGCCGCGATGACGTGCATCAGCGGGCCGCCCTGGATGCCGGGGAACACGATGGACTGCAGCTTCTTCTCGATGTCCTCGCCCAGACCCTTGGCGACGATGATGCCGCCGCGCGGACCGCGCAGGGTCTTGTGCGTGGTGGACGTGACCACATGGGCGTGGTCGATCGGGCTGGGGTAGTGGCCCGTGGCGACTAGGCCGGCGATGTGCGCCATGTCGACGAACAGGTAGGCGCCGACCTTGTCGGCGATGGCGCGGAAGCGCGCCCAGTCCATCACCTGCGAATAGGCGGAGAATCCGGCCACCACCATCTTCGGCTTGTGCTCGATCGCCAGGCGCTCGATCTCGTCGTAGTCGACCAGACCGGTCTCGGCATCGATGCCGTACTGCACGGCGTTGTAGATCTTGCCGGAGAAGTTGACCTTGGCGCCGTGGGTGAGATGGCCGCCGTGGGCGAGGCTCATGCCCAGGATGGTGTCGCCCGGCTGCAACAGCGCAAAGTACACGGCCTGGTTGGCCTGCGAACCGGAATGCGGCTGCACGTTGGCGTAATCGGCGCCGAACAGCTTCTTCAGGCGCTGGATGGCGAGCTTCTCGGCCACGTCCACGTATTCGCAGCCACCGTAGTAGCGCTTGCCGGGGTAACCCTCGGCGTACTTGTTGGTCAGCGACGAGCCCTGGGCCTCCATGACACGGGGGCTGGCGTAGTTCTCCGAGGCGATCAGCTCGACGTGATCTTCCTGGCGACGGGTCTCGTCGGCGATGGCCCTGGCGAGTTCGTCGTCATAGCCGGCGATCGTTGCATCCTTGGGGAACATCTCTACCTCGGGTCGCGGGTGGGGAGTGAAGACCGAAAGTGTAGCGCCCGCCGGGGTTTGCGGCCACTGCCCCACCCGCGGGCTCAGCGCCGCTCCAGCCAGAGGTCCGTCCGCTCGGCGACCGGGCCGTGGCGCATGTAGGAGCGGATGGCCCGTTCGTTGTCGGGCGTATAGCGCAGGCAACTGAAAGTGGATGGCGCCAGTGGGTGCATGTTCGAGTCGCACCGGTACCAGTTCATGAGGCTCCATGGCCCGGTACGGAAGCGGCCGGACGCCGCCGACTCATGGGTCGCCCCAAGCGTATGGCCAAATTCGTGGGCCAGCACCGACACGCGGCCCTGGACGGTCGCGACGGCTTCGCTTTGCCCCTCCAGCGCCAGTCCGGACGCCTTGCTCACCGCGGGGCGGGCCGTCAGCAGCAGGAACTTGTGTTTGTACGACTTGCCGTAGGGCAAGTCGATATGCAGGCTCAGCTGTCGCAGGGCGATCGCGAAGCGGTCGAGGACATCCGGATGCTCATAGTCCATGTCCGTGATCCAGGGCACCCTGGTGTAATAGCGCACGTCGATCTTCGGCTCGCCGGGCAGCACGGTTACCAGGTCCGCCAGCCACCAGGCGGCGAATCGCGCATGCAGGTCGGCTATCGACTGCTCGCGAAGATCGTCGTGGACGAACACGTGGAACGTCGGCCGATGGGCGAGCGGGTCCTCGACGTGGTGGGGCGTGATCGAAAGCTCGCCCGTGAACGGGATGGCAGGCTCGTCGGCGTAGCCGTCCCCTGCCGGGTAGGTGTGGCGACGCGCCTCGTCATGCCCGACCCGGAAAGATACGACGGTTACCCCGTCCTCGGACGGGAGGGACACGTGCAGGCCGTCGCCGCCCCGTGTGAACACGGCGCGCTCCCCGTTCAGTTGCCCGGCGTACATGGCCCCGGCGACCTGCGGCGACAGGCGGAGGTCCACGGGCAGGCGCCGCTCGACGGAGATGCCCGCACCGGGACCCACGGCACGCCGCGGTCGTGAAGGGCCACCCTGTTCCCCGGCGAACGGCGATGGTGTCATCGTCACGTCGGGAATCCAGATGCGGAAGGGAAGGCCAGCGTCCACGGCCTGATCGAACAGCTCGACGACGCTCGCGGTGCCGTTCGGCGGCTCGGGGGTTGCCTGGACGACGGAGGGCAGGAAAAGGGCCAGGGCAGGCACGAGTGCCCTGCACAGGCGGAACATGGAAACCATCGAGACATCCTTGTTGGCGGGAAGGGCCGGGGACGATACCTGCGTTGCCACCGCTTCCCCGCCCGGATGACGCACAACACGGCGCCGACTGACGGCGTTGCGGGACCTTCCAGATCAACCGGACCCGGTGCCCTGGCCGGCAGGTCCAAGGAGCCAGCGATGACGTACATACGATCAAGTCAAATACCTACATCCCGCTAGGCAAGCTCCTAGGGTGATCGCCCTGGCTTGTGCGTAGGCTAATTCTGCGGTCGCATCCTGCCGCGTAGGGAAAGGAATACCCCCATGAAAACACTCATGCTCACGATCGCCATCGCTTCCGGACTGGCCGCATGGACGCCCCCCGTCCCCGCCCAGCCCGACCGGATTGCCGAGGCATTCGACCGCCAGATAGCCGGGGGCCTGCCCAGCGACGTCCTGTTGTCCCGCCCGGGCGCCATGCCGCAGCGGGTCAGCGTGCTGGAGCGGCTCAACACCGCCCTCGACTTCCCCGACGGAACGCAGGGCACCCTGTACCTGGCCGAGGTCGACGGCCGCCCGGCCAGCGTCATCCGGGTGGGCGACCGCGTCGACGTCGTCGTGGACGACGACACCCCGGCGGCGGCACCGCGTATGGACCGCTTTTCCTCCGGCTCAGGCGCGTGGCCATGGCTGGAAGGAAGCGACCTTTTGCTCCTTCCCGGCAACGAGCAGCCTGACGAGTTGACCGAGCTGTACGGCGGCAGCGACGCGCCGTCGGAGAAGACGCTGCACGTCTGGATCTTCCTGCACGATCGGTCCGGCGAGCGCGACTACGCCAAGTTCCTCAACTGGTACGCCGCGTGGTGGATCAAGGACATGGAAGCCAACGTACGCCCCGGCATGCCGATCAGGGTGTCGCTGCGCGACCGCATTCCCGGCCTGACCGACATGGATTACCACGCTGGCCAAGCCGAAAGCCGCATTGCGGATATCGCCACGGCAGGCGCCCGTTACGTCAGGGAACAGGGCGGCCACGTGGACAACCTTTCGCGCTTCGTCCTTTTCGTGAACGAACCGCCCCGGAACCTGCCCTCCGGCGTGCTCGGCGGCGCCATCGAGCCGTATCGGGCCGCCATCGCCAGCAACCGCGCGCACCGGCACATCTTCGCGCACGAGGTGGGCCACCTGATCGGAGCCACGCACGAGGCCGCCGAGAACCGTTTCTTCTGCGTCACCAACATGGCCGACAACATCATCGGCAAGGCAGCGTGCCGGGTCTACACCAAGGCCAACGACCAGAACATCCGCGATTACCTGAGCGCCCGCCTGTAGGGCGCAGGGACCCCGGTCCCGGGAGGCCTGCTCTCCCGGGACAACGGCTATAATGGGGGTTTGTACCCACGCGTCGACGCCCCCTTCCCCGTCGGAAGGCAGGCGGCCGCGCCTTCCGGAGGCCGCATGCAATACATCTACACCATGAACGGGGTCAGCAAGATCGTTCCCCCGAAGCGCCATATCATCAAGGACATCTCCCTGTCCTTCTTTCCCGGCGCGAAGATCGGCCTGCTCGGCATCAACGGCTCGGGCAAGTCCACGGTGCTGCGGATCATGGCGGGCGTGGACAAGGACTTCCAGGGCGAGGCCCGGGCCAACCCCGGCACCAAGATCGGCTACCTGGCGCAGGAACCCGACCTGGACCCGGCCAAGACGGTGCGCGAGGTCGTGGAAGAAGGCGTGTCCGAGGTCCTGGACGCGCAGAAGCGGCTGGAAGAGGTCTACGCCGCCTACGCCGAGGAAGGCGCGGACTTCGACAAGCTGGCCAAGGAGCAGGAAGCCCTGGAAGGCATTCTCGCCGCCAACGACGCCCACGCGCTGGAGCGGCAGCTCGAAGTCGCCGCCGACGCACTCCGCCTGCCGCCCTGGGACGCCCTGGTCGGCCCGCTGTCCGGCGGTGAGAAGCGCCGCGTCGCGCTATGCCGCCTGCTGCTGTCCAAGCCCGACATGCTGCTGCTGGACGAACCGACCAACCACCTGGATGCCGAGTCGGTCGACTGGCTGGAAACCTTCCTGCACGACTACCCTGGCACGGTCGTCGCGGTCACCCATGACCGCTACTTCCTCGACAACGCCGCCGAGTGGATCCTCGAACTCGATCGCGGCCGCGGCATCCCCTGGAAGGGCAATTACACGGAATGGCTGGAGCAGAAAGGCGAGCGCCTGAAGCAGGAAGCCAACCAGGAGAAGTCACGCCAGAAGGCCCTGCAGAAGGAACTGGACTGGATCCGCACCGCCGCGAAGGGCCGCCAGTCCAAGGGCAAGGCGCGCATCAACCGCTTCGAGGAGCTGAACTCGGTCGAGTACCAGCGCCGCAACGAAACCAACGAGATCTTCATCCCGCCGGGTGAGCGCCTGGGCCAGGAGGTCATCGAGTTCAAGAACGTCACCAAGTCCTTCGGCGACCGCATGCTCATCGAAGACCTGTCGTTCAAGATCCCGCCCGGTGCGATCGTCGGCATCATCGGCCCCAACGGTGCCGGTAAGTCCACGCTCATGAAGATGATCATGAACCTGGAGAAGCCGGACACCGGTGAGGTCAAGCACGGCCACACGGTCAAGCTGGCCTACGTCGACCAGTCCCGTGACGCGCTCGATCCGAAGAACAACGTGTGGCAGGAAGTCTCCGGCGGTTCGGACATCCTTACCATCGGCAACTTCGAGATCCAGTCCCGCTCGTACATCGGCCGTTTCAACTTCAAGGGCACCGACCAGCAGAAGATCGTCGGGCAGTTGTCCGGCGGCGAGCGCGGTCGCCTGCACATGGCCAAGACCCTGCTGCAGGGGGGCAACGTGCTACTGCTGGACGAACCCTCCAACGACCTGGACGTCGAAACGCTGCGCGCGCTGGAAGACGCCCTGCTCGAGTTCCCCGGCTGCGCGGTGGTCATCTCGCATGATCGCTGGTTCCTCGATCGCATCGCCACGCACATCATCGCGTTCGAAGGCGACTCCCACGTGGAGTTCTTCCCCGGCAACTACAACGAGTACGAAGCCGACAAGAAGCGCCGCTTCGGCGACGACGCCGGCCCCAAGCGCGTGAAGTACAAGAAGCTGGTCTGACACAGATACCCATACCACCCACACCAACACCAACACCGCCGTAGGAGCGCACGCTGTGCGCGAGAAGCCAACAACGCGATGATGCGACACCCGCCATCGTGCCGGCCATGCGCTTCGATGTGCAGATGGCCACATGGCGAATCGCGTACACGGCGAATCGCGCGCACAGCGAATCGCGCACATCGTGCGCTCCTACCGGTGTTTTTATGTAAAGACGTCCACACACCTCATTCGAGCGAAGCCACCCATGAACTTCATGACCTCCCTGAGGGACGCCTGGCGTCGCAACGACTCCCTGCTGTGCGTCGGCCTCGACCCCGAGCCCGGTCGCCTGCCTGCCGGCCTGTCCGGTAACGAGGGCATATTCGAATTCTGCCGGGCCATCGTCGATGCGACGGCCGGCCTGGTCTGCGCCTACAAGCCGCAGATCGCCCATTTCGCGGCACAACGTGCCGAAAACGCGCTGGAGCGTGTCATCGCGCATGTCCACGCGACGCAGCCGGGCATTCCCGTGATCCTCGATGCCAAGCGCGGCGACATCGGCTCGACCGCCACGCATTACGCCAGCGAGGCGTTCGATCGTTACGACGCCGACGCCGTTACCCTCAACCCCTATCTGGGCCAGGATTCGATCGCACCGTTCCTGGAACGGGCCGACAAGGGCGTGATCCTGCTGTGCCGCACCTCCAATCCCGGCGGCAAGGATTTCCAGGCGCTGGACTGCGGCGGGCAGCCGCTTTACCTCCGCGTCGCCGAAACCGTCGCCCGCGAATGGAACACAAACGGCAATTGCGCCCTGGTGACCGGTGCCACCTGGCCGGACGAACTTGGCAAGGTGCGTGCCGTGGTCGGCGACATGCCGCTGTTGGTGCCAGGCATCGGTGCCCAGGGCGGCGATGTGGAAGCCGTGATGAGACATGGCGGCACGTCCACCGGCGATGGACTGATGATTTCATCTTCGCGCGCCATCATCTACGCTGGCACCGATGGGGACTTTGCCGACCTAGCACATCGCGCGGCCGACGAATTGAGAAAATTGATCAACTCGTTCCGTCATAGCTAGGCGGAACAAAAAGCAGTCGCAAATTGCACGACTTGGCAACTGCAAAAGCCTTACGCTGGCGCTGTACGCTAACCAACAATACCCGGCTCACGGCGCCACCGCGTTCCACCGGAGTAGTCATGCCACCTATGAACCGAGGTTTTTCCCAACGCCTGCATGTTGCGCTGGACATGGCGGGTGTGAAGAAAGGCCGCGGCCGCATCACCCAGCTGGCCGATCTTTTCGACGTCAGTCGGGAGACGGCACGCAAGTGGCTGAGCGATCTGGGCCTGCCGGAACTGGAACGCCAGATCGATATGGCGACCCGTTTCGGGGTCAACTTCGAATGGCTGGCCACCGGCCGGGGCGCACCGAACGGCGCGACCGGCGTCCGTGAAAGCCCCGCCCTCTACCGTGCCGATTCGCGCGAGCAGTTGCGCCTCGTCGGACTGGTCAGCCGCCTGCCCAAGGAGCGGCGCAAGGCCTTGCTGGTGATAGTCGAGGCGCTGGCGGAAGCCGAATAGGCCTCCGCGGCCGCGAACTTTCTCAGTCGTCGCCGATGTCCATGCCGGGAAACAGGACATCCGTATAGCCGAACTTCGCGAAGTCCGTGATGCGAGAGGGATACAGCCGCCCGATCAGGTGATCGCACTCGTGCTGCACCACACGCGCGTGGAACCCCTCGGCCGTGCGATCCACGGGCGCACCGTTGCGATCCACACCCTGGTAGCGGATCAGCGAGTAACGATTCACGGCACCACGCAGGCCGGGTACCGAAAGGCAGCCCTCCCAGCCTTCTTCCATGTCCTGCGACAGTGGAGTGATCAGCGGATTGAGCAGAATCGTCTGCGGCACCGGCGGGGCATCCGGATAGCGCTCGCTGGCGTCGAAACCGAAGATGACCAGTTGCAGGTCGACGCCGATCTGCGGCGCCGCCAGGCCCACGCCGCCAGCGTGATACATGGTGTCGAACATGTCCTGGATCAGGGCATCCAGCTCGGCCGTGCCCATCATCGCGTCGGGCACCGGGGCCGCAATGCGCAGCAGGCGTTCGTCACCCATCTTCAGAATGTCGCGGATCATCGTCGTGCCCGGGGAGTGGGGATGCCTCCAGCATGGCGGCGGAAGGCCCCGGGCTCAAGCGTCTTTCGCGAGCCCGCGGCATGCGGATGCCCGCAAAACCATTCGACCAATGGCTAATGCCCGAAAGGCGCCACGGCGATTGACCCCCATCGCGCGCGGGACGACCCTTGTGCCATCCGCAAGGGGAGCACCGAACCATGCACAACGCCATTCCGAAACCCGGTCCCGCGGGGAAGATCCTGTGGGCCGCCATTGCGATCGTGGGGGCCTGGTGCCTCGGCGTCGTCGCCCTCCGCCGGGGCGAGCCGATCAATGCCATCTGGCTGGTGGCCGCCTCCCTGGCGGTGTTCCTGATCGGCTATCGCTTTTATAGCCGCCTGATCGCCGACAAGGTGCTGCGCATGGACCCGGGCCGCGCCACGCCGGCCGTGCTGCGCAACGACGGGCTGGATTACGTGCCCACCGACAAGTGGGTGGTGTTCGGGCACCACTTCGCCGCCATTGCCGGCGCCGGCCCCCTGGTCGGCCCCGTGCTGGCCGCGCAGATGGGTTACCTGCCCGGCACGCTGTGGATACTGATCGGCGTGGTGTTCGCCGGCGCGGTGCAGGATTTCATGATCCTGGGGCTTTCCCTGCGCAGGGACGGTCGCTCGCTGGGTCACATGCTGCGCGCCGAGCTGGGCGCGGTGCCCGGCGTCATCGCCATGGTGGGCATCCTCGTCCTGATGATGATCGTGCTGGCCGTGCTGGCGCTGGTGGTGGTGAAGGCGCTGACCCACAGCCCGTGGGGCACGTTCACCGTGGCCGCGACCATCCCCATCGCGCTGCTGATGGGGCTATACCTGCGCTACGTGCGCCCAGGCCGCATCCTCGAGGTATCGATCATCGGCCTGGTGCTGTTGCTGGCGTCCATCTGGTACGGCAAGGCAGTGGCCGATTCGGCGACGCTGGCTCCCCTGTTCGACTACGACGCCCGGTCACTGGCCTGGTGGCTGATCGGCTATGGCTTTTTCGCTTCCGTGCTGCCGGTGTGGCTGCTGCTCGCACCCCGGGATTACCTGTCCACCTTCCTCAAGATCGGCACGATCGCCCTGCTCGCCCTGGCCATTTTTATCGCCGCACCCACGCTGCAGATGCCTGCGGTCACCCGCTTCATCGACGGCAGCGGGCCGGTCTTCCAGGGCAACCTGTTCCCGTTCCTGTTCATCACCATCGCGTGCGGCGCCGTCTCCGGCTGGCATTCGATCATCGCCTCCGGCACCACGCCCAAGCTGCTCGCCAACGAGGGCGAGGCCCGCATGGTGGGGTACGGCGGCATGCTGATGGAGGCGTTCGTCGCGATCATGGCGCTGATCGCCGCCTCGTCGCTGCACCCGGGCGTGTACTTCGCCATGAACTCGCCGGCCGCCCTGGTCGGTGCCACCGCCGAGTCCGCCGCGCAGGCGATCAGCGCCTGGGGTTTCGTGGTCACGCCGGCGGAGCTGACGGACACCGCCCGCAACATCGGCGAGAGCACTATCCTGGGACGCGCCGGCGGTGCGCCCACCCTGGCCGTGGGCATGGCGCAGCTGTTACACGGGATCATGCCGGGCGAAGGCATGATGGCCCTCTGGTACCACTACGCCATCCTGTTCGAGGCGCTGTTCATCCTCACCACCGTCGATGCCGGCACCCGCGTGGGTCGCTTCATGATCCAGGAACTGGCCGGGATGGCCTGGGCACCGCTGAAGCAGACCGACTCCTGGCTGGGCAACGTGGTGGCCACGCTGATCTGCGTCGGGCTGTGGGGCTATTTCCTCTACCAGGGCGCGGTCGACCCGCTGGGCGGCATCAACACCCTGTGGCCCCTGTTCGGCATCGCCAACCAGATGCTCGCCGCGATCGCCCTGATGCTGGCCACCGTGGTGACGGTAAAGCTGAAGCGTCAGCGCTACGTGCTGGTACCGGCAGTGCCGGCCGCCTGGCTGGTGATCTGCACGCTCACCGCCGGCTGGCAGAAGCTGTTCGACGCGAAGATCAGCTTCACCGCCGCCGCGCAGAAGTATGCGGATGCCGCCGCCGCGGGCACCCTGCTGCCGCCGGCGAAAACCGCAGACGCCATGCAGCGCATCGTCACCAACAACCGCGTGGACATGGCCCTCACCGCCATGTTCATGCTGCTGGTGCTGACCATGCTGTTCTTCTCCATGCGCGCCGTGCTGCGCGCCTGGCAGGTCGACAGGCCGACCGCCCAGGAAGAACCCCGGGTCGCCTTGTCCAGCGTCGCCCAATAAGGACATGGCCATGAAACAGACCTCCGCCGGCACGCCGCCCTCATGGTGGAAAAGAGTGGTGCAGACCGCCCGCCTCTGCTGTGGCGTACCTGACTACGACGTCTACGTGAAGCACCTGCGCGAGCACCATCCCGAGCGCGACGTGCCCACGTACAAGCAGTTTTTCCGCGAACGGCAGGAAGCCCGTTATCGCGGCACGGGCGGTCGCTGCTGCTGAGGGACGACCGTGGAGCCGGGCCCGTATGCCCCCCGTGTACCCGGCCGGCTCAGTGCCGGCGGCTCTTGCGCATGTTGGTGCGCGATTCCGCGATCAGCGTGCGCATCGCCTTGGCCGCCTCGTTGGGGCGACGACGGCGGATCGCCTCGTACACCGCCCGGTGCTGGGCGACCGCATAGGCAATGTCGGGTGCGGTGCGGGCTGACATCACGAAAAAGGTTGCCAGGGCCGTTTCGATCACCGCGAACAGGGCACTCAGCAGCTCGTTGTTGGTCGCTTCGAGCACGGCCTCGTGGAAACGCAGGTCGGCCGCGGCCCAGTCGTCCAGGTCGTCGGTTTCCTGCATGCCCTGCAGCGCGGCGGCGATCGCCTCCAGCTGTTCGGGCCGACGGCGACGCGCCGCCGCCATGACGGCGGCAGGCTCGATGATCTCGCGCATCTCGACCAGCTTCTCGACGAAATCGTCGGTGGGCAGCGACGCGCAACGCCAGCCAAGCACGTCGGCGTCGAGATGGTTCCAGTAGCGCGGGTCGCGCACCCGCATGCCGGTTTTCTGCCGGGTCTCGATCAGGCCCTTCGAACCCAGCACCTTCAGCGCCTCGCGCAGCACGGTGCGACTGACCGCCATCTGCTCGGCCAGCACCGCCTCGCCTGGCAGCGGATCGCCCGGGCGCAATACACCGCCGACGATGGATTCGCCGATTTCCTCGATCACCCGCGCATGCAGGCTCTTCGGACCTGCCGCTCTTGCTGCCATGACCCCACCCCCTCAGGACGAAGGCCCATCCTAACGACGTAACGGCGTTACCGGATGACGCAGCGCAGCTTGTCATTTGTCCGACAAATATGGTCATGTCGGACACCACCAACTCAAGGGAGTCAAGCTGTGATGAAACCGCTATCCGCGCTGATCTCGGCGATCCTGCTTGCGACGACATCGGCGGCCGCGCTGGCCGGCGAGGCGTCCAAGGCATCCTTCGGCAGCACGCCGGATGGCAAGGACGTCACACTGGTCACCCTCACCAACGGCCACGGCATCACCGCGAAGGTGCTTTCGCTGGGTGCCGCGCTGTACGCCCTGGACCTGCCCGACCGCAACGGCAAGCCCGGCGACGTGGTGCTCGGCTATCCCGACCTGAAGGGCACCTTCGCCAAGCCGCAGTATTTCGGTGACACCGTGGGTCGCTACGCCAACCGTATCGCCAAGGGCACGTTCACCCTCGACGGCAAGCAGTACACAGTGCCGGTCAACGACGGCCCCAACTCGCTGCACGGCGGCAAGGTGGGCTTCGACAAGGTGATCTGGACGGTGGACAAGGTGGAATCCGGGGCCACGCCCAGCGTCACGCTCAGCTATGTCAGCCCGGACGGCGACCAGGGCTATCCCGGCAAGCTCACCACCACCGCCAAGTACACCCTGGACGACAAGAACCAGCTGACCATCGAGTACACCGCCACCACCGACAAGCCGACCATCGTCAACATCACCAACCACACCTACTGGAACCTGGCCGGCGAAGGCCGCGGCAGCGTGATGGACCAGGAGCTGATGATCGCCGGCGACGCCTACCTGCCGACCGATGCCACGGCCATTCCCACGGGCGAGGTGCGCAACGTGGCTGGCACGGACTTCGATTTCCGCAAGGCCAAACCGATCGGCCGCGACATACGCGATGCAAAGGAACAGCAACTGGTGCTGGGCAAGGGTTACGACCACAACTGGGTGATCTCACGCAAGGAAGCGGCCCAGCCGCGCGAGGTGGCACGCGTCACCGACCCGAAGAGCGGACGCGTGCTTTCGCTGTGGTCGGCCCAGCCCGGGCTGCAGTTCTATTCCGGCAACTTTCTTGACGCCACCACGTCGGGTAAGTCGGGTGGCATCTATCGCCAGGGCGACGCCTTTGCGCTGGAACCGCAGATCTACCCGGACACCCCGAACCAGCCGGATTTCGGCTCGGCTCGGCTCGATCCAGGCAAGACTTACAAGAACACCATGACTTATAAATTCTCTACGGTGAAGTAAGCGAGGCTTTGGGGCCTCTTGGCCTCAGGGGCTTCGAGCAAGAGCCGGCGGGTGCCACCCTCGGGGCCACGCCTGCGGCGACCCGCTAGCGAAGGGCCGCTGGCGCGGCCGTTTGCTTATTGCCCTGCGGGCCGGGTCGGGCTTCGAACGGGGATTTTCGATTCGCCATCCATGGCTCAGCGAAAATGGCCGGCCGTCCTGGCCGGCCCCCTGACGGGCCTTTTCCGTTCGAAGCCCTCGCCTGCGGCTACCGGCCCCGAGGGTGGCACCCGCCGGCTCTTTCCAGCACTGAGGTTGCGTGTGGGGAGAGCGAAGAGCTGGGTTTCGCTTCGTGGGTGGGAACGCTCGCCTGCCTGTTGCGCATGGCATCGGTCGCCTTAGATACGTTGAGGGTTCGCGCACGTGCGTGCGCTCCTACCCGGACGGCAGATCAGGCGTTGGATATGCCACAACCGGCACTACCCCTGGGGTAGGAGCGCACGATGTGCGCGAAAAGCCAACGAAGCGGCGACGCCACACCCTGCACGTCTGCGGTCGCTCGCGTAACAACCTGCCTCAGTCTGGGGAAGAGCCGGCGGGTAGCCCCCTCGGGGCCGGTAGCCGCAGGCGAGGGATTCGAACGGACAAGGCCGCGTAGCGGGGCCGGCCAGGACGGCCGGCCATTTTCGCTGAGCCATGGATGGCGAATCGAAAATCCCCGTTCGAAGCCCGACCCGAATATGGCGCGCGTAGGAGCGCACGATGTGCGCGAACCAGATACACGGCCGCGCCAGCGGCCTTTCCTCAACGGGTCGCCACAGGCGTGGCCCCGAGGGGGCTACCCGCCGGCTCTTGCCCCAGAGCCCAAAGCTCCAAGGCCAAACGCGATGCCGAAGGCGAGCCCTACCCCACCTCATGATGCAAAGCCTCAGCCAGCTGACGCCGACGAAAGCGCGGCGCCAGCTCGACCAGGTACATAGCCGCCAGTACCAGCCCGCCACCGACCACCATCCGCACGGTCAGCGCATCCACGCCGAGCAGCACGGCAAACCCCGCTGCGAATACCGGTTCGGTGGTCATCACGATGGCCGCGCGCGTGGCGGGCATGTGCGACTGTGCCCAGGTCTGCACCAGCAGGGCGAACGCGCCCGCGATCAACGCCATGTACAGCACCGCCACCCATGCCTTGCCGTCGGGCGGCAACGCCGGACCGTGGTGGGGCGCGGTGGCGGCAAGGCAGACCGCGGCGATGCCGACCATCTGCACCGCGGACATGCCAAACGCGCTCCCGGGCTTCGACCAGTGGCCCAACCCTACGATATGCAGCGCATACAGCGCCGCCGACGCCAGGGTGAGCAGCACGCCCAGGTCCACGGTGAAACCGTTCAACGCGAGCACGCCCAGACCGACCGTCGCCAGCACGGCGGCGAACCAGGTGCTTACCGGCATGCGCTGGCGGAACAGCAGCAGGGCGAGGATGGGCGTGATGACGACATACATGCCGGTGACGAAACCGCTGACGCTGGGCGAGGTGAGCGCCAGGCCTTCGGTCTGCAGCCATTGCGCGAAGCCGTAGAGCACGCCCAGCCCGAGGCCGCGCAAGCGCTCGACGCGGCCCAGCCGCCACACCGGCACGGCGAACACCGCAAGCATGACGACGGCGGCGATGGCGAAACGGACGGCCAGGAAATCGACCACGGCCATGCGGCCGACGACGTCCTTGATGAGCACGAAAGTGGAGCCCCAGATCGCCGTGACGGCGAGCAGACCCAGGGTGGCGACACCGCTGCCCTTTGCGGCGCTCACCGGCGCCGGCGTAACAGCTGGCCGGGAATCTTGACGACGAAGTGCGCCCAGATGCCCAGCCACACGATCAGCCGCACGAGCGGGTTGCGTGCCGCTGGATCGTGGCGCCGGAACCACAGGTACATGCTGCGGTGCTTGTGCCGGCTGACGAAGACCGGCCGGTGGCGACTGGACCCGCCCTTGCCGTGCAGCACCCGTACGTCGCCCGCCAGCAGCACACGGTAACCGCTGTCACGCACGCGACGGCACAGGTCCATGTCCTCGCAGTGGAGGAAGAAGGTTTCGTCGAAGCCGCCTACCCGCTCGAACACGTTACGCGGTATCAGCAGGATGGCGCCGGAAACGATCTCGACCTCCTCGGCACCCTGTGGCATCGGTCCGTGGATATCGATGCCGCCGTCACCGCCACGCCCCAGCTTGGTACGCAGCGCGCGTGCCAGCAGGGGATCGCGCCGCCGCGACGCGGGATCGGGACGCCCTTCGCTGTCGCACACCACCGCGCCCACGATACCCGTATGGACATCCATATAGGCAATCATGCGCGTCAGGGTATCGGGCTGCACCAGGCAGTCGGGATTCAACACCAGCAGGCGTTCGCCGCGCGCGTGCAGCGCGCCACGGTTCACCGCCGCGCCGAAACCCAGGTTGGCCCGGTTGTAGACCACACGGACACGCTCGTCGCGGGCGTAGGCACGGTCCAGCGATTCGGGCACGCCGTCGGCGGAGCCGTTATCGACCACGATGACCTCGACCGGCACCTCGCTGGCGAGCGCGTGTTCGACGCACTCGCGGGTGAACGGGCCACTGTCCGCGAGGACGACGATGACGCTGGTGAGGTCGGACGTGGTCACCGTGGCGTGCGGCGGATCAGCCGACCCAGACGCGGGCGTTGCGGAACATGCGCATCCACGGGGAATCCTCGCCCCACTGCTCCGGGTGCCAGCTCAACTGGGCACTACGGAACACGCGCTCCGGATGCGGCATCATGATGGTGACGCGCCCGTCCGCCGCGGTGAACGCCGCCAGGCCGCCCGGCGAACCGTTCGGGTTGAGCGGGTAGCTTTCCGTCGGCCGGCCACGGTTATCGACGAAACGCGCCACGCCGTGGCTCTTCGACGGGCTGCACACGTTCGGGAAGTAGACCCGGCCTTCGCCATGCGCCACGGCCACGGGAATGCGCGAACCGGCCATGCCGCGGAAGAAGACGCTGGGCGAGTCGAGAATTTCCAGCGTGGCCACGCGCGCCTCGTATTGCTCGGACTGGTTGCGCAGGAACTGCGGCCAGTGGCGGGCGTCCGGGATGATGTCCTTCAACTGCGACATCATCTGGCAGCCGTTGCACACACCCAGCGCGAAGCGGGTGCCGTCCTCGAAGAAACGGGCGAACTGCTCGCGCAACGCGTCGTTGTAGAGGATCGACGTGGCCCAGCCGCGACCCGCACCCAGGACGTCGCCATAGGAGAACCCGCCGCAGGCCGCCAGGCCGACGAAGTCCTTGAGGTGATGACGGCCACTGGCGAGGTCGGTCATGTGCACGTCGACGGCGTCGAAGCCGGCGCGGTCGAACGCCGCCGCCATCTCCACCTGGCCGTTGACGCCCTGCTCGCGCAGGATGGCCACGCGGGGCCGCTTGCCGGACAGGATGAGCGGTGCGGCGATGTCTACCGAGGGGTCGAAGGTCAGCTTCGGCGAGATACCCGGATCGGCATCGTCGAGCCGCCAGTCGCTTTCCTGGTCGGCGCTGTGCGGGTTGTCGCGCAGGCGCTGCATGGCGTAGCTGGTTTCGTTCCAGGCGCGGAACAGCTCGGTCCAGTTCCATTTGAACGGGGTTTCGCCGTTCAGGTGCAGCTTGATGCCCAGTTTTTCCTTCGGACGGCCGACCATGTGGGTCATGCCGGTGAGACCATGCTTCACCACCAGGGCCTCGAAGGCCTCGCGGTTGGCCGAGGCCACCTGCACCACCGCGCCCAGTTCCTCGTTGAACAGCGCGCGCAGCATGGCGTCGGCCCAGCCGTCCAGGCGCAGCTCCAGGCCGCAGCGACCGGCGAAGGCCATTTCCAGCAAGGTGACGATGGCGCCGCCGTCCGAGCGGTCGTGGTAGGCCAGCAGCAGGCCGGAGCGGTTGGCCTCCTGGATAAGCTCGAACATCGCGCGAAGGCGCTTCGGGTCGTCGAGATCGGGCGGCACGCCGCCGCTGCGGTTGAACACCTGGGTGAGCGCGGATCCGCCGAGGCGATCGCGGCCGGCACCCAGGTCGATCAGCCAGAGTTCGGTATCGCCACGGTCGGTCTTCAGTTGCGGCGTGAGCGTGCGACGCACGTCGTCCACGCGGGCGAAGCCGGTGATGACCAGCGACACCGGCGACACGGTCTTCTGCGCCTTGCCGGTCTCGTCGGTCCACACCGTCTGCATGGACAGGGAGTCCTTGCCAACCGGCACCGAGATATCCAGCGACGGGCAGAGCTCCATGCCGACGGCCTTCACCGCGTCGAACAGAGCGGCGTCCTCGCCGGGGTGGTTCACCGCGGCCATCCAGTTGGCGGACAGGCGCACTTCGTCCAGCTTCAGCGAGGCTGCGGCGAGGTTGGTGATCGCCTCGCCCACGGCCATGCGCGCGGCATCGGCGCTGGACAGCAGCGCCACCGGCGCACGCTCGGCCATCGCCATGGCTTCGCCAGCGTAGCCGTCGAAGTCGGTCATGGTGACGGCGACATCGGCTACCGGCACCTGCCACGGGCCCACCATGGGATCGCGGGCGTTGAGGCCGCCGACGGTACGGTCGCCGATGGTGATGAGGAAGCTCTTGCTGCCCACGGCGGGCAGGCGGAGCACGCGCAGCAGCGCCTCGTTCATGCCGATGCCGGTGAGGTCGGCGACCAGGTCGACGCGCGGCTTCACGCGAACGGCATCGCGATGCATGCGCGGCGGCTTGCCGAACAGGACATCCATGCCCAGGTCGATCACGGTGATGTCGCGCCGCGTGTCGCGCACGATCAGGCGGGCTTCTTGCGTCGCGTCGCCGACCACCGCGTATGGGCAGCGCTCGCGCGCGCAGAAGGACTCGAACAGCGGGAGGTCTTCCGCACCGATGGCCAGCACGTAGCGCTCTTGCGACTCGTTGCTCCACACCTGCATGGGTGAGAGGGTCGGGTCGTCGCAAGGCAGCTTCGACAAGTCGATGATGCCGCCGACGCCGGCGTCGTTGAGGATCTCGGGGATGGCGTTGGAGACACCGCCCGCGCCCACGTCGTGAATGCTGACGATGGGGTTGTGGTCGCCACGCGCCCAGCAGGCGTCGATCACCTGCTGGCAGCGGCGTTCCATCTCGGGGTTGTCGCGCTGCACGGAGGCGAAGTCCAGCTCCGCGCTGGACGTGCCCGAGGACACCGACGACGCGGCACCGCCGCCCAGGCCGATCAGCATCGCCGGACCGCCCAGCACGATGACCTTGTCACCGGGGCGCACCTTACGCTTCTGCACGTGGTCAGGACGGATGGCGGCCAGGCCACCGGCGATCATGATCGGCTTGTCGTAACCGCGGCGCACGCCCTTCTCGCCGGTTTCCTGCTCGAAGGTGCGGAAGTAACCACCCAGCGCGGGACGGCCGAACTCGTTGTTGAACGCGGCGGCGCCCAGCGGGCCATCGCGCATGATCTCGAAAGCCGAAGCCATGCGCGGCGGCAGGGGGCGTTCCTTTTCCCACGGCCGGGGCAGCCCGGGGATGCGCAGATGCGACACCGAGAACCCGGTAAGACCGGCCTTGGGCTTGCCGCCGCGACCGGTGGCGCCCTCGTCGCGGATTTCGCCACCGGCACCGGTGGCCGCACCCGGCCAGGGCGCAATGGCCGTGGGATGGTTGTGCGTCTCGACCTTGATCGCATACGGCGCCGCTTCGGCCACCTTGCGGAACACGCCGTCTGCCGGGTCGACGAACAGACGCTGGCCGTCATAGCCCGCGATCACGGCGGCGTTGTCGTGGTAGGCCGACAGCGTGTGCTCGGGCGAGTGCTGGTGGGTGTTCTTGATCATGCCGAACAGCGAGATGTCCTGCGCCTGGCCGTCGAGCGTCCAGGTGGCGTTGAACACCTTGTGCCGGCAATGCTCGGAATTGGCCTGAGCGAACATCATCAGCTCGGCGTCGGTCGGGGCGCGACCCATCTCGGCATAGCGCTCGGCCAGGTAGGCGATTTCATCGTCGGCCAGGGCGAGGCCGAGTTCGCGGTTGGCGGCCGACAGGGCGGCGCTGGCGTCGTCGCCCAGTTCCACATGGCCCAGCGGACCCGGCTCGCCGACCAGGAACAGGCCGGTGGCGTCATCCAGGTGGGCCAGTGGCGACTGCACCATGGGATCGCAGAAGGAGGCCATGACCGCGGCATGGGCCGGGTGGTCGGCCTCGGGCATGCCGGTGATCCGCCAGGCGGTGCCGCGCTCCACGCGTCGCACGTCGAAACCGGCGCCATGCAGGATGTCGGTGGCCTTGCTGGACCACGGCGAGATCGTGCCCAGGCGCGGCACGATCCAGAACGTGGCATCGTCGGGCGTATGGGCTTTCGCCTCCAGCACAGCCAGCAGGCGTGCCCGGGCCTCGCCTTCCGGCGGGGTGGCGACGTCGACGAAATAGGTGAACCAGGCGGCCTGCACCCGCGTCCCGTGATGCAGGGCATCCAGGTGGGCGTTCAGTCGTTCGAGGCGAAACGGTGAGAGGGCGCTCTGCCCGTCGAGTGCGATCATGCGGGGGAGAATAGGCGCTGAAGGAAAACGCCCATTCTACATGATGTTGCGCGGCAACATGGGCCGCGCGGGATCACCCGCCGCGGACGGTGCCGGCCGGGGCCTGCAGTGCCTGGAGCAACTGCGCGGGGGTGACGTAGCCGCCGACCACGTCACCGTTCTCGGTCACGATGGTAGGGGTGCCGTTCACGCCGAGACGCTCGCCCAGCTCGAATTCGTCCTTCACCGGGTTGGCGCAGGTGGCGGCCTTGGGAGTGGCACCGCTCATGGCCTGGTTGAAGGCGTTCTTGCGATCCGCGCTGCACCAGACAGACACGGCCTTGGTATACGACGGGGTGTCATTGCCCGACGTGGTCTTCAGGCCCTCGCGCGGCCAGAACACGTATTCGACCGCGATGCCCTGCTTGTTGAATTCGTCGATGTGGGCGTGAAGCTGGCGGCAGAAACCGCAATCCACATCGGTGAACACCGTGACCGTGTGCTTGGGGTTGGCCGGGGCATAGACCAGCCGCTGCGAGGCGGGCACCTTGGCCAGTTCCACCTTGCGCGTGGCGGCCCAACTGGCGGCGCTCAGGTCGGTCTTGGCCTTCAGGTCGATCAGGTTGCCGTTGAGCATGTACCGGCCGTCCGCGCTGACGTAGACCATGCGCCCGGAGGCCACCACCTGGTAGAAACCGGGCATCGGCGCGGCGGCGATGCTGTCCACCTTGATACCGGGGGCCAGCGATTCGACCGCGGCACGCACGGCCTGGGTATCGTCGGCCGCGTGCGCCGTCATGGCGAACGCGCCAGCCAGCAGCGCGGGGAGGATCTTCTTCAACATCGGTACGACTCCATCTGTCACCGTGGGGATGCGGGACCGACTTTGAACACGGCCGCCGCTTTCGGTTCCCCGGATTGTGGCACGGCTCACCGTCCCGCGGGTGTGAGACGGCGACGGAGGGCGCGGTAACAGACGAATCGCGTGCGTCGAGACGATCCACGGACGGCTCAAAGCGGTTCGATGGTCGCCTTGAAGCCAGCCACCACACACGCGAGCTGATAGTCGAGGGCACGCCTTGCGGCGTCCATCCACGCCACGGACGCGCCGGCATCCTGCGCCTGATCTCGCAGGTGTTCGAACACCGCGACAAGCACGTCCGCCGAGTCCAGCAAGAGGGTAATGGCCACGCTCAGTTTCATCGTGTCGTCACCCGGGTCGATGCCGGTCGCGGCCTGCATGCGGATATCCGCACCCTCCCGGAGGACGCGAAGCTCTTCCTCCGACATCAGGTCGTCCCTGTCGACCGTACGGATGATCGACCTGACCATGCGGTCGTTCGATTCCAGCTTAATGCCCATGACATGCTCCTTTATGAGTTATCCCTCACGTCTGCGGGAATGCTGCCCGGTACCCACCGATGACATAAGCGATCTGATGTTCGACGGCCGACTTCACGTCGGCGCGCTGAACGTCGGACATCCTCGAAAGGGCAGGTTCCGTCGCGACGCGTCGCATGTTCTCCACAAGCGAATCGACGGCCGGACGCACGCGCGCCAGCGCATCCCTGAGTGCGTTCTCTCCGGCGCGGACATCCGCGTGCATGGCCTGTCCGAACTGCAGCGCGGCCGCATCGCGAAGGCGATCTAAGGGCACGGTCGGATCAGCAGCGCCTTCATCCATACCGGACATCAGCGACGCAAGTACTGGGTCGTCGGCGTTAAGTTTCACGTTCATCGAAAATCACCTCGTCCTGCGGTGGCGCGCCGATCCGACGCGTTTCAAACCAGACTACGCAGTGGGCTATCGCGAAACAACAACCAGAACGTTCCGGAGAAATCACATTTTCTCCAATAAAACAGCGATCTACACGTCGAGTGCCGCAGATACGTGACGCTAGCTGTCCGTTGCCGGGCGAAACTTCAGGACGCCGTCATCAACCTCGCGGGTGGTGCTGAGCGTGAAGGCGCTTCAGCCCCTCCTTGGCCACCAGCGTGTAGATCTGCGTGGTGCTGAGCGAGCTGTGCCCCAGCAGCATCTGCAGGGCACGCAGGTCGGCGCCGTGGTTGAGCAGGTGGGTGGCGAAGGAGTGGCGCAGCACATGGGGGGACACCCGCTTCGACGGGATGCCGACCTGCAGGGCATAGCGTTTCACCAGCGTCCAGAACATCTGCCGGGTGAGTGCCCCGCCGCGCCGCGAGAGGAACAGCGCCGCCGGCTGCCCATGACCTTTTGCCAGCGCCGGACGGGCTTCGCGCAGGTACGTATCCACGTGGCGCAACGCCTCTTCGCCCACGGGCACCAGGCGATCCTTGTCGCCCTTGCCGGTGACCCGCAACACGCCTTGCCGCGTGTTCAGTCCCGCCAGCGGCAAGTCGACCAGTTCGGACACACGAAGGCCGGAGGAGTACATCAATTCGAGCATGGCGCGGTCACGCTGGCCCAGCGGTGTCGACAGGTCCGGCGCGACGATCAGCGACTCGATCTCGCGCTCGGCCAGGGCCTTGGGCAACCCGCGCGGCATCCTTGGTCGTTGCATGAGCAAGGTGGGGTCGTCGGTCGTGGCATCGTCCCTCGCCCGTTGCGCATAGAACCGGCGGAACGCGGACTGCCGCCGCGCCATGCTGCGCACGGCCACCGGCTGGCTACCATGGTAGGCCGAGATATCCTCGCGAGTCGCCGTGGCGAGCGACTTGCCGCGCGTGGCGAGCCAGCGCCCCAGGCCTTGCAGATCGCGTCGGTAGGCTTCGAGCGTACGCTCGGCCAGGCCGTCCTCCGACCAGATGCGCTCGATGAAGCGATCGATCAGGCGGGCGTCGTCGTCCCGCGGAGGAACGGGGGCTGCCGGTTCGGTAGCGGTGGGGACGCGCGGGTGCGGCGAGGGCATGGACCGGATGGTCGCATGCCCTCGCCCTCGACTCAAAGCCTCTGGACGCTGGACTGGTACCCAGCGACGATGTAGGCAATCTGGTGTTCGATCGCCGCCTTCATCGCCTCACGTCGCTCCGGCGGAAGGTTGACATTTCGCGATTCGATGGCCACGCGCTGCATGTTCTCGACGAACTCGTCGGCCTGGAACAGCACACGCACGACGGATGCACCCAGGGGCGTCGTGGGAATGAAAATGGACAGTCCTGTCGCTTCCAGGACGTGCTCGTCGGCACTGTCACGAAGGCTCTGCATCTCGACGGGCGATGTCACGTCATCCTTGCCGATGTCCTCGAGTACGGTGTTGAGGGCGACGTCCGTAGAAGAAAGCTTGAGGCTCATAATGGGATGCTCCGTGCAGTGAGGGGTATGAAGCCGACATTGGCGGCACACGCCGGAGGGGTCAATGTCCGGCAAAACCCATGAAACCCCACGAAACTAACCGGCAAGCCTGCGGCTTTCCGAATTTCCGCTACGATCGCCCGGCCGATCGCGTCACGCAGGTAGACCCATGCTCCCCAATCCGCCCGCCCCTGCCTCCGCCTGGCGCCGTTTCGCGGCGATCGTCTACGACGCGCTGGCGGTCGTGGCCATCGTCATGGTGGTGGGGCTGCTCGCGCAGATGGCCACGGGCGGGCAACTGTTCGATGCGCACGGACACCTGCTGACCTGGTGGTACCAGCCCTTGCAGGGCGTGGCCGTCGGCGCGTATTTCCTGCTGTCGTGGGTGCGTGGCGGGCAGACCCTGGGCATGCGGCCCTGGCGTATCCGCGTGACGGATGCGCGGGGCGACGCAGTAGGCTGGCGACGCGGCCTGGTGCGGCTGGCCGTCGCGGCGTTGCCACTCGCGCTCGTGCTGATCTTCCCGCTGACGTCGCTGCGCGCGGCACTGTGGGCGCCGATCGTCGGCTGGGCGATCCTGTTGCTTCCGGCGCTGGTGGACCGTCGTCGCCGCGCGCTGCACGACATGGCCGCGGGCACGGAGATTCGCCCGCCAAGCCAGTGAACGCCGCCTACTTGAACTGATCGCTCGCTGGCACCCACGAGCCCGACGCCGGTGAGGCCACGGGCACGTTGATCTTGATCGACGCCTCGCAGCCCGGCGGCAGAGGCCCACCGGTGACACGTGCGGTGGTGCAAAGCGCTGTGTTGTCGAACGCCGCGGGCGCTGCCGCCACTGTCGCGCTGTTCGCCGGCGGCAGGTTCTCGGCCAGCGGTTTCGCCGGCGCCATGGTCTGCGTGCGGGCCACGGCGTCCTGGCTGGCTGGCTTCGGCGGGCCGTCGCCACCGCTGCAGCCCAGCGTGAACAACGATATCGCGCTCATGCCCGGGCTGCCCGCACCCTTCGCACCGGCATTGCCGGGACCGGCGGTGCAGTTGAGGCGGATACCGCGAGGCAGGGAAACGGTGGCCTTCACCGTGGTCGCCTCCACGCCGTGGCGAAGCGCGGTATCGACCGAACTCTCGCCCTTGGGCGTCCAGTCGTTATCGAAGCGGGTGGCCTTGTAGTCGACGTGCACGCGCGCGCCGTTCTGCGGTATCAGGTTGCCGCGCGGTTTCAGCTCGGTGTAGGCGCCCACGGGACCGGCCTTGTCACCCTGCCCGCCCACCACGCCGTCGCTGCGCTGCGACGTGCCGTCGGCACCGGTGAGGCGCGTGCCTTCATCCGCGCCTTTCGCCGCGCCCGGCTTACCCGAGACCTGTGCGGCACCCGGTGTGTTCGAACCGGACACGTCGGCATCGCCGGGCGACGATTTGCCAGCCGACTGACCCTGCACGGCCTCGGCCGACGCGTTGCTGCCCTGTTTGCCCTGCGTGGCCGCCTTGGCCGTGGACTGGCCGGCCGCGGTGTCGCCCGGCGCCTGGCCGGGCGCCGCGGGCGCCGTGTCCGCACCGGCCACCGGACGCTGGATATCACCAACTGCGACCGCAGGCGCCTGTACGGCCGGGCGCGCCACCGCGCTCTCCGGTGCCGATACCGACGGTTTGGCCACGGCGTCCGGCAACGGCACGGCCGCGAGTTCCGCCTCAGCCTCGACCGGCGGAGCCTGCACGCTCTGCACCGAGATCCGTGTCGGCACCGGTCGCATGTCCGCGGTCAGGTCGGGCCGGGGCACGGCCGCTTCCACAGCGACCTTCGGCAGCGGCGCCTCTTGCGGCGTCGGCGGCGCGGCACTCGTCTCCACCTCCGGGCGCGGCACCGTGGCGAGCGTCATCGCCGTGGTCGGTACGGGCGTGGTCCGCTCGGCAGTGATCGTGGGTGGCGCGGGTGTCACGGCTATCTGCGCCGCCGGGGTCGGCGGGATCGACAGCGAGGCCGGTGGCGGCATGGGCGCGGAGCCCTCGGCCTGCGGGCGACGCACCGGCTCGGGCTGGAACCGCGGGGGCACGACGTCCGGCCGGGGTGTATCCATCGCAAGGTCCGGCGGCGCCTGGGTCGGCACGGGCACTTTTTCCAGCTCCGGCTGCGGGGGCGGCGCCTTTGGCTGCACCACGGGACGATCGGCCACGGCGAGGACGCTGGGAGGCGGCGCGACCGGCTTCGGCGCAGCCTTCACCTTCGGCGCGGGCGCGGCGGGCGAGGCCACCGCGGGACGTGACGGCGTGCGCGCCGCGGCGACGGCCGACGCATGCGCGCCCTGCGCGGCGCGACTGGCCGCGGTGGACCACTTGGTCGTGTATTTCACCTTCGCCACGGGTGCCGTGGACGGCGTGCCGCGCACGGGCGGCACGGGCGGCGGCGGCTTGTCGATCAGCCGCACCTGCAGCGCATCGGGATGCTCGGGCTCCGGGGGCGGCGGCAGCACATCGTAGGCGGGTCCCAGGATCATCCCGAACAGGAACGCCAGGTGGATGAGCAGGGTGCCGACCCAGCCGGCGATGCGCCGCCCGCTGGCGCCGGGCTTGCGACGCAGGTGCTGGCGATAGACGATCGCGTGCAGCGCCGCATCGCGCGGCGCGAGGGGCGGTGAAGGATCGGCGTCCGGCGCGTTGTCCGGTGGCAGGAGGGTCGGCATCGGGCGCTAGTGTCCCCGCTCCCGCGGCGCCGCACAATCGCGCCCTGCCCTGGCGGGCTCAGTTTCCCGTGCGCCGTGCCCGCTCGGCGTTCTCCTGGTCCATCGCTTTCAACGGCGTATCGGTCGGGCACCCTTCGGGCACGCGCTCGTCCTTACGGTAGGCGGCGATGCACTCCGCCTCGCTGCGGACGGGTACGGCACCGGGCAGATCTTTCACCAACGGGTTGGCCGGGGCCATGTTCAGGCGGGTGTCGCCGTCCTTGTGCGCCGCCTTCGACGGGTCTTCGCCACCGCAGCCCACCGGCAGCACGAAGAACACCGTGGAGCAGTTCACCCGCACGCCGTGCCCCAGGTCCACCGTTTTCTTCACCGTGGTCTTTTCGATCGCCCGGCGCATGCCCTGGCTGAGCACGTTCTCGTCGCGCGGCGCCCAGTCCTTCTCGAACCGGGTCTGCGTGTAGGTCACGGTGGTCTTGTGCGACATGACACCCGCCGCGTCCGTGGGCCGTGGCGGCGTGTAGTCGGAACCGCCCGAACCCGGCGCACCCTTGGGCAGGGCGATCGAGCCGTCGGCCCCGAAGACGCCGCTGGCCGGAGCCGTCGCCGCCGGGGGCGCGTCGGACGGCGTCACTGCGGGGGTGACCTCGTCCGGTTTCTTCTTGCGGGGCGGCGGTTCGGGGCGTGTAGCTTCCGCCGAGCGCACTTTCGGAGGTGGTTCGGTGACCGGTGGCGGCGGGGGCGCCGAGGGGACCGCGGGCGGCGGGGCACGGTCGATGAAGCGCACCTCGAGCACGTCGGGCGGCCCGTGCGGCACGTAGAAACCGATCTGCACACGCGGCTGCATCTCGTAGCTGACCACGACGATCAGCAGGAGATGAAGAAGGATCGCAGCGGCTATCGCCAGCGTAACGCTCAACCGGTCGCGTGGGACGGGCCGTCGCTGCCGCATCGTACGCAGCGTGGCCAGCGTAGCGGGATCGAGCGGCGTCAGGCCGTCCGGCCACGCGCCGTCGCCGGCGGGGAGCCGACGGGTCTCGACGAACGACGGTGGCGCCTTGCCGGGGTAATGCACGCGCGGGGGTGTCCCTTCGGGCCGTGGAAAGTCGCGGAGCTTAGCCCGTCAAGGGTAAGCAGGGCGTATGCCCGGGCTTTCAGACCACGTGGAACGGCGAAGATTCCCCCTTGCGCCCCGACGCAACGCGGGCCCCGTCATGGCGGGGCCCGCGATTCCCGCGCTTCGCCGATCGGCAACGACCGGCGAAGCAGGATCACGACACGGTCTCAGCCGGCCAGCGAGGCGATCACGGCCTTGGCAAACGCGGGAATGTCGTCCGGCTTGCGGCTGGTGATGAGATTGCCGTCAGTGACCACTTCGCTGTCTTCCCAACGGGCACCGGCGTTGCTCAGGTCCTGCTTCAGCGAGGGCCACGAGGTCACTTTCTTGCCATCGACCAGACCGGCATTGATCAGCGTCCACGGGCCGTGGCAGATCGCCGCCACCGGCTTGCCCGACGAGGCCACCGCCTTGACGAACGCCAGCACGGTGTCGTCCGTGCGCAGGTTGTCCGGATTGATCACGCCACCGGGCAGCACCAGCGCGTCGTACGAACCGGCATCGGCCTTGTCCAGCGCGACGTCCACGTTGACGCTGATGCCCCAGTCCTTCTTGTCCCACGCTTTGATCTGCGCTGCACCGCCCGGTGCGATGACATCGACCTTGGCGCCCGCTTCTTCAAGCAACCGCTTCGGCTCGGTCAGCTCCGACTGTTCGAAACCGTCGGTTGCGAGTACCGCGATACGCCGGCCGTCGAGTGATGTGTTCGCCATGGATGTCTCCTCGGATAAGTGTGGTCCGAGGATGGATGCGACGACATGAGCACGACGTCGCGCATGTGTCGCCACATCGTGAGCGGGCTTTCCGGACGACTCAGGCTGCCGCCTTGCGCTTGGGCTTCAACATCGTGCCGATGCACTGCGGCGACCCGCACAGGCAGGCCCAGATCTTCTTCAGGCGCGCGGTGTGCGGCATGTCCAGCGTGATGCCGTAATCGTAGGTGAGCTCTTCGCCGGGCGCGATGTCGCGAAGCGCTTCGATGAGCACGCGATCTTTCTTCGACGGCTTGCCTTCCACCGCCTCTTCGATGACGGCCTGGCAGTTGGGATCGCAGCCGTGGTTGATCCAGCGGGCCGTATTGCCGTTGCTGTTGCCGTCGACGATGTATTTCTCGTTCAGCGTGAACAGGAAGGTGTGGCCGGTTTCACCGCCATCGCCGTATTTCTTGTCGGCCTGGGCGTGGGTGATGATGTCACCCTTGTATTCGACGATCTCTTCGCCGGCCTTGATGGGCGCGGTGGCGAAGACGCCGTTTCCGTGAATGGGCGAACGTCGTGCGGCGATGCGTCGGGTCATGGGCGGCAATCGGTGTCTTTGGAAGATAAGCGCTGATGATGCCTGCTACCTTCCCGCTTGGGAACCGCGTTTCAAACGCACGTCTCGCGCACCCGGGGGCCCGGCGCTACCATCGGGCCCCTGTTCGTCGCTGCCCGTGGAAACCCAGGGAATGATCCCGACCGTTCGCACCTGCCTCGCCCGCCTCATGCCCATCGCCTGCGTGCTGCTGCTCGCTGCCTGCGGGCCCGCCAGGAAAAGCGTGTTCCCGCCGGCGGTGACGCTGCAGGAAGTCACCGCCAAGCCGGGCGGCGTCTGGCACCTGACCCTGCGCATCCGCAACAACAGCTATGGCGGCATGGCCTTCCAGAGCTTCCAGGGCACCCTGCGCGTCGGTGACCTGGGCGGCGTGCTGATGGATGTGAAGGTGGACCAGGACATCCCCTCGTTCGCCGCCGACGTAGCCAGCATGGACCTCGTGCCCACGCCGGAGATGAGCCGCGCGCTGGCCGAGCTGGCTGCCAAGGGCAGCGCCGGCTCGCTCCCCTACACCATCGATGGCCACATCGTCGCGCTGCCGGAGCAGGAAAAGACGCCCCGCTCCTTCGAGGTGCACGGGCGCAACTGGCTCTCGCCGGTACCCGGCATCCCCGATACCTATCGCTCTCCCTGATCCCACCCAGCCGCGCGCGCCGCGACGCCAGGACCCCGACATGACGCTCTACAAAGCCCCCCTCGACGACATGCGTTTCACCCTTTACGACGTGCTGGGCGCGGAAGCCGTGCTGGCCCGCCTGGACGGCGGCGAAGCGCACACGCGCGACCTGCTCGACGCCGTGCTCGACGAAGCGGCGCGCTTCAACGAGCAGGTGCTGGCACCGCTGAACGCCAGCGGCGACCAGGAAGGCTGCCACTACGACAAGGCCACCGCGTCGGTCACCACGCCCAAGGGGTTCAAGGAAGCCTATCGGCAGTACGCCGACGGCGGCTGGGCCGGGCTGACCGCCGCCGAGACGTTCGGCGGCCAGGGCCTGCCCATCGTGCTCGGCGCGCTGACCAAGGAAATGATCGACTCGGCCAACCTGGCCTGGGGCATCTATCCGCTGCTCTCGCACGGCGCCACCGACGCGCTCGAGCACCATGGCGACGCCTGGCAGCAGGAGGTCTTCCTGAAACCTCTGGTGGAAGGACGCTGGACCGGCACGATGTGCCTCACCGAACCCCAGGCCGGTTCCGATCTCGGCCTGCTGAAGACGCGCGCCGAACCCAACGACGACGGCAGCTACCGGGTCACCGGCACCAAGATCTTCATCAGTGCGGGCGAGCACGATTTCGTCGAGAACATCGTGCACCTGGTGCTCGCGCGCCTGCCCGACGCCCCCGCCGGCAGCCGCGGCATCTCGATGCTCGTGGTGCCGAAGTTCAAGGTTGGCAAGGACGGCGCGCTCGGCCAACGCAACGCCGTGGCGGCCGGCGCCATCGAGCACAAGATGGGTATCAAGGGATCGGCCACCTGCGTCATGAACTTCGACGATGCCCAGGGCTGGCTGGTCGGCCCGGCGCACAAGGGCCTGGTCGCGATGTTCACGATGATGAATGCCGCGCGCCTAGCGGTGGGTATCCAGGGCCTGGCCGTTTCCGAGCGCGCCTTGCAGAACAGTCTTCACTACGCCCGCGAGCGCCTGCAGATGCGCGCACTGTCGGGCGCGAAGTTGCCGGAAAAAGCGGCCGACCCGCTCACCGTCCACCCCGACGTGCGCCGCATGCTGCTCACCCAGCGTGCCTTCGTCGAGGGCGGCCGTGTGCTCGCCGCCTATGCCGCGTTGCAGGGCGACATCGAAGCGCGCGATCCCGATCCGCAGGCCCGCAAGGAGGCCGGCGAACTGCTTTCCTTCCTCATTCCCATCGCCAAGGGCCTGCTTACCGAAGCCGCGCAGGAATGCACCAAGGAAGCCCTGCAGATCTTCGGTGGCCACGGCTATATCGCCGAACACGGCATGGAACAGTTCGTCCGCGATGCCCGCATCATCACGCTGTACGAGGGCACCACGCAGATCCAGGCTCTGGATCTCCTGGGCCGCAAGGTCATGCAGTTGCAGGGCGCCGGACTAAAGCATTTCCTGGGCGAGATCTCGGCGTTCTGCCAGGCCCACCAGGGCAACGACACGCTGACGCCCTTCATCGGCCCGCTGGCGATCGCCGCCAAGACCTGGGGCGATCTCACCCAGGCCATCGCCAGGAGCGCGCAGGCGAATCCGGAAGAACTCGGTGCTGCCGCCGTCGATTACCTGTACCTGTCCGGCTACGTCACCCTGGCCTACTGCTGGGCCCGCAGCGTGCTGGCCGCCGAGGGCTCGAGGCTGTCCGCGGACGGCAAGCAGGCCAAGCGCGATACCGCCAGCTTCTACTTCAGCCGCATCCTCCCGCGCATCCACATGCACAAGGCAGCGATCGACGCCGGCGTAGCCACCCTGCCCGAGGTGCTCTGACACGTCGCACCGCCGGGGCGGCATCGCGCAGCGGTGCGCATCGCACCACGTACGCGGCATCACCCCGCGTGGACGGCATCACCCCGCGCATACGGCATCGCCCCGCATATACGGCATCGCCGCTCCTGTAGGAGCCGGCGATGCCGGCGATCCCGCGGCAGCGGCCCCCTCGCCGCACCGCCAAAGGGACTTTTCCCCACACCCCCGAAGGTGTAGAAAAGGCTACCGGCCAGTCTCCCCACCGCAACGGTGCCCGACACGATGAGCGCTTCCCCGTTCCTGATCCGTCTCGCCGAAAGCGACGATGACGAGTTCATCCTTGGCCTGCTCCATCGCTTCGTCGACTTCCCGCTGCCCAACGGCCGCACCAAGACGGATTGCCTCAAGGGCATCGAATCCGACCTGGTCAGGCACCTCGACGAGCAACCGTCCAACAGCTACATCTTCGTCGCCGAGAATCAGGACGGCGAGCCGGTCGGCTTCGTCCACCTGCAGAAGACGAAGGATTTCTTCACCCATCGCGACAACTGCCACATCTCCGATATCGCGGTAGCCAAGGCACACGAAGGCGACGGCGTCGGCACGTTCCTGCTCGACCACGCCTATGCCTGGGCCAAGGAGCACCGCTGCCAGTTCGTCACCCTGGCCGTGTTCCCCGGCAACGAGCGGGCGCGCGAGATGTACGTCAAGCATGGCTTCGACACCGACCTGATGCGCCTGGCCAAACCTGTCCGGTAGGACGCTGGTGGCGCCGGGAACAAAAAAAGGCTGCCCTGGGCAGCCTTTTTTCGGCCATCGGCAAAGGCGATCAGACCTTCGCGACGGCGCCTTCCTTCTGCTCGCGCACGTCGAGGCGTGCGGCCATGCGATCGATGTTGGCCAGCGACACCAGGTGCGCGTAGATCCAGCCGAAGGCGCCTTCGCGGAGGAACTCGCCGGCTACCTTCTCGTCGAGGGCGCGCAGCTTCTCTTCGTTGATGACGAACAGGCCGTTGAGGTTGATGCCCTTGCCTTCCTTCTGCAGGGTGATGGTGCGCGGCTCGAGCAGGTCGTGCTCGCGCAACTTGCCCATGAACCACTGCGTGCGGGCGACGTGGTCCTGGAATTCCCCCAGGAAGTTCACGGCGTTGGTCAGGGCCGGCGCGTCGGTGCCGTCCTCGTTGAACAGGCGCTCGCCCTCGGTTTCGTTGAAGCCTTCGTAGGCCTCGTCGAGGAAGACGGTGAAGTCGTCACCTTCCGTACCGGCGGGCTTCTCGGCCAGCACGAACGGGTAGCGGCGCACGAAGGCCGGGATGTACAGGCCCTGCTCCCAGAAACCGTTCTCGCCCACCAGCAGGTTTTCACCCTGGCGCAGGCCCAGGAGGGCCATCGGACCGGCTTCTTCCATGCTGTTGCCGGCGAACAGGATGGGGACGTCGCGCGAGGCGGGGGCGAATTCGACGCCCGTGAGGGGCACGGAATGCGCGGTGGCCGCGAAACGGATGTTGTTCACCGCCTTGAGGCGGAGATCGCGATGCGCGGTGCGGTTCAGGGGAACCGGACGCTCGTAGAAAAGCACTTCAGCCACTGTGAAACCCTCATGGACCCGCCGGACCTGGGAAGCCACCCCGGCCCCCCTTCCAAACCCGCGCAGGCATATACGAACCCCCACTATATCAGTGCCGCATGACCGCCACAGCACCGCAAGAAGCATACCGGGCGTGTGCAATTCGGTCGCAATTATCGGCTATGCTCGGGCAAACCCGCTTCAAAGGGGTGGGATCGCTTACCCGATCCGCACGGAGTTCGGCTGACTGGAACGCTCTTTCGCACGTGTGAAGGACGAGACCCGATGACGATGGAAGTGCTACACGAAGACCTGCCGAGGGTGACCGCGCTGCACACCACGCGCGTGCTCTCGCTCGACGCCGCCGGCCGCATCCTTGACTGGATCAGCTGGCAGGATGCCGTCTGCCTCTATGTGCGCGGCGTGGTGGCCTGGACGCTGGGCGACCCCTGCCTCACCGTGCACGGCGGCACCAGCCGGGCCAACGGCCTGCAAAGCACGCTGGACCTCCACCCCATCGTGGCCAGCACGGGCCATTGCCGCGAGCACGCGATCGACCCGGCGCCGGCCCTGACCAACACCGCCCTGTTCGCCCGCGACCGGCACCTTTGCCTGTACTGCGGCCACCACTACACGCGTCACGAACTCACCCGCGACCATGTGATTCCCCTGTCCAAACGCGGCGCGGACGAATGGGAAAACGTAGTCAGCGCGTGCCTGGCCTGCAACCTGCGCAAGAGCAACCGCACCCCCCAGCAGGCCAACATGCCCCTTCTGGCCGTGCCCTACCGGCCCAGCTGGGTCGAGCACCTGATCCTGTCCAATCGCAATATCCTGGCCGACCAGATGCAGTTCCTGATCAGCCATTTACCAAGGGATCGGCGCCCCGCCTGAGGCCTGGCCGGGCTTCGCCCGCAAACTTTCACACCCCATCCCTTGCCCCGGCCTCTCCGGAGGCCAACAATACGGGGATGAACGACCTCTCCCGCTATCCCTATCTGGCGCAGATCGAATCGCCGGAGGACCTCCGGCGTTTCCCGGTGGACGAACTTCCAGCGATCGCCGATGAACTGCGCCGATACCTGATCGAGGCCGTGGCCTCGTCGGGCGGGCATTTCGGCGCGGGGCTGGGCGTGGTCGAGTTGACGGTGGCCCTGCACCACGTGCTGGACACCCCACGCGATCGTCTTGTCTGGGACGTGGGCCACCAGTGCTATCCGCACAAGATTCTCACCGGTCGTCGCGACCGCATCACCACCATCAAGAAGAAGGACGGCCTGGCGCCGTTCCCGCGCCGCGAGGAAAGCGAATACGACACCTTCGGCGTCGGTCATTCGTCCACCTCGATCTCGGCCGCCCTGGGCATGGCCATCGCGCTGCAGCGCCGGGGCGACCCGCGCAAGGTCGTGGCCGTGATCGGCGATGGCGCGATTACCGCGGGCATGGCCTTCGAGGCGCTTAACCACGGCGGCGACGTCGAACCGAACATGCTGGTGATCCTCAACGACAACGGCATGTCGATCAGCGAAAACGTCGGCGCGATGACCAAGATGATGGCCCGCGCCATGTCCAGCCGGCGGCTCAACGCCCTGCGCGAGCGCGCCAAGAAGGCCATGCCGCGCGAGTCCTTCTTCGGCCGCTTCTTCAAGCGCTGGGAAGAACACGCCAAGGGCATGTTCGTGCCGTCCACCCTGTTCGAGGAACTGGGCTTCCACTACACCGGCCCGATCGACGGGCACAACATGCCCCAACTGGTGCAGGCGCTGGAAACGGTCAAGGACCTGCCCGGCCCCCAGCTCATCCACGTGATGACCACCAAGGGCAAGGGCTACGAGCCCGCCGAGAAAGGCCCCATCGAGTACCACGCCGTCGGCCCGTTCGATCCCGTCGCCGGACTGGTGAAGAAGGGCGCGCCGGCCAAGCCTACCTACACCGACATCTTCAGCGACTGGCTGTGCGACATGGCTGCCAGCGACGAGCGCCTGCTCGGCATCACGCCTGCCATGCGCGAAGGCTCGGGTCTGGTCCGTTTCTCGCGGGAATACCCGCAGCGCTACTTCGACGTGGCCATCGCCGAGCAGCATGCCGTAACGCTGGCCGCGGGCATGGCCGTGGAGGGCGCCAAGCCGGTGGTGGCGATCTACTCCACCTTCCTGCAACGTGCCTACGACCAGGCCATCCACGACGTGGCGCTGCAGAACCTCGACGTCACCTTCGCCATCGACCGCGCGGGCGTAGTGGGGCCGGACGGCGCCACGCATGCCGGCAGTTTCGACCTGTCGTTCATGCGCTGCCTGCCGAACATGGTGATCATGGCGCCGGCCGACGAGAACGACTGCCGCACCATGCTCAGCACGGGCTTCCATTACAAGGGGCCGGCCGCCATCCGTTACCCGCGCGGCACCGGCCCGGGCGCGAAGATGGCCGAGACGCTGGAAACCTACCCGATCGGCAAGGCCGAGGTGCGCCGACGCGGTCGCCACGGCCTGGCGATCCTCTCCTTCGGCACCATGCTGGCCCCCGCCGCCGTGATCGCCGGCGAAATCGATGCCACGCTGGTCAACATGCGCTTCGTCAAGCCGCTGGATGCCGAGCTGATCCTGGAGCTGGCTCGTACGCACGAGGCCTTCGTCACCCTGGAGGACAACGCCATAGCGGGTGGCGCCGGCGCAGGCGTGGCCGAGTTGCTGGCCGCCAATGGCATCACCCAGCCGATCCTGCACCTGGGCCTTCCGGACGTCTATCTGGAACACGGCAGCCGCGAGGAAGTCCTGACCATGGCCGGCCTCGACCTGCCCCAGATCCGCCGCGCCATCCTGGCGCGGTTCCCGCAGTTCGTCGCGAAGGACGTGGCGAGCGCCGGCTGAGTCCGGCGCAGCGTCAGGGTGTGAGGGCCTTGCATCCGCCGGACACCCGGTCACGGTCTTCGAGATCCTGCGCCGTGAACACGTCCTGCAGGCTGCACGATGCCAGCACGGTGCGGACGTCTACCCCCTGGTTCCAGCCATGCTCCACGAGCAACCATCCGCCCGGGTGCAGATGGTCTGGCGCGCCGGATGCGATACGCCGGATGTCGTCCAGGCCGTCGCTGCCCGAGGCCAGCGCGCTGGCAGGCTCGAAACGAAGGTCCCCCTGGTCCAGGTGCGGGTCGTCCGATTCGATGTAGGGCGGGTTGCTGACGATCAGGGCGAAACGCTCGCCCGCCAGCGGCGCGAACCAGTCGCCGGCAAGGAACCTTACCCGCGTCAGGCCGAGACGGTCGGCGTTGCGCCGGGCAACCTCGAGCGCCGCCAGGCTGGCGTCCACCGCCGTCACCGAGAGATCGGGCCGTTCCTTCGCCAGCGCCAGGGCGATGGCCCCGCTGCCGGTGCCCAGGTCGACCACGCTCGCGCCCCGCGGCAGGCGTTCCAGTGCCAGTTCGACCAGCCGCTCGGTATCCGGGCGCGGGATCAGCGTGGCGGCCGTGACCTCGAGCGTCATCGACCAGAAGTCGCGGGTGCCGGTGATATAGGCCACCGGCTCGCCGGCGGCGCGCCGTTGCACTAGGCCGGCGAACCGTTCCGCCATGGCGGGATCCAGAGCGTCGCCCGCATGGGCGAAAAACCAGGCCCGATTTACCCCCACCACGTGCGCGAGCAGCAGCTCGGCCTCGAGGCGATTGCCGAGGTCGATGGTGGACTGGCGCAGGAGGGTGCGGACATCGGTCATCGACGCATTCTAGCCCGCGCACCCTGGGAAGACGCCGGTAAGGTGGCCGCGGCTACAATCGCGCCATGTCGCTTCGCGCCGCCCTCCTCCTGCTGGTCCTGCTCCTCGGCGGGTGCAAGGCCGCGTTCTTCGACGCGGTGAATCTGCGCCAGCCGACCGATGGCGTGGTATCGCATCGGGACATCATCTACGACACCGCGACAGGCACGGCACTGGACGTCTACGCGCCCGCCCACGCCCGGCATGCACCCGTCGTCGTGTACTTCTACGGCGGCAGCTGGATGGGCGGCCGGCGGCAGTGGTTTCGCTGGATGGGCGAGGCCCTGGCCGCGCGTGGCGTGGTGACGGTAGTCGCCGACGTCCGCTTGTGGCCGACCGTGCGGATGAAAGGGTTTCTCCACGATGCCGCCGAAGCCGTGCGCTGGACGCGCGACCACGCCGCCACGTTCGGCGGCGATCCGCACGACGAATTCGTGATGGGGCATTCGTCCGGTGGGCAGATCGCCGCCATGCTCGCCGTGGACAAGCAATGGCTGGCCGCGGTGGACATGCGGCCGCGCGAGCTCGCCGGCATCATTGGCGTGGCCGGCACCTACGACTTCATTCCGTTCGACGAGCCCGCATTCGCCGATATCTTCGGGCACAGCGCCACCGAACAGGCCCTGTCGCAGCCGATCAACTTCGTGGACGGCGACGAGCCGCCCGCGCTCATCCTGCAGGGTGAGGACGACACCATCGTGTCGCCAGCCGAAGCCGTCGCGTTCGAAGGCCGTTATGCCCAGCAGGGCGAATCCGTGGAACTGCGTCTCTATCCCGGCCTCGGCCACGAAGGCCTGCTGCTCGCTTTCGGTCCGCGACGGGCCACAGCCCCCGTACTCGACGACACGCTGGACTTCATCGGCCGCCATCCGGTTGCCCTCGAGCACTGATCCCGCGCCGTGCATCCGTTTTCACGGCCGGTCCGTAAGCTCTGTTCATGACCCGACTCTTCTTTGTCACGCTCGGCACCCTCCTGCTTTCGGGCTGCCAGTCCGTCCTGTTCGGCGCGATCAACGCGCGGCAGTCCTCCACCGGCGTCGTGGCCCACCACGACATCGTCTACGACCCGACAGAGGGCCTGGCGCTCGACGTCTACGGTCCCGTGCAGGCAAAGAACGCACCTGTGGTGGTGTTCTTCTACGGCGGCAGCTGGAAGAGCGGCAAACGCCAGTGGTATCGATGGGTGGGTGAGGCCCTGGCGGCCCGCGGCATCGTCACCGTCGTGCCGGACTACCGCCTCTGGCCGAAGGTGAAGCTGGACGGCTTCATGGGCGATGCGGCCAAGTCGGTACGCTGGGCGCACGACCGGGTGGGCGAGTACGGTGGCGACCCCTCGCGCATCGTCGTGATGGGCCATTCCGCCGGCGGTCATATCGCCGCCATGCTGGCGACCGACGAACACCGACTGGCGATGGTCGGCATGCGTCCCCGCGACCTGGCCGGCTTCATCGGCCTGGCCGGTCCGTACGACTTCCTGCCACTGAAGCAGGACGACTTCATCGACATGTTCGGGCGCAGCGCGGCGGAGCAGGCGCGTTCGCAGCCGGTCAATTTCGTCGACGGCGACGAGCCGCCTGCCTTGTTGCTACAAGGGCAGGACGATTCCACCGTCAGGCCGTCCAACGCGCTGTCGTTGCAGCGGCGCTACCAGGCACAGGGCGAACCGGTCGAGGTAAAACTGTACCCGGACATGGGCCACATGGGCATCCTTTTCGCCCTTCGCGGCGGCAAGGATGCCGCACCGGTACTGGACGATGTGGTCCGCTTCGTCCAGCAGCGGGTTCACCAGCCGGCGGCGCGCCCTGCCGCTGCCGCTGCCGCTGCCGCTGCCGTGCCCGTTCCCGCAGGGCACTGACGCCACCCGGCCTCAGCGCGCCTTCATGACGTCGCGGCCCTCGGCGTTGCCGCCGCGTGCCGCATCCAGCACCTCCGGGTACGGGTAGTTCAACCCCAGCAACTGGCGGATATCCGGACTGGCATCCCTGACGAACGCCGCGGGCAGCGAGGCCGGCAGGTCTTCCATCGGCTTGACGAACTTCGGCAGGTACTGGGTGATGATCGCCGAGCGATCGACGGTGCTTCGATTGGGCATTGCGCAATGCCACACGGCACCGAAGAAGATCACGGTGTCGCCCGGCTGGCCGAGCATGCGCTCGCAGCGTTCGAAGAAACGATCATCGTCCTGCGGGTAATGCAGGTCACGCTGCGAGCCCGGCACGTAGGCCGTCGCACCCGTTTCCTCGGTGAAGGGGTCGAGCATGATGGTCGCCTGCGCGTTGAGCGGAAAGCGTGAATGGATGCGCGCCGGATGCGTCTGCGGCGAGTGGTAATCCCAGTAGGGGTAATCGATGTGTGGCTCCTGCCCCGGACCGCCCGGAAGGATACGATTGGCGGCGATCGATCCCATGATGAACTCGCTGCCGATGAAGGCGCGCATCACCTGCATGATCACCGGATGCGCGGCCATCCGCGAGAACACCTCGCCCTTGGCCAGCAGGTTCCAGACGCGGCGCTGCAGGTTGAGCCGACCGGCCCGCTCCGCATCGCCCTGGAAGTGCGTGACCTTGTCGCCGCGCTGATCGGCGTCGGACTCGCGCATGACGATGGCCCGCGCCTCGGCGATCTCCGCCGGCGTAAACAGACCGCGCAAGGTGATCGCACCGGCACCATCCAGCAACTCGTTGACGATGAATCCGGTGTCGAGCGTGTCTTCAGTAAAGACACGAAGTTCGATCGCAGGACGGCGGGCAGTCTGGGCGGAGGCATTCATGGCAACTCCTGCGCGGGGCGCGTTGGCGTGTCGACCGTTTCAGGCGGCTCGGGCACTACGCTAGGCCGAATTGCAAGCGCTTGCAAACCGCACTGCAGCATCCGTAGAGTCGACACTCCCCCTCTCTGGAAAACCACGCGATGAGCGAGCTGAGGATCGGCCTGATCGGCGCGGGATACATGGGCAAGGCCCACACGCTGGCGCTGCACGGCGTGGCGGCGACGTTCGACACACCGCTGCGCCCCGTGTGCGAGATGCTTGCCACCTCCACCGCCGACGGTGCCGCATCGCATGCCCAACGCTGGGGATGGCGTCGTTCGACAGGACACTGGCGTGAACTCGTCAACGACCCGGCCGTGGATGCCGTGATCGTCGCCACCCCACCGCGCACTCACCTCGACATGGTGATGGCCTGCGTGGCCGCGGGCAAACCGGTGTTCTGTGAAAAACCGCTCGGCGCGAACGTGCGCGAATCACTGGCCATGACGGAGGCGGTCGAAGCCGCGGCTATCGCCAACATGGTCGGCTTCAACTACATCCGCACGCCCGCCAGCCAGCTCGCCCGGCAGATCATCGCCTCCGGGGAGATCGGCGAGGTGATCCAGGTGACCGCGGAGCATGTCGAGGATTACCTGCACGACCCTGCCCTGCCCGCCTCGTGGCGCACGCGCATCGCCACGGGCACCGAGGCCGGTGCGCTCGGCGATGTCGCCTCGCACATCGTCAACGCGTGCCTGCGCCTCGTCGGGCCCGTCGCCAGCCTGGTCGCGGATACCCGCATCGTCCAGGCGACACGCGCGGGCGACACGGGACCGGAGCCCGTGGAGAACGACGACCTCGGCCAGATGCTGCTGCGCTTCGTCAACGGCGCCACCGGCAGCCTCAGTTTCAGCCGCATGGCCGCCGGCCGAAAGATGGGCTACACCTACCGCATCACCGGCACCCGCGGCGCCCTTGCCTTCGACCAGGAAGACCAGAACGCCCTGTGGCTTTACGACGCCAGCCGCGAGCCTGCGCGACGCGGCTTCCAGAAGCTGCTGATGGGCCCCGCGCATCCCGACTACCTGGCTTTCAACCAGGGCACCGGCCACGGCACCGGCTACAACGAGCAGATCGTGATCGAGGCACGCGACTTCCTGCAGGCCGTGGCCACCGGCACGCCGGTCTGGCCGACCTTCCGCGACGGTTACGCGGTGGACCGGGTGATCGACGCGGCGCTGGTATCGAACCGCGAGCGCCGCTGGGTCGATGTGGGCTAGCGCTCGCGCAGGCTTCGGCGCAGCACCAGTTCGCAGGGAAACAGCCTGCTGCGCGGCACCGTGTCGGCATCGTCCATCCAGGCCACGATGCGCTCGATGGCGTGCAGCACCATTGGGCGAATGGGCTGACGCACGGTGGTCAGCGCATAGGACGCCCACGCTGCCAGCGGCATGTCGTCGAAGCCGACGATGCTGATGTCATCCGGCACAGCCAGACCGCGCTCACGGCAGGCGTCGATCGCCCCGAGCGCCAGGACGTCGTCGGCGCAAAACACGCCGTCGATGGCGGCATCGCTGTCGAGCAACGCATGCATCGCCCGCTGGCCGTGCTCGTGCGTGTAGTTGCCCGCGTGTACGGTGTGCCGCAGGGAACGTCCGGCCGCGGCAGCGAAGCCGGTGCTGCGATCGATGGTCGACGCGTCGTGGGCGGAGCCGCCGAGGAAGGCCAGCCGACGCAGGCCACGCTGGCGCATCGCCTCGGCCACCAGGCGACCACCAGCGACGTTGTCCACCGTCACCACGGGCACGGGCGACGAACGCCCCGGGCGGCCGAACACGTGCATGACCGGCAGGCCCGCCTGGCGACAGGACGCCGCGAAGCCCGCCGGCGGTGCCGACGTGGCGATCAGCACGGCGTCGACGTTGTACTGCCGCACCATGTCGATGGCCGCCTGGCCGTCGTCGTCCTCGCCCAGGTTCGCCAGCAGGGGCCGAAGACCTCGCGCCTGCAACTCCCGCGTGAACAGGTCGAAGACTTCCATGAAGGTCGGGTTACCGAAGTGGTTGGAAACCAGCCCGATCAGCTTCGTCCGCCCCGTCATCAGGCTGCGCGCCAGATGGTTCGGCCGGTATCCCAGGCGATCCGCCGCCTCGGTCACACGCTGCCGTGTTTTCGCCGAGACGCTGGCGCCGACGGTAAACGTACGCGACACCGCGGACATGGACACACCCGCCGCCTCTGCGACATCGCGGGCGGTGGCGGTGGCAACGCGCGGCGGCGTGGATGGTCTGGATGACATGGGACAAGGTTAGCGCAAGGGGCGGACGGCCGGGCTAAGTTGATGCACGTACCTGGATTGCACGATCCGATATCTCCGGCTGGAGGGATGACAAGAGCGAAAAGGCTCTTCGCGTATGACGGAGTATCTCCCGAAGCCAATGCCAAAGCCTGAGTCGCTGGCATGGCGCGGCGACGAGGCGCCGGGTGGTCACACTCTGCGCTCGAGCAGCGGCCGCAAGCGGCCGAACTCGCTCAGAGCGTAACCACCCGCCACCTCTGCGACGACAGAGGCAGGCGGGGATGGAGAGCAAAACGTCGGCCCTCGTCATATCGTCGAGATAAGTAACAGTCTTCGTATCCGTTTTTCCTGACTTGAATACGCAACAGAATCAGCGAGGCGCGGACGGATCCATTCGGTACAAGGGAGGGACCACAACGTGGACCCGTATCTTCCATCAGGCCACTACCGAGATATGGACCGAACGATCTTCCATGATTCGCATGCGCTCGGCGAGTCCTTCGTACCAGGCAGCCAAGGCCGGATAGCCATTGTTTCGATCGAATTCGGCGATCGCCTTGATGTTTGAAGAAAAATCGATAGGTACATCCGGTTGATCTGCATACCACTCACCCGGAATGGAATTGAACATAGACGTGGCGTCATCAGGATCGATCTTGTCTTGCGCGATCATGTCGTCAAGATAGGCCTGCAGTTGCCGTGGCGTTATATATGAAAAATCGATCCGTTGTGTCGAACGCGCACTCGACTCCGATTGATCGACAGCAGCGGCACGACTCACCGATGCCTTCATAGTCGCTTCTCCTGGAAGGAGTTGATTGGTCTTCATTGAAGATATTTCCACGATTCGCTTCTCCAGAAAGGTAGACAACGAAAGCAGATCAGCATGTCAAGCAACAGATGCGGGACACATGTCGCGGAAGAAACCTACGTGATGCAAAGGAGTCAAGGTTGGGCACAAGAGCGAAGTGCATTGGCTTACACCAGCAATCACTTGCGGCTGATATCGCCAAAAGCGGTGTAGCCGCACCATCGGCCTCGACCGACCTAGTCGTTCATGAAGAACTTCAATGAAAACATTTCTAATCGCAGCAAGCCTGCTCGTCGTGTCACCTGTGCAAGCAAGGCTTCTGAGCAACAACCTAAACAATGCTTACGTCTACTCGGTGACATCTTCCAAGGGCGGAACCGAGCTTGTTAAAGATCGATTGGCAACAGCACGTGACCACGGCGGCGCATGGATGCAGATCACTACGGACGACGTAGGCTACGGTCACAACGCGCAAGCCCGGTTGCTAGGCACTCCTCTGCGTGAGATCCGCAGTGAGGCGCTGTGCAACGTCAACGGACAACCCCGGCCCTGTCACGGCCGCGGCACCGTCATAGGCTATCGCCGCACCTGGGATGCCAGCGGTCGCGAGGGCGGCAACTTCCAGTACATGGTGATTCCTAACGGCGTGGGCGGTCCGGTGCGCATCGACTTCCAGATCCGCTGATCCCCGAAGGATTCTCCCCCGATTACCGCAGAAGATATGTCGGGCCGCGAAAGTGACACTCGCTGCATCGCCAAAAACGGAGTCTCCCGTGTGGAACCGCCCAAGGTCGCCCACGCTTTGCTCTACGCACACGCTACCTCTGTCGTCGCAGAGGCGCTGGGTGGTTACGCTCTGAGCGAGTTCGGCCACTTGTGGCCGCTGCTCGAGCGCAGAGTGTGACCACCCGGCGCCTCGTCGCCGCACCATGCGAGCGACCGCAGCTCTGGCTTCGGGACAGTCCACACTTACACGCAAAGAACAAAAAAGGCCGGGCGATTTCTCGCCCGGCCTTTGACCGCAACCTACATCAGTTGACGATCAGCGCGTAATCGTCTTCGGGTCCTGCTTGGCCTTCAGCGCCGCGCACAGCAGCGTCTGTTCGCTGGTCTGCGCGAGACCACGATCGGCGCCACTGACCTGGCCAAGGCGGGGCTTGAAGAACGCATCCATGCGATCGGCTTCCGCCTTGGAGCAGCTGCCACCGGCCGCCATTGCCGGCAGCTGGCCACCGGCGAAGCTGCCGGTACGCGCCACGATCTTGTCGTAGTTCGCGGTGAACCACGTCCACAGGTCGTTACGCGTGGCTTCCGTGGCACGACCGCCACGCAGCACCGCCGCCATCTCGCCGACCTTTACATCCTTGCCCAGGGCGAAGTCGCGTGCCTTGTTGGCCAGCGCCGCATCCTTGGTGGAGGCAAGCGCGGAAAGCATCGCGTTGCGCTTGGCCGGATCGGAAGTCTTGGGGATCTCCGCGATCAGCGCATCGACGGCCGGCGCGCCACGTTCCTGCACCGCCACGCCCAGCGCATCGGCCAGCAGGTCAGGATCAGCCGCGTCGAGGTCGAGGTGGCCATCCTTCGTCTGCAGTGCGGCATCGCCCTGCTTGAGCATCTCCGCGCGTACCGAGGGCTCGGCGATGTCGTCGTCGCCCAGGAAACCCACCAGCGCCGTGCGGGTCAGCGTGTCGTTGTCCGCCTCACCGACCTTCTTGCGGAAGCCGAGGCCCTTCAGCTTCGGCAGGTAGGCATCGACGGCCCACTGGCGCAGGTGGCTCTTCTGCGCATCGGTGACGGCTTCGTGGTTGAGGATCCAGTCGAAGGTCATCAGCGGGGCGGTGAACACCTCGCGGGTCTTCGAGGCTGTCAACGGCTTCATCGCGGCAAGCACGTCGCCGGCATCGATGTCGCCGTGCTGGAACGCCGCGCGCACGGCATCGGCGTACGCCAGCTGCTCGGCATCGCTGAGCGTACCCACCACCTTGGCCAACGCCGCGAGGTCACCCTTGCCCTGCGCGAAGCGGTAGTAGCCGCGACCGTCGGCATTGGGCATCACCCAGGTGTTCTTCGCCGCGCCGTCGAGCACCATCGTGCCGGTGGCCTGGTCGAGCAGCTGGCACGCGACCTTGCTGGCTCCCGCGCCGGTACCGTAACGCACGCACATGGGCACGCCCCACACGCGGCTGGCGTCCCCCGTGCTGCCCAGCGGCAGGTAGCGACTCTGCGTCAGGTGCAGCACCGTCTTGCCACCTTCGGTCTTCACCTCGGTGGTGACATACGGCACGCCCGACTGGTCGAGGAAGCTGCGGAACGCCTTCTTGAAGGCATCGCCCTGGCCCGCGGCCTCGGCGATTGCGTCGATCAGGTCGTCGGCCGTGGCATTGGCGAACTTGTGCTTCTGGATGTACGCGCGCATGCCTTTCTGGAACACCGGCTCGCTGACGTAGCCTTCGAACATACCTAAGACGGCGGCGCCCTTCTGGTAAGTGATGCCGTCGAACGCGGTCTCGATGTCGCCGTTACCGGTGATCGGCTGGCGGATCTTGCGGGCGCTCACGAGGCTGTCGTTGTTCATGGCGCCCTGGGCACCGCGGACGCGATCCAGGTCGGCACGGTATTCCGGATGCACCTTGCTGGTGACCTTCTGCTGCATCCAGGTGGCGAACGCCTCGTTTAGCCACAGGTCGTCCCACCAGGCCATCGTCACGGTGTCGCCGGTCCACTGGTGGGCCAGCTCGTGCGCGTTGACGTTGAACGAGCCGCGTACATACTGGGCGGCGGAATCCGGATCGATGAGCAGCAGCCAGTCGCGGAAGGTGACCAGGCCGGCGTTCTCCATCGCACCCGCGCTGAAGTCCGGCGCGGCGAGCAGGTCGAGCTTGTCATACGGGTAGCCGAAGCCGTAATAGTCCTCGAGCGTGTGGATGATGGCGTTGGTCTCACCCAGCACGTGTTGCATGCGATGGCCCTCGCCCTTGGCGGCGATGCCGCGCAGCGGCGTGGCGGTGGGGCGGTAGGCGGTCGGGCTGATGTCCGGGCCCTTCACCACGTCCCACGGGCCCACGGCGAACGCGACCAGGTAGGTGGGCAGCGGCTTGGTGGTGGAGAAGGTGAGGGTTTTCCAGCCGGCGGCGGCTTTCTCTTCCTTGACCTGCGCGGTATTGGCCACGCCCTGGTCGTCGGACGGGATGGTCAGGCTGAGGTCGAACGGCACCTTGAACGACGGCTCGTCGAAGCCGGGGAACGCGTAGCGCGCCGACACCGGCTCCATCTGGGTCATGGCGTAGGGCACGCCCTCGTGGGACACCTTGTACAGGCCCTGCAGCTGCTTGTTCAGTGGCGCGGTGAACGCGATGGCGACGGTGATCTCGCCCTGCAGCTTCGCGCCGAGCTCGACCTTCGCCACGCCTTCCTTCTCGGCGGCGACGGTGTACTTGCCGGTGTGCGTCTTGCCGGCGGCATCGGTCACGGTGACCTTGGAGACCTTAAGGTCCTTGCCGTGCAGCCAGATGAAATCGGACGGCTGCGCCAGCTTGATCCGGATGGTCGAGGAGCCGGAATAGTCTTCCTGCCTGGGATCGACCTTGAACGCGAGCTTGTAGCTTTCCGGCTGGGCCCAGGCCGGCAGGTGGCCGAGCGGCGGCGCGGCGTCCGTGCCGGCGGCGAGCGCTGCGCCACAGCAGGTGGCGAGCGCGGTGAGAACGAGAGGACGGACGAAACGACGCATGATGGGTGGGACTCCCCTTTGGGTAATCCCCCATCCTGCAAACAGGGTGATTTTTGACACAGTGCCAGAAGGCACCCTTTTGTCGTTGCGGTGCGGCATGAAACAGGAGCATCGCCTACATCGTGGCGAGGCAACCTTGGTAAAGCATCGCCCACATCGTGGGCTCCTACATGGCTTGATTAACCGGCCGCTTCGGCTTGCTCGAGGACGACGCCGACGGCGTGGATAACCGAGGCGATGCGTACGGCGCTCTGGATGGCCTGGACGGAAATACCGCCATCGCGCAGCACTTTGTCGTGCGAATCGATGCACATGCCACAGCCGTTGACCGCGGAGACGGCCAGGGAGACCAGTTCGAAATCGTTCTTGGCATCGCCCTTGTAGGCGCCGATGACGTTCATGCGCAGCTTGGCGGGGATGCTGGCGTATTCCGGGTGGCTCACCAGGTGCTGGAAGCGGTAGTAGATGTTGTTCATGCCCATGATCGCTGCCGAGCCCTTGGCGGCGGTCACCTGCTCGGCCGAGGCATGCTCCGCGGCGAAGGCGGCGATGGCCTGGGTCAGCGGCTTGTAGCGGGTGGAATAGGCGGCACCGAGGGCCACCATGGCGATCTGGGCAAGGTTCAGGCCCGGGGCACCCGCTTCGCTCAGGACCGTATCGAGGTTGAGCTTGAGGTCCTTGGCATAGTCGGGAATCTGGCTACGAAGATCGGCGACGCTCATGGGATGCACCTTGTGTCTTTGGAAAGAGGGGAAAGGAGGGCGCGGACGACCGCGGCACGCACGGTGCCGGTTCGCGCGAAGGGCGCGGATCGTGTCCGGGATACCTTGAAAAACGGGCGGCGAAGCGAACTTCGCCGCCCGTGGGGCTGCCCGCGCCACGCGGGGGGAGGGAGCGGAGCGGCGCGGGACTTACAACCGCTGGTGCATCAGGCGACCTTGAGGGTCTCTTCGCCCGACTTCCAGTTGCAGGCGCACAGTTCGTCGGTCTGCAGGGCGTCCAGCACGCGGAGCACTTCGTCCGGGTTGCGGCCAACCGAACCGGCCGTGACGTAGGCGAACTGGATCTCGTTGTTCGGATCGACCAGGAACGTGGCGCGCTGGGCAACGCCGTCGGCCGTGAGGATACCGAGTGCCGAGGTCAGGTCCTTCTTGATGTCCGCCAGCATCGGGAACGAGAGGTCCTTCAGGTCGGCGTGGTCCATGCGCCAGGCGCGGTGGACGAACTCGGAGTCGGTCGAGGCGGCCAGGATCTGGCAGTCGCGGTCGGCGAACTTCTCGTTGAGGTCGCTGAAGCCCTTGATCTCGGTCGGGCAGACGAAGGTGAAGTCCTTCGGGTAGAAGAACACCAGCTTCCACTTACCTTCGTACGACTTGTCGGTGATGGTCGTGAACGCGTCTTCGATCTTGTTGGCCAGGGGGCCACCGTTCACGGCCAGCAGGTTGAATTCCGGGAATTTATCGCCGATGGTCAGCATGTTTTCGACTCTCCGTTACGGGTTGTTGGTTTCGTTGCGCGCTTGGTGACGCGACTGAATACCAAGGTTAGCCCGCTGCGGCGATTATCTCAAATCGATTGTAGGCATCAGTGTGATAGGCTGCATCTATTGATCTGCCTCGAGCCGCCGCCATGAACCTGCGTGACCTGCAGTACCTCGTCGCCCTTGCGGAACACCGCCACTTCGGTCGCGCCGCCGAGGCCAGCTTCGTCAGCCAGCCCACGCTGTCCACCCAGATCCGCAAACTGGAAGACGAGCTGGGTGTCGCGCTGGTAGAGCGCACGCCGCGAAAGGTGCTGCTGACCGAAACCGGCGGAGAAATCGCACGGCGCGCCCGTGGGGTGCTGTCGCAGATCGACGAGATCAAGGCGATCGCCCAGCGCACGCGCGATCCTGAGTCGGGCACGATCCGCCTGGGCATCTTCCCCACGCTGGGGCCTTACCTGCTGCCACACGTGGTGCCGCCGCTGCGGGCGCGCTTCCCCCGCCTCGAGCTGTTGCTGCGCGAGGAGAAGACCGAGCAGGTGCTGCACATGCTGCGCGAGGGCACCCTGGATGCCGGCATCCTCGCCCTGCCCGTCCACGACGATTCGCTGCACGTGGAATTCCTGTTCGAGGAGCCGTTCGTCCTTGCCGTGCCTAGCGGACACCCCCTCGCGGGCCACGCGCCGCTGCGCATGGATGACCTTTCGGACCAGAACCTGCTGTTGCTCGAGGACGGGCACTGCCTGCGCGACCAGGCACTGGAGGTCTGCCACATGGCCGGCGCCGCCGAGAAGACCGGATTCCGGGCGACCAGCCTGGAAACCCTGCGCCAGATGGTGTCGGCCAACGTGGGCATCACGCTGTTGCCTGCCCTGGCCGTGCAGGCCCCGGTAGCCCAGTCGCCCAATGTGGACCTGATCGCCTTCGCCGCGCCGGCACCCAGCCGCCGGATTGCCATGCTGTGGCGCAAGAGTTCCGCCATGACGCCGTTTTTCGAGGCGCTTGCGGCCATCGTCCGCGACCTGCCCGCCGCCCTGTTCGATCCACGGGGAACCGCGCCACGTCAACCAGAAAGGGTTTCGGGCGTTGGCCCCTCATCATCCTACTGACGGTTCTCGCGGCATGCGCTTCTGGCTGGTCCTCCTGCTCATCCTGTGTGGCTGGGGCGGTTACGCCTGGTGGCAGCACCATCCGGTGCACGACGCGCCCGGCGTCCTCGCGGGCGACACTCCCGACCAGGAGGACCTCGGCCCGGGCACGGTGCTCAACCGCGGGCACTACACGCTGGCGCCCCGCGCGAAGTTCGCCATGACCGGCCGCGTGCTGTCACGCGAGGACTACCAGCTGGACGACCTGGCGCCGATCGCCCCGACGGACCTCGCGCTGGGCTGGGGGCGCATGTCGGACACCGCGGTGCTGGACAAGATTCGCATCTCCCAGTCCAACCGCTTCTACTTCTGGTACACGGACCACTTCCCGATACCCCGCAAGGAGATCGAGGACTCCAGCGCCAACATGCACATGATTCCCGCCAACGACAACGCAGCGCGCGAGCTGCGCCACGTGCGCCCGGGCGACGTGGTCCACTTCGACGGTTTCCTGGTGGACGTGCGGCGCGACGATGGCTGGCAGTGGAAGACATCGCTGACGCGCGAGGACACGGGTGCCGGCGGGTGCGAGATCGTGCTCGTGGAGGACCTGCGCGAGGAAGGCCCACCCCGACGCTGAGGCGTCAGGACCCGACCAGGGCGTACAGGGGCGCGTCACCTGACCACCGAGACCGCCCGTTCAATCCCGCCAGTTCCAGCACCACGCTACCGCCGCAGACCTCGGCCCCAAGTCGCTCCACGAGCCGACGCGCGGCTTCCAGCGTGCCACCGGTAGCCAGCACGTCGTCCACCACGATGACCTTCTCTCCCGGTGCGATGGCGTGCGCCCCGATTTCCAGGCGATCCAGGCCGTACTCCAGGCCGTAGTCGAGCCCGACCACGGGCGGCGGCAACTTGCCGGCCTTGCGGACAGGCACGAAGCCGGCGTCCAGCGCCCGGGCCATGGCGGCGCCGAAGATGAAACCGCGCGACTCGATACCGCACACGGCACCGATGCCCTTGCCGAGCCAGGGTGCGCACAAGGCGTCTATGCAGGCGGCAAAGGCCGCCGCATCGGCCAGGAGCGGGGTGATGTCCTTGAACATGATGCCCGGACGAGGAAAGTCGGGAACGTCCCGGACGAGATCGGATAGGGGCGACATGCCGCCAAGCTAACCCGCGTCCGCGCCGGCGGCAAGCGTGTCGCGCCCAAGGAAGGTAAACTTCCGCGTTTGCCGCGCCCTACCTGCCGAGTCCAAGCGATGTCGACCGAAACGCCCGTCCTGCCGCAGAACTTCATCCGCCAGATCGTCCGCGACGACCTCGCCGCCGGCAAGCACGCGACCATCCGCACGCGCTTCCCGCCCGAGCCCAACGGCTACCTGCATCTGGGCCACGCCAAGTCGATCTGCCTGAACTTCGGGCTGGCGACCGACTACGCCGGCGTGTGCAACCTGCGCTTCGACGACACCAACCCCTCGAAGGAGGACGTGGAATACGTCGAGGCCATCCAGCGCGACGTCACCTGGCTGGGCTTCGACTGGGCGGAACTGCGCCACGCCTCGGATTACTTCGAGGTGTTCTACCGTTCGGCGCTGAAGCTGATCCGCAAGGGCGTGGCCTATGTGGACGACCTTTCGGCCGAGGAAGTCCGCGACTACCGCGGCACGCTGACCGAACCGGGCCGCAACTCGCCCTTCCGCGACCGCTCCATCGAGGAAAACCTCGACCTCTTCCAGCGCATGCGCGCCGGTGAATTCGCCGACGGCAGCAAGACGCTGCGCGCGAAGATCGATATGGCCTCGGGCAACATCAACCTGCGCGACCCGGCGCTCTACCGCGTACGCAAGGTGCACCACCAGAACACCGGCGACGCCTGGCCGATCTACCCGATGTACGACTTCGCGCACTCGCTGTCCGACGCGCTGGAAGGCATCACGCATTCGCTGTGCACCCTGGAGTTCGAAGACCACCGGCCCCTGTACGACTGGTGCGTGGACCACGTGGACCTTGCAAACGATCCGGCCCTGTGGGCATCGCTGGCCGCCGCCGGCGTGCCGACCACACCCAGCAAGCCACGCCAGATCGAGTTCTCCCGCGGCAACCTCAACTACACCGTGATGAGCAAGCGCAAGCTGATCACGCTGGTCACCGAGCGCCTGGTGGACGGCTGGGACGATCCCCGCCTGCCGACCATCGCCGGCGTCCGCCGTCGCGGCTTCACCCCCGCGGGCATCCGCCTGTTCTGGGAACGCATCGGCGTCAGCAAGCAGAACAGCACCATCGACATGAGCGTGCTGGAAGGCGCCGTGCGCGACGACCTCGACGGCACGGCACCGCGGCGCCTGGCCGTGATCGACCCGGTGAAACTGGTCATCACCAACCTCGACGCCGCGCACGCCGAATCGCTCACCTTCCTCAACCATCCGAAGGACGACAGCTTCGGTACCCGCAGCGTGCCGTTCTCGCCTGAACTGTGGATCGAGCGCGACGACTTCGCCGAGGTGCCGCCGAAGGGCTTCCATCGCCTGAAGCCGGAGGGCGAGGTCCGCCTGCGCGGCGTCGGCATCATCCGCTGCGACGAGGTCATCAAGGATGCGGACGGTCAGGTCACCGAGCTGCGTTGCACGCTCGACCTCACCTCGCGCACCGGCATGCCCGGCGCCGATCGCAAGGTCAAGGGCACCATTCACTGGGTGAGCGCGCGCGATGCCATCCCGGCGGAGATCCGCCTGTACGACCGCCTGTTCGACGTCACCGACCCCGACGACGATAGCGATGGCAAGACCTACAAGGACCACCTCAACCCGGCATCGCGGCGCATCGTCCGCGGCTATGTCGAACCCGCGGCCGCCGCGGCATCCGCGGAGGAGCGCGTGCAGTTCGAGCGGTTGGGGTATTTCGTGGCCGACATGCACGACCACGCGGCCGACGCGCCGGTGTTCAACCGCATCGTCACCCTGCGCGATTCCTGGGCGAAGCAAGCCTGATGCTGTACGCACAGGTTCATCTCACCCTGCCGGCCTGGGTCCATGAAGCGGTCGATACTGCCGTGCCCTACATCGGCGACGAGGCCAAGGTCGGCCTGGCCATCGACCTGTCCTCGCGCAACGTCGACCTGGCCACGGGCGGGCCGTTCGGTGCCGTGGTGTTCGACGGCGCCGACCGCATCGTCTCGGTCGGCGTCAATCGCGTGGTGCCGCACAGCTGCTCCGTCGCGCATGCCGAGATGATGGCGTACATGACGGCACAGCAACGCCTGCAGCGTTTCCGCCTCAACGAGGACGGCTCGCGCTTCGTGCTGGCCACCAGTTCGCAGCCCTGCTGCCAGTGCTTCGGCGCCACCGTATGGGCGGGTATCGACGAGCTGCTGATCGGCGCCCGCTCCGAGGATGTCGAGGAACTGACCCCGTTCGACGAAGGCCCGCTTCCCGCCGACTGGGTGGGCGAACTGGCGCGGCGCGGCATCGCCGTACGTCGCGACATCCGCCGCGAGGATGCCCGGGAGGTCTTGCGCCGCTACGGTGAATCCGGGGCCGCGTATTGAGCGGCGCACCCGCCCGATGACGCGCTGGCGCGCCGTGCTGCCGCTGGTGCTGCTGATCCTGACCGGTGTCGTCGCGCTGGCCAGCGGCGCCCTGGACCGCTTCCATCCCGAGCATCTGCTTGCCGAGCAGGGCATGCTGCGAGCGGGCATTGCCGCACACCCCGTGCTGTCGCGGGCGACCTACGCGGGCATGCTGGCCCTGGCGATCGCGACCGGGGTGCCCGGCACCATCGTCATCGTACTGGCCGGGGGACTGCTGTTCGGCATCGTCCAGGGCAGCGCGTTGTCGTCGGCGGCCCTCGTCGCGGGTTCGCTCCTGCTGTATGTCGCCAGCCGCCACGCCTTTCGGGCAGGCGGGCGGGCACCGCCCGAGTTCGCGGCGCGCCTGCGCGACGGCTTCGCCCGCCATCCCGTGCGCTATACCTTTGCCCTGCGCTTCGTTCCCGTGGTGCCCCTGGGGGCGATGACGGTCGCCCTGGCCTGGCTGCGCTGCCCGGTATGGCTGTTCATCGGCGCCACCTGGCTCGGTGGCACGGTATCGCTGGTGATCGAGAGCGCGATCGGCGCGGGACTCGCCTCCACCCTGGGTGGCGTGGCGCCTTTCAGCCTGCTGGATGTCCGCATCCTGCTTCCGCTGTGCGCCTTCGTGGTCGTCAGCCTGCTGCCCCTGGTCGTGCGATCGGTACGCGCACGCCGCCGGCGCGCCTGAGCACGGGCAACTGCGCTAGGCTGTAGCCTCGCGGCGTCAGGCAAGGGGCCGTCGGGGGAATGTCATGCGTGACGTATCGGCGTCGTCAGGGCTGGAAAGGGTGTGGCGCCGCACGTCGCTCGTGCAGCGCCTGACCTGCGTCGCCCTGGTGCCTACCGCCATCACTGCCGTGCTGCTGGTGACACTGCTGACCAGCCACCAGATGGACAACCTGCACGACATGGGCCGTTCCACGGCGGATGCGATCGCGCAGCAGTCGGCTTCCGTGTCCGGCGACGCCCTACGCACCGGCGAGCGTCGTGAGATCGCCCGCATTGCGCAGTCCATCGTGCAGTTGCCCCAGGTGTCCCGCGTGCGTATCAGCGACCGCGACGGCGAGATCCTCGCCGACCGCGTCAACGGCACCGCCGGCGACGACGATACGCTCACCGTCGCCCGCGAGGTACTCGATCCGCTGACCCACCGCGTGGTGGGCTCGGTCACGGTGGACGTCAGCATCGAGGACGCCATCGAGGCGCAGCGGGTCAGCATGCACAACGCCCTGCTATGGCTGGCGCTGAGCCTGTTCATCGCGGCCATGATCGGGTGGTCGGCGGCACGCTGGCTAAGCGCACCCCTGCGCAACCTGGCCATCGCCGTGCGCCAGCTCGGCCTGGGCGACCGTACCGTGGTGGTGCCGGTGACCGACGATACCGAGATCGGCGATCTGCAACGCGGCTTCAACGGCGCCGCATCCAAACTGCTTCATGCGCAGATCGGGATGGAGCGTGAGATCGCCGCCGCCACCGAGGAGCTGGCTCGCAAGAACGCCGCGCTGGAAGCGGCCAGCGTCGCCAAGGCCCGTTTCCTCGCCGCTGCCTCGCACGACCTGCGCCAGCCGCTGTACGCCCTGACGTTGTTTTCGTCGGGCCTGGCCGTGGACGAGTTCGACCCGCTCCGACTCAACCGTATCGCGCACATCCAGGAATGCGTCGAGGCGCTGGATCACCTGTTCAGCGAATTGCTGGACCTGTCCCGTCTGGAGACGGGTGCCATGCCGGCCACCCTCCGCGACGTGGCGCTCGACGAGGTGTTCGAGGAAGTGAGCGTCAACTTTCGCATGGTCGCCGAGCAACACGACCTGCGCCTGATCGTCCGCACCACGGGACTGTGGGTGCACTGCGACCGCACGATGCTGGCTCGCATACTCAACAACCTGGTCAGCAACGCCCTTCGCTACACGCGCTGCGGCGGCGTACTGGTGGGCGCCCGAAAACGGCTGGACGGCCGGGTGCGGATCGACGTGTGGGATACCGGCATCGGCATCGGCGACGACCACCTTCGCCATATCTTCGACGAGTTCTACCGCGTGGAGAGCGGCCCGGAAGCCGGTCGCCCCGAGAGCACCCGGCGTGGCCTCGGGCTGGGCCTGTCGACCGTGCAGCGGCTGGCCGGGTTGCTGGGCAGCACGGCATCGGTTCGGTCGCGCCCCGGCAAGGGCAGCGTGTTCTCGCTGACCCTGCCGGAAACACGCCCGGGTATCGTCGAGTTCCGCCAGCCACCGACGCAGGCACCGGCGGCGACACGCGACGTCGCCGGCATGCGGGTACTGGTCATCGACGACGAGCCTTCCATCCTGGCCGGCATCAGTTTTCTCCTTGGCAGCTGGGGCTGCGAGGTGATGACTGCCGCAGATGCGCAGCAGGCCATGGAGGCCGTGCACCAGTGGATGCAGCCACCCGACATCGTGATTTCCGACCTGCGCCTGCGCGAAGGCACCGGCCTGGACGTGATCGCGCTGCTGGATCGCTACTACCGGCGACGTCCGGGCGATCCGCCGCCTTTCGCACGCGTGCTCATCACCGGCGAGACGCGCGTGGACTTCCTGCAGAGCGTAGATACGGCAACAACGCGCGTCCTGTTCAAGCCCGTGTCCCCGGATCGGCTTCATGAAGTCATGGTTTCCGCCTGGGCTGCCCATCATGCGCCGGCATGAGCCGTATGGCCGGCTTGCCGACGGCCATCGACAGGGCTATGTTCGCAGGAACGGGGAAGCCTGCGACCATGCAGGCGGAGGAGCGGTATGCACGTACTGATCGCGGACGATCACCGACTCATCATCGAGGGAGTGAAGCTCAAGCTGCGCGAGCTGGGTGACCACGTCACCTTCGTCGAGGCCCAGACGGTGGCGCAGCTGCAGAAACATCTCAGCGACGGACCACTGCCGGACATTGCCCTGATCGACATGGCCATGCCGGGCGCCGAAGGCGTCGAACACATCAGGCACGCCGTGGCGGCCATGCGTGAGGCCGAAGACGAAACCGGCATAGCACGCATGCGTCCCGTCGTCGTGTTGTCCGGCACCGAGGATTCGTCATCGATCCGGCATGTCCTGGAGCTTGGCGTGCAGGGTTATATCCCGAAGTCATCGCCACCCGACGTCATCCTCAATGCCGTCCGGCTGATCGTGGGCGGCGGCATCTATGTGCCGCCCGAAGCCATGAAAGCCGAAGCCCCCGACGCGGTGCACGCTTTTTCCGTGCCGCGTGCTGCAAGCGACGGGCTGGCGCTGAAGGATCGCCTGGCCAGCATCCTTACCGATCGGCAGCGTGACGTGCTCAAGCTGCTGGCCCTGGGCCGGCCGAACAAGCTGATTGCGCGCGAACTGAAGATCAGCGAAGGCACGGTCAAGATCCACCTGGCGGCGATCTTCCGCGCGCTGCATGTCCGCAACCGGCTGGAAGCCCTTGTCGCCGCGCAGCACCTGGGCGACATGAACGACTTGAGCAATGACGTGTCGACCCACTCGTGATGCCTCCTGGCCGGAAGGCCTAGGCCAAACGGCCTGGGGCGGTCTGTCCGGCGAAACGTCACAAGCGTATCGTGGCGGGGTTGACGGACATGGGCCGAGGTACGAAGCGTGGCGAGCATCAACTGGGCGGACGCGGCGCCGACGGTAGCCTTCCTCGGCGTGTTCGCCGGAGCGATCGGCCTGCCAGTGCCTGCCATGCCCACCCTTATCGTGGTCGGCAGCACCCTGGTCGCTTCGCACGATCCCCTGCTGGTCGTCGCCACGTTCGTGGCCGCACTGGCCGGCGCTTTCCTTGGTGACGTGGCCTGGTTCCTCACCGGGCGGCACTTCGGATACCGCGTACTGGACGGCTTGTGCCGCGTGTCGCTCTCGCCAGACACCTGCGTGCGGCGCGCCAGCGGTTTCTTCGAAAAGCGCGGTGTCAAGCTGCTGCTGATCTCGCGCTTCGTCCCGGGGCTGTCGCTGGTCACCATTCCCATCGCCGGCGCGGGCGACACGCGCTTCGTCCGCTTCACGCTATACGACCTGCTCGGCGCTTCGCTGTGGATCGCCGTGGGCCTGTCGGTCGGCATGCTTTGCTATCGGCAGATCGACGCGGTGCTGGTCGCCCTGCGCGAGTTCGGCATCGGGCTGGCCGCGGTGGCCGTGGCCGTCATGGCGCTGTGGATCGGCTTCCGCTATGCGCGGCGGATGCTGCTCCTGCGACAGATGCGGCGGTCGCGCATCTCCGTCGACGAGTTGTCGCTCCTGCTGGCCAGCGATCCCGGTGCACTGATCGTGGACGTGCGAACGGCGATCAGCCGGCGCGATGATCCGTTCGTGATTCCGGGCTCGCGGCTGTTCGATTTCGCCACGGCGGATGCGGACATCGCCACCCTGCCAAAGCACAGCGCGGTGGTGATCTACTGCTCGTGCCCGAACGAAGTATCGGCGGCGAAGGTGGCCGAACGGCTCGTCAAGCTGGGTTTCCGCAACGTGCGCCCCCTGACCGGCGGCATCGGCGCCTGGCGCGCCGCGGGACGCGAGGTGCAGGCGCTCGTCGCCACCACCTGAACCGACCCACCTCGCGGGTTGTGCGGTCACGGCCGGATCACTAAACTAGCCGGCTTGCCGCGTATGGGTCGTTAGCTCAGTTGGTAGAGCAGCGGACTTTTAATCCGTAGGTCGCCGGTTCGAATCCGGCACGACCCACCATACGCGTCAGTGACTTACCGAAAGCGGCGCGTTCCGCGTTTCGTGTCCCTATTGCTGAATCCAACGTTGGCGCGCCGGGTCACCCAGACCGCAATAAATCTGCAGGACAGCGCTTCCATTGGTGTCGAGACAGTACCCAGTGGAAACATTACGCATGGACCAGCCCAGGCGATCCTGCGTCAAAACCCACCGTTGCGCGTTTCCGCCGTTGCAGGCCTGTGTCGTGACCGACGGGCTGCTGGGGCTGCCACCCTGCAAACAAAGGTCTGACTGCACGTTGCGGATCTCGTCGCCGAGCTGATTCTGCGAGTGGCTCCACATCTGATAGCGGCCGCCATCGCAGATCGAGAGATTTACCTGTCCACCCTCCGTGGCCGTTACGCAACGCGAGGGTGGATTAAGAACGCTGAAATAGGCAACCCACGTAAAGGGGCCGCCAGTGATCATGGCCTGCGCATCCTGCTTATCACTCACTGCCGCCATGGCGGACAGCGAATGTGCAAATGAAACAACAGCCGTCGCAATCAGCAAAACCTTTTTCATGTTCCACGTCCCCATTGAGTCGGCACGTACGGATGACAGAGGTCCAAAGCCCTCGCCGTTGTCATGGCAATCGAAATCGAGCCACGCCATGCGTCGACCTTATCAGCACTTTTCCAAGCACCTCTTTCTGCTGCCGAAAATGGGCCCTGGGAATCACATAAGCTGGCCTTCAGCGCATCAGGCGTAATGCGTGGGGTCCGGCACGCCGGCCTTGGCGAATCCTTCCGCGCGCAGCCGGCAGGCATCGCAATGCCCGCAGGCGCGACCCTGCGCATCGGCCTGGTAGCAGCTGACCGTGGCCGAGAAATCCACGCCCAGGCGCATGCCTTCGCGCACGATGTCGCCCTTGCCCATCTCCATCAGCGGGGCATGGATGCGGATGCCCGCGCCTTCCACACCGGCCTTGGTGGCCACATTCGCCAGGGCCTGGAACGACTCGACGAACGCCGGACGGCAATCCGGGTAGCCGGAGTAATCCACGGCATTGACGCCACAGAAGATGTCCGACGAGCCCAGCACCTCGGCCCAGCCTAGCGCGATGGACAGCATGATGGTGTTGCGCGCCGGCACGTAGGTCACGGGAATGCCTTCGCCGCCGTCCTCGGGCACATCGATGTCCGCCGTCAGGGCGGAACCGCCGATGCTGCGCAGGTCGATGTGCACCGTCTTGTGCGTCACGGCACCGAGCATGCCGGCCACCCGCGCGGAGGCTTCCAGTTCGGAGCTGTGGCGCTGGCCGTAGGCCACGCTCAGGGCGTACACCTCGAAGCCCTGCTCGCGCGCCATGGCGATGGTGACCGCCGAATCCATGCCGCCGGACACGAGGATCACGGCCTTGCGGGGAGAGGTCGAAGCATTCATGGCAATACCCTTGCAGTCGTATCAGTGGCCGGCGGCGTCGTTCCACAGCAGCTTGTGCAGCTGCAGCTGGAAGCGTACGGGCAGACGTTCGGCGAGGATCCACTCGGCGAGTTCGCGCGGCTGGACGTTGCCCCACACCGGGGAAAACAGCACCATCGCGCGGCGGTCCAGCGCATGCTGGCGGACGATGTCGCGCGACCATTCGAAATCGCCGCGGCTGGCGATGACGAACTTCACCTGGTCGTGCGGCAGCAAGTGGTCGAGGTTGGACCAGAGGTTGCGCGCGCTTTCGCCGGAGTCCGGGGCCTTCAGGTCCATGACCTTGCGGACGCGCGGATCGACATCGGCGACATCGAGCGCGCCGGAGGTTTCCAGGGAAACCTCGTGGCCGGCATCGCACAGCTTGCGCAGGAGGATCTGGCAGCGCTTCTGCGCCAGCGGCTCGCCGCCGGTGACGCAGACATGGCGCGCACCGTAACCGGCCACCTCGGCGACGATGGCATCGATGTCGTGCCACTGGCCGCCATGGAAGGAATATTCGGTATCGCACCACACGCAGCGCAGCGGGCATCCGGTAAGGCGTACGAATACCGTGGGCCAGCCGATGGCGTCGGCCTCACCCTGCACGGAATGGAATATCTCGGTGATCCGCAGCCGCTCCGCGACGGGCGAAGCCGGCGGGACAGCCGCCGGTAGTACGGTGCTACCGGTCATGGGATCAGTTGGCCGTCTGGCGCTGCAGGCGACGCAGGCGTTCCTGTGCGAGGCCCGCAGCCTTGGTGCCCGGATACTTGGTGCCCACCTGCTTCAGCGTGGCGATGGCAGCATCCTGCTGCTTCAGTTCGATCTGGCAATAACCGACCTTGAGCAGGCCGTCGGAGACCTTGTCGCTCTGCGGATACTGCTTGACCAGGCGCTGGAAGGCCTCGATGGCCACGGGATAGTTCATGGTCACGTAGTAGGACTCGCCCAGCCAGTAATAGGCGTTGGGGGCGAGCGGGCTATCCGGGTACTTGACCAGGAAGTCGCGGAAGCCACGCGACGCGGTGACGTAATCGCCCGCGCGCAGCGACTTGAACGCGGCGTCGTAAGCGGCTTGCTGGTCGGCATTGGCCGGCTGGGACGGCGCGCCCGCGGGGGGCGCGGCGGCGGCACTGCTGGCAGCCGCGCCTGCGGCACCGGCTGCGGCGTTACCTTGCGACGACGTGGCCGGTGGCTGGGCCACGGCCGGCGGCGTGCCCTGTGCAGCGGCGGGCTGGCCGGCGGGGGCACCGCCCTTTTCGATACGACCCAGCCGCGAATCGACATCCGCGTACTGCGCCTTCTGGGAATCCTGGAGTTGCTGGTTCTGGTGCTGGAGCTCTTCGATCTGGCCCTGCAACTGCGAGACCTGCTGCTGCAGATCGTTCACCTGGTTGACCAGGGTGGTCGTGCCGGCCTGGGCCTGCGACTGCTGCTCGAGCCGCGCAACGCGATCGGCGAGACTGAGACGGGTGTCCTGGGCGGTGACGGGCAAAGCAAAAAGCATGGCGGACGCAAGTGCGCCCGCCATGCCAAGCCTGGCCATGTAACTGGTAGCCAGAGTCTTCTTCATCACTTACTTCGCGGTGTAGACGATCTCGACGCGACGGTTCTTGGACCAGCAGTCATCGTTGTGCTCACGGCAGGTCGGCTTCTCTTTGCCGTAGCTGGTGACGTTGACCTGGCCAGCCGAACCACCGGCAGCCTGGATGGCGCTGGACACGGCATTGCCGCGACGCTCGCCGAGGCCCAGGTTGTATTCACGCGTGCCGCGCTCGTCGGTGTTGCCTTCGAGGGTCATGGCCGACTGCGGACGATCCTGCAGGTACTTGGCGTGGCAAGCGATGATCTGCTGGAACTCCGGCTTCACTTCGTTCTTGTCGAAGTCGAAGTAGACGACGCGCTGACGCAGGCAAGCGTCGGTGTCGAGGTCGGACGGCTGGTACTTGCCGTCGTTCATCGGAGCCTGGGTCTGAGCGACCGGCTGCGATTCGGTCGGAGCGACCGGCTTGACCTGCTTCTTGGAGCAAGCGGCCGCGCCCACGCAGAGCAGGGCAGCCAGGGTGACGGTAACAGTCTTATTCATGGGACGTTCCTTAAAACAGTTGAGTTCCGACAGTCGGTTTTCGGTTTCGGGACAGGCACCGCCGGTTGTCCGGCTGTTTTTCTACTTACATCTACGCCGACGGGGCGCTGTCCCGCACCCTGCGTCTTCGCTCCGGCAACCGCCTTGCAGCGATTGCCGGTTAATTGTCGTCCGCAGAAAAGGCGCGGATGCCCGCGCCCCTCCCTGGACGTTACCGATACCACGTTCCCGTAGAAACGTGGCATCAGCGCTGTCGATAGGGTCCCCACGACGGTTCGCGCACGTCGCCGTCCGAAAGGACAAGGCGCTGACGCACGGCACCGTCTGCCGAAACCGCATACAGGACACCACGCGTACCCTGCGATGCAGCGTAAAGCAGCATGCTGGCGTTGGGCGCGAAGCTGGGCGAATCGTCCACGTTACCCGGGGAAACGAAGCGCACCTGCCCGCCCAGACTGCGGTCCATGATGGCGATACGATACACGTTCCCGTTGCCCTGCACCATCGCAATCTGCTTGCCGTCGTAACTGACCGAAGCGCTGGCGTTGAAACCACCCTGGAAGGTGAGACGCGTGGCGGCGCCGCCGGAAGCCGACATCTGGTAGATCTGCGGCTTGCCCGAGCGATCGGAGGTGAACAGGATGCTCTGGCCGTCCGGGGTGAAGGTCGGCTCGGTGTCGATAGCGAAGTTGTTGGTCAGCCGCGTTTCGGTGTGGCTGGCCACGTCGATCACGAAGATCTCCGGGTTGCCCACATACGACAGGCTGACGGCCAGCTTGCGACCGTCCGGCGACCAGGCCGGCGCACTGTTGATGCCACGCGGATGCGAGGCGATCAGGCTGCGCGAGCCGGTGGAGATGTTCTGCACGTAGACCGCCGAATTGCCGCTTTCAAACGACACATAGGCGATCTTGCTGCCGTCCGGCGACCAGGCCGGCGAGAGCAGGGATTCACGCGAGCGAGCCACCACCTGCGGATTGAAGCCGTCGGAGTCCGCGACGATCAGCGAGTAGGTAGCGTTGTTACCCACGCCCACGGCCGTGATGTAGGCGATGCGGGTCCAGAAGGCGCCGCGCACGCCGGTGATCTTTTCATAGATCTGGTCGGCGATCTGGTGGGCCACGCCGCGCAGGTCACCGGCGGGCGCGGTGAACGACTGGGCCAGCAGGCTCTGCTGCTTGTTGACGTCCCACAGCTCGTAATCGACCTTGAGGTTGCCGCCACCGGCGTCGCTGATGCGGCCGATGGTGATGAAGTCCTGCTTGAGCAGGCGCCACGTGGCGAACTTGATGTCAGCGCCCTGCGACGGGGTTTCGACGATGTCGGCCTTGTCCAGCGAGCGGAACTTGCCCGAGCGGTTGAAATCCGCGCGGATCACGTCGGCCACGTCGGTAGGCAGTGGCGCGCCACCGGCCTGGGCAAACGGCACGACGGCGATCGGAGTGGCCGTCTTCAGGCCGCCCACGATGTCGACGTTCAGCGACTGGGCGGCTGCCGGACCGGCCACGAAGGCAGTCAGGGCAACCAGAAGGAGAGCTAGGCGGGGGAGCATTCTGCGCATGGGCGGATTCATTGCGACCTGGGAAGAGGGGACGGCGACGGCATGTTAACCCGCTGGCGAAAGCCAGCATGACCCGATTATGAACCGCCCCGCCCGGCGCCTGCCGGGCCGGGGCGCGTCACATCATTGCGGCCGGAACGTGAACGTGAGGTTGCGCTGGAACACATCCTCGAAGCCCTGGTACGGCAAGGGCTGGGCGCGCAACACGGCGTTCTCGATCGACGCCCGGCCCGCGGCATCGTACGGGCAGCTGGCGTCCGCCTTCGCACTGAGCACCTGGCCACCCGGGATCTGGGTGATGTGCACCATGCATGGGGCGTCCGGCATGTTGTCAGGCCGCAGCCAGTTGGGTGTCACGGCGTTCTGGATCGCGGCGATGTACAGGGCCTGCTTGCTGTCGTCCTTGCCGGCCTGGCCGGTCTGGACCTTGTCGGCGTACGGCAGGTTTTCACGGCCATCATCCTTGGCGTTGGCGAGGTCCTGCAACTGCTGTTCGGCCTGCTTCTTCTTGCTGTCGGCCTGCTTGGTCTGCGACTTGGCGGCGTCCAGCTGCTTGAAGATCTCGTCGATCTGCTTCTGCTTTTCCTTTTTCTTCTCTTCCTGCTGCGCATCCAGCTCGGCCTGGCGCTGGCGCTGCTGCTCTTCCTGCAGGCGCTTGGCATCCTCAGCCTTCTGCACGGCGTCGTCGACCACCTTTTCCTGGTCCTTCAGGGCCGGCACCTTCGGCGGCGGCGGCAGGGTCTCGACCTTGGGTTTCTCGGGCTGCGGCGGCGTGGGCGTGGGCTGCGCCGGCGGCGGGGGCACCGTGTTGGGCACCGGCTTGGCGGTGTGCTTCGGCGGCGGCGCTCCCGTGGGGCCGATCAGTGTGGCCTCGATGATCTGGCCGGGCAGTTGGATCGGCGCGGGACACTTCAATGGGTTCCATGCCGCGGGCAAGCCCAGGGCGTCGGCCCACTTTTCGTAGTCCGAGCACGGGATGATCGCGAGGCCGAGGAAGGCCACGATGCCGATGTGCAGGAGCGCGGCGAGGACAACCGCGCGCGGCGTACCGTTACGGTTTTCCATTCTGCGCGCCCGACTCCGGCTGGCTCATCAGGCCGATCTTGGAGACGCCCGCTTCCTGGAGGATCGGGAGGATCTGGTAGACCTTGCCATAGCCCACGCGCTGGTCGCCCGCCACCAGGACCTGGAGCTCGGGGTTGGCATCGTGGAAGGCGGTGATCTTGCTCTTGAACTCGTCCGCGCTGACCGGCTCGCGCTTGGTGCCGTTGGCGGTAAGGTAGATCTGGCCACCCTCGTCGACGGAAACGACGACCGGGTCCTTCTTGTCCTGCAGGGACTTGGCGTTGGTCTGTGGCAGCTGGATATCCACGCCCAGGTTCATCATCGGCGTGGTGACCATGAAGATGATGAGCAGGACGAGCATCACGTCGATGTACGGCACGACGTTGATCTCGGATTTCAGCTTCCGCTTGTGGCGGCGGTGCACGTTACGCGTGGCCATGGCGGGGCTCAGGCGACGTCGTCGGCGTGGATCTGGCGCTGCAGCACCGAGGAGAACTCTTCCTGGAACACCTCGTAACGCGACGCGACGCGCTCCACCTTGGTGGCGAAGCGGTTGTAGGCCCAGACGGCCGGGATGGCGGCGAACAGGCCCATGGCCGTGGCGATCAGGGCCTCGGAGATGTGCGGGGCCACCACGGAAATGGTGACGTCCTTCATCTCGCCCAGGCCCTGGAAGGCACCCATGATGCCCCAGACGGTACCGAACAGGCCGATATACGGGCTGATCGAGCCGACGTTGGCCAGGAACTCCAGGTTCTGTTCCAGCTTGCCGATCTCGCGGGTGCCGGCCACGCGCATGGCGCGCTCGGAGCTTTCCATGATGCGGTCGGCATCGCCGGCCCGGCGCTGGCGCTGGCGGGCGAATTCACGGAAGCCGGCCTCGAACACGTTCTCGATGCCGCTCTGGCCTTCGCGGTTACCCACCTCACGGAACAGGGCCGCCAGGTCGGCACCGGACCAGAAGCGATCCTCGAAGGTCTCGGCGTTGTCGTGGGCGGTCTTCAGCTGGCTGTACTTGCGGATGATGATGACCCACGACAGGAACGAGAAGACGAGGAGAAGCAGCATCACCAGCTGCACCGGCAGGCTTGCTTCCGCAACCAGCTTGAAAATGTTCAGTCCACCGTTCATCGCTTGAAGGCTCTCCGCCGGGTATCTGGGGCTTTAGGTAAGGGGGAAGGCTTGGAGGAACAAGCCGGCCGGTATCTGGGCAGGTCGCATGGTGACGAGGTTGACGCACGCCACGCGCACCGTGGCGCGCAACAGCGTCGTGCCCCCGCACACGATCTCCTGACCGAACAGCATACTGGCTGAACGCCGCTCTTTGACGTCTACCGTGACCTGGAGTTCATCATCCAGACGGGCCGGCCGCAGGAAATCGAGGTGCATCTCGCGGACGACGAAGCCGAGCGAGGTGGTTTCGCGCAGGGCCAACTGGTCGATGCCCTGCGCACGCAGCCATTCCGTGCGGGCGCGCTCCATGAAACGGACATAGTTGGCGTGGTACACCACGCCGCCGGCGTCCGTGTCTTCCCAGTAGATGCGCACGGGAAAGCTGAAGGCGCTCATGGGTCGTCTGCGAACAGGTCGGGGACGTCACCCTGGCGCGGCGGCGGGTTGAGGCCGAGGTGGCGCCAGGCCTTCGCCGAGGCCATGCGGCCACGGGCGGTGCGGATCAGGTAGCCCTGCTGGATCAGGTAGGGCTCGACCACGTCCTCGAGGGTGCCGCGGTCCTCGCTGAGGGCGGCGGCCAGCGATTCCACCCCGACGGGACCACCGTCGAAACTCTCGATGATGGTGCTCAGGAGGCGGCGGTCGAGATCGTCGAAACCCTCGGCGTCCACCCTGAGCATGTCGGTCGCGGCACGGGCCAGGGCGTGGGTGATGATGCCATCGCCGCGCACCTCGGCGAAATCGCGCACCCGGCGCAGCAGCCGGTTGGCGATGCGCGGCGTGCCGCGGGATCGCCGGGCGATCTCGATCGCCCCCTCCAGCTCGCACTCGATACCGAAGATTTTCGCGGCGCGGCGGACGATCGCGGTCAGCTCATCCACGCTGTAGAACTCCAGCCGCTGGATGATGCCGAAACGGTCGCGCAGCGGGCCGGTGAGCAGACCCGCACGCGTGGTCGCGCCGATCAGGGTAAAGGGCGGCAGGTCGAGCTTGATCGAGCGGGCGGCCGGGCCCTCCCCGATCATGATGTCGATCTGGAAGTCTTCCATGGCTGGATAGAGCACTTCCTCCACCACCGGGGAAAGGCGGTGGATTTCGTCCACGAACAGGACGTCGTTCTTTTCCAGGTTGGTCAGCAACGCGGCCAGGTCGCCCGCGCGTTCCAGCACCGGCCCGGAGGTGGAGCGGACGTTGACGCCCAGCTCGTTGGCGATCACGTGCGACAGCGTGGTCTTGCCCAGGCCGGGCGGCCCGAAGATGAGCACGTGGTCGAGTGCGCCCTGCCTACGCCGCGCGGCCTCGATATAGATCGACATCTGCTCACGCACCGTCTGCTGGCCGAGGTATTCGGCCAGGCGTTTGGGACGGATGCTGGCTTCCAGCGCGTCGTCATCCATGGCGGCGGCGGTGGAGATGATTCGGTGCTCGGACATCCTCACATTATGGCAGGATTCGCGGACCGGACAGGTCGAACCGACTGCCCGATCCGCTTTGTCAGGCCAGGCGCGGGTCAGTATCGAATAGAACGAGCCATGGTAAGCAAGGCTTCCTGGTTGGGTGCCAGTGCATCGGGGTCGACAGGCTGGAGGTTCAACCTCATGACCTTGTGGTCGGTGACCCAGCCCAGCGAGACCTGCGTGGCGCCGTCAGGCCCACGCATGGTCTGGATGGTGCCTGGTTGACCGTTGATATCGGTGTTGAGCCACTCCTTGATGACCGTAACAGACCCGCCGCCGTCTGCGTATTCGGACTCGTCCAGTTGTACCAGTCCGAGCCCGGCAACTTCCCATGAACGACTGAGGCCGGTCCAGCGACCATCCCTATTCCCGCCCGCCGTGGACACATCCACCAGTGGAAGCCCCTCGAGCAAGGTCTGGGAGATCGATGCCGGCTCATAGTAAAGATGCGGCTTGACCTGGGACAACGTCGTAAAGACTTCCTCATTGCCGCCAAGGGCGCTGCTGCGGACATGGGCAAGCGATGCGCGCACATCCGGGACATCCTCAGCCGTGTGTACGCCCCTGGAAGACTGCTCGGCAATATCCTGCTCGATCTTCGCGGCAAGGGCGCCAACGAAAGGCGATTCATTCAGCGGCACCACGTGAAGCCCCGGGGACATGGGGATGCGCGAAATGTCCAGGTCGCCCTCGCTTGTGGCCGACGTATCATCCGAGACTGCGGACGAATTACCGCTTTGCGCAGGAACGTCGACCAGAGTCGACGAGGCCGAGGCACATGCTGAGAACAGGGAAGCCGACAGGAAAGAAACATAGAGAATCTTCTTCATTTCACCACTCCGTCAGATTGCAGTCGGTCGCAATGGAATACTGAGTCTGCAGGAATCGCAGGTCATCCCCGAATACGTGGACGCCGCGCACAGTGTTGCGCGACGCATCCGCGAGGTCCCCGGCATAAGAGCGCCACGTCATGTTCCAGTCCGCCGTCACGACATGACCCGCCACGGCACCGAAACCCACGTGGGTACCCTGGGTGTACATGAAGTGGCTACGTAACGCGGGTCGATCGTAGGTAATCGACTCATTGATGGTTCCGGCGATGCAATTGGCGCGACTCAGCCATTTGACAGACGCCGATGCCTCGGAACTCACGATCAGCAACGTGAGTAAAACGATTAGCGGTTTGGCTCGCATTCCACACTCCTGAATCGCCCTCCATCGGGCGAATTCAGACTAGAAATCGTGGAGTACTTTGGAGATAGGAATCGGTCGCTACGTTGTGGACGTAAGACGCCGACGTGATAACGGGCACGACCCGCACACCGACGGCGACATGCTATTGCTCGGCTGGTCGCAGCATCGGCTTGGCGATGCTGCGACCACCGCTGCTTATATCTCGACCTGCGCGCCCAGTTCGATCAGCCGGTTGCCCGGAATCTGGAAGAAGGCCGTGGCCGGCATCGCGTTACGGGCGAGGAAGGCGAACAGCTTGTCGCGCCAGAGGGCCATGCCGGGTCGGCGCGCATCCGCCACGATGGTTTCGCGGGACAGGAAGAACGTCGTATCCATCATGTCGAAATCGAGTCCGCGTGCACTAGCGCGCGAGAGCGACAGCGGGATGTTCGGATCCTCGGCGAAGCCGTAGCGCAGCTGCAGGCCGAAGAAGCCGCCGCCGTATTCGATCACTTCCATGCGCTCGTCGAAGTCGGCCACGGGCGTTTCCAGCATCTCGACCGTCAGCAGCACGTTGCGCTCGTGCAGCACCTTGTTGTGCTTGAGGTTGTGCAGCATCGCGTGCGGCACCGAGTTCTGGTTGGCGGTGAGGAACACCGCCGTACCCGGCACGATCAGCGGCGGATGGTCGGCGATGTTCGCCACGAAGGGCTCCAGCGCCAGGCCGGACTGCTTGATCTCGCGCACCACGAGGTCCCTGCCCCGCCGCCATGTAGTCATGACGGTGAAGATCACCACGCCCAGCACCAGCGGGAACCAGCCGCCATGGGCGATCTTCAGCGCGTTGGCGCCGAAGAAGGCCAGGTCGATGACCAGGAAGATGACGCCGACCGTGATGACGGCCGCCCAGTGCCAGTTCCAGCGGCGGCGAGCGACGACCAGCGCCAGCAGCGTGGTCATGGTCATGGTGCCGGTCACGGCGATACCGTACGCCGCACCGAGGTTGTTCGACGAGCGGAAACCAATGACCGCGAGGAACACCAGCACCATCAGCAGACGGTTCACCCAGGGCACGAAGATCTGCCCCGACATCTCGTGCGAGGTGTGCACCACGGCCATGCGTGGCGAGTAGCCCAGCGACATCGCCTCGCGGGTCATCGAGAAGGCGCCCGAGATCACCGCCTGCGAGGCGATCACCGCCGAGGCCGTGGCCAGCGCGATCATCGGGTACAGCAGGTTCTCGGGCACCATCTTGTAGAACGGGTTTTCGATCGCGGTCTGGTCGTGCAGCAGCAGCGCGCCCTGGCCGAAGTAGTTGATGAGGAGCGCCGGCAGCACGAAGAAGAACCAGGCCAGACGGATCGGCTTCTTGCCGAAGTGACCCATGTCGGCGTAGAGCGCTTCGCCGCCGGTCAGCGCCAGCACCACGCCACCCAGCGCGATGAAGGCGGAACGGCCGTGCTCGGTAAAGAAGGTCACCGCGTACCACGGGTTCAACGCCCACAGCACCTGCGGATGCATGACCAGCTGACGCAGGCCCAGCCAGGCCAGCACGAGGAACCACACGGTCATGACCGGAGCAAAGGCCTTGCCGACGATTTCGGTGCCGTGCCGCTGGATGGCGAACAGCGCCACCAGGATGACCAGGCAGATGGGCACCACGTAGGTATCCAGCGAGGGGGCCGCCACTTCCAGGCCTTCCACCGCGGATAGCACGGACATGGCCGGCGTGATCACGCCGTCCCCGTAGAACAGCGACGCGCCGAAGATGCCGATGGCGGCCAGCACCCAGCGCGCGCGGGGCGATCCGCTGACGCTGCGCTGCGCCAGCGCCATGAGCGCCATGATGCCGCCCTCGCCCTTGTTGTCGGCTCGCATCACGAAGGTGACGTACTTCAGCGAGATCACCATCAGCAGCGACCAGAAGATCAGCGACAGCACGCCGAGCACCGCGGCAGGCTGCGGCGTCATGCCGTGCGTGCCGAGGGTTTCCTTCATGGTGTACAGCGGGCTGGTGCCGATGTCGCCGAAAACGATGCCGATGGCCCCGAGCGCCAGCGCGGCAAGTTTCTTGCCGCGGGCGTTCTGCAGTTCTTCGGCGGGATTGTGATGACCCATGACTCAGCTTCCCAGCGCGGCGCGGAGCGCCTTGCGGATAATGGCCTCGGCGGTATCGCCTTCGGCGGCCGCCTTCTGTACCAGACGCGATGCTTCCACCGGCTTGTAACCCAGTTGTTGCAGCGCCACGGTGGCTTCGCTTACCGGGTCCACCGGGATGGCATCGCCCGTGCCCGGTGCCGCCGGCAGGCGGACACCGACCGCATCCACGCGATCGCGCAACTCGACCACCATGCGCTCGGCGGTCTTCTTGCCGATGCCGGGGATCTTGGTCAGCGCCACCACGTCGCCCGCATGCACCTGCCGGGACAGTTCCTCGGTGGACACGCCGGACAGCACGGCCAGCGCGATCTTCGCGCCGATGCCGCTCACCTTCAGCAGGTTGCGGAACATGGCCCGCTCGGTCTCACGCAGGAAACCGTACAGCGCCACGCCATCTTCCTTCACCGCGTAATGGGTGAGCAGGATGACCTCCTTGCCCGTGGCGGGAAGGTCGTAGATGGTGGACATCGGCGCATCGACGTCGTAACCGACCCCGCCCACCTCGATCAGGAGGGAGGGTGGCTGCTTGCTGATAAGAATGCCCCGCAGGCGGCCGATCATCGGCGACGTCTCCATGCCGTGCGCGGGATACCCACGCGTTCGATACTGGACCGGGTGTGGGCGTGGGCGATCGCGATCGCCAGCGCATCCGCGGCATCGGCCTGCAGCGGCCCCTGGATGCCGAGGATCATCCCGATCATGTGCTGGACCTGGGTCTTGTCGGCGCGGCCGGTACCGACCACGGCCTGCTTGACCTCGGTGGCCGCGTATTCGTGCACCACGATGCCCCGGTTGACCACGGCACAGATGGCGGCGCCGCGCGCCTGGCCCAGCTTGAGGGCCGAATCGGGATTGCGCGCCATGAACACCTTCTCGATGGCGGCCTCGGCCGGCGCGTGCGTGGCGATGATGACACCCAGTTCGTCGAAGATACGCTTCAGCCGCAACGGGAAGGTGGCCTCCCCGCCGATGGTGAGCGCACCGTGCCAGACATGCGTCAGCGTCCCGTTGTCGGCGACATCGAGTACACCGACGCCCGTACGCTGGCTACCCGGATCGATACCGAGGATGCGGATCATGACAGCGGGTTAGTAGGCAAGACGATAGGGAGCAGGAGGCCTCACGCCTCGTCCGCATCCTGTGTCGGGAGAACGGCGTTGTGGTAGACCTCGTCGACGTCGTCGAGCGCGCTGAGCCGGTCGAGCAGTTTCTCGAAGTGCTCCAGCGCCTCGCCCGTGGGCGTGACCAGGGGACCGTTCGGACGCATGACCACGTCGGAGCCGTCGATCTCGAAACCCGCGGCGGCCAGCGCCTTGCGCATGGCTTCCACGGCGATGGGATCGGCGGCGAGCAGCACCGTGCCGACACCGTTCTCGATGACGATATCTTCGGCGTTGTTCTCGATGGCCGCTTCTTCCAGCTTCGCCTCGACATCGGCGTCGCCACCGGTGTGCACCAGCACCTGGCCCACGCGGGTGAACTGGAACGCCACCGAATTGGTGGTGCCCATGTTGCCGCCGAGCTTGTTCAGCGCCGCGCGCACGTCGGCGACGGTGCGGGTCTGGTTGTCGGTCACGCAGTCGATGATGAGCGCGGTGCCCGCGGGGCCGTAGCCCTCGTAGCGCACCTCGTGCATGTCGGCGCCGCCTTCGGCACCGGAACCGCGCTTGATCGCGCGCTCGATGGTGTCGCGGGTCATGTTGGCGGCCAGCGCCTTGTCCACGGCGGCGCGCAGGCGCGGGTTGCCGTTGGGGTCGGGCACGCCGCCACGGGTGGCGATGGTGATTTCGCGGATCAGCTTGGTGAACACCTTGGCGCGCTTGGCGTCTTCGGCGTTCTTGCGACCTTCGATGGAAGGGCCTCTACCCATGTTCGATTCCTGGACTTACCGGACGGACGAGGCGCGATTCTAGCTGCAATCAGGCCGGGGGGCTAAGGGGGGCGGCAAAGCGTCCCTCACGGAGGAAGGTCGCGACCTGCCGGGCCACATCCGCCGAGACCAGCAGGCCGGTGTGACTGGTTTCCAGGACGCAGTGGTCGCACAGGCCCGGCAGGCGGGTTTCCTCCACGCCCACGGAGCCATCGTGCTCCTCGCCGATCTCACCTACCAGTGCGCCCAGGCCGACCGGCATGCGCCCGGCGATCATGCCCACCTCGCGCGCGCCGTCCCAGCGATCCAAGCCGTGCTCGAGGAGGCCCTTGGCCTGGCCCAGCAGCATGTCGCCGCCCCAGCGGTGGGTCAGGCCCCGTGCCGCGCCGCTGCCGTTGAGCGGCGAGCCGAGGCAGACGATGCGGGCCGGCGACGGCGCTTCGTCCCGGCAGGCCAGCAGGGCGAGGATGCCGCCCAGGCTGTGCCCGACGATATGCACGGGCTCCGGCGCCAGGTGGCGAATCCGTTTCCGCAGGCGTTCGATGGCCTGCTCCGGCGGCGCGACCACGCTCATGTATTCGAACGGATGGACCCGGAACCCTTCGTCGCGCAGCCGGCGGCTGAGCATCGCCATGGCAAAACCGCGCATCCACAGGCCATGCAGCAACAGCACGTCGATGGGCGAGTCACTCATGGCAGGGCGCCCGACCGAAGTCAGGGTTTGGGCGCCTCCGCGGCGACGCGGACGTGGAGTTCCTTCAGCTGGGGCTCCGACACCGGCGACGGGGCGTCGGTCATCAGGTCTTGCGCGCTGGTGGTCTTGGGGAAGGCGATGACGTCACGGATGGACTCGGTGCCCGCCATGAGCGCCGCGATGCGGTCGATGCCGAAGGCCAGGCCACCGTGCGGCGGGGCACCCATGCGCAGGGCCTTGAGCAGGAAGCCGAACTTGGCTTCGGCCTCGTCGGCGCCGATGCCCAGCAGGCCGAACACGGCACTCTGCATCTCGGGGCGATGGATACGGATGGAGCCGCCGCCGATCTCGTTGCCGTTGAGCACCATGTCGTAGCCGCGGCTGACCGCCGTGGCCGCGTGCTCTCGCAGGTCGGCGATATCGTCGACCTTGGGCGCGGTGAACGGGTGATGCAGGGCGACGAAGCGTTTTTCCTCGTCGTCGTACTCGAACATCGGGAAGTCGGTGACCCACAACGGCTTCCAGCTGTCCTCGATCAGGCCACGGTCGCGACCAAGCTTGATGCGCAGCGCGCCCATGAAATCGGTGACCGTCTTCCATGCGCCGGCGCCGAAGAACACGATGTCGCCATTGGCGGCGCCCGTGAGCGCCAGCACCTGGGCCAGGGCCTCGTCGTCGAGGAACTTGGCCACCGGCGAGTTGATGCCTTCGCGACCCTTGGCCAGGTCGTCGACCTTCAGCCAGGCCAGGCCCTTGGCACCATAGCGGGCGGCGTATTCGGTCAGGCCGTCGATATCCTTGCGCGAGAGGTCCGCCGCGCCAGGCACGCGCAGGGCAGCCACGCGGCCGGCCGGGTCGTTGGCCGGGCCGGAGAAGACCTTGAACTCCACGTGTTTCACCGCCTCGGCGATGTCGGTCAGCTCCAGCGCGATACGCAGGTCCGGCTTGTCCGAGCCGAAGCGGCGCATGGCCTCGGCGTAGGTCATGCGCGGGAACGAGGCATCCAGCTCGACCTTGCGCACTTCGCGGAAGACATGGCGGATCAGGTTCTCGACGAAGTCCTGGACGTCCTGCTCCTCGACGAAGGCGAACTCGAGGTCGAGCTGGGTGAATTCCGGCTGGCGATCGGCGCGGAGGTCTTCGTCCCGGAAGCAACGGGCGATCTGGTAGTAGCGGTCGAAGCCGGCCATCATCAGGATCTGCTTGAACAGCTGCGGCGACTGCGGCAGCGCATAGAACTGGCCCGGATGCACGCGGCTGGGCACGAGGTAGTCGCGCGCGCCTTCCGGCGTGGCCTTGGTCAGGATCGGGGTTTCGATGTCCTGGAAGCCGGCGGCATCCAGGTAACGGCGCAGCTCGCGCACCAGCGCGGTGCGCGTGCGCATCATCTGCTGCATCTCGGGACGGCGCAGGTCGAGGTAGCGGTAGGTCATCCGCATGTCCTCGTTGGGCGTCTCGTGCTGCGCGAACGGCAGGTCACGCGCCTCGTTGAGGATCTGGACGGTGTCGGCGAGCAACTCGACCGTGCCTGTCTTCAGCTTGTCGTTGGCGGACAGGCGGCGACGGAGCTGGCCAGTGACCCGGATGACGAATTCGTTGCCCAGCTCGCCGGCCACGGCGAAGGCCGTGGCGTTCTCGCGCTCGATCACGACCTGGGCGATGCCTTCGTGGTCACGAAGGTCGACGAAGGCCACGTGGCTCTGCAGGCGGAGGGTGTTGACCCAGCCGCAAAGGGTGACTTCCTGGCCGACCAGGGACTCGTCGATGGCTCCGCAAAAATGGCTGCGCATGCGCTTGAAGCTTCGTGGGAAAAGACCCCGGATCGTATCACGACCGGGGTCTGCCAAGCGCCGGCAGGGGCCGCTCAGCGGCCGATATCGAACTTCGCGCGGCAGCCGTGATCGGCCCAGATGCCCTGGGGCGAGAAGCCGTAGCTGTAGCCCTCGCGACAGGCGGCGTCCGAGTTCTGTTCGACCAGGCGGGCGCCGGGACCGACCGGCCAGCGACACAGCACGCGCTTGTTGTCCTCGCTGTCGCAGGACACGATCTGGCCGCTATTGCCGGCGTAGCCGGGACGACCGCCATCGGGCCTGCCGTAACCGGGAGGATACCGATCGCGATCGCGGTCGTTGCCCCAGCCGGGACGACCGCCGTTGTCGCCCCAGCCCGGTCGGCCGCCGCCCCAGCCACCGGCTTCCTGGAAGATGCCGCGGCAGCCATCGTCGACCCACAGGCCGCCGCGATCCATGTCCCAGTTGCGACCGCGGATGCAGGGGGTCTGGGAGTCCTGCCGGACCAGGCGTGCGTCGCGCCATGGCACCTGGCAATAGGCGCGGCGGCCGCTGTCGCTGTAGCAGTTGACCGTGTCGCCGCCGCGCTGGGCGTGCGCCACGTGCGGCGTGACGAACAGCCCCGCGCCCAGCGCAACCATGGCGACCAACCCGAGAATGCGTTTCATGCCCCTGACCTCCGATGTGTGTGTGCAGAAACTATCGGACGCATACGCAACGATGTTTGAACGGATCGCAGGAAAACGATGACGTCGTGCGGCGGGTCAGCGGCGGGTCAGTCGCCGGATGACTTGGCGGGCGCCGGGCTCGGCGCCGGCGCCGGCGCGGAGGCAGGCGCCGGCGCCGCAGCCGCGGGCGCCGCGACGGGTGCACCGGACGAGCCCTCGACGAGGTTGCGCTTCTTGTCGCCGTCCTTCTTGAAGTCGGTCTCGTACCAGCCGCCGCCGGCCAGGCGGAACTGCGGGGCGCTCAGCATGCGTCCCACCTGCGGCTCGCCGCAGGTGGGACACACGGTGGGATCGGCATCGGACATCTTCTGCAGGCGCTCGAAGCGGTGGCCGCAGGCCTTGCATTGGAATTCGTAGATGGGCATCGGGTGGAACCTCGGGAATCAGGCGGGCATTGTCGCAAAAGTAAGGTGGTTGCCGTCCGAATCCACCCGGATGGTCTGCCCGGGCACGAACGCCCCCTGCAGGATGCGCTGCGCCAGCGGGTTCTCCAGTTGCTGCTGCACGGCACGCTTGAGCGGGCGGGCACCGTACACGGGGTCGAAACCCGCGCTGCCCAGCAGGTCCAGCGCCCGGTCGGTGATATCCAGCGACAGCTGTCGATCGGCCAGCCGCTTCGCCAGGTAACCCAGCTGGATACGGGCGATCGAGCGGATCTGCGCCTTGTCCAGCGCGCGGAACACGACCAGGTCGTCCAGCCGGTTGATGAACTCCGGCCGGAAGTGGCCCTGCACCACGCCCAGCACCGACGCCTTCATCTGCATGTAGTCCGCCTCACTGTCGCCCGCCTGCTCCTGGATCAGGTGGGAACCCAGATTGGAGGTCATGACGATCACCGTGTTGCGGAAATCGACCGTGCGCCCCTGCCCGTCCGTGAGGCGGCCGTCGTCCAGCACCTGCAACAGGATGTTGAACACGTCCGGATGGGCCTTCTCCACCTCGTCAAGCAGGATCACGCTGTACGGGCGGCGACGGACCGCCTCGGTCAGGTAGCCGCCTTCCTCGTAACCCACGTACCCCGGCGGCGCACCGACCAGGCGGCTCACCGAGTGCTTCTCCATGAACTCGCTCATGTCGATGCGGATCATCGCGTCCTGCGTGTCGAACAGGAAATCCGCCAGCGCCTTGCACAGCTCCGTCTTGCCGACACCGGTGGGGCCCAGGAACAGGAACGAGCCGTACGGACGATTGGGATCGGACAGCCCGGCTCGCGCGCGACGAATGGCATCGGAGACGGCGCGCACCGCCTCGTCCTGGCCGACCACGCGCTCATGCAGCGCGCTTTCCATCTGCAGCAGCTTCTCGCGCTCGCCCTCCAGCATCTTGTTGACGGGGATACCCGTCCAGCGCGCGACCACCTCGGCAATCTCCTCGGCCGTGACCCGGTCCTGCAACAGGGTGAAGTCGTGCTTCTCCACCTGCTGGGCGGCGGCCAGCTGGGCTTCCAGCGCGGGCAGGCGCCCGTACTGGATCTCGCTCATGGCGCCGTAGTCCTGGCGCCGCTGCGCGGATTCCAGTTCGAGGCGGGCCTGCTCGATCTGCTCCTTGATCTTCGTCGCGCCCTGCAGCATGGCCTTTTCGGATTTCCATACCTCGTTCAGGTCGGAGAACTCCCGATCCAGTGCCTCGATGTCGGTTTCCAGCTGGGCCAGGCGTTGCCGGGATTCGTCGTCGTGTTCCTTCTTCAGCATCTCGCGCTGGATCTTCAGCTGGATAAGCCGGCGCTCCAGGCGATCCAGTTCCTCCGGCTTGGAGTCGATCTCCATGCGGATGCGCGAGGCCGCCTCGTCCATCAGGTCGATGGCCTTGTCGGGCAGCTGGCGGTCGGGGATGTAGCGCGCGGACAGCGTCGCGGCGGCGACGATGGCCGGGTCGGTGATCTCGACGCCGTGGTGCACCGCGTAGCGCTCCTTCAGGCCGCGCAGGATCGCGATGGTGTCCTCGACGCTGGGCTCGCCCACGTAGACCTTCTGGAAGCGACGCTCCAGGGCGGCATCCTTCTCGACGTACTTGCGGTACTCGTCGAGGGTGGTGGCACCGATGCAATGCAACTCGCCGCGCGCCAGCGCCGGCTTCAGCATGTTGCCCGCATCCATCGCGCCGTCGGCCTTGCCGGCACCGACCATGGTGTGCAGCTCGTCGATGAACAGGATGACCCTGCCCTCCTGGCGGGAGAGGTCGTTGAGCACGGCCTTGAGCCGCTCCTCGAATTCGCCGCGGAACTTCGCCCCGGCGATCAGCGCACCCATGTCCAGCGACAGCACGCGCTTGTCGCGCAGGCCCTCGGGCACCTCGCCGTTGACGATGCGCTGGGCCAGCCCTTCGACGATGGCGGTCTTGCCCACGCCCGGCTCGCCGATCAGCACGGGGTTGTTCTTGGTCCGGCGCTGCAATACCTGGATGGTGCGACGGATTTCCTCGTCGCGGCCGATCACCGGGTCCAGCTTGCCCACCTCGGCGCGCTCGGTGAGGTCGATGGTGTATTTCTCGAGCGCCTGGCGTTGTTCCTCGGCGTTCTCGGACTGCACTTTCTCGCCACCGCGAAGCTTCTCGATCGCCGCTTCGAGGCGATCCTTCGTGGCGCCCGCGGCCTTCAGCGCGCCGCCCACCTCGCCGCGGTCCTCCAGCGTGGCCAGCACGAACAGCTCGCTGGCGATGAACTGGTCGCCCCGCTGCTGCGCCAGCTTGTCGGTGAGGTTGAGCAGGCGATTGAGGTCGTTGCCCAGGTTGATGTTGCCTTCCTGCCCGCTGACGCGCGGCAGCCGGTCCAGTATCTCGCCGACCCGCTGGCGGAACGCCGGCACGTTCACGCCGGCCTGCGTCAGCAGCGGGCCGGTGGAGCCGCCCTGCTGGTCCAGCAGCGCGACCATGACGTGGGCGGGCTCGAGCATGTTGTTGTCGCGACCGACCGCCAGCGACTGCGCATCGGCCAGCGCCTGCTGGAAGCGCGAGGTAAGTTTGTCCATTCGCATCGTCGATGTCTCCCTGGAAAGGTTATGGCGCATTCGGGGCGCATCGCCCCGAACCGCCTCTGGCGCAAGACATGCGGGTGATCGTACGACCCTTCAACGGGCCGTGCGCAGCACTTTTTTCACACCCCGGCCGGCATGCTCGGCGAACCGCCGCCCCATGGAGACGCCGTGACAGCCGCCCGCGACACCTTGCCCCCTCCGCCCGTCGACCTGATCGACACCGGCAGCGCCCTTTTCCTCGACGCCGACGGCACCTTGCTGGCCTTTGCCGACGATCCGGACGCGGTGGCGGTGACCGACGGACTCCTGGACACGCTGGACGCGCTGCGCGATCGACTGGACGGTGCGCTGGCACTGGTCAGCGGTCGCGCCATCGCCGGGCTGGACGCCATCTTCGGCCGGCCCGACTGGGCCGCGGCGGGCCAGCACGGCCTGGAGCGCCGCGACGGTGCCGGCCGACTGACCACGGTTCCGGTGGACGAGGCGGAACTGGCCCGACTGCGCCAGACGGTGCACGCCGTGGCCGCCGACATGCCCGGGGTGAGGGTGGAGGACAAGAGCTGGTCCGTCGCGCTGCATTGCCGCGAGCGCCCTGAACACGAGGCCGAACTGGCCCGGCGTGCCCCGGAGATCGCCGCGCGCTTTCCGGGTTTCGAGTTGCAGCCCGGCAGTTACGTCTTCGAGTTCAAGCCGCGCGGCATGGACAAGGGCGTCGCCGTGGCGGCCTTCCTGTCCACCGCGCCGTTCGCCGGCCGCCGGCCGGTGTATCTCGGCGACGACCTGACCGATGAACACGCGTTCGCGGTGGTCAATGCGCAGGGCGGGGTGTCCATCCGGATCGGTTCGCGAACCCCATCGCAGGCCGCTTTCACATTGTCTAGCCCGGCCGATGTCCACCATTGGCTCGATTCCGTGAAAGCCAGACTGACGCAGGGAGCCGCAAGGTCACAATGAGCCGACTAGTCGTCATATCCAACCGTGTGGCGCTGCCCAAGCAGACGCAGACCGGCGGCCTCGCCTCGGCCATGAACGCGGCACTGCAGGAGATGGGTGGCCTGTGGTTCGGCTGGAGCGGCAACATCGCCGCCGAGACCGGCAAGGAGTTGCACGAGGTCAGCGACGGGCATATCGAATACGCCACCATCGACATGTCCAAGCAGGACCACGACGACTACTACAGCGGATTCGCCAATCGCGCCCTGTGGCCGTTGTTCCATTACCGGGGTGACCTGGTCGATTACCGACGCGGCCATCTCGAAGGCTATTTCCGGGTGAACCGCGCTTTCGCCAGGCGCGTGTCGAAGCTGATCAAGAAAGACGACGTCATCTGGGTGCACGACTACCACCTGATCCCGCTGGCTTCGATGCTGCGCGAACTGGGCGTGGAGAACCGGATCGGTTTCTTCCTGCATACGCCGCTGCCGGCCGCGGGTCTGCTGATCACGCTGCCGCGCCACCGCGAACTGCTGGAATCCTTCGCCTCGTACGACCTGGTCGGCCTGCATACCCAGCGCGACCTGCGCGCGCTGGAGGATTATTTCCTGCACGAACTGGGCGCGGCGATGCGCACGGGCGGACGCATCCGCGCCGCCAACGGGCGTATCTTCCGCGCCGGCGTGTTTCCGATCAGCATCGACACCGCCGAGGCGGTGGAACTGGCCCACCGGGCCGAAGACAGCGGCGCCGTGGCCAAGCTGCGGGCCAGCATCGACGACCGCCAGCTCATCATCGGCGTGGACCGCCTGGATTATTCCAAGGGCCTGCCCGAACGCTTCGAAGGCTTCGCGCGCCTGCTGCGCGACCAGAAGGACATGCGCGGACGCGTGTCCCTGCTGCAGATCGCCCCGCCCTCGCGCTCCGACGTGCCGGAATACCGTTCGCTGCGGCGCGAGCTGGAACGCAGCGCCGGGCACATCAACGGGCAGTACGCCGAGCCGGACTGGGTACCCATCCGATACGTCAACAAGTCGTTCGGACACAAGGTGCTGGCCGGCTACTTCCGGGTCGCCAAGGTCGGCCTGGTGACACCCCTGCGGGACGGCATGAACCTGGTCGCCAAGGAATACGTGGCCTGCCAGGATCCGCAGGACCCCGGCGTGCTGGTGCTGTCGCGCTTCGCGGGCGCAGCCCAGGAGCTGGACGCCGCATTGCTGGTGAACCCGTCGGACCTGGACGAGGTGTCCGAGGCGCTGAAGCGGGCACTGGAGATGCCGCTCAAGGAACGCCGGATGCGCTGGCAGTCGATGATGGACGTACTCGAGCGTAACGACATCACCACCTGGCGCAACGCGTTCCTGCACGCCCTGATGGAACCACCCAAGGTGAAGCCCGAGATCTACGTCCAGGCGCCGATGACCGCCTCGCCGGGATGAGGCGCCCTCAACGCGTCCAGATGAGCGTGGCGAAACGCCCGCTGGCCGCGCCATCGCGGCGATAGGAATACAACCTGTCGTCGCGGAACGTGTCGGACCCCCCGCCCGATATCCGATCCACGCCAGCGACGGCCAGCTTCAATCGGGCCAGCGCGTAGAGGTCGCACAGCCAGTGACCCGGCCGGGTTGCCTCGAAGGCCGTGGCGGCGGCCGCATCGGCATCGACGAACGCCGCCCTGACCTCCTCGCCTACTTCATACGACGCCATGCCGATGGCCGGCCCCAGCCAGGCCTGTACCCCAGCCGCGGCCATATGCTCCACGGTCCGCTCGAGGACGCCCGCCGCCAGGCCACGCCAGCCCGCGTGGGCGGCACCGATCGTCTCGCCATCGGCCGAGGCGAACAGCACCGGCAGGCAGTCGGCCGTGAGAATGGCCAGCACCCGTCCCGGGCCACGCGCCACCGCGGCATCCGCTTCCGGCTCGTCGCCAGCGGCAGGGGCGGCCTCCGCCACCTGCGTGCCATGTACCTGGCGCAGCCATAACGGCGCCTCCGGCAGGCCCAGCGCGGGGACGAGTGCGGCGCGATTGGCCCGCACCGCGTCCACGGCGTCACCGGAGCGCAGGCCCAGATTGAATCGGGCATAGGCCCCGCTGGACACGCCCGGCCCGTGCCGGGTCGCCACCGCCGCATCGATCGTGTCGGGCACCGTCCACTCGGGGCGAATCCAGCTGCGCGGCATGCTCAGTCCTCGATGGGGTGCAACTGGGTATCGGCCCGCAGCGACGCGATCAGGGCGTCCTGGTCGGCGGGACGCGGGGAGTCGAACTCCAGCAACTCGCCCGTGACCGGATGCTCGAAGGCCAGCTTCTCAGCGTGGAGCGCCTGGCGCCGGAAGCCGCGCAGCGCGTCGATCAGTTCCTGGCTGGCTCCACGCGGCAGGCGCAGGCCATTGCCATAGAGCTGGTCGCCGACCAGCGGATGGCCGATATGCGCCATGTGCACGCGGATCTGGTGGGTGCGTCCCGTTTCCAGGTTGCATTGCAGGACGCTGTGCGAGCGGAAGCGCTCGCGGACCCGGTAATGGGTGACCGCCTCCTTGCCGCCGTCTTCCACGTCGCGAACGCCCTGCTTCAGGCGGTCGTGCTGGTGACGGCCGATCGGCTGGTCCACCGTGCCGCCGGCCACCATGGTGCCCAGCACCACGGCCTCGTACTGGCGGCGCACGTCGTGCCGCGACAGCATCGCCACCAGCCCCGTATGGGCCGGAAGCGACTTGGCGACCACCATCAGGCCCGCCGTGTCCTTATCCAGGCGGTGGACGATGCCACCGCGGGGCAGCTCGGCCAGGGCCGGGGCGTGGTGCAGCAGCGCGTTGAGCAAGGTGCCCGCCGGATTGCCCGCCCCGGGGTGGACGACCAGGCCCATGGGCTTGTCCAGCACCAGCAGGTCGTCGTCCTCGTAGCGGATATCCAGGGCGATGTTTTCCGGCTGGGCGTGGACCTCCGTCTCCAGCTCGGCCTCCAGCAGCACCCTTTCACCGCCGCGGACGAGGTGCCGGGGAGCCGCCGGGGCCCCGTCCAGCAGCAGTTTGCCCTCCTTGATCCAGCCGGTGAGGCGGGATCGGGAATAATCGGGGAACATCTCGGCCACGGTCTGGTCGAAACGCCGTCCAGCGGCCGTTACCGCTATGGTGGCCTCGTGCCGGACCGTCGTCATACCGACCCGCCCGGCCGAAGGCCGGTTTCGGCTATCATGCCCATTCGCTTAAGCATCCGAACTCTCTCAATGCGTGCAACCAAGATCACCATTCTGCTCGTCCTCGCCCTGTCGATGAGCGCCTGCTCGATGTTCCGCAGCAAGAAGGAGACGATCGACACGATGCCGGTCGACCGGCTTTATGCCAATGCCCACAATTCGCTGGAGCACTCCGACTATTCCGCGGCCGAGAAGGCCTACCAGCGACTGATCGCTCGTTTCCCCTCGGGTGACATCAACGAACAGTCGCAGATCGAACTGGCTTACGCGCAGTACAAAGACAACAAGCCGGACGACGCTTACTCGACGATCAACCGCTTCATCAAGACGTTCCCGACCCACAAGCATGCAGATTATGCCTATTACTTGCGCGGTCTGATCAATTTCGATCGCACCGGCGGCGTGATAGAGCGTTACCTGCAGCGCGACAACTCGGGTTCGACCCGGCGCGACCAGGGCTTCAACCTCACCGCCTTCGACGATTTCAGCCAGCTGACGCGCCGTTATCCCAACAGCGCCTACGCGACCGACGCCCGCCAGCGGATGATCTTCCTTCGCAACCAGCTGGCCCGGTTCGAGGTCAACGTGGCCGAGTACTACCTGCGCACCAAGGCCTATATCGCCGCGGCCGACCGCTCGCAGTACGTGGTGGAGCACTACCAGCAGTCGCCCGAGACGGCCGACGCCCTGGCCATCCTGACCCGCAGCTACCTGGCCCTGGATCGCCAGCCGCTGGCAGAGCAGACCCGCAAGGTGCTGGCCCTGAACTACCCGGACCACCCGTACCTCACGGACCCGAACTGGCCGCACCATCCGTCGATCTGGCGCAAGGCGATCCCGTTCTCGGGTCACCATTGAGGCCTGTCCCCCGGGGTCGACCCGGGGCACCATGAAAAACGCCGGCCCTGGGCCGGCGTTTTTCGTTTCAGGACACGCCGCCGGTCACCGCCAGCCGGAGGTGATGGGGTAGCGGCGCTCGCGGCCGAAGGCCTTGGTGGTGACGCGGGGGCCGGGGGCGGCCTGGCGGCGCTTGAACTCGTTGACGAACACCATGCGGATCACCCGGCGCACCGTGGCATCGTCGTGGCCGGCGGCAATGATGTCCTCGGCCGAGGCCTCGCCTTCGATGAACCGTTCGAGGATCGCATCCAGCTCGTCGTACGGCGGCAGGGAATCCTGGTCGGTCTGCTCGTGGCGCAGTTCGGCCGAGGGCGGTCGCTCGATCACCGCGGCGGGAATGGCGCCGTCGACGTTGGCGCGCCAGCGCGAGAGGGCGTAGACCACTGTCTTGTAGACGTCCTTCAGCGGCGCGTACGCACCGCACATGTCGCCGTACAGGGTGGCGTAGCCCACGGCCATCTCACTTTTGTTGCCCGTGGAGAGCAACAGCCGGCCGGTCTTGTTGGACATCGCCATCAGCAGCACGCCGCGTGTGCGCGACTGCAGGTTTTCTTCCGTGATGTCAGGGGCCCGGCCGGCGAACACGGGCGCCAACGTATCGGTCAGCGCACCGTAGATGCCCTCGATGGGCAGCACGTGGTATTCGACACCCATGTGCTCGGCCTGGGCCTTGGCTTCGCGCAGCGACAGGTCGGAGGTGTACTCCGTGGGCATCATGATGGCCGTGACCTTGTCCTTGCCCAGGGCATCCACCGCCATGGCCAGGGTCAGCGCGGAATCGATGCCGCCGGACAAACCCAGCAACACGCCCGAGAAATGGTTCTTGCCGATGTAGTCGCGGATGCCGCGGACGATGCCCGCATACATCAGTGCCTCCGGCGACCGCGTATCCGGCGCCGGCCAGTCGACCGCGGTGAGGCGCCGCGTGTCGGTGTCGTAGTCCACGGCCAGCAACAGTTCTTCGAACGATGGCGCGCGCGCGGCGATCTCGCCATCGGCCTGCACCAGCAACGAATGCCCGTCGAACAGCAGGTCGTCCTGCCCGCCGACCAGGTTGACGTAGGCGATCGGCAGGCCGGTCTCGCGGGCGCGATCGCGTAGCAGGGCCTCGCGCGTGGCGGCCTGGCGCTTGTCCCACGGCGAGGCATTGATCACCAGGATCAGCTCCGCGCCCGCTTCGGCCACCCGGCGCGCCGGCTCGGCCTCCCAGATGTCCTCGCAGATCAGCATGCCGACCTGCACGCCCTCCATCGCGAACACCCGCGTGTCGCCGCCATGGCGGAAATAGCGTTTCTCGTCGAACACCGTGTAATTGGGCAGGGCCTGCTTGTGGTAAGTCCACTCGCGCTCGCCTTCGCGGATCAGCGAGGCGGCGTTGTAGACCTCGCCCTGCGCATCCGGGTAGCCGACCACGGCGGAGATGCCACGGATCGTCGGCGCCAGCGCATGCAGTTCGCGTTGGCAGGCTTCGAGGAAGCTGGGCCGCTGCAGCAGGTCCTCCGGCGGGTAGCCGGAAAGGGTCAGCTCGGGGAAGGCGATCAGCGAGGCGCCGAGGCGGTCGCGTGCTTCATCGGCCAGCGCCTTGACCCGCCGCGCGTTGTCGGCGGTGGCGCCGACCGGAAAATCGAACTGGGCCAGGGCGAAGCGAAAGGTGGACATGGCAGATCCGTACGGCCGCGGGGACTGTCTATGATAAGCCACCGGTGAGGCATCGCCGTAACCGCGCGGCGTCACCTGACCGGTATGTCATAGATGACCGCCCCCTCCGCGGCACCGGGCAACGTGAAGTGCCACCATTCCTGCGGATAGTTGACGAAGCCCTGTGCTGCCATGGCCTGGACCAGGCGTTGCCGGTTCTCGCGCTGCATCGTCGTCACGCGCGGATCGTCCGTATGCGCCATCGGATCGAAATAGTCGAAGTCCGTGCCCATGTCGAGCGGCGTGCACCGCGTGCCGGTGCACTGCATCAGCGTGAGGTCGACCGTCGCGCCACGGCTGTGGCCGGACACCGGCGCAATGTATTCGCCCAGCAACTGAGTCTTGGCGAGGTTCGGGTAATGCAACGCCTTGGACGTCGGGTCGTCCGGCCGACCCGCCCAGCGCACGAAGGCCGCCACGGCGCGTGCCGGGCGATAGCAGTCCCACAGGTGCAAGCGATAACCCTGAGGGCGCAGCGTGGCCTCTACCCGGGCCAGCGCCTCCGCCGCCACGGTGCGCAGGAGGCAGACCGGCGCGAGATAGCCCGGCACAGGCGCGCCGGTAAAGTTGTCGCTGCCGGCGTACTTCATGTCCTCGGCGATATCGGCCACCTGGTGGCGCACGTCGACGAGGCCGGCCTCGGCAGCGGTGCGCGCATGGGACAAGGGCGGCGTTCCCGCGATGGCGGGAAACGCGCCCAGGGTCAGCGCCAACAGCGGAAGGGGCATCGATCGTCTCGTCATGCGGACATACTGCCATGCTGCCGCGACCCACGATTGCTGACATCATGAGGGTTCGCCGAGGGAGCAGTGCATGATTTCAACGGTGTGGCCCTACCTGGCCGTCATGTTTATCGTGGCGGGCGTGTGGCCCGCGATCGAGCAACGCCATGGCGGGAAGGTCTTCGACATCCTGCCGCCCATCGTGCTCACCTATCTCAGCGTCACCGCGCTGTCGGTGGCTGGCGTGTGGTCCGCCTCGGCCGAGATACGCGCCGCGCAGTCGGCCATCGTGACGCAGCTGGTCCCGGCCCTGATCTTCCTGCTGATGATCGGCTGCGATGTGCGGGCGATCATCCGCCTGGGGCCTCGCGTGCTCGGCGTCTTCGCCTGCACCTCGATCAGCCTCTTCATCGCCTTCATCCTCGCCTTCCTGCTCTACCGTCACTGGTTACCGGGCGATGGCTGGAAACCGCTGGCCGCCCTTTCCGGGAGTTGGGTCGGCGGCACCGCCAACCTGATCGCGGTCAAGCAGGCCATCGGCATGTCCGACACTTCGCTGGCCACGGCGCTGCTGACCGACGCGCTGTGTTACTCGATGTGGGTGGTAGTGCTGTTCTCGGTCGCGCGCCTGGCGCCCGTCTTCAATCGATGGACCCGGGCCACCTCGAGCGCCGACCTGGCCGACCTGGCGATCGCGGACAGCGCACCGCGGCCACCCGCGACGACGGAAGGCGTGCTGCTGTGGCTGGGCATCGCGTTGCTGGCGGCCACGCTGGCCTCCGCCGCCGGCGCGCGGCTTCCCGTCGGCGGCATGGTCTCGGGCACGACCTGGACGATCCTGCTCGCCACGCTCGCCGGACTGGTGCTGGCGCAGACCCCACTGGCACGCCTGCCCGGTGCCCAGGCGGTATCCAGCGCGATGCTGGTCTGCGTCGTCGCCGTGCTCGCCTCGCAGGGCAGCTTTGCCGGCATCGCCGCCGCGCCGGTGTACCTGCTGTGCGGGGTCACGGTGATCACCCTGCATGCCGTCCTGCTGGTCATGGCCGCACGGCTGTTTCGTTTCGACCTGTACCTGTGCGGCATCGCCTCGCTGGCCCACATCGGCGGGGTCGCCGCCACGCCGGTGCTGGCGGCCACCTATGCCCGCTCGCTCGTGCCGGTCGGCATCCTGCTGGCCCTGCTGGGCTATATCCTTGGCACCGGCTTCGGCCTCGTCGTCGCCGCCGTGCTGTCCCGACTCGCCGCCTGACCGGAATTCCACGCATGCCCCTGTTCCGCCATGCCCTGCTCGCCGTCGCCATCGTCATGGCCTCCGGTGGTGCGTGCCCTGCCGCCGATCGTACCGCCGCGGCGAACGAGCCGCCGGCCAGTGGCGCCACGGCCATCCCCGGTGTGCTCGACGCGCAGCTTTCGGCGGACTACTGGGTGTCGCGCCTGCCGGACGCCGACGGTGTCGTGCTCGATCGCGCGGCCATCGATGCGCTGAACCGGACGCTGCTGCGCGTCGATCCGTCGATGCACGACCTTCGACACCTGCCGGCCACGCTCACGCACGCGCAGGTGGCGGCGCTGCTGGCGAAGGTGTCGAAGCGTCCCACGTCACCCTTGTTCGGCACGGACGGCCAGCCCCTGCCCCGCCCGGCCCTGGAAGCCGTCCTGGCCAACGACGCGTCGGATGCGGTGCCCGACCACGTGACGCCGCGTTACGGCATGGCCGTGCGCCGCACGCCGTTGCGCAGCCATGCAACGGCGCTGCGCGTATTCAGCCGGCCCGGCGATACCGATATCGACCGCTTCCAGGAAAGCACGCTGTTTCCCGGCGATCCGGTCGTAGTGGTGCACGCGAGCGCGGACGGGGCCTGGGTGTTCGCGATCAGCACGCGCTACGCCGCATGGACGCCCGCCGATGGCATTGCCTACGGCAGCGCGGCACAGGTGTTCGGGCATGCGGATGCCACGCCCTATCGCGTCATCACCGGCGCCACGCCGCGCACCGTCTTCACACCGGAGGCGCCGGCGCTGTCGGCCCTGCCGCTCGACATGGGCACGCGCGTGCCGCTGGATACCTCACTGCCGCCGGACCAGCCCGTCAATGGGCAGCACCCCTACACGTCATGGGTACTCAGCCTGCCGGTACGCGATGCGCGGGGCCAGCTGTCGTTCCGCCCCGCCCTGCTCCAGCGCAACCAGCCATCGGCCGCCGACTACCTCCCCCTGACCCGGGCGAACATCATCCGCCAGGCCTTCCGTTTCCTCGGCGAGCGCTATGGCTGGGGGCACGACTTCGACGGGCGCGATTGCAGCGGCTTTGTTTCCGACGTTTACCGCAGCATGGGCGTGCAGATGCCGCGCAACACCGGCGACCAGGCATCCAGCCCGGGCCTCGCGCACACCGTGTACACCGACAAGGACACCCACGAGGCACGCCTGGCCGCCGCCATGGCGCTCGATGTCGGCGATCTCGTCTACATCCCGGGCCATGTGATGATGGTGATCGGCAAGGTCGATGGAAAACCGTACGTCATCCACGACGTGGGCGGCATCGGTCTGCGCCAGGCCGATGGCAGCCTGCGCCGCATCAAGCTCAACGAAGTGGCCGTGACGCCGCTGCTACCGCTGATGTTCGACGAGCGCACGAGCTTCCTCGATCGCATGACCAGCATCGTACGCATCCGTTGAGGTAGCCATGAAGATCATCGCATGCCACGTCGCCCTGCTCCGCGTACCCTTGCGCACACCGTTCCGGACAGCCTTGCGCGAGGTGGACAGCGTCGCGGACGTCGTGGTCACGCTGCAGGCCGACGATGGCCGGCTCGGCTACGGCGAGGCGCCGCCGACCGCGGCCATCACCGGCGAAACCCTCGGCTCGATCACGGCCGCGATCACGCAACACATCGCCCCCCGCGTGATCGGCGAGGACGTCGCCGACCTCAACCGCGTCGTGGGGTTGATCCAGACGTCGATGGTCGGCAACCACAGTGCGAAAGCCGCGGTGGACATCGCGCTGCACGACCTATGGGCGCAGCACCACGGCGCACCGCTCTACCGCTTGCTCGGCGGCGGATGTGCCCAGCTGACCACCAACCTCACCATCAGCGTCAACGCCATCGATACCATGGTCGACGATGCGCTCGATGCCCTGGCGCGCGGCTATACCGCATTGAAGATCAAGATCGGCAAGGACACGGATGACGACGTCGCACGGGTCAGGGCCATCCACGCCGCGGTAGGCGACCGCGCCGTGCTTCGCCTGGACGCCAACCAGGGCTGGACGGCCAAACAGGCCGTCAGGGCGATACGGCGACTCGAGGATGCGGGCGTGCCGATGGACCTCGTCGAACAACCCGTGAAGGCGAGCGACCTCGATGGCCTCGGCTACGTTACCCGCCATGTGGCGACGCCGATCATGGCCGATGAAAGCGCCTTCGGGCCGCATGAGGTACTCGACGTGATCCGTCGCGGTGCCGCGGACATCATCAATATCAAGCTGATGAAAGCCGGCGGCATTGCCCATGCCCTGCGCATCGCCGACCTTGCCGGTATGCACGGCGTGCCGTGCATGATGGGCTGCATGCTGGAAAGCAGCGTCAGTGTGGCCGCCGCGGCGCACGTGGCTGCCGCGCGATCACAGGTCATCACCCGCGTGGACCTGGACGGCCCGTCGCTGTGCGCGTTCGATCCCGTCGACGGCGGCGTGCACTTCGATGAATCGCGGATCGCCCTGCCGGATACGCCGGGCCTGGGCATCCGCGCCATCCGTGGCCTCGAACCCTTCTGAGCCCGTGCCCTTATCCAGGTGAACGTATGCCTCGTTTCCTTTTCGCCCTCTTCGGTGGCTTCCTCGTCTCGCTGGCCGCAGACGCGAGCGCCTTCGAGGCGCCGGTGGCCTGGTCCGTTTCGCGGCAGATGATCGTCGTGACCACGGACGACTGGCACACCGACCATGGCACGCTGCGTAGCTACGAACGCGATGCGGGCGGCTGGCACGCGGTCGGCCCACCGGTGTCCGTCGCCATCGGCAAGCATGGCAGCGCCTGGGGCATCGGCCTGCACCCGGCGCCGACCGGGGGCCCGGTCAAGGTCGAAGGCGACGGTCGCAGCCCTGCCGGCATCTTCCGGATCGGCGAAGCCTTCGGTTACGCGGAACACAACGCCACGGCCCTGCCGTATCGCGGCCTGTCCGCCTCGGACTATTGCGTTGACGTCGGCAGTTCGCCTTATTACAACCAACTGGTCGACGAGACCAAGGTGGGCGAGGAAGCGGTCGCCGGCGCGACCGAACCCATGCGCCGCGACCTGCACTTCCATGGCGACCATGCGTATCGGATCGGCTTCGTCATCGAGCACAACGCCGCGGGTCGCAAAGGCGCGGGCAGCTGCATCTTCGCGCACCTGTGGAAATCGCCGACGTCGCCCACCGCAGGCTGCACGGCGATGACCGACGAAGCGATGGAACGTTTGCTCGGCTGGCTCGATCCGAAGAAGAAGCCGGTGTTCGTTTTGTTGCCGCGTGCGGAGTACGGACGACTTCGTGATGCGTGGAATCTACCGGCGCCGTAGCTGGTCACAGAGTGACCAACAGAACGCAAGTGGACGCTACCCAAGGCAAAAAGTGACTTATCCACACGGTTATGCAGGCGGTATCCACATCCGCTGTGGATAAAGCTTTACGAAGCCGAGGCTAACTGGTCACTAACTAATCAGTGCAACTCAAGTCGCTGTTGCCAAAGGCGGATTCGGAGTTATGCACATGGTTATGCAGTCGATGTCCACACAGGTTGTGGATGAAGTCGGACGCAGAGCATGGGACATCCGGGTGGCGGAAACGCTAGCCCGATGCTATGCGTCGCTTCATTCGGTGGCGGAAGATCGAGGGTTCGCGCACGTGCGTGCGCTTGTGTCTTTTCGATGGGGTAGATTCGAAGTCGAGAGCGGAGTGTGGCAGGCCGATTGTGCGCGGTGCCTTG
>NZ_JBSRXP010000008.1:0-162568 GCF_054055715.1 Luteibacter sp. PvP120 | reverse complement strand
GTGCTCAAGGCACCGCGCACAATCGGCCTGCCACACTCCGCTCTCGACTTCGAATCTACCCCATCGAAAAGACACAAGCGCACGCACGTGCGCGACATCTTCTCGCGATGACCTGGGGCTGGCGCGTGAATCCGGGCGCTTGGCCTCAACAGATGTCGCGCACATCGTGCGCTCCTACATAGGCGCGGTCGCATGCGCGTATGTATGCGCGCGCGATAGGCGCGGTCGCATGCGCGTGTGTATGTTCGCGCGATGTGCGCGATCACATCAGTGCGTTCACATGTGTGCGTTGTGGAATCCGCGGAGCTGCGCGTCGGTGGCGTCGATGGTCAGCACCGAGCCCTGGTCGTACCAGTCGCCCAGCACGATGCGCCGGGCCGGACGGCCGTCGAGGTCGAAGGTGTGGATGGCGGGGCGGTGGGTATGCCCGTGCACCAGGCGCTGCACGCCGGCGCTGCGCATCGCGGTTTCGACGGCGGCCTGGTTCACGTCCATGATGGTCTCGTCGGTGCGCCCTGTGTGCGACTTGCTGTCGCTGCGCGCCTTGGCGGCGAACGCGCGGCGCGCCTCCAGCGGCATCGACAGGATCTGCGCCTTCCAGGCGGGCGTGCGTACCTGCGCACGCACGGTCTGGTACGCCACGTCGTCGGTGCACAGCACGTCGCCATGCATCAGTAGCGTCGGCACGCCTTCGATGTCGTGTACCGTGCCGTCGTCCAGCAGGGTCAGGCCGGCACGCTCGGCAAAGGCGTCGCCCAGCAGGAAGTCGCGGTTGCCGGCCATGAAGTACACCGGCACGCCGGCGTCGCTCAGGCGACGCGTGGCGGTGGCGATGCGGGTCGGCAGTTCGGCATCGTCGTCGTCGCCGATCCACGCTTCGACCAGGTCGCCCAGGATGTAGAACGCCGAAGCGGTGCGTGCTTCATCGGAGGCGAGGAACTGCTCGAAAAGCGTGGTGATGGCGGGCCGTTCATCGTCCAGATGCAGGTCCGCGATGAACAGCGTGCTCATGCGGCCTTCGGCGTCGCGGCCTTCTTGTCGGCCTTCTTCGTGGCTGGTTTGGCCGGAGCCGCGTTGCTCTTGGTGGCTGCCGGCGTTGCGGCGGCCGCAGAGGACGCGTGGGCCGGAGCGGCCTTTTCCTCGCCGACCACGTTGGCCGAATCGATGATCACCAGCGGGTTGGGGACATCGCCGACGAACGGCCCTTGAGCGCGTGTGGGCAGGGCGGCGATCTTGTCCACCACGTCCATGCCCGAGACGATCTTGCCGAACACGGCAAAACCCCAGGTGAGGCCGCTCTGGTTGCTGACGTAGTCCAGCCGGCGGTTGTCGACCAGGTTGACGAAGAACTGCGACGTGCCGGAGTTGGCGTCGGCACCACGGGCCACGGCCACCGTGCCGCGGAGGTTGGACAGACCGTTGTCCGCCTCGCTGGGAATGGCGGCGCGCGTGCGGCGCTGGGTGAGGTCGCGGCCGTAGAGGCCGCCCTGTACCAGATAGCCGTCGACCACGCGATGGAACACCGTGCCGTCGTAGAAACCGTCACGCACGTACTGGAGGAAGTTGGCAACGCTCTTGGGTGCCTTTTCCGGGTACAGCTCCAGGGTGAAATCGCCCTGCGTGGTGTGCATCACCACCCGGGGATGCTCCGCGGCACCGGTGGCCGGGGCCGTGGGTTTCGCGGGTTGCTGGGCCAGGGCGCCAAGGGGCAGGGCGAGCAGGACGCTGGCAAGGACGGCTTTGAACATGGGTGACCGATCGCGGCGGCGGAACAGGTCACCGATGATACGCCCCTTCGCGAAAGCGTTCGCGCGCACGGGGGCGATTGCGCTCATTCGGTCACGATTTCCAGCTCCAGGCCCAGCTCGGCCAGCGGTTCGCGCTCTTGGTCGAGGTCGGCCTCGGTCAGCGGGTGCTGGTCCAGCCAGTCGGCGGGCAGGGTGAGGCGCAGGCGCTGGCGCGTGGCGACGGCACGGATGCGTGGCAGCGCCTCGGCACGGCGCGCACGACGGAACAGCACGCCCAGGCGCAGGATGGCGGTGATATGCCGGGCCAGCATGCGGTAACGCACGGGAAGCGCGGCGATGACGGATTTTTCCGGCTTGCGTCGGTGCGATTCGACGATCGCCGCCAGCAGCTGTTGCTCCTGGCGCGAGAAACCCGCCAGGTCAGCATGGCGCAGGATATAGGCGCCGTGTCGCTGGTGCTGGCTGTGCGCGATGGCAAGACCCAGCTCGTGCACGCGCGCGGCCCACGACAGCCACTCGCGACCGTCGTCGTCCAGTTTCCACACCTTGGCCAGCTGGTCGAACAGGCCCAGCGCCGTGGTCTCGACGCGCCGTGACTGCGCGCGGTCCACGCCGTAGCGTGCGGCCAGCGCGTCGATGCTGGCCATGCGCGGGTCGGTGCCGGCCGAGCGGCCGATCAGGTCCCACAGCAGGCCTTCGCGCATCGAGCTTTCCGACACGCGCAGGCGTTCGATGCCCAGCGCCTCGAAGGCGGCCTCGTAGATGGCGACGCCGCCGGCGAAGACTTCGGCGCGATCCTCGGGCAGCCCCGGCAGCTTGAGCGCGCCGCCGGATGCACCCTGCTCGATCAGGGCCTCGCGCACCGCGGCCAACGCTTCCGGGGTGATGCCGTCGTCGGAGAGCTTCATCGCGCGGACCACGGCACCGATGGCCTTGGAGGTGCCCGAGGAGCCGTAGGCATCCGCCCAGCCGGCTTCCCGGTAATCCTCGGAGAACTGCTGCAGCAGCACGCCGATCTCGCGACGCGCGCGCAGCCAGCGCTTGCGGGTGATCTTGCCGCCCGGGAAGAACCGCAGGGTGCTGGCGATGCAGCCCACCTGCACGCTTTCCGTCAGCAGCGGCGACGTGCCGCGGCCGATGATGAACTCCGTGCTGCCGCCGCCGATGTCGATCACCAGGCGATGGTCGCGCGAGGCCGGCAGGTCGTGGGCGGCACCGAGGAAGATCAGGCGGCCTTCCTCGCGACCCGACACGATCTCGACCGGATGACCCAGCGCCGCTTCCGCCGCGGACAGGAAGGCATGCGGGGAGGCCAGCCGGCGTACGGTGTTGGTCGCCACCGCGCGGACGTGCAGGGCGGGAATGCCGGCGATGCGCTGGCCGAACCGCGCCAGGCTGGCCAGCGCCGCGGCGCGATGGCCGGCGTCCAGCGTGCCGTCCGGTCGCAGGCCGATCGCCATGCGCACCGAGTCGCGCAGGCGGTCGATCACGCGGGGCTCGCCGTGCTCGTAGCGGGCCACCACCATATGGAAGCTGTTGGAGCCCAGATCGACCGCGGCGAGGAATTCACCGTCGTTGATCTGCGATTTGCCTGTAGATGCCAAAAGGGATGTCCGCAGCAACGTATCGACGGATTCTGGCACGGTCCGTCAGCGTGGGGTAGGCGCACGCTGCGGTTTGGGCAGCGCGGACAGCACGAAAAGCACGACGCACAGGAAGCCGAACACCCAGTAATCGGCGGGCGCCGGGCCCCACCAGTGGCGATGCCAGGGCACGTCGACGGGGTCGAAACGAGCCAGCCCGAAGGCGGGGTTCAGCACGAACCACAGGCCGTCTTCCACGACCCAGAACAGCATGATGCAGGCGATCGTCCGTACCTGCGCGCGCCAGCTCCAGTAGCCCTGGAACACCATCGGGAAATGGAAGAACAGCGCGATGAACGGAAACACGTAGGCGTGGTAGCCGGTCATGGCGCGACCGCCCCAGAACAGGTCGAGCAGCCAGTGGTGTTCGATCCGCCAGGTGGGCAGGCTGGTCGCCCAGCCATGCGCGCCCTCGATCTCGATCTCCACATGCGCGAACAGGAAGGCCAGCAGCAGGGTGAAGGCCGCGGTGGCGAGCACCGCCAGCGCGCGTCGTCCCGGGGCATGGATCATGCGGTGCCCCGCAGGTCGAGCACCCGGGCGATCACGTCGCGTGCCGCATGGGGCCGCCCGATGGCGCGGGCGCGGGCGGCCATGGTGGCAAGCAGGTCGGGTGCGTCGCGCAGCACGTCGACGCGCCAGGCCAGGGCCACGGCGTCGATCGCCTTCCACGCCGCGCCCTGTTCCAACAGGTAGTCGGCATTACGTTCTTCCTGGCCGGGTATGGGGGCGTTGACGATCATGGGCAGGCCCATCGCCAGGCACTCCGAGGCGGTCAGGCCGCCCGGCTTGGTGATGGCCAGGTCGCAGCAGGCCATGACCTCGTCGACGCGACGCGTGAAGCCCAGGGGGAACAGGCGCCCCGCATGCCGGGTCGCGGCCAGGGCGCGCAGGCGTTCAAGCATGGCGGCATTGCGTCCGGCGAGCACCACCAGCTGGAAGGTGCCGCCGGCGGCCAGCAGCGTGTCGGCCAGCCGGTCCAGTTCGCCCACCCCGGCGCCCCCACCCATCACCAAGAAGGTGGGGCGCGACGGATCCAGGCCGAAGCCGGCGGCCAGTGCCTGGCGATCGTGTGGACCGGCAAAGGCCGGCATCAGCGGGATGCCGGTGGTATGAACGCGGTCGGCCGGCAGGCCCACGGCTCGCATGCGGTGAGCGATCTCGGGACTGGCCGCGAAGTAACCGGCCATGCCGTGCACCACCCACAGGCGGTGCAGGTCGAAGTCGGTGACCTGCAGCCATACCGGGGTATCGATGCGGCCCTTGCGGATCTGCCGGGCCAGCATCTCGGCCGGCAGGAAATGCGTGCAGACGATGGCATCCGGCGCGAACGCGGCGATCGCCGTGCGCAGGCGCCGCGTGTTCAGGCGCTCGATGGTGCGCCGCATGCGCGCAGTCACGGCATCCGGATGGGTGTCGTCGGTGATGCGATAGAGCATGCCCCACAGCCGCGGATAGCGCGTGATCAGGCTGAGGTAGAAGTCGGCGTAGATGCGCCGGAACGTGGCGGGCACGTAGTGCATCACGTCCAGGTGCTTCGCCTCCACGTCGTGGCCTTCAGCAGCCAGCGCCGCCACCGTGGCCTCCAGTGCCTCCGCGGCGCGCACGTGCCCGGCGCCGGCGGAGACCGACAGGAACAGGACGCGCCGGGTCACCCGCAATACGCCGAGAGCAGCGCCTGCTGCGCGCTGTGCGGTGCCTCGCCCATGGCGGGCTGGTTGCGCGTGTAGCGGCCATCTGCGCCGAGCAGCCATGCCTGCGTGTTGTCGCGCAGGTAGTTTTCCAGGGTTTCGCCGTAGACGCGGGCGGCCAGCTCCGTGTCGAGGATCGGCACGGCCACTTCGATGCGGCGCATCAGGTTGCGCTCCATCCAGTCGGCGCTGGCGCAGTAAAGCTCCGGCGCGCCGTCGTTGCCGAACCAGTAGACGCGGCTGTGCTCGAGGAAGCGACCGATGATCGAGCGCACGCGGATGTTGTCCGACACGCCCGGGATGCCCGGGCGCAGGGTGCAGGCGCCACGAATGATCAGGTCGATGCTGACGCCGGCCATGGAGGCGCGGTAGAGGGCTTCCACCACGTGCGCCTCGTTGAGCGCATTGAGCTTGGCGACGATGCGTGCGGGCCGGCCGTTTCGTGCGTGCTCGATCTCGCGTTCGATCTTGCCCATCACGCTGCTGTAGAGGGTGAACGGCGAATGCAGCAGGCGCTTCAGCTGGATCATCGGGCCCAGGCCGGACAGCTGCTGGAACACCTTGTGGATGTCCTCGCCGATATCCGCGTTGGAGGTCATCAGGCCGATGTCGGTGTAGCCTCGGCTGTTGCCCTGGTGGTAGTTGCCCGTGGACAGGTGCACGTAGCGGCGCAGCCCGCCGGCTTCGCGACGCACGATCAGCAGCATCTTGGCGTGGGTCTTGTAGCCGACCACGCCGTAGACCACCTGCACGCCGGCCTCCTGCAGGCGCGTGGCCAGGCCGATGTTGGCTTCCTCGTCGAACCGGGCGCGCAACTCGATCACCACCGTGACGTCCTTGCCGTTACGCGCCGCTTCCACCAGCAGATCGACCAGCGGGGAATCCTTGCCCGCGCGGTAGAGGGTCTGCTTGATCGCCAGCACGCCCGGGTCCGTCGACGCGCGGCGCAGCAGCTCGATCACGGAGACGAAGGATTCGTACGGGTGGTGCAGCAGCACGTCGCGCGCGCCCAGCACGTCGAATTCGTTGACGCCTTTGCCGAACGCCGGGGAAAGGCGGGGCGTGAACCGCGGGAATTTCAGGTCCGGGCGGTCCACCTGGTCGTAGATCAGGCCCGAGCGGATGATGTTGACCGGGCCGTCGCAGCGGTAGACGTCGGCGTCTTCCAACTGGAAGTTGGCCACCAGCATCTCGGTGATCGCACGCGGGCAGTCCGCACCCACTTCCAGGCGCACCGGGCGCGCGTAGCCACGGCCGACCAGCTCCTCGCTCAGCGCGCGGGCGAGGTTCTCCACCTCGGCTTCCTCCACCACCAGTTCGCTGTTGCGGGTGACGCGGAACTGATAGGCCGCGCAGACGCGGAAGCCGGGGAAGATCTCGTCCGCGAACGCCTGCAGCACTTCGGCCAGGAACACGAAGTCGCCGTCGTTGCCGTCCACTTCGCCGGGTACGTGGATGATGCGCGGCAGCGAGCGCGGCGCGCGGACCAGCGCCATGTGGCCCTCGCGACCGAACGCGTCGCGGCCTTCGAGCACCACGGCGAGGTTGAGCGTCTTGTTGAGGATGCGCGGGAACGGGTGGGCCGGATCGAGGCCCAGCGGCGACAGCACCGGCATGATCTCGTTCTGGAAATAGCCCTGCAGCCAGCGGCGCTGGCGATCGCTCCACGCTTCGCGGGTCAGGAAACGGATGCCCTCCCGTTCCAGTGTGGGCAGCAGTTCCTCGTGCCAGATGATGTAGAGCTCGCCGACCAGTTCCAGCGTGCGCTGGCGGATGCGGGTGAGGAGATCCGCAGACGAGAGCCCATCCGCGCCAGGCACCGCCGCGCCCAGGGCATGCTTGTGCTTGAGCACGGCCACGCGAACCTCGAAGTATTCGTCGAGGTTGTTGCTGACGATGGTCAGGTAGCGCAGGCGCTCCAGCGCGGGGACATCGGGATCGCGGGCCTGGGCCAGCACACGGAAGTTGAATTCCAGCGCCGCCAGTTCACGGTTGATGTAGAGGTCGGGGTGGCCGAGGTCGACGGGCTCGCTCATTCGTTCCGCTGGTCCTTTCATGACGTCCGATGGTGGCGCATGGACGATCATGCCGGAAAGCGGCGTCGCAGCAACCCGCCGTCGCGTGCCGGCCACGAATCAGCCGTGCAGGCCGGCGGCTTCGTGTAGCCGGGCCGCATCGGCCAGGCGTTCGCTGCCGAAGACGCAGGCGAAGGTGGAGCCCTTGCCGGGTTCGCTCTCGATCACCAGCCGTGCCTGGTGCAGATTTAGCACGTGCTTGACGATGGACAGGCCCAGGCCGGTGCCGCCGGAGTCGCGCGAGCGGCTGGACGATACGCGATAGAACCGCTCGGTCAGCCGGGCGATATGCGAGGCGGGAATGCCGAAGCCGGAATCCTGTACCGAGAATCGGGCCCCTTCCTCGACCGCGGCCCAGCGGATGACGATCTTGCCGCCCGTGGGGGTGTAACGCACCGCGTTGCTGACCAGGTTGGAAAACGCGCTGTGCAGGTCCTTCGGCGAGCCCATCAGGTCATGCCCCGTGGCCACGTCCAGCGACACGGTATGGCGGCCCTGGCTCAGCGCCTCGGCCTCCTTGCGCAGGCTGGCCAGCAGGGGTGCCATCGCCACGGGCTCGTCGGCGACGTGTTCCTGGGTTTCCAGCCGCGACAGCGTGAGCAGGTCTTCCACGATCTGGCCCATCCGCTTGGACTGCGCGCGCATCTCGTCCAGGACCGGGGCAAGCTCAGGCACGTCTTCGGGGTCGAGCAGTTCCAGGTAGCCGTGGATCACCGTCAGCGGGGTGCGCAGCTCATGCGACACGTTGGCCACGAAATCCCGCCGGATCTGTTCCAGCCGGGTGAGGTGGCTGGTGTCGCGTGCCAGCAACAGGCGCTGGCGGCTCCCGAAGGGCAGCAGCGTGGCGGTGACGTGCCGGTTCGGATGCCCGGGCGCGGTTACGTCATTGAGCGGTTCGCGCGCGCCGTCGGCCAGCCATTCGGACAGGTCGGTGTTGCGCATCAGGTCGGCCAGCACCCGGCCACGGTCGCGCGCCTGTTTCAGCCCGAGCAGTTCCTCCGCCGCATGGTTGAACCAGCGCACGTGGTGCGAGTGGTCCAAAAGGACCACGGCATCGGGCAGGGTCCCCGCGGCGCTGCGCAGGTCACGCAGGCGGGAGGCGATTCGGCGGGTGCGGGTCATGAGACGGTCATACTCGGGGGCGTGCGTGGCGGTCGAAGGCAACATTGGCCGTGTGTTGTGACGGAACAGAGACAGCAGCACGACGATTTGCCCCAGCGCGACCACGGTCACACCGACCAGGGGCGCGTGCACCAGCCAGCCGGCCACGCCGCCCAGAACGAGTAGGGCCGCGCAACCGGCGGGAAGGCGCCAGGAATAAAGGAAACGGTGTGACATGACGGGTACGGCCGGTGGTCGTTCAGATGCTCGGACCATAGCGTGCCCGCCCGCGCAAACCTAGGTGCTGGCGGAGAAGCGATAGCCCGCGCCGCGCACCGTTTGCACCATGTCGTCGAGTTTCCACGGCTCCAGCGTCTTGCGCAGGCGCCGGATATGCACATCCACGGTGCGTTCCTCGACGTAGACGCTGCCTCCCCAGACATGGTCCAGCAACTGGGCGCGGGAGTAGACCCGCTCCGGATGCGTCATGAAGAAGAACAGCAGCCGGTACTCGGTCGGGCCGATGGGCACGGCCTCCTCGCCGGCGAACACGCGGTGGGCGGGTCCGTCGATGCGCAGGCCGCCCAGCTCGACCACGCCTGAGCCGTCGTCGCCCTGGCTGCGGCGCAGGACCGCCTTGATGCGTGCGATGAGTTCGCGGGTGGAGAAGGGCTTGATGACGTAGTCGTCCACCCCGGCTTCCAGGCCGTTGACCCGATCCATCTCCTCGCCGCGGGCGGTGAGCATGATGATCGGGATTTCCCGTGACAGTTCTTCCCGTCGCAGGCGTCGGGCCAGTTCCAGTCCGCTGGTGCCGGGTAGCATCCAGTCGAGCAGGATCAGGTCCGGAACCCGCTCGGAAATGGCCATCTGTGCGGCGCGGGCGTCCGCGGCGTGAGCCGCGTCCATACCCGCCTTGCGAAGTGCGAACGCGACCATGTCGCGGATCGAAGCTTCGTCTTCTACGATGAGAATGCGCTTATGCACGCGTGGGCCGCTCGGTGGCTGTGACCGTCATATTGCAGCCTTGCAGTGTTACACGGGAATGACAACGGTCACATTCCGTTTCTCAGCAAGGTACGAGACCCGGCCCACTGGCTACGGCCGTCGGGGTTGTCGTCCGTTGTAATGCGCCGTTTGCGCAGCTCCAGCAGCAGCGGGGTGAGGTCCGCGATGCGCGCCTGGACGCGCGATCGCTGGTAATAATCCAGGTCGTTGCGACCCAGCAGCCGTTTCAGCTGCTCCATGGCGTCGAACGGCCGGCCGGAGAGGTAGGCGCTGTCGGCATACGCTTCCGCGGCCCGGACGCCGTCGCCTGACAGCTCGCTGGCCCGTGCGAAGGTGCGGTAGATGTCCGGGTCCTCGCTGTCGTCCAGCATCGGCCGGAGCATGGCGGTGGCGATGCGGGCGTCCTCGACCCGTCCGGTGCCGGTGAGGGCACGGGCGTAACCCAGGGCCACCGCGCGGTTACGCGGCGAGTTGTCGTGCAGGGCCTTGTAGATCGCCATGGCGTCGCCGTGGCGGCCCGCGTTCTCGTAGGCGTCGGCCAGGCCCAGGCGCAGCACGACGCTGGATGGCGCCTTGGCCAGCAAGGGCTGCAACTCGGCGGCGGCCTGGGCGCCCTGGCCGATGCGCAGCAGGCAGAGGGCGTAGCCGTAGCGGTTGGCCGCGGTGTCGAAATCCTTCCGCTTCAGGTTGGTCGCGTAATACGGCGCCAGCTGGCGTGCATCGCCCGAGAGCACGCGCACGCGCTCGCGCATCAGCGCGTAGGTGTCGTCGACGCCGTCCCGGGCCACCTTGCCCGAGGGCGATATCAGCGTGGTCGGGTCTTTCACGAAGAGTACGGGCGCCGTGCTCTTCTCCCAGGTGGCCTTGTCCAGCGTCGGCTGGCGCGGCCGGTTGGCCTGGGCCTCCTCCAGCGTGCGGGCGCGCGCCTTGGCCTCGCTGATGCGCGCCAGGGTGACCGGATGGGTCTGCAAGAGTGCGGGCAGGGCTTCTTCGCCCTGGCCCACGCGCAGCGTGTCCTGCATGCGGCCGAAGAAGTCGCCCATGGCCTCGGGATCGTAGCCGGCACGGGATAGGGTCTGGATGCCCACGCGGTCGGCTTCCACCTCGTCCTTGCGGGTGAAGTTGATCTGCCGCTGCATCAGCAGGCCTTGGCCGCCCATCAGTACGGCCGGTGCCGCATCGCCCATGCCGCCGCCGGCACCCGCTGCGATGGCGCCAAGCAGCACCAGGGCCATCAGCGGCGCGTTCTTTTTGGAGTCCTCGAAGGCGCGGTAGAGGTGGTTCTGGGTGATGTGGCCGATCTCGTGGGCCATGACGCCGGCCAGTTCGCTCTCGTTCTGCGTGATGTTGATCAGGCCGGCATTGACGCCGATGTAGCCACCGGGCGCGGCGAAGGCGTTGATCTGGGTGTCGCGGACGATGAAGAACTGGAAATGGTCCTTGGGCCGGTCGCTCGCGGCGACCAGCCGATAGCCCAGATCGTTGATGTACTGGTCCAGCAGGGCATCGTCCACCGTCAGGTCGAGCGCATGCATCTGGCGCAGCATCATCGCGCCGTATTCGTCGGCCTCCCGCGGGCTGATCAGCGCATTGGCCGAGCTGCCCAGGTCGGGCAGGCGGACGTTGTCCTGCGCGCCGGCGGCGAAGGTGGCGAGCGCGGCGGCGGCGATCAGGGGCAGGCGGAGACGTGGGGTACGCATAGGTGCGAGGACGATACCATCACCCGGTGGCGAACGATTGCCTTGTAAAATAGCCCCCGGATCGCCATTTTTCATCCTCATCCCGGCTTGGAGTTCCCCTCCCGTGTCCACCCCCGACATCACCATCTATTCCACCGCGGTGTGCCCCTACTGCGTGGCCGCCAAGAATCTCCTCAAGGCCAAGGGCCTGGCCTGGAACGAGGTGCGCATCGACACGGACCCGGCCCAGCGCGACCTCATGCTGGAGAAGAGCGGCGGCCGCCGCACGGTGCCGCAGATCTTCATCAACGGCACCCATGTGGGCGGGTTCGACGACCTGGCCGCGGCCGACCGCAGCGGCCGGCTGGCCGAGATACTCGGGGCGGCGCACTGATGGCCGATAAGCGCGTCGAGGAATTCACCTCGTTCCGCCAGCGGATGAACGAGCGCATCCTTGGCGAGGACAACCAGGTGGTGCGCCGCTTTTTCGCCCTGGACACCCAGACCTACCGGGCAGGCGCGCTGGACGTCAAGACCAAGGAAATGCTCGGCCTGGTCGCCTCCATGGTGCTGCGCTGCGACGATTGCATCAGCTACCACGTGGCCCAGTGCAAGGAGGCGGGGGTGAACCGCGACGAGTTCTTCGAGGTGTTCAGCGTCGGCCTGGTGGTGGGCGGCTCCATCGTCATTCCCCATCTGCGTCGCGCCGTGGATTTCCTCGACTCGCTCGAGGGCGAACCCGCCACGGATGCCGCCGCCTGCGCGGATCATCCCGCCGCCTGATCGACCCTGGCGCCCGCCGGGCGCCATCCTTGAAGGAAGAGGGCCGGATCGCCGATAATTGGGCGATTTTTCTCCCCACGCGTGCGCTTCGGCACGTGTCATGCGACACACCTTCAGGAGTACTCCCATGAGCAAGACGATTGCCGTGATCCCCGGCGACGGCATCGGCCCCGAGATCATGGACGCGACCATCCGTGTCCTCGACGCCCTCGACTGTGGCCTGTCCTACGAGTATGTGGACGCCGGCGTGGTCGCGCTCGAAAAGCACGGCGACCTGCTGCCGCAGGCCACGATCGACACCATCGCCAAGCACAAGGTCGCCCTGAAGGGGCCGCTGACCACCCCGATCGGCGGCGGCTTCACCTCGATCAACGTCACCCTGCGCCGCAAGTTCGACCTCTACGCCAACGTGCGTCCGGCGATCAGCTTCCCGGGCACCAAGGCGCGCTTCGAGAACATCGACATCATCACCGTGCGCGAGAACACCGAAGGCGCGTACCTCGCCGAAGGCCAGACGCAGACGGGCGAGGGCGACAACGAAGTGGCCGTGTCGATGATCCGCAACACCCGCCCGGGCATGCAGCGCATCTGCCGCTACGCGTTCGAGATGGCCCGCCAGAAGGGCCGCAAGAAGGTCACGGCGGTGCACAAGGCCAACATCATGAAGACCTCGTCGGGCCTGTTCCTGACGGTGGCGCGTGAAGTGGCCAAGGATTACACGGACATCGAGTTCAACGAGATGATCGTGGACAACGCCTGCATGCAGCTGGTGATGAACCCGTACCAGTTCGACGTGATCGTCACCACCAATCTCTTCGGTGACATCCTGTCCGACCTGTGTGCCGGTCTGGTCGGTGGCCTGGGCCTCGCGCCGGGCGCGAACATCGGCAAGGATGCGGCCATTTTCGAGGCCGTGCACGGTTCGGCGCCGGATATCGCGGGTCAGAAGAAGGCCAACCCGTGTGCGTTGCTGCTTGCCGCGGCGGATATGCTGGATCACCTCGACATGGTTGCCAAGGCTACCCGCCTGCGCAGCGCGATCCGCGATGTGATGGATGCTCGTGATCGCACGACGCCGGATGTCGGTGGTACGGGTACGACGGATACGTTCGGCGATGCTATCGTGGAGCGTATTCGCGCTACGGCGTAAGGCTCGATCGTTCTTGAAAGACCTCGCGAGATTCGCGAGGTCTTTTTTTTGACTATTTTGGGCGTGTAGGGCTCGCCTTCGGCATCGCGCTGGGCCTTGGAGCCTTGGGGCGTGGAGCAAGAGCCGGCGGGTGCCACCCTCGGGGCCACGCCTGCGGCGACCCGTAGGAAAGGCCGCTAGCGCGGCCGTGTATCTGGTTCGCGCACATCGTGCGCTCCTACGCGCGGCCGTGTATTGATTGCCCTTCGGGCCCGGGTCGGGCTTCGAACGGGGATTTTCAATTCGCCATCCCTGGCTCAGCGAAATGTCCGGCCGTCCTGGCCGGCCCCCTTCGGGCCTGATCCGTTCGAACCCCTCGCCTGCGGCTACCGGCCCCGAGGGTGGCACCCGTCGGCTCTTCCTACCGGTAAGGCGTGTGGTAGGAGAGCGCGGTGTCGGTATGCCTTAGCTGTGATGGCAAAAACACTATTTTGCTTGGTCGAAGCAGATCCTCGCCTGCAACGAATTCTAAATTCTACTACCAGGGCATCTGAGAAGAATTTTCCTGCTTGATACTCTTCTCAAGGCTGGACGAGTGCATTAAAAGTTCCGACGTAGTACATCACGTTGTCAGCATTACGTACTGCGTTTTTTCTGTTTTTAGTTGTCAGATTGTGTGCCCCCGACATGCCATAGGCATAGTCTCCAGTTGACGATTCCCGCCAGTCGACGAAGTGTGAGTATTCATGGACTAGCGTCAGTAGTTTGCTGTCGTAGGGGCCATTGCTGCCGGGTAGTGCGAAGAAACGATCGCACAGATTTATCGTACTGTTACTGGTGTTGGTCCATGCCGCCGTTTCAGGCGAATACTCACTCGAGCAGCCGCAGAGATAGCTTTCCGCGCCGACACGGAGATAAATAGCGTTGACGCTTTTTATCATGACGAAGTCGTCATTGTCCTTCCAGTAGTTGGTATAGCTAGGGCGGCTCAGGTAAGCCTGACCTCGGTTTTCGGGCAACCCAAACCAGTATGTATACGCATTGTCTGCCCTGATCTGGCCAGTGTATGTTTTATTCCCGACGTCGTCCTTTCCTTCCTTTACTTCGAAGAGCCCTTCAAGTGCGTGGAGTGCCTTCATGGTCAGGCCTGGCGCCGCTCCACGAGCGGCTGCAACGATGTTCATCTGATTTGCGGTGCAGGTTGCCCCTACGCCACTGGCCGACGCTTCGTTTCGCTTAAGAAGTGCCATGCCTTTATCGGCGACGATCTCTTCGGTATTGCTCACTTCTACAGCGTCCGAGCTGTTGGCTATTTCTCCCGAAGCATCTGTTTCTATTGTCCTGACAAAATCCTGGCTGTAGCGAACCCGGTAACGTCCTCCTGCCGTCAGGTCGTAGTCCGCTGCCAGGTCCAGATGGTGCGACAGCATCTGTCCGGGATCGATGCGAACAAAGAAGTGTGAGGGATTGACAGGTGATATGCGGACATACCGTCCAATAAACGTTGCGGGACGTCCTTGCTGATCCGTGACCTCGAAGACATTCCCCATCAAGTGGCCATCAGGCGTGAACAATGGCGTGCGGTGACGAGGGAGGTAAACAGGGTGGTCGCTCACGTTACGGATCGTTACGGTCAGCTGGTTCGACGATACGGCCCCTTGTAGTGCTTGGCCATCAATGTGGACCTGGAGCGTTGTACCGTCCTGTGCGAAGGCGGGCAGTGCGACGACCAAAGCGACCCATACAGCAATCCGGCGAAAAACCTTGCAGCGTTCCATTGAGAAATTCCTTCTTCAAAGCGTGTACATAAGAATGCTCTACACGATCGACGAATGCAGCGATTTTGAAATAAAAGTCCATTTTTTCAGATTTATTCTATGTTTTCGTATTCATTACGCAGGAGCGATGCGTGATGGATATTTCGACGTTGGCATGGGTAGATCGACTAGGCCCGGTGTGACGACTCATCCGTTTCACCACAGCAAGCGCTCGCCTGCGCCGGATACTTCTCGCCGCACCATGTCTGCCACTTCCGCGTATTCCGCGTGCGCTGGCTGGGTAGCAGGTGGCCGTTCTGTGGGCCGAAGCCGCGGCCGGTGATGACCCTGAGTACGAACTCCAGGCCGTCGTGGACGTACCACGGCTGGGCCTGGCGATCGCGCGAGCCGACACGGCGGACCCAGATGGATTGTTCGGGGAGGCGTCGGTCGTCGACGAGGTGGCCGATGACGTTGGCACGGTGGAAGCAGGCGGTACGACGTCGGAGCGGTGGATCAGCCGCGATAGAACGGGTAGGGCGCCAGGAAGATCAGCCAGATTGCCAACACGATGCAGACGTACTTGACCAGCCGGAACAGCTTCGGGTGGGCTTTCTTGAAGCGGCGGGTGCGCTCGCGGCCGCGCTTGTTGAGGGCGAACATACGGTTGACGAAGCCGACCTGTTCGTTGCCGTCGTCGCTGTTGGGCGAGGCGGTGATGGAGCCCATGAATGCGCCGACGCGCTTGTTGATCGCCGTCATCATGCCGCTCTTCAGGGGGCGCTCGACATCGGCGAACAGGATGACGCGGGTCTGGTCGGTACGGTTTTCCGCCCAGTGCACGTAGGTTTCGTCGAAGACGACATCCTTACCGTCGCGCCAAGCGTGCATCTCGCCGTCGACGAAGATGCGGCACTCGTCGGAGTTGGGCGTGATCAGGCCCAGGTGGTAGCGCAGCGAGCCGGCGAAGGGGTCGCGATGCGGGTTGAGCTTGCTGCCGGGTGGGAGCAGGGCGAACATCGCGGCCTTCACGCTGGGGATGGCGTTGAGCAGCTTCACCGTTTCGGGGCAAAGCGTTTCGGCGGAGGTCAGCGGCTCGCCGTACCACTTGAGGTAGAAGCGCTTCCAGCCTTGCTTGAAGAAGGAGTTGAACGAGGCGTCGTTGTGTTTCTCTGCGGAGCGGATGAAGCCCTCGTCGAACAGGTGCATCGCTTCGGCGCGGATCGCCTGCCAGTTGGTCTGCAACAGGTCGAGCTGCGGGAAGCCGCTGCGGTCCAGGATGGGGCGGGCCGGCACAGCGGAGAACGCGTACATCAGCAGGTTGTACGGGGCGAAGATGGCGGAGTGATCGACCAGCTGGCGATCGAAGCGCAGGCGCGAGCGACCGCGCAGGTGCACCCGCAGCACGCACAGGGTGAACAGGATCAGGACGTACAGGACGATGAAGCGGGGTCCGAGCAAATTCATGTGCGGCGACTCGACGTGGACGAGCGATACATGCGGCCGAAGCGGCCCGTATCAACGCGTCTAGGATACTCCGCCGTCAATGGCCGAGCACGTGAACCTCGCCGCCTCCGGGTTTCCAGGCGCGCCGGAATGCCCCGTTCGTCCATGCGATGGCCTCACGGACGGCGGCGCGCGGCGATTTGCCTCGGGCCAGTGCGGCCGTGACGGCGGCGGCCAGGGTACAGCCGCTGCCGTGGCCTTCGATCGGCAGGCGCGGATGGCGCAGTTCGATGACGCCACGGGCGTCGTAGTAGCGATCGACCAGTTCCCGCCCTTTGCCGTGGCCACCCTTGAGCAGCACGCCACGGGCGCCCAGGGCGAGCAGGTCGGCACCGGCGGCGTCCAGGTCGCGCCCGAGCGGCCTGCCGAGCAGCACCTCGGCTTCGGGACGGTTCGGCGTGAGCACGTCGGCCAGCGGGACCAGGCGGGTGACCAGTGCCTCCAGCGCGTCCTCGTCCAGCAGGTGCCGTCCGCTGGTGGCCCGCATGACCGGATCGACCACCAGCCACGCAGGCTGCCGGCGCCGCATCTGCGTCGCCACGAGTCGGGTGATCGCGGCGCTACCGAGCATGCCGGTCTTGACCGCGGCGATGGGGAAGTCGTCGAACAGTGCATCCAACTGGCTGCGCACATGGGTCACGGGCACCGTGTGCACGGCGGTGACGCCGCGCGTGTTCTGCGAGGTGACGGCGGTGACCGCGGTGAGCCCGTGCGTGCCGCGTGCGTGGAAGGTTTTCAGGTCGGCCTGGAGGCCGGCGCCGCCGCCGGCATCGGAGCCGGCGATGGTGAGGGTGTTGGGGCGGACGGCGGGGCGGGCATTGGGGCGGAGGGGCATGGGGCTGATGATAGCCTGGCCTCGGAAGGCGGCCCTGGTAAGGGACCCCGGCCCGGTCTTTGGGGACCGGGGCGGGGTTGCTTCGCGAGCAGGCTCGCTCCTACAGGGTCGCGAGCAGGCTCGCTCCTACATTTCCTCTTTAAAGCGCTTCGGAGGCGAAGTCGGCGAGTCTGGAGCGCTCGCCGCGTTTCAGGGTGATGTGCCCGGAATGGGCCCACATCTTGAAACGGTCCACGGCGTAGGTAAGGCCGGAGGTGGTTTCGGTGAGGTACGGCGTGTCGATCTGCTCCACGTTGCCCAGGCAGACGATCTTGGTGCCGGGGCCGGCACGGGTGATCAAGGTCTTCATCTGCTTCGGCGTGAGGTTCTGCGCCTCGTCGATGATCAGGTAGCGGCTGAGGAAGGTGCGACCGCGCATGAAGTTGAGCGAACGGATCTTCACGCGCGAGGCCAGCAGGTCGTTGGTGGCCTGGCGTCCCCACGAGCCGCCTTCCTCGGGATTGGCGAGCACTTCGAGGTTGTCGGTGAGCGCGCCCATCCACGGCGTCATCTTTTCTTCTTCCGTACCGGGAAGGAAGCCGATGTCCTCGCCGACCGACACCGTGGCGCGGGTCATGATGATCTCGCGATAGCGCTGCTGGTCCATCACCTGGGCCAGGCCGGCGGCGAGCGCGAGCAGCGTCTTGCCGGTGCCGGCGGTGCCCAGCAGGGTGACGAAATCGACGTCCGGGTCCATCAGCAGGTTGAGCGCGAAGTTCTGCTCGCGGTTGCGCGCCGCGATGCCCCACACGCCGTGCGCGGCGTGGGTGTGGTCGTCCAGCAGCACCAGCTTGGCCTTGCGGTCGTCCTCGTCGCCGGTGATCTCGAGCACGCGCAGCTCGACGTCGTTCTCGCCCGGCATGTAGAGGCATTCGTTGGCGTACCAGGGCTCGTCCTCGCGGACGCTCACCTCGTAGAACGTGCGGCCTCGCTCGTTCCACGAGCGCAGTTCCGGATGCCGGCTCCAGAAATCCTCGGGCAGGGCATCCGACCCTGTGAACAGCAATGCGAAATCGTCCAGCGCACGGTCGTTCTCGTAGTCTTCCGCATCGATGCCGTAGATCGACGCCTTGATCCGGAGGTTGATGTCCTTGCTGACCAGGATGACCTGCCGGTCGGGGTACTGGTCGCGCAGGTCGATCACCGCCGCCAGGATCTGGTTGTCCGCCTTGCCGTTGCCGTGGCCGGCACGCTGCTGGAAGAACAGCCTGCCCACCGCGCCGCGTTTCAGCTTGACGCCCTGCGGGTTGGATAACTCGATGCCGCCGCGGATGCCTTCGCCGCCACCGCGCTCGATCAGCTCGTTGATGAACCGACTGACCTGCCGGCCGTTGCGCGAGACCTCGGAGCCGCCTTTCTTCTTTTCGTCCAGTTCCTCCAGCACCGTCATCGGTATGAAGACGTCGTGTTCCTCGAAGCGGAACAGCGAGGTCGGATCGTGCAGCAGCACGTTGGTGTCGAGGGCGTAGATGCGCTTGCTTCCGGTCATACGGAAGTCACCTCATGTGGAGGTTGCGAAGACCGGCCGCACGGCGACGGCCGGGGGTGGGAGCCGCATGACGCGGAATCCGTCACGCGGTGGGAACACGCTCTAGCACGGCCTGCGCATGGCCGGGGACCTTCACCCCGCGCCACTCCGCGGCGACCTTGCCATGGGGATCGATCAGGAAAGTGCTGCGCACCACGCCCAGGTAGCGCTTGCCGTAGAGCACTTTCTCGTGGATGACGTCGAACGCCTGGCACCAGGTTTCGTCGGCATCGGAGACGAGTGGGAAGGGCAGGGACTGCTTGGCGGCGAAATTGGCGTGCGAGCGCACGGAATCGCGCGATACGCCGACAACTTCGGCGTTACGGGCCTGGAACTCCGCGTAGAGGTCGCGGAAATCCTTCGCCTCGCTGGTGCAGCCCGGGGTGCTGTCCTTGGGGTAGAAGAACACCACCACCCATTTTCCCTTCAGCGCGGCCAGTGACAACGACGAGCCGTCGCCGAGGGTACCTTCGAGTTTCGGAAGCTTCGTGGTCTTTCCGGTCATGCGTGGGTGTCGATCCTTGGGCTCAGAACTTCACGGGGTCCATGATGGCGTCGAGGTTCAGGCCATCGCACAACTCGAGGAAATCGTCGCGCAGCGCGGCGATGTGGGTTTCGGACGGAATGCCGATGGTGATCTGGGCCTGGAACATCTCCGCGCCCGTCTGCATGGCCTGGTAGCGCATGGACGACAGCTGCTCGACGCTGATGTCGCGCCGGGAGAAGAACTCGATGATCTTGACCAGGATGCCCGGACGATCGGCGGCGATCACCTCGACCAGGTAGGGCAGCAGGTGCGACGTCGGCTCGCGCGGGGTGGTGCGGTAGTGGACGATCTGCAGTTCTTCGTCGCGCGCCAGCTTGCCGAGCGAGGTTTCCAGCTTGGCCACGGCATCCCAGGCGCCCGATGCCAGCAGCATGACCGAGGTGTCGTTGCCGATGGTGGAGACGCGGGCATCGGCCAGGTTGCAGCCGGAATCCGCGATGCGCTTGGCCAGCGCGAGGATGGGTGCGCGGTGCGCCGGCGACAGCGTCGAGATGAGAAGCTGGTTGTCGGTGGTGGTGGTGCGTGCTGCGGAACGATTCAAAGGCTTAGGTACCCATGGCGCGTCCCGCGGGGGCGGAACCATCGCTTCGGCGCCAGCTTACTTGCCCCCGTCGCACGCTAGCAAGACACCCGCGCGGGATCGCCGCCCGATCGGCCGAATGGACTACCCGGAAACGCCCCGGTAACATGGGAACGGCTGATTACTCAACGGGTTCCACCTTGGATATCTCTGGAAGCATCACCGCGCTGGCCACCCCCTTCGCCGCGGACGGTTCCCTCGATCTGGATGCCTTCGGCCGCCTGCTGGACCAGCAGCTTGCCGGTGGCACGCAGGGCGTGGTGGTGGCGGGCTCCACGGGCGAGGCGCATTTCCTCGAGCACGACGAGTTCGAGCGCCTGCTGGCGTTCGCCGTCAAGCACGTGGACCATCGCATTCCGGTCATCGCCGGCACGGGCGAGGCCGGCACCGCCCGCACCGTCGCCACTACGCGCCGCGCGAAGGCGCTGGGCGCGGACGCGGCACTGGTCGTGGCGCCGTTCTACGTGCGTCCCACCCAGGACGGCCTGCGTCGGCATTTCCTTGCGGTGGCCGACGAAGGCGGCCTGCCGGTCATCCTCTACAACGTGCCGTCCCGCACCGGCTGCGACATCGCGCCGGAGACGGTAGCCCAACTGCGCGACCACCCCGGTATCATCGGCATCAAGGAGGCCCGGGGCGATACGCAGCGCATCCAGGCACTGGCGGAACTTATCCGCCCGGATTTCGTCTACCTCAGCGGCGACGACGGTTCGGCCCACCAGGCCATGCTGGCGGGTGCCGCGGGGACGATCTCGGTCGTGGCCAACCTGGTGCCGGAGGCTTTCCGCGCGTTCTGCGATGCCGCCCGCTCAGGTGATGCCACCCGCACCGCACGCGAAGTCGCCCGCCTGGCGCCGCTCATCGACGCGCTGAACTGCGCGCCGAACCCGATCCCGGTCAAGGCGGGGCTGAGCGCGCTGGGGCTCGGTTCCGCGGCGCTCCGGTTGCCGCTGGTCGAGCTCGAATCCGGCCCGGATCGGGCAAAGCTGCGCGAAACGCTCTCCGCTCTGGCACCATTGGCGTCTGCCGCCTGAAGCATCCCATTCAACGGAACCTTAGTTCATGAAGAAAACCTCGTACGCGCTGGTCGTCCCGGCACTCGTCCTGTCCGCCCTGCTCGTGTCCGGTTGCGGCGCGTTCCGCTCCACCAAGGAGTGGCAGAAGGCCCAGCAGGAGGCCCCGCTCGAAATCCCGCCGGGCCTGGATACCCCGTCGACGAGCGCTGCGCTGGTCGTGCCGGACGTCGGTGCCGGCGCGGCCGATGCCAAGGCTGCGGCCATGAATGCCCCGGTATCGGACGGTTTCATCCTCACGGATGCCCCGGACGCCGCCTACCGTCGCATCGGCGAGCTGCTGAGCGTCGGCGACCTTGGCAAGGTGGTCGGCCACGACGACGCCAACTACACCTACCAGATCGCCGCCACCACCGGCGCCCCGGAAAATCGCCCGGGTCTGTTCAAGCGCATGTTCGGCGGCGGCAAGCAGGCCGACGCGCAGGATGCCCCGGCCTCGGCGCAGGGCGGTGTCCACACCGTGGTGCTCGCCGTCACGCCCAGCGGTTCGGGCAGCGAAGTACGTGCACAGGGCGATGCCGGTGGCGTTCGCCGTGTGGTCGACTCGCTGAAGTCGCGGATGGGCAGCAAGTAACCGCACGCTGCACACCGCACGCCTACGAAAGAACGCCGCCCTCGAGGCGGCGTTTTTCGTTCTGACCCAACCGGCACGGGGGTAGGTGCCGAATATCGACATCGTTCGCCTACAGCCTAGGTGGGATGGGTGCCGTGCGGATCCGGGCGCACAATCATGCCGCCGGCCCCCCCCTGGGTAGTGCGCTTTCGTCCCCGTGCCGGCATGCCAGGAAGCAAGACGACAGGAGTCGACATGTCCGCTCATATCTCACTTTCACGCTTGTTCTCGGTCGCGTTCGGTTTAACCGCTGCGGGCTGCACCATGGCGCCGGTTTCCGAATCCCACCAGCCGGCGGCGACAGAGCAGGCCCTCCCGGCGGTAGCGAGGAAAGCGCCTGCCCGTGCCAGCGCCCAAACGACCGTATCGACAGCCGGGATGATCGGGTCATCTGACAAGGGTGGCGTGCTCGGGGGCTTCCATCCACCGTCGGGGGGCGCGAATCCTCCACCTCCGCCGGAAAATAGCGACGACGCGCTTGCGTTGTCGCACGACGAGGAAGGCGCGTTGGTCGTGAGCAAGGAAGAGCAACGCTTCAACGAGACATATCCCGATTGCGATCGCAGCGCCAATAAACCCGTCTTCCTTTGTTCGGGAATCCTTTTTCGAGCTACGAGGTATTCGCCGAATTACCACTCCTGGGTACCTAATTCATCCAGTTCCAAGCCAGGAGGCGTGTCTTTCGCATACCTGCGCAAAAACGTCACCTTCAGTGCGTTTTCGACATACACCAACGGCTTTATTACGTATGCACCCCTTTCGACCCCGCCCAGCCTCTACCAGCTGGAGATACTGTGTGCGTTTCCAACCGACGGCGGCACCGATGTGCGGTCCGATCAGGGATGCGGCTATGCTAAGACCTACCCACGGGACAGTGGTCCGTGCCAGTCGCAAGGCATCACGACATCGGATCAATGGTTGGCACATTTCTGGGCCGTGGGTGTCGCGAATCGTCACCAGCATTCCTGTGGCTTCGCCCTCGCTATCGGTACGGCAAATTCCGCGCCTGCGTTCATGGAGGTTCTAGCCGCGCACAGGGCCGTCAGGGACCAGCAGGCGCTGCCGTGGAACGAAATTATAGTGAAGAGCTGGGCGGATAGGCCGAATGCCATCGGCATCGAGTCGTTCTTTTATTTCAGCCAAACCGCGGGTCTGAGTGACGCGCAGAATAGTCAGCGCGACTTCTACACGACAGTTGGCGCCTGGCGTCCACTGATTCGAGTGACTTTGCCTGCGCAGAACGGAGGCGACGTGACCTTCAAGTACATACCGGCGGAGCAAGGCGTGCGCTGATGCGTGTTTGGCGGCGGCAAACAGCCCGACGCGCACGATGCCCGGGCCTCCCAGGCCCAACGCGATCGGGATGGAGGCATTCTTTTATATGGGCAGGACTAATGGCTTGGCAGATGCCCAGGCCGTGCAGCGCAATTTCTACCTCACGGTAGGCGTATGACGTCCCCTCATTCGCATGATGTTGCCCAGCACCATGGGAGCAAACGTGACGTTCGATTACGTCTCCCCGGAACAAGTTGCCCATGAGGGGTGTGCGATATGGAGGACGATCGGGGATCACCAGAAGGTGGTGACCCTGACGGAAGCAGGGGCGAGCCTTAGCGCCGGATCAGATCGATCTTGCCCGGCTTGCCTTCCCAATCCTTGGCGTCCGGAAGGCCGTCCTTGCGCTCGGTGATCACCTTCCACGGCGCAGGGCGGTGTCCACACCGTGGTGCTCGCTGTCACGCCCAGCGGTTCGGGCAGCGAAGTACGTGCACAGGGCGATGCCGGTGGCGTTCGCCGTGTGGTCGACTCGCTGAAGTCGCGGATGGGCAGCAAGTAACCGCACGCTGCATGCCGACGAAAAACGCCGCCCTCGAGGCGGCGTTTTTCATTCTGGCGCTGTCACTGAGGAGCGAGTGCCGGATATCGGCATCGTTCGCCTACGTCATAAGTCAGATGGATGGTGTTCGGTCCCGAGCTTACGATGGATGCGACCGCAAGGGCCGGTCGTACGCTTTCGCCCCATGCGGCAAGCCCAGGAAGAAAGACGACAGGAGTCGACATCTCCACCAGTACTTTGCTTTCACGCTTGTTCACCGTCGCGGTGTGTTTAACCGCTGCTGGCTGCACCGTAGCCCCGGTTTCCGAATCCGGACAGCCGGCGGTGGCACATCGAACCGTCCCGGCGACAGCACGGAAATCGCCGGTACATACCAGCGTCCCAGGGGCCGGATCGACAGCCGGCACGATCGGGTCATCTGACAAGGGTGGCGTGCTCGGGGGCTTCCATCCACCGTCGGGGGGCGCGAATCCTCCACCTCCGCCGGAAAATAGCGACGACGCGCTTGCGTTGTCGCACGACGAGGAAGGTGCGTTGGTCGTGAGCAAGGAAGCGCAACGCTTCAACGAGACATATCCCGATTGTGATCGCAGTGCGAACAAGCCTGTGTTTCTGTGCTCAGGCATTATTTTTCGTGGCACGGCTTACTCGCCGTCCTACCATGTGTGGGTTCCCAATCCCTTCAACCCCCAAGGGGACGGTGTGTCGTTTTCCTATCTACGGCAGGGCGCGACATTCTCCAAGCGCCATGGGAGCACTGGGAGCCGAATCGTTTGCGGTGCAGAACGAGTTGATCATCGGCAGCTGGAAAGACAGGCCCGACGCGATCGGGATCGAAGCATTCTTTTATCTGGGTCAGAGTAAGGGCTTGGCGGATGCGCAGGCCGTGCAGCGTGATTTCTACCTCACGGTAGGTGTATGGCGTCCCATTGTGCGCATGACCTTGCCCCGCACGATGGGTGCAAGCGTGACGTTCAGCTACGTCTCCTCGGAACAGGGTGTTCGCTGAGGGAAATGCGATGCGAAGGACCATGGGGCGACTAACGAGGTGACACTGACGGAGGCCTTGGAGCGCCGATAGCTCGCCTCTGCCTGGGGCTAAGTCGCTCGCCACGGGGGGGCGGGTCGCCTCAGCGCTGGATCAGGTCGATCTTGCCCGGCTTGCCTTCCCAGTCCTTGGCGTCCGGAAGGCCGTCCTTGCGCTCGGTGATCACCTTCCACTCTTTCGAGAGTTCGGCATTGAGCTTGACGAACGCCTCCTGGCCCGCGGGGACATCGTCCTCGGGGTAGATGGCGTTGATCGGGCATTCCGGCTCGCAGAGGGTGCAGTCGATGCACTCGTCCGGATTGATGACCAGGAAGTTCGGGCCCTCGTGGAACGCATCCACCGGGCACACCTCGACACAGTCCGTATACTTGCACTTGATGCAGTTGTCAGTAACGACAAAGGTCATGCGGACAGGTTATGCGCCGAGAAGGAAAGTGGTGCTCCCTACGAGGTTCGAACTCGTGTTCCAGCCTTGAGAGGGCCGTGTCCTAGACCACTAGACGAAGGGAGCGGGTCGTACTCGGGGTACGAAGCGCGCTAGTATAGCCAAATTCCGGCTGTCGGCAACGGTTTTCTAGCCCGCTCGTCGGACGGGGTCTAATTCGTTACATTTGACCCATTCATCCCGACACCGGTTGCCGGTGGGGGCAGCCACTTGCTCGGACGCGGACGCGTTCGCCAGGACCAAGACCGCTTGAATCCCGAAACCAGGAATGAGGTCGTGCCGAAGCTTCGCGTCATTCCGCGCGACCAGCACGCCATTTCCCGCAAGAACATCAGCAAGGCCGCCCTGCGCGTGCTTTACCGACTCCACGACGCGGGCTTCGCGGCGTTCCTGGTCGGCGGCGCCGTGCGCGACCTGCTGCTGGGCGGCCACCCCAAGGACTTCGACGTGGCTACAGACGCCACGCCCGACGAGGTCAAGGGGCTGTTCCGCAACTGCCGCCTGATCGGCCGGCGCTTCCGGCTGGCCCATGTCGTGTTCGGCCCCGAGATCATCGAGGTGGCCACGTTCCGCGGCACGGGCGAGGAGGGCGGTGAGGGCGATCGCCATATCGTCGACGGCCGGATCGTCCGCGACAATATCTGGGGCACCATCGAGGAAGACGCCATCCGGCGCGACTTCCGGGTCAATGCGCTGTACTACGACATCGCCGACTTCAGCGTGCGCGATTTCGTCGGCGGCATGCAGGACCTGGACGACCGGAGCATGCGCCTGATCGGCGATCCGGAACTGCGCTACCGGGAGGACCCGGTACGCATGCTGCGCGCCGCCCGCCTCGCGGCCAAGCTCGACTTCACGATCGATGCCGCCGCCGCGGCGCCGTTCGCCACGCTGGGCAACCTGCTGACGGAAGCCGCGCCGGCACGCCTGTTCGACGAGTCGCTCAAGATGTTCCTCGGCGGCCACGGCTTGAAGAGCTTCAAGATGCTCGAGGGCTGCGGCCTGCTGAAGTTCTTGTTCCCGGCCACGGCGCGCGCGCTGGAGCGCGGCGACCACGCCTTGCGCTCGCTGGTCGAGCAGGGGTTGGCCAACACCGATGCCCGTATCGCGGAGGGCAAGTCGGTCACGCCGGCATTCCTCTATGCCGTGCTGCTGTGGGGCGAGGTGCGCGACCAGGCCCATGGGTGGATCGCCCAGGGCTATGACGCCAACGAGGCCTGGCAGCTTGCTGCCGTGCGCGTGGTCGGTGAACAGTGCCAGCGCGTGGCGATCCCGCGTCGCTTCACGCTCACGATGGAAGAGATCTGGTCGCTGCAGCCGCGGTTCGAGCAGATCCACCGCAAGCGTGTATTCCGCCTGATGTCGCACCCGCGTTTCCGTGCGGCCTTCGACTTCCTGCTCCTGCGTGCCTATGAATCCGAGGGCATGCGCGAACTCGGTGAGTGGTGGGCGCACGCCCAGCAGCTCCCGCCGGAAATGCTCGCCGCGGCCCTGGGCGGCGGTGGCGTGCCGGCGCACGAACCCGCCGCATCGTCGGGCGCCCCGGCCCGCAAGCGTCGTCGGCGGCGCAAGCCCACCGGGCGCGGCAAGGGTGGCTCGGGCGACGCGTGAGCGCCACGGCCTTCATCGGCCTGGGCGGCAACCTCGGCGATGTGTGCACCCGGCTGCACGCCGCCATCGCTGCACTGGACGCGTCGCCTGGCCTGCGCGTCACCGGGCGATCGCGGTTGTTCAGCACGCCGCCGTGGGGGCAGCTGGACCAGCCGGACTTCGTCAACGCGGCGATCGCCGTTTCCACGACGCTCACGCCCCACGCCCTGCTGGATACGCTGCTTTCGGTCGAACAGGCCTTCGGGCGCGTGCGCGAGGGCGAACGCTGGGGCCCGCGCACGCTCGACCTGGATCTGCTGGCGTTCGGTGACGCCACGATCGCCGACGACAGGCTGACGGTGCCCCACCCGCGCATGACGGAGCGTGCCTTCGTTCTCCTTCCCCTGGCGGATATCGCGCCCGCCGCCGTGCTGCCCGGGCTCGGGTGCGTATCGCATCTGCTCAAGGCGGTCGATACCACCGGGTGCCGGGCCCTTCCATTGGTGGTTCCTTGACTTCACACCGCCTGGGCGGACAATCCCACCTTTCCCGCGGCAAGACGAGAACAGCGTGTACGTCGAAAAAACGAGTGCGCCGGCACGCAAGCCGGTGACCGTGCCGGGCCTGAGGGCGATGAAAGCCGAAGGTCGGAAGATCGTGATGCTCACCGCCTACGATGCCAGCTTCGCCGCGCAGCTGGAAAGCGCCGGGGTCGATGTGGCCCTCGTGGGCGATTCGCTCGGCATGGTGGTGCAGGGGCGCGCCAGCACGCTGCCGGTCACCGTCGACGAGATGGTCTACCACACGGCCGCCGCCGCCCGCGGCCTGGCGGCGACGCTGCTGGTCGCCGACCTTCCCTTCATGAGCGATCGCGACATCGACACCGCGATGGAGGCCGCCGCGCGCCTGGTCGGGCAGGGCGGTGCGGCCATGGTCAAGATCGAAGGGGCCGGACGCGTCTGTGCCATCATCTCGGCGCTGGCGGAGCGCGACATACCCGTGTGCAGCCACCTCGGCCTCACCCCCCAGTCGGTCAACCGCTTCGGTGGCTACAAGGTGCAGGGCAAGACCCGGGAAGCCGCCGACAAGCTTCTGGCCGACGCGCAGGCGGTGGAGGCGGCCGGTGCCGACCTGCTGGTGCTCGAATGCGTACCCTCGGTGCTGGCGAAGCGGATCACCGAGGCGCTGACTATTCCGGTTATCGGCATCGGCGCGGGGGTGGACTGCGATGGCCAGGTGCTGGTGGTGTACGACCTGCTGGGCCTCACCCCGGGCAAGCGTCCCAAATTTTCCAAGGATTTCCTCGCCGGACGCGATTCCATCCAGGGTGCCATCGCCGCCTACGTCGCCGACGTGCGCGAACGGCGCTTTCCCGGCGCCGAACACAGTTTTACCTGAGGACACCCGATGCAGACCGTTACCGATGCCGCCGCGCTCCGCGCCACCGTACGCGGCTGGCGCTCCGCCGGCCAGAACGTCGGCTTCGTGCCCACCATGGGCAATCTCCACGCGGGCCATCACTCGCTGCTGAAGCTGGCGCGCGCCCGTGCCGACCGCGTCGTCGCCAGCGTGTTCGTCAATCCGACCCAGTTCGGGCCGGGCGAGGATTTCGAGCGCTATCCGCGCACGCTCGCCCAGGACCAGGCCGGCCTGGCCGAGGCGGGCTGCGACGTGCTGTTCGCCCCGGAGGTGTCGACGCTCTATCCGTTCGGTGCCGCCGCCAGCGTGAGCATCCATGTGCCGGTCGTCACCGACACGCTGGAAGGTGCGCACCGCCCGGGCCATTTCGACGGCGTGGCGACCGTGGTGGCCAAGCTCTTCAGCCTGGTGCAGCCGGACCTGGCCGTGTTCGGCCAGAAGGATTTCCAGCAGCTGAAGGTGATCGAGCGGATGGTCGCCGACCTTTCGTTGTCGGTGAAGGTCATGTCCGCACCCACGCTGCGCGACGACGATGGCCTGGCCCTGAGCTCGCGCAACCAGTACCTGTCGTCGCAGGAGCGGGCACGGGCGCCGCAGATCCACGCCACCCTGGTGCAGATGAAGGACCTGTTCGCCCAGGGCCATAGCTGGCAGGCGCTGGAGCAGGCCGCCAGGGCGCGGCTCGAGCGGGCCGGTTTCGTGCCCGATTACGTCGCCATCCGCCGCGCCGACGACCTCGCCGAGCCGGCGCCGGAGCAGCGCGAAGGCCTGATCGCCCTGGTGGCCGCCCGCCTGGGCGGCACACGCCTGATCGACAATCTCGTCTTCGACTGATTCCCTTCACAAACGGGGACTTGCGTTTCCGCGCGTGGTCCCCCATAAAGCGCTCCGACAGAGGAAGCCTACGCGACGGACGGGCCACCCTCCGTTAGAATGGGCGTTTTTGCAGCCACCCATCCCCCAGAGACCGCCATGCAGCTCAACATGCTCAAGTGCAAGATCCACCGCGCCACGGTGACTCACGCCGAGCTGAACTACGAAGGTTCGATCGCCATCGACGGCAACCTGCTCGACGCCGCGGGTATCCGCGAGTACGAGCAGATCCATGCCTGGAACATCAGCAACGGCGAGCGCTTCGTCACCTACGCGCTGCGCGCGGACGAGGGCTCGGGCATCCTCTCGGTCAACGGTAGCGCCGCGCGTCGCGTCTCCGTGGGCGACCTGGTGATCGTCGCCGCGTTCGCCAGCCTGTCCGAGGCTGAAATGGCCAAGTACAAGCCCGACCTGGTCTACGTCGATGCGCACAACCGCATCACGCACACCAACCATTCGATCCCCAAGCAGGCAGCGTGAAGCCTGGGCGTCGTCGCACGATCCTGCGGCGGCGCCTGTAACACATCCACACAATCCGCCCACGCTGCACTGCGGTAAGATCGGGGTTCCCCCTTTCCGTTGCAGCCAAGTGGAAGCCATGGACTCAAAGCACCCCCGCCTGCCCTCGTTCGAGGAGCACGCCTCCCGCCTCGCCAAGACCACGCTACGCGAACTCGTCCAGGACGATGCCCGTGGTGAGCGCCTGCGTCGGCGCATGGGCCCCATTCTCCTCGACGCCTCCCGCCAGAAGCTCGACGTGGCGGCGCTCGACGCCGTCGGCGAGTACATCGAAAGCACCGGCTGGAAAGCCGCGCGCGACGCGATGTTCGAAGGCAAGCACATCAACACGTCCGAAGACCGCGCGGTGCTGCATACGGCCCTGCGTGGCGGTACCTCGCGTCACCCCGCGGCACCGGCCGATGTCCGCAAGGAGGTCGCCGATGCGCTGGACAAGATGGAGAAGCTGGTCAACGCCGTACACAAGGGTGACGGCGAGTCGGTCGGCCTGATCGGCGGCGTCACCGATGTGGTCAACATCGGCATCGGTGGTTCGGATCTCGGGCCGCGCCTGGCCGTGCACGCCCTCGAACAGTTCCATGTCGAAGGCATCCGCAGCCACTTCCTCACCAACGTCGACGGGCAGGCCGCCTACGACCTGATGAAGAAGCTCGATCCCGCCCACACGCTGGTGATCCTGGTCTCCAAGAGCTTCAATACGCAGGAAACCCTGCTGAACGGCGGCGTGTTCCGCAACTGGATACTCAAGGCCAACGGTGGCGACGAAGCGAAGACGTCGAAGCATTTCATCGCCGTGAGCTCCAACGACGAGGCCGTGCACAAGTGGGGCGCCTCGCAGGTGCTGCCGATGTGGGACTACGTGGGCGGTCGCTACTCGTTGTGGTCGGCGGTGGGCGCGTCGATCGCGTTCGCCATCGGCATGAACGGTTTCCGTGATCTCCTGTCCGGTGCCGCGGAAGCGGACGACCATTTCCGCACGGCGGCATGGAAGGACAACCTTCCGGTCCTGCTGGCCATCGCCGAGGTCTGGAATCGCAACATCCTCGGTACCACCAGTCGCGCCGTGATCCCCTACGTGGATTCGCTTGCCGACCTTCCGTCCTACCTGCAGCAGCTGGAGATGGAAAGCCTGGGCAAGCACGTGCACCCGTCCGACGGCAGCGAAGTGGCGGGCAAGACGGTCCCGGTGGTCTGGGGCAGCATCGGTACGAATGCGCAGCACGCCTATTTTCAGGCGTTGCACCAGGGTACCGATGTGGTGCCCCTGGAATTCATCGGCCTGGTCAAGCCGGCGCATCCGCTGCGCGAGAACCAGGATGTGCTGACCGCCAACCTGCTGGCGCAGGCCGCTGCGTTGTCCCTGGGCAAGACGTTCGAAGAAGCCCTGGCCGAAGCGAAGACCGGCACCGAAGACGAGCGTCGCGCCCTGGCGGCGCAGCGCACCTTCAAGGGCGATCGCCCCAGCACCGTGTTCATGCTCGACTCGCTCACGCCGCATTCGCTCGGTGCGCTGATCGCGCTGTACGAGCACAAGGTGTTTCTGCTGGGTCACCTGTGGGGGATCAACGCATTCGACCAGTGGGGCGTCGAGCTGGGCAAGGTCATCGCCAAGCAGATCTACCCCTCGCTGAGCAACGACAAGGATGCCGGCGACCTGTCCCAGTTCGACGCTGCAACGCGCGCTCTGATCGAGGCGATTCGTAGTCGTCGCTAGGCGCAGGGCCGCCGCGGCGTCACGCGGCAAGGTGCGAATGAAAAGGCCTGGCATTGCCAGGCCTTTTTCGTTGCCGGAAAACGACAGGTCGCACCTACGTCCACTGGCTGATTGTTCGACGCCGAGGTAAACGAGATAGTCCCCCTCTACAGGGAGACATACGCTATGGAATGGCTGACTACTCGTCGAGCGATCCTTTTTTTACTGGGTACATGCCTTGCCGGCTGTGCCACGCACCCAGCCACCCCTGTGCCGGAGCGGGCATCGAACCAGGCGTTATCGAGTTATGGCGCGGTCGCGCCGTCCGCAACGGTTCGGGAAGCCGGCCCCGTCGTCCTGCAACACATTCAGCAGCGTTACGGCGAGACCGGTGTGGGTGATTGCCGCCCCTACGCTGAAGCGCAGTTCCTGTGCTCGGGCATCCTGATGCGGGCAACGGCGTTTTCCACCGCCTACCGTTCGTGGTTGCCCAACCCGGCCACGGCGAGCTGGGGCATATCGTTCTCCTGGCTTCGGCGCGACTCGGACTTTCCGGAGAACTACCCGTCAGGCAACGGCTTTATCGTCTACCCGCAAAACGTCGCCGATCAGTGGGGCGACTACCATCTGGACGTCGCCTGTATCTATCCGCGTGACGCCTGGACGGGCGCCCCGAGGCGCTGCACCACGCACCGGGCCACGTGCCAGACACTCGGGATAACGACGGCGGAGCAGTGGTTGGCTAAGGGCTACAACGATGACGAAAACCAGTGTGCGTTCAACGTCGACCGGACGCGGGATGACCAGAACCAGTCGTGGAATCAGGTAAAGATCATCCGCGACCGGCTCAATGGCATGGGCTACCTGTTCGCCCGCAACGAAGTGGTCCTCAAGGAGTGGCCTCAGGACGTCGGCGCCAGAATGCCGGTCGAGGCGTTTTTCTATCGGGACAACTGCTTTGCGACGGACACGCGCAGGCACGTCAGGTTCGCAGCCGATACGGACGCGAGCGGGAAGGGCGTGTGCAATCCAGCGACCATCGCCGCGCAGCGTGCTGAGATCGCAAGGAAAGACCAGGCGGATTTCGTCGTGCACACCGGCCGGTGGGTGCCCATCATTCGCTGGACCCCGACCGTGAACTCGACCGTCAGGGCCACCTTCCGCTACATCGAGTCAGATCAGGGGCCCAAGTAAGGCATGCGGGGCGATCAGACTTCCAGCGTCGCCAGGTCGCCCTTTTCTTCCAGCCACTGCTTGCGGTCGCCCGCGCGCTTCTTGGCCAGCAGCATGTCCATCAGCTTGGCGGTGCCGTCGTCGGTATCGATGGTCAGCTGGACGAGGCGGCGGGTGTCCGGATGCACGGTCGATTCTCGCAGCTGCGCCGGGTTCATCTCGCCCAGTCCCTTGAAGCGCGTGACGCTGACGGCACCCTTCATCTTCTCCCGCTCGACCTTTTCCAGCATCAGGCGCTTCTCTTCCTCGTCCAGGCAATAGAACACCTGCTTGCCCACATCGACGCGGAACAGGGGCGGCATGGCGACGAACACGTGGCCTTCGATGACCAGGCTGGGGAAGTGACGCAGGAACAGCGCCGAAAGCAGGGTGGCGATGTGCAGGCCGTCGGAGTCCGCGTCGGCCAGGATCACTACCTTGCCGTAACGCAGGCCGGAGAGGTCGTCCTTGCCGGGGTCGCAACCGATGGCCACGGCAAGGTCGTGGACTTCCTGCGAGGCGAGCACGGCGGTGGACTCGACTTCCCAGGTGTTGAGGATCTTGCCGCGCAGCGGCAGGATCGCCTGGAAATCCTTGTCACGCGCCTGCTTGGCCGAACCGCCGGCGGAATCGCCCTCGACCAGGAAGATCTCGGTGCGGGTGAGGTCGGTGGAGGCGCAGTCGGCCAGCTTGCCGGGCAGGGCGGGGCCGGAGGTGATCTTCTTGCGGACCACCTGCTTGGCCGCCTTGAGGCGCGCGCTGGCACGCTCGATGGCGAGCTGGGCGATCTTCTCGCCCAGGTCCACGTGCTGGTTCAGCCACAGGCTGAAGGCATCGTGCACCACCCCTTCGACAATGCCGGCGGCGGCGCGCGAGGACAGGCGTTCCTTGGTCTGGCCGGCGAACTGGGCGTCCTGCAGCTTCACGCTGAGCACGAAGGCCAGGCGCTCCCAGACGTCTTCCGGCGCCAGCTTCACGCCGCGCGGCAGCAGGTTGCGCAGGTCGCAGAACTCGCGGATGGCGTTGGTCAGCCCCGAGCGCAGGCCGTTGACGTGGGTGCCCCCCTGCGCGGTGGGAATCAGGTTGACGTAGCTTTCCTGCACCAGGTCGCCTTCCGGCAGCCAGGCCAGGGCGACGTCCAGCGCATCGGTCTCGCGCGAGAAATGCTTGACGAACAGCTGCGGGGGCAGCGCCTCGGCGCCCTGCAACTCGCCGCGCAGGTAGTCGGGCAGGCCGTCCTCGAAGTACCACTCGGTCGTTTCGCCGGAGGCCTCGTCGTGCAGGCGCACGGTGAGGCCGGCGCAGAGCACGGCCTTGGCGCGCAGCAGGTGCTTGAGCTTGGAGACCAGGATCTTCGGCGTATCGAAGTACTTCGCGTCCGGCCAGAAGCGCAGCGTGGTGCCGGTCTTCTTCTTCGGCACGGTGCCGATGACTTCCAGGTCGCTGGCCCGGTCGCCGTCGGCGAAGCTCATCCGGTATTCCTGGCCCTCGCGGCGGATGGTGACATCCACGCGATTGGACAGCGCGTTGACCACGGAAACGCCCACGCCGTGCAGGCCGCCGGAGAAGGCGTAGTTCTTGTTGGAGAACTTGCCGCCCGCATGCAGTCGCGTGAGGATCAGCTCGATGCCCGGCACCTTCTCTTCCGGGTGGATATCCACCGGCATGCCGCGGCCGTCGTCGGTGACTTCCACCGAGCCGTCGTTGAAGACGGTGACCTCGATGGTCTTGGCATGGCCCGCCAGGGCCTCGTCCACCGAGTTGTCGATGACCTCCTGCGCCAGGTGGTTCGGCCGGGAGGTGTCGGTGTACATGCCCGGGCGGCGCTTGACCGGGTCAAGCCCGCTGAGGACTTCGATGTCTGAGGCGTTATAACGAGTATTCATCAGGTATCACCCTTCGTAGCCACCCAGCATGGAATAGCCCCGCTACACGGTCAAGGTAGGAGCGCACGATGTGCGCGAAAAGCCAACGGAGCGTTGAAGCCGTAACCTCACCGCACCCCCATCGCGCACATCGTGCGCTCCTACACCGGGATGTGACGTGCGGCGCCTCAAACCGGCGCGCAATGCCACTCCAGCCACGCCCGGTCCTCACCCTCCAGCAACGGTGACAGCGCCGCCCGCACGGTGGCGTGGTAATCGTCCAGCCAGGCACGCTCGGACGGCTCCAGCAGGCGCGGTTCCAGGCCGCGACGATCGAACGGGCAGAGCGTCAACGTTTCAAAGGCGAAGAAATCACCGAACTCCGTGCTATCGGCCTGGGTCACCACGGCCAGGTTCTCGTGGCGGATGCCGTGACGGCCGGGCTTGTAGAGGCCGGGCTCGATCGAGGTGATCATCCCGGTCTCCAGGGGCACAAGGGCGCCGCCGGCCACGGGCGGGCGGATGCCGTGCGGCCCCTCGTGCACGTTGAGGAAATAGCCCACGCCGTGACCGGTGCCGTGGCCGAAGTCCATGCCGGCCGCCCACAACGGCGCCCGGGCCAGCGCGTCCAGCTGCGGACCGCTGGCGCCCTTGGGGAAGCGGGCGCGAGACAGGCCGATCATGCCCTTGAGCACGAGGGTCGAGTCCCGGCGCTGCTCGTCGGTGACCGGGCCCAGGGCCAGCACGCGGGTGATATCCGTGGTGCCGCCCAGGTACTGGCCGCCGGAATCGATCAGCAGCAGGCCTTTTGTCGCCAGCGGACTGAACTGTGCTTCGGTGGCGCGGTAGTGGGGCAGGGCACCGTTCGCCTGGTAACCGGCGATGGTGGAAAAGCTTTCGCCGACGAACCCGGCTTGTGCCGCGCGCGCCTCGCGCACGATCGTGTCGACGTCCAGTTCCGTGAGCGGCTCGCCGGCCAGCAGGCCGGTTTCGATACGGCGGAAGGCGCGGGCCAGCGCGGCCCCGTCACGACGCATGACGTCGCGGATATGGTCGAGCTCCTCCGGCGTCTTTCGCGCCTTTTGCGCCGTGGACGGCGCCGCGGCACGTACCTGCCTGACGGACGAGGGCAGGCCCTCCAGCAGTGCGACGACGACCCTGGCCGGATCGACGAGCAGCACGGCATGCTCGGGGAGGGCGGCCAGCGCGGAGGCAGCGGTCGAGTAGTCGGCAAGCGCGATGCCGTCGGCAGCCAGCGCCGCCTTGATGTCCGCGGGCACCTTGGCCGCGTCGATGAACAGCGTGGCCCGCTCCTCCGCGATCAGCAGGTGGGCCAGGAACACCGGGTTGTAGTCGACGTCCCCACCGCGGAGGTTGGTCAGCCAGGCGATGTCGTCCAGGCTCGAGACAACGTGATGCGTGGCGCCTGCGCGACGCATGGCCGTGCGCACATGGCGGAACTTGTCGGCGCGGTCGACGGCGGCGAACGGGGGCCGGTGGGCGAAAACCGGCGCGTCCGGACGACCCGGGCGCTCCGGCCAGGCAACGGCAGGCAGGTCGAGGTCGGTGCGCAGCGTCGCGCCCACCGCCGCCAGCCGCTTGGCCAGCCCTTCGGCACCCGCCAGCGACAGGCTGTCACCCGCCACGGCCACGGTATCGCCTGCGCCGACCTGCTCGACCAGCCAGCCGACATGTTCCGGCGTGTGCGCCACGTTCAGTTTCATCAGGGGCAGGCCGCTGCCGGCCAGTTCGGCCTCTGCCTGAGAGAAGTACCGGGAATCGGTCCACACGCCGCCGCCGCTGGCGGTGACCACCAGGGTGCCGGACGACCCGGTAAAGCCCGAAAACCACTCCCGGGCCTGCCAGCGCGGGGGCAGGTACTCGGAGAGGTGCGGGTCGGCCGTGGGCACGACGACGGCGGCGATGCCTGCGTGGGCCATGGCGGCGCGCAGGGCCTGGAGACGGGCGGGGATGGGCGTATCGGTCATTTCGCCATGGTAAAGCCAAGGCGGCCGCACGGCACGTTCATCGTGCCCCTCGCGAGTGGGGGCACACTTGGGTAAAATACCGGTTTCCAGCACTGGCTGCTCGCATGACTCCCCTGATTTTCGTCACCGGCGGTGTGGTGTCTTCCCTCGGGAAGGGCATCGCAGCGGCGTCGCTCGCGTCCATTCTCGAGGCGCGGGGTCTCTCCGTCACCATGATGAAGCTCGACCCGTACATCAACGTGGACCCGGGCACCATGAGTCCCTTCCAGCATGGCGAGGTCTACGTCACCGACGACGGTGCCGAGACCGACCTGGACCTGGGCCACTACGAGCGCTTCGTCCGTACCCGTCTCACCGGCAAGAACTCCATCACCGCCGGCAAGATCTACGAATCGGTGATCCGCAAGGAGCGCCGCGGTGACTACCTCGGCGCCACCGTGCAGGTCATCCCGCACATCACCGACGAGATCAAGCACTCCATCCACGAGGCGACCCGCGGCTACGACGTGGCGCTGGTCGAGGTGGGCGGCACCGTGGGCGACATCGAATCGCTGCCCTTCCTCGAGGCCATCCGCCAGCTGCGCATCGAGCACGGCGCGGAAAAGTGCATGTTCGTGCACCTCACCCTGGTGCCGTATATCAAGGCCGCCGGCGAGATCAAGACCAAGCCCACCCAGCATTCGGTGAAGGAACTGCGCTCCATCGGCATCCAGGCCGACGTGCTGCTGTGCCGCTGTGAGGAACCGCTGCCGGACGCGGAGCGCCACAAGATCGCGCTGTTCACCAACGTGCCCAAGAACGCCGTCATCAGCACCATCGACGTCGACGTCATCTATAAGCTGCCCATGTGGCTGCATGAGCAGGGCCTGGACGAGCTGGTCATCAAGCGCCTCGGCCTCGATGCCGGCCCGGCCGACCTCTCCAGCTGGGTGCGCACGGTGGAAGCCGTCGAACACCCGCGCGACGAGGTCAACATCGCCATCGTCGGCAAGTACGTCGAGCACAAGGACGCCTACAAGTCGCTCGCGGAGGCCCTGCGCCACGGCGGCATCAACCAGACCACGCGGGTCAACCTCAACTGGGTGGATTCCGAGGATGTCGAGGCCCGCGGCGCGCGCACGGTCCTGGGCGATGCGGATGCCATCCTGGTGCCCGGCGGCTTCGGCAAGCGCGGTTTCGAGGGCAAGATCCTCGCCGCGCAGTTCGCCCGCGAGACCGGCGTGCCGTACTTCGGCATCTGCTACGGCATGCATGCCGCCGTGGTTGAATTCGCCCGCAACACGGCGGGGCTTACACAGGCCGATTCCAGCGAGAACGACCGCAACACGCCCGATCCGGTGATCGCCCTCATCACCGAGTGGACCACCGCCACCGGCGAGACGGAAACCCGCAGCGAGCGCTCCGACCTCGGCGGCACCATGCGCCTGGGCGCGCAGGAATGCCGCCTCAAGGCCGGCACGCTGGCCCGCGAGCTGTACGGCGAGGACGTGGTGCGCGAGCGCCATCGCCACCGTTACGAGTTCAACAACCGCTACCGCCAGTCCTTCGAAGACCTGGGCCTGGTGATCTCGGGCAAGTCGATGGACGACCTGCTGGTCGAGATCGTCGAACTGCCGCGCCATGTGCATCCGTGGTTCCTGGGTTGCCAGGCGCATCCGGAATTCACCTCCACCCCGCGCGAGGGCCATCCGCTGTTCATCGGCTTCGTCCGCGCCGCCCGTGAATACAAGGCCGTGCGCGAAGGCGAACGGCTCGCCACCCGTTCCGAGGAGTCCGCTGCATGAAGCTTTGTGGTTTCGATGCTGGCCTCGACCAGCCGCTGTTCCTGATCGCCGGCCCGTGCGTCATCGAGTCGATGCAACTCCAGCTGGATGTTGCCGGCAAGCTGAAGGAGATCACCGGTCGCCTCGGCATCAACTTCATCTTCAAGTCCAGCTTCGACAAGGCCAACCGCTCGTCCGGCGGCAGCTTCCGTGGCCCCGGTGTCGAGGAAGGCCTCAAGGTGCTGGAGGCCGTGAAGCGCCAGATCGGCGTGCCGGTCATCACCGATGTGCACGAATACACCCCGATGAACGAGGTGGCCGCCGTGGTCGACGTGCTGCAGACCCCGGCCTTCCTCTGCCGCCAGACCGACTTCATCCAGAACGTCGCGAAGGCCGGCAAGCCGGTCAACATCAAGAAGGGCCAGTTCCTCGCCCCCTGGGACATGAAGAACGTCGTGCAGAAGGCGTTCGACGTGGGCAATCACGACATCCTGGTGTGCGAGCGCGGCGCCAGCTTCGGCTACAACAACCTCGTGTCGGACATGCGCTCGCTCGCGGTCATGCGCGAGACGAACTGCCCGGTGGTGTTCGACGCCACGCATTCGGTGCAGTTGCCGGGCGGGCAGGGCACCACGTCGGGCGGCCAGCGCGAGTTCGTGCCCGTGCTGGCGCGTGCAGCCGTCGCCGTCGGCGTGGCCGGCCTGTTCGCGGAAACCCACCCGGATCCGTCCAAGGCGCTGAGCGACGGTCCCAACGCGTGGCCGCTCGACCAGATGGAAGAACTGCTCGAGACGCTCATGGAACTGGACGGCGCCGTCAAGCGCCGCGGTTTCGCCAACCACGCCTGATGCGCATGCGCCGGGGTATCTCCGGCGCCGACGCAATGCATTCGTCCTGATCGATACGGCTGGCCTTATGCTGTCCGTTATCGTCCTGAAGTCATTCACCTCGTAACGGGAACAGCATGAGCACTTCGATCACCACGATCCACGCCCGCGAAATCCTCGACTCCCGCGGCAATCCGACCCTCGAAGCCGAAGTCACCCTGGCCGACGGCTCGTTCGGCCGTGCGGCGGTGCCCAGCGGCGCCTCCACCGGCACGCGTGAGGCCGTGGAGCTGCGCGACGGCGACAAGGGCCGTTACGGCGGCAAGGGCGTGCGCAAGGCCGTGTACAACGTCAACGGCGAGATCGCCAAGGCGCTGGCCGGCTACGACGCGCTCGACCAGAAGGGCCTGGACGCCAGGCTGATCGCGCTGGACGGCACCGACAACAAGGGCAAGCTCGGCGCCAACGCGCTGCTGGGCGTTTCCATGGCCGCCGCGCATGCCGCAGCCACCTCGAAGAAGCAGGCACTCTGGCAGTACCTGATGGTGGACGGCGGCGGCACGCTGCCGGTGCCTATGATGAACATCATCAACGGCGGCGCGCACGCGGACAACAACGTCGACGTGCAGGAATTCATGGTGCTGCCCGTGGGCGCGCCCAGCTTCGCCGAGGCCCTTCGCTACGGTGCCGAGATCTTCCACGCGCTGAAATCGGTGCTCAAGGGTCGCGGCCTCAACACGTCGGTGGGTGACGAGGGCGGCTTCGCGCCCAACCTCAAGTCCAACGTCGAGGCGCTGGACACCATCCTCGAGGCAGTGAACAAAACGGGCTTCAAGGTAGGCAGCGAGATCCTGCTCGGCCTGGACGTGGCCAGCTCGGAGTTCTTCAAGGACGGCAAGTACGACCTGGAAGGCGAGGGCAAGGTGTTCACGCCCGAGCAGTGGGTCGACACGCTGGCCTCGTGGTCGAAGCAGTACCCGATCGTCACCATCGAGGACGGCATGGGCGAAGGCGACTGGACCGGCTGGGCGCACCTCACCCAGGCCATTGGCGAAGGCATCCAGCTGGTCGGCGACGACCTCTTCGTGACCAACCCGAAGATCTTCCAGGAAGGCATCGACAAGAAGATCGCCAACGCCATCCTGATCAAGGTCAACCAGATCGGCACGCTGTCCGAGACGCTCGAAGCCATCGACATGGCCCATCGCGCGAAGTACGCCGCCATCGTGTCGCACCGCTCGGGCGAGACCGAAGACACCACCATCTCCGATATCGCCGTGGCCACCACCGCGACGCAGATCAAGACCGGCTCGCTCTGCCGTACCGACCGCGTGGCCAAGTACAACCAGCTGCTGCGCATCGAGGAAGCCCTGGGCGCCAAGGCCAGCTATGCCGGCCGCAACGCGTTCCCCAGCCTCTCGAAGCTGCCGGGCTGACCCGGGCTTGAGCAACGCGGCAATCCTGCGCTGGATCGGCCTGATCCTCGTCATCATCCTCATCGCGCTGCAGCTGAAGCTGTGGGTCGGCGGTGGGGGTATGGCCGAGGTCGATTCGTTGCGTGCCTCGGTCGCCCAGCAGACGGCGGACAACGCCGCCCTGCAAAAGCGCAACCAGGCCCTGGCCGCGGACGTGGAAGACCTGAAGCACGGCGAACAGGCCACCGAGGCGCGCGCGCGCCAGGAACTGGGCCTGGTCAAGCCGGGTGAAACCTTCTATCAGGTGGTGGAACCGGGGGCCGCGGTCAGCGCGCCACCCCCGCCGCCGCCCGTCGCCCCGCCCGGCGGGCAGTGATGGACGCGTTGTGGTGCGTGCTTCCCGCCGCCGGCAAGGGCGTCCGGGCCGGCGGCGATCGTCCCAAGCAATACCAGCCCATCGCGGGACGGCCGTTGCTGGATCACACACTGGCGCGGCTGGCCGCACATCCCCGCATCGCGGGGCTGGTGGTGGTCATCGCCGCGGACGATCGGCATTTCGCTTCCGTGGACGCCGTGGGCGGCAAGCCGCTGGTGGTGGCCACCGGCGGGGGCGAGCGCAGCGACTCCGTGCTGGCCGGGCTGATCGCCCTGCCGGCCTCGGTGGGTGGCGACGACTTCGTACTGGTGCACGACGCGGCCCGACCGTGCGTGCGCGCCGCCGACATCACGCGGCTGATCGATCTGGCCGGGGCGGGCGAGGGCGGCCTGCTCGGGGCGCCGCTGCGCGACACGCTGAAACGGGCGGATGACACCGGCCACAGCGCGGGCACCGAACCCCGCGAGGGCCGTTGGCGTGCCTTCACGCCGCAGATGTTCCGTCGCGGCGCGCTGGCCCATGCACTTGGCCTTGCCGCCGACGCGGGTATCGTGGTCAGTGACGAAGCGATGGCCATGGAGCGCGTGGGTGTATCGCCGCTCCTGGTCGAAGGCGCGGAAGACAATATCAAGGTGACGACGCCGGCCGACTTCGCGCTGGCGGAATTCCTGCTGCAGAGGACTCGATGATGCGGATCGGCCAGGGTTTCGACGTCCACGCGTTCGGCGACGGCGACCACGTGATGCTGGGTGGTGTGCGCGTGCCGCACGGGCAGGGCGTGCTGGCGCACTCGGACGGCGACGTGGTGCTGCACGCCCTGTGCGACGCACTGCTCGGTGCGCTTGCGCTGGGCGACATCGGCAAGCATTTTCCGCCGTCGGACGAGCGCTGGCGCGGGGCCGACAGCCGCAGCTTCGTCCGTGCGGTACGCGACATGCTGGCCGGGCGTGGCTACCGGCTCGGCAATGCCGACCTGACGGTGATCTGCGAGTCGCCCAAGGTGGGGCCCCATGCACAGGCCATGCGCGAGACGATCGCCGACGACCTGGGTGTGGATATCGACCGCATCAGCATCAAGGCCACCACCACCGAGACGCTGGGCTTCACCGGACGGCGTGAGGGCATCGCGGCACTGGCCACCGTGCTGGTGCTGCCCACGTGAGCGAGACCGAGTCGCGCACCTCGACGCCCCGCCTGCACGACAGGCTGGAGGCGATCACGGGGTTGCTGCGGCGGCGCGAAGACCTGCTCGCGCACGCGGGCGCGGCACCGGACGATGACGGTGCCGCCATCGGCACCGCCGACGCGGAACTCCAGGCGCGCCTTGACGAGCTGCATCCGGCCGACCTGGCCGACGTGCTGGAATCGCTGCCGCTGGAAGATCGCCTGGCGGTCTGGCAGCGCGTCCGTTCGGACCGCGACGGCGAGATCCTGTTGGAAGTCTCCGATTCGGTGCGCGAAACGCTGATCGCGGACATGGACGACAGCGAGATCCTCGCAGCGGTCGAGCCGCTGGACGCGGACGAACTGGCCGACCTGGTCGACGACCTGCCGACTGAAGTGCTGCCCGAGCTGATGGCCAGCCTGGACGCGCAGGAACGCGAGCGCGTGCAGGCCGCCATGTCCTACGAGGACGACCAGGTCGGTGCGCTGATGGATTTCGACATGGTCACCATTCGCGAGGACATCAGCCTCGAGGTGGTACTGCGCTACCTGCGGCGTTTCGACGAACTGCCCGCGCAGACCGACAAATTGTTCGTGGTCAACGCCGGCAACGTGCTGACCGGCGTGCTACCGCTGCACTGGCTGCTGGTGAATTCGCCGGACCGCATGGTCCACGAGATCATGGCGCCCGACGTCAATACGTTCCGCCCGGAAGACGATGCCTACGACGTCGCCCAGGCCTTCGAACGGTACGACCTGGTCACCGCGCCGGTGATCGATCACCAGCAGCGGCTGATCGGTCGCATCGCGGTGGATGCCATGCTCGACTTCCTCCGCGAGGAAAGCGAAACCGAAGCACTGTCGCGCGGCGGCCTGCGCGAGGAAGAAGACATCTTCGCCTCGGTGTGGAAATCGGTACGCAACCGCTGGGCGTGGCTGGCCGTGAACCTCGTCACCGCGTTCATCGCGTCGCGGGTCATCGGCCTGTTCGAGCACTCCATCGAGAAGCTGGTCGCGCTGGCGGCGCTGATGCCCATCGTGGCAGGCATCGGCGGCAACTCCGGCAACCAGACCATCACCATGATCGTTCGCGCCATGGCCCTGGAGCAGGTAGGGCCCTCGCAGGCCAAGCGCCTGTGGCGCAAGGAGCTGGGCGTGTCCCTGATCAACGGCCTGGTCTGGGGCGGCTGCATCGGCGTGGTGGCCTGGCTGCTCTACGGCAGCGTGTCGCTGGGGCTGGTGATGACCTCCGCGATGACGCTGAACCTCCTTCTTGCCGCTTTCATGGGTGTGGGCATCCCGATGCTCATGACCCGCATGGGTCGCGATCCCGCGCTGGGCTCCAGCGTGCTGATCACGGCCGTGACCGACAGCGGCGGTTTTTTCATTTTCCTGGGGCTGGCGACGATTTTCCTGCTCTGAAGGCCCGATATGAACGACTCCAACGAACTTCCCTTCGCGTTCGGCGAACCGCCCCTGCGTGGACGCCTGCGTTCCCGTGCCGAGGACTTCTTCGTCGAGGAAATCCTCGGTTACGAAGCCGACGGCGCGGGTGAGCACGCGTTCCTGCTGGTGGAAAAACGCGGCCAGAACACCGAATGGGTGGCGCGCGAGCTGGCCAAGTTCGCCGGCATCCAGGCGATGAACGTCGGCTACGCGGGCATGAAGGATCGCCACGCGGTGACACGCCAGGTATTCACCGCGCACCTGCCGGGCAAGGCCGATCCCGACTGGTCGGCATTCCCGGGGGAGGACGTGACCATCGTTTCCGCCGCGCGCCATTCGCGCAAGATCAAGCGGGGCGCACTGCGCGGCAACCGCTTCGTGATCGTGCTGCGTGAGGTGGAAGGTGAGCGTGATGCCGCCGAGGAACGCCTGCGCGCCATCGCGGCACGCGGCGTGCCCAACTACTTCGGCGAGCAACGTTTCGGCCTGGGTGGCAACAACGTGGACCAGGCCCGGGCGATGTTTGCCGGCCGCCGCTTGGATCGCGACAAGCGCTCCATCCTGCTTTCCGCCGCGCGCTCGCACATCTACAACGGCGTGCTGGCCGAGCGCGTGCGTAACGGGCAGTGGGACACCCCGCTGGATGGCGAGATCTGGTCGCTGGAAGGCTCGCGTTCCTGGTTCGGCCCCGAGCCTTTCAACGACACGCTGGCCGAACGCCTGGGCCGCTTCGACATCCATCCGTCCGGCCCGCTCTGGGGCGATGGCGACACGCCGGCCGCCGACGCGGCGGGCGAGCTGGAGCGATCGGTGGCGGCACGCGATGCAGACCTGGCCAAGGGCCTTTCCGGTGTGCGGATGGACCAGGAGCGGCGCGCGCTGCGCCTGTTGCCGCGCGACCTGGCCTGGCGCTGGCTGGACGACGACAGTGTCGCCGAGGGCCGTGCGCTGGAAGTCTCCTTCGGCCTGCCGGCGGGTGCTTACGCCACCACGGTGCTGCGCGAACTGGCCCGCTGAGCCTCAGCCCTTGAGCAGGACCACCACCGCGCCGGTGCCGCCCTGCATCGGCAGGGCGGAGGCGAACGCGACCACGTCGTCGCGGCGACGCAGCAGCCGGTCGGTCAGCCCTTTCAGGACGGGGCCGGCGGCTTTCGAGCGCAGGCCCTTGCCATGGATGATCCGCACGCAACGCAGGCCGTCGTGCCGGCATTCGGCGAGGAAGTCGGCAATGCTCAGTTGCGCGGCCGCGGCGTTCATCTGGTGCAGGTCCACCTCGGCCTGGATGCTGAACTGGCCGCGCTTGAGCTGCTTCAGCAGCTTGGGTGGATAGCCGTCGCGCAGGTAGAACAGCTCTTCGCCCACTTCCAGGTCGGCCGGGTCGTAGTCGAACAGCAGGGAATCCGCCGGCACGGCGGCTTCGTCCGCGTCGCGCATGTGCGGATGGGGCGCCGGTCGCGGGCGCTCCGGCCGGCTTTCCACGGGCGCCATGGGCCGAACGTCGCCGATCGCCTGGCGAAACAACAGGCTGTCGTCGTCATTGACCGTAGGCGCGCGTCGCTTCATGTCCGACATCCTAGCTGGCCTTTCGTGAATCCCGCTGCCCGGTCCGGTAGACTTGCCGGGTCGGGCGACTACCACCTGGGGTGGGGTCGCCGCACCCGTTTTTCGATCTGGATCAGCATGCAAGTTCTGGTGAGCAACGACGACGGCGTGGAGGCTCCGGGTATCCGGATTCTCGCCGGACGTCTGGGCGAGTTCGGCACGGTGACGGTGGTCGCCCCGGACCGCGACCGGTCGGGGGCGAGCAACTCGCTCACCCTCGATGCGCCCATCCGTGCGCAGCGCATGGACAACGGCTTCTATCGCGTGGCCGGTACGCCCACCGACTGCGTGCATCTCGCCTTGTCCGGCCTGCTCGAGCACACCACCGACATCGTCGTGTCGGGCATCAACAACGTCGCCAACCTGGGCGACGACGTCATCTATTCCGGTACGGTCTCGGCGGCGATGGAAGGCCGGTTCCTCGGCCTGCCGGCCATCGCGGTCTCGCTGGTCACGGGCGAGGGCACGGGCCGTCACTTCGATTCGGCCGCCAGCGCCGTGATCATGCTGATGCAGCGCCTGGTCGTCGACCCCCTGCCGGCCGACACCATCCTCAACGTCAATGTGCCCGACCTTCCGTGGGACGCGATCCGCGGTTTCGAGGTCACCCGCCTGGGGCGCCGTCATCGCGCCGCGCCGGCCATCCGCACCGAAGACCCGCGCGGTCGCCCCCTGTGGTGGATCGGCCCGCCGGGCGAGATCGACGACGCCGGCCCCGGTACGGATTTCGACGCGGTGCGCCGTGGCTATGTGTCGGTCACGCCGATCCACACCGACCTCACGCGCTTCCAGGCGCTGGAAAAAGTCAGCAGCTGGATGCTGGCGCTTTCCTCTGCGATGGACAGCGAGGAGGCCGCCTGACGTGGTGAACCTGCACGCTCTTCCAGCCTCGGCCCTGCGCGGCGAAGGCATGACTTCCCAGCGCGCACGGGATCGCCTCGTCACCAAGCTGGTCGAGGAAGGCATTCGCGACGAGCGCGTGCTGGAGGTCATCCGCCAGCTGCCACGTCATCATTTCATCGACCAGGCGCTGCATTCGCGCGCCTACGAGAACACCGCGCTGCCGATCGGCCACGGCCAGACCATCTCGCAGCCGTGGATCGTCGCCCGCATGACCGAGGCGCTGATCGAGCGCGAGGTACCCGGGCGTGTCCTCGAGATCGGCACCGGCTCCGGCTACCAGGCCGCCGTGCTCGCGGGCATCGTGCCCACGGTGTACACCGTGGAGCGCATCGAGGAACTGCTGCGCCAGGCGCGCCGCCGTTTCCGCCAGCTGGGCATCGAGAACCTCCGCTCCCGTCACGACGACGGCAAGCTGGGCTGGGAATCCGACGCACCGTTCGACGCCATCATCCTTACCGCCGCGGGCGACCGCGTGCCGACCAAATTGCTGGACCAGCTGCGGCCGGGTGGGGTGCTGGTGGCTCCCGTGGGCGGCCCGAGCCAGCAGTTGCTGGTGCGGCTGCGCAAGGGCGACGACGGCACGGTGGTCCGCGAGGAACTGGGGCCCGTGAGTTTCGTGCCGCTGCTCGGCGGCATCGGCTGATGCCGTCACACCACAAGGGAAACCGCTGAATGCGGATGTTTTCGTCGCTTTACGAACGCGCCATCGTCTGGGCGCGCCATCGTCACGCCGTTCGCTACCTGGCGGGCCTGTCCTTCGTCGAGGCCTTCATCTTCCCGGTGATGCCCGAGGTGATGCTGGCGCCGATGATGCTGGCGGAGCCGCGCAAGGCGTTTCGCTACGCGAACTGGAGCCTGCTGTTCTCGCTGCTCGGTTCGCTGGTCGGCTACATGCTGGGCCATTTCGCCTTCGAGGCGCTGAAGCCGCTGCTCGATTCGATGCACCTGCTGGCACCGATCATGCGCGGCGTGGAAAACCTGCAGAAGGACATGGCGTCGCATTCGTTCGGCCTCTACATCGTCCTGGCGATGGCCGCGCTGCAGCCCGTGGTGCCGATGAAGTTCGTCACCTGGGCGTCGGGCATCGTCGGGGTGCCGCTGCTGCCGTTCCTGGTCTGCATGCTGGTCGGGCGCGGCAAGCGTGTCTGGCTGCTGGCCCTGCTCATCCGTATCTTCGGCGAGCGTGCCGAAAAGATGCTCCGTAAACACATCGAGTGGATAGGCTGGGCTGTTATCGTGGCCGTCGTCCTCCTGGCCTTGTGGTGGTTCCTGCTGCGATGAACGACCGAGAAAGGAAATCCGCGATGTCCATGCTCCGTCCGCTGGCCCCGGCCGTCGTGCTCGGCGTGGCCGTGGTCCTTTCCGCCTGCACGCCCACCAGTTCCGTCGTGGTAACGCGTGCACCAGGCAGCTATACCTCGTCGTCGTCGAACGCTCCGTCGCCGCCGCCCCCGCCCGGCGGCAGCTACCGGGTGGTGAAGGGCGACACGCTTTACAGCATCGCTTTCCGTAACAAGGTCGATTTCCGTGACCTGGCCGGCTGGAACAACATCGCCTCGCCATTCACCATCTGGCCGGGACAGGACCTGCGCCTGTCGCCGCCGGGCCATGACGGCGGCAAGCCGGCACCGGCCCATGCCACGGCACCGGTGATCGCCGCGGTACCGACGCCTGCCGGTCATCCGGCCCATGTGGCGCCGCCCACCGGTACGCCGGTGGCCTCCGCGCCACCTGCCGCGTTGCCTCCCGGTACGGTGTCGCCCGCTACCGCGCCGCCCCTCCCACCGGTGGGCGCCGCGGCCGCCACGGCAGCGTCTTCCGTGCCGGCCCCCGCGACCACGACCAACACCCCGGTCGTCGTCGCTGGCAAGCCGGCCGAGTCGGTCGTGCCGCCCCCGACCGCCCCGGCCACCGCGCCGGCACCGGTGGAAAACCCGCCGGCCGCCACGCCCATCGTCGCCAGCGGCGCCACCCGCAGTGCCGGCGGCATCAACTGGCGCTGGCCGGCCGACGGCACGCTGATCAAGAAGTTCGCCTCCGGCGACGCCATTCCCGGCATCGAAGTCGCCGGCAAGGCCGGCGACCCCGTGCGCGCCGCCGCCGATGGCGTGGTCGTCTACAGCGGCAACGGGCTGGTCGGCTACGGCGAGCTGGTCATCATCAAGCATAGCGACAGCTTCCTTTCCGCCTACGGCCACAACCGCAAGCGACTGGTCAAGGAAGGCGAAAAGGTGAAGGCCGGCCAGTCGGTGGCCGAGATGGGTTCATCCGGCGCCACGCGCGACGAACTGCAATTCCAGATTCGCCGCGACGGTAACCCCGTCGACCCCCTACAATACCTGCCGCAGAAATAATTCCCGCGCCACGCGCACCCGGATCCAATGGCGGTTGTAGGAGCGCACGATGTGCGCGATCAGGGCGTGCCGGGGTGTTGGAGCAACGCGGGCGGCCGCGCGGCGTCAGGAGGCGTGGTGTTTTAGGGTGCGGGTTTCGAAGGCCTGGAGATGGGCGTAGGCCACCTCAAGCATGGGCGCGGCCAGACCCGCCTCGCGTGCCCGCCGCAGCATGTCGCCGACCAGATGATCCGCTTCGACGCGTTGGCCCGACTCGAGGTCGCGCAGCATCGAGGCGGTGACGGGCGAGCCTTCTTGCGTGAAGGTTTTCCACGCTACCGAGCGCGCGGCATCGGGTACCGGATGGCCGGCGTCGCGCGCTACCGCCAGGCATTCCTCGTACAGGCGACCCATCAGCTCGCCGCCGTCGTTCGTGGCGAGGATGTCGCCGACGGCGGCGCGAAACAGGCATGTGGCGCCGGCGAGGGTGGTGATGAAGGTGAACTTGGCCCAGAGGGCGCGCTGGATATCGCTTGCGTGGACATGATCCACACCCGCCGCGGCAAAGGCCTGCGCGATGGCCGCGCAACGGCCGTCGTGCGGCTGGCCGTCGCGTTCGCCAAAGGTCACCGAAGCGCCGCTGCCCAGGTGGAGGATATCGCCCTCGGGGCCCTTGGTCGCGCTGATGAAGCACAGGCCGCCCAGGACCTGGTCCGGCCCAAAGCGGCTGTCCAGCGCCGGGTAGTGCGCGAGCCCGTTGAGGATCGGCAGGATGACCGTCCGTTCGCCGACCGCGGGATCGATGGCTTCGATCGCCGAGTGCAGGTCGTAGGCCTTGCAGGAAACCAGCACCACGTCGAAGGCGCCGGCGTCGCCGACGGTCGCGGCCGTGGTGGTTCGCACGGCCAGCGTGGCGTCGCCGAAAGGACTCCGAATGGTCAGCCCCCGAGCGGCCAGCGCAGCTTCCCGCTCGGGGCGGACCAGGAAGGTGACATCCGCACCGGACTGGGCCAGGCGGCCCCCGAAGTAGCCGCCGGTCCCGCCAGCGCCGAGGACCAGCCAGCGCATGGGATCAGCCCGCCGGAAGGATGAAGGCGGCCAGGACCTTGCGACCCTCGCCGGCCAGCAGGCTGTAGGTGCGCGCGGCGGAGCCGTTGGTCATCGCCTCCACGCCGATGCCCTTCTTCAGCAGGCCGGCCATGAAGGCGGCCGGCGGGAACACCTGGCGCTCGCCGGTGCCCAGCAGCACCAGTTCCGGGGACAGGGCCACGAACGTCGCCACATCGTCGGCGGAAAGCTGGCTGGCATCGGTGATAGCCCAGTTCTCCACCACCTGCTCGGGAGTCAGCAGCAGGCTGCGGTGGAAATCCCGATCGACGATGGTGACCGTATCGGCGCCCACGCGGCGGACGAAGAGATACTCACCCGGGTGTTCGAACGACAGGTCCATGCTGGTTTACCGGGGCAGGGCGAGCTTCGGGTCCTGCTCGTTTCGACGGAACAGGACGACGATGTGGCCGATTTCCTGGACGTTCTCGGCACCGGTCTGGCCGGACAGGAAGGCGATCTGGGCCTGGCGCTCGTCCTTGTCGCCGCCGGAAAGCTTGACCTTGACCAGCTCGTGGATATCCAGGGCCTGGGCCAGTTCCTTCGCCACGGCCTCGGTCGCGCCCTTGTTACCGAGCAGGATGACCGGTCGGAGATCGTGGGCGAGACTGCGGAGGTAGCGGCGCTGTGTAGGGGAAAGCGACATTGCGTTCAGGTTCGATGTGCGGCGGACAGGTGGCAAAGGGTATCATGCAAGGCCTGCTCCTTATTAAGTATCCGGTCGAAAGCCCATGGCACGCAGCAAGACCAGCTCCCGTTGGCTGAAAGAGCACTTCGACGATCCCTACGTCAAGAAGGCTCAGGCCGAGGGTGCCCGCTCGCGCGCCATCTACAAGCTCGAGGAACTGATCGAGCGCGACCGCCTGATCAAGCCGGGCATGACCGTGGTCGACCTCGGGGCCGCCCCCGGCGGCTGGTCGCAGCTGGCCCGCCAGCGCATGGGCGACACCGGCAAGGTGATCGCCCTGGACATCCTGCCCATGGCCAGCCTGGCCGGCGTGGATTTCATGCAGGGCGATTTCCGTGAGGAAACGGTACTTCGCGAACTGGAAACCATGCTCGAAGGTCATAAGGTCGATCTTGTCCTCTCGGACATGGCCCCCAATATGTCCGGTGTGGCACTGGCCGACCAGATCCGCGCGATGGACCTGTGCGACCTGGCCCGGCAGTTCAGTCTCGACTGGCTCAAGCCGGGAGGGTCGTTCCTGGTGAAGCTGTTCCAGGGCGTGGGATTCGACGAGTACCTCAAGACCTTGCGCGCTGACTTCAGTCGCGTGACGATGCGTAAACCGAAAGCCTCCCGCGCTCGTTCGCCGGAGGTGTATGCACTGGCGACCGGGCTCAAATCCGCGTCCCGGCAACCAGGCGAGAACCGCGCATGAATGAGATGGCAAAAAATCTGTTGCTCTGGCTGATCATCGCGGTGGTCCTCCTGACCGTGTTCCAGACTTTCAACCCGCACAGTGGCTCGTCGCAGGACATGTCCTACACGACCTTCGCCCAGCAGGTGGATAACGGGAACGTCGCCAGCGGCACGATCACCTCCACGGCGCCGCCCACCATCACGGGCAAGCTGAAGGACGGCGGGGCGTACCGCACGGTGGTCCCCGTGGTCGGCCTTTCCTCCAGCGATCTGGTCAAGCAGATGCGCGACAAGGGCGTCGAGCTTCGCCAGGAGCCCGCCGACAACGGCTTCTCGCTGCTCGGCCTGGTCTTCAACTGGCTGCCCATCATTATCTTCGTGGCCGTGCTTATCTGGTTCATGCGCCAGATGCAGGCCGGCTCCGGCGGTCGCGGTGCCATGAGCTTCGGGCGTTCGCGCGCCAAGCTGCAGGGCGAAGACCAGGTCAAGGTCAACTTCAACGACGTCGCGGGCTGCGACGAGGCGAAGGAGGAAGTCGGTGAACTGGTCGAGTTCCTGCGCGACCCCGGCAAGTTCCAGAAACTCGGCGGCAAGATCCCCCGCGGCGTGCTGATGGTCGGTCCTCCGGGTACCGGCAAGACGCTGCTGGCCAAGGCGATCGCCGGCGAAGCCAAGGTGCCGTTCTTCTCGATCTCCGGTTCGGATTTCGTCGAGATGTTCGTGGGCGTCGGCGCCAGCCGCGTCCGTGACATGTTCGAGCAGGCCAAGAAGCACGCCCCCTGCATCATCTTCATCGACGAGATCGACGCCGTCGGCCGCCATCGTGGCGCCGGCATGGGTGGCGGTCACGACGAGCGCGAGCAGACCCTCAACCAGCTGCTGGTCGAGATGGACGGCTTCGAGGGTACCGAAGGCATCATCGTCATCGCCGCCACCAACCGTCCGGACGTGCTCGATCCCGCGCTGCTGCGTCCGGGTCGCTTCGACCGCCAGGTGGTCGTCGGCCTGCCGGACGTCAAGGGTCGCGAGCAGATCCTCAAGGTGCACATGCGCAAGGTGCCCACGGCCACCGACGTGGAGGCCATGGTCATCGCGCGCGGCACGCCCGGTTTCTCCGGTGCGGACCTTGCCAACCTCGTCAACGAGGCCGCGTTGTTCGCTGCCCGCGAGAACGCCCGCGAAGTGCGCATGAGCCACCTGGATCGTGCCCGCGACAAGATCCTCATGGGTGCCGAGCGCCGCTCGATGGCCATGAACGACGAGGAAAAGAAGCTCACCGCCTATCACGAGGCCGGCCACGCCATCATTGGTCGTCTGGTGCCCGAGCACGATCCCGTCTACAAGGTCACCATCATCCCGCGCGGCCGTGCGCTCGGCGTCACCATGTACCTGCCCGAGGGCGACCGGTACAGCCTGAACAAGGTGGCGATCGAATCGCAGCTGTGCTCGCTGTACGGCGGTCGTGTGGCGGAGGAGGTGATCTTCGGCCATGACAAGATCACCACCGGCGCGTCCAACGACATCGAGCGCGCCACGAAGATGGCACGCAACATGGCGACCAAGTGGGGCCTGTCCGACGAGCTGGGTCCGGTCATGTACGGCGAGGAAGAAGACGAGGTCTTCATTGGTCGCTCGGTGACGCAGCACAAGAGCGTCTCCAACGAGACCGCGCGCAAGATCGACGAAGTGGTGCGCACCATCCTCGATCGCGCCTACGCGCGCAGCAAGGAGCTGCTCACGACCAACATCGACAAGCTGCACATCATGGCCGAGGCCCTGTTGCTGTACGAAACCATCGATGCGCGACAGATCGACGACATCATGAACGGTCGCGAGCCGGGTCCTCCGGCCGACTGGCAGAAGCCGGGCTCCACGCCCCCGCCGCCTCCGCCGCGCGGTGACGCCGGTGCGGCGCCGGACAAGGTCGGCAATCCCGCTACACAGATCTGATCGAAGAAGGCGGCCTCCGGGCCGCCTTCGCGTATCGGAGGTCGGGCCGGCGGCTTGAGTTGGCATGCGTGCGAAGGCGCATTCGGACGGCTAATTGAACGTTGCGTTATCCGGTTACGAAAAAAGTTTCAGAAAAGTGTTGACGCACAGCCTCGATATCTGAATAATTCCGCTTCTCGGCACGGCGCTAACGACTCCCAACGTTATCGCCGGGGTCAACGTTTCAAAGTGTGCGCCCGTAGCTCAGTTGGATAGAGTACCAGGCTACGAACTTGGTGGTCGGGAGTTCGAATCTCTCCGGGCGCACCATCTTTAAGCAGAAAGCCGACGCGTCAGCGCGACGGTAGCGATAGTTGAAAGTGTGGTGTGTTCATACGGATTGACGGGCTTGAGTTAGACCCGTAACATTTGAAGGCTTCAACCCGGTATATGGGGCTGTCGCTTAGAAGTTCGGGGTATAGCTCAGTCTGGTAGAGCGCCAGCTTTGGGAGCTGGATGTCGGGGGTTCGAATCCCTCTGCCCCGACCAATGGCGTTCTACGTACAGTGCCTGCGCCTGTAGCTCAACCGGATAGAGCATCGGCCTTCTAAGCCGACGGTTGCAGGTTCGATTCCTGTCGGGCGCGCCAGAACGTGTTTTATGGTGGGCGTAGCTCAGCTGGTTAGAGTACCGGATTGTGATTCCGGATGTCGTGGGTTCGAGTCCCATCGTCCACCCCACTTACAACGTGGTTTGCGAGTTTAAAACGGGCCGTTAGCTCAGTTGGTAGAGCAGTTGACTCTTAATCAATTGGTCGTAAGTTCGAATCTTACACGGCCCACCAATTTGAATCAGGCACTTAGAGCAATCTAGGTGCCTTTTTTTATGGTCTTGCTTCATCAGTCGCTCGCGAACTTCCGGGCCAGACAGGATGCCCGATGCCCGTGTTCCAACGATCCTCGTCACACCGTTCCCGCTTTGCGTTGCCCGCCTGGCTGCTGGCCGTCGCCGTCGCCCTCTACATCCTGCTGGTGCTCAACCGCAGTCTCTGGGCGGAAGTGCATGAAGCGCTGTCCGCATCGCGAGGCGCGGTCGGGTTCGGCGCGCTTGGGGTGGCCGTCTATTGCCGCCTGATCGGCAATCTTGCCCTGACCATCGCGCTGGTGACCTGGCCGCGCATCGGTAAGCCGCTGCTGGCACTGCTGATCGTCGTCTCCGCGGCCAGCGCCTACTACGCGCAGACCTTCGGCGTGCGCCTCAACGAAGAAATCATCCAGAGCATCTTCGAGACGCAGCGCGCCGAAGCCATGGCGATGATCACCCCCGGCTCGGTGGGCTGGATCGCCCTGTTCGGCGTGCTGCCTGCAGTGCTCGTCCTCGTCGTGCCGCTGCGCTTTGCCCGCTGGCAGCGAGATCTCGGCTGGCGAGCCATCGTCATGTGCGTCGCTGCCGCGCTACTGCTCGTGCCGCCCCTGCTGGTCGGTCGCACGTACGTCTACTTCGAGCGCAACCACCGCACGCTGTACGAGGTATTCAACCCGTACGCGGCGCTCAGCGGCACGTTCCACTACCTGCAGCGTGACGTGTTCCGCCGCAAGACCACCATGACGCCGATCGGCACCGACGCCACGTTGGCACCGAACGCCGCGATGGCAGCGCGCAAGCGGATCGTCGTGCTGGTGGTGGGGGAGACCGCGCGCGCCGAGAACCAGTCGTTGCAGGGTTACGCACGCGACACCAATCCCGAGATGAGGCGCGCGGGCGTGACGTACTTCACCGATGCATGGTCGTGTGGCACGGCCACCACCGTGTCGGTGCCCTGCATGTTCTCGAACATGACGCGGGAGAAGTTCGACAAGCCCGTGGCCAAGGCGCACTGGAACGTGTTGGACGTGCTGCAGCATGCCGGTGTGGATGTGTTCTGGCGCGACAACGACGAGGGCTGCAAGGACGTGTGCCTGCGGGTGCCCAACGACGACGTCACCAACGACAAGGTAGCCGGGCTGTGCAACGCCGATGGCTGCCTCGACGAGGTGCTGTTGGCCGACCTGCCGGCGCGCCTGGCACATACGCGTTCGCCGGCGCTGCTGGTGCTGCACATCAAGGGCAGCCACGGGCCGGCGTACTTCCAGCGCTATCCCGCCGCGTTCAACGTGTTCAAGCCTGGATGCGATACCGCGGAGGTGCAGACATGCACCTATGCGCAGACGGTGGCCAGCTACGACAACACCATCCTCTACACCGACCACATCCTGGGTCGCGTGGTGGATGCACTGAAGGCGGCGCCCGAGGTCGATAGCGTCATGATGTACCTGTCCGATCACGGCGAGTCGCTGGGCGAGAACGACGTCTACCTGCACGGCGCCGATTGGGACACCGCACCCAGTCAGCAGAAGCATATCCCGATGCTGATGTGGTTCTCGCCGGGGTGGGTGCGCGATGCCGGCGTCCGCATGGCATGCCTGGACCAGCGACGCGTACAGCCGTCGAGCCAGGACAACCTGTTCCATACCCTGCTGGGTTTCTTCGACACCCGCACGAGCGTGTATGTGCCTGCGCTCGATCTGCTGGCCGGCTGTCGCGGCTGACCCGTGCCGATGGGCCCGATTCACGCCATCTTCGTGACACCGCCAGGCCCTGTCGCCCGTCCATGATTCGACCACGTTGACCGCCAGGTCGCACGGCGTGCGGGCGGATGCGGTCGGGCTTCATCATCAGGGGGTTCGCATGAAACGTTGGATCGTGGTTTTTCTTCTGTCGCTCCTGCCGGCGGTGACGCCTGCGGCCGAGCCGGTCTGGCAACCCGCGCGTGGTCTCACGCAGATGCCGCTGTGGCCGGACGCACCACCGTCATCGCCTGCGCCCCCGGGTCCGGAATACGTGTCTACGGGCAGCGATCTCATCGGTGGCAAGACGGTCACGGCGATCCATAACGTCTCGATACCGACGATCACGGTCTATCCGCCCTCGGCACCAGGCAACGGCACGGCCGTACTGGTGATTCCCGGCGGCGGGTTCTCGATCCTGGCCATGGACCTGGAAGGTACCGAAGTATGCGACTGGCTCGTGAAGCGGGGCGTCACCTGCGTGCTGCTGAAATACCGCATCCCTAGTGCGCCCTACGACTGGACCTGCGACTGCCGCCCGCATAACTTCGCGCTGTCGGTGCCGTCCTACCAGGACACGCAGCGGGCGATGCGGCTGATCCGTTCGCACGCCACGGCCTGGCATGTCGATGCAGGCAAGGTCGGCGTACTGGGGTTTTCGGCGGGTGGTTTTCTGGTCGCCGAGGCAAGTACGAATTTCCGGCGCCGGGTCTATCGTGCTGTCGATGAGGCCGACACGCTCAGCGCGCGACCGGACTTCGCTGTGGGCATCTATCCGGGGCACCTGACCGCCGACCGGGCGACGCTTAATCCCACGGTACGTGTGCCGAAGGATGCGCCGCCCACGTTCCTTCTCCAGGCGGAGGACGATCATGTGGACGGGGTGGATCAGGTGTTGGTGTACTACCGGGCGCTCAAGGAAGCAGGCGTGTCGGCGGAGCTGCATGTCTACCCGCACGGTGGCCATGCGTTCGGGCTGCGACCGACGGCCGAGCCGATTACACGGTGGCCCGCCCTGGTCGACACGTGGATGGAAAGCATCGGGATGCTTCCGTCTTCAGGAAAATGACCCTTTGGGGGAGTGACCTTGCGTAGGTCATGGGGTCCAGGCGTCCGGACGATGTCGCGTTGCCAATCGTCTGGTGGACCTCGGCCCGGCGGCACCCTAGAATGGCGCCGCGGGCGAGAGTGGCGGAATTGGTAGACGCACCAGATTTAGGTTCTGACGGGGTAACCCGTGCGGGTTCGAGTCCCGCCTCTCGCACCATCCTTCTTCAGATGGATCAGAACGCAGTAATGCTGTTTCTGTCTGACGAGCACCGGGCGCCTGCGCATGCATTCATTTGCGTGGGGAAATTGCCAGCCGCCGGCATGAAGCAGTTCACGTAGGCCCATGTGCTGCCTTGACCAGGACCGGGCACGTAGTCCGATAACGAGCTTCGGCAACGGCTATCCACCACGAGTTCGCCGGTGATGGTGCCGGCTGAGTCCAGGCTGTAGTTCGCACTTCCCCGGTGCGCTGAATTCTGCCCGGCCGGTACGACGTAAGAACCAGGCGCGATCGCCTGAATGAATATAGCCTCTGCGTTACGCTTTGCCCTAACTGCGGGCTCCACCGGATGCTCGTCACGACATACGCCGCCGCCGAGTGTCTCAGGACTCCAGCGCGAAACCGCGCTATACGATGCGCTGGAGCCCATGCTTGCACAGATGCGCTCATCCAGATCTTTCGTAGCCTGGGGCTGCGAATCGTGCAGGTACACATAGTCGCCGTTTTGCAATTCGATAAGCTTCTGCTCGACGAGTACGTCGACACCATGCTCGTCTTTAAGCATGACGTGGCGAACCACGGTTCTCTCGCTGTTGGCAGAAACCGATGCGTGCTGCGATACGACCTGGGCTGTGGCAACGATCGGAAAGGTAAGGATGCCTGTGATCAACATGAGACGCATGGTTTGTCCTCGTTCGGTTCGAGGTTCCAGCGTCGCGTTGTTCGCCCGTCAGCTCCATACGAGGATTCTGAAAAGTTGACGTCAGCGGTCTTGTGCTTGCCAGTCTGGCGATATGCGCGATGGTGACCCAGACCTCAGCCAAAGCGCCGGCCGCGATCCCCCAAGTACGATGCCAGGACGTGGGCTGTGGCGGACTTTAACTAAGCCTGTCCATGAGCTTGAGAAATCCCAGCGCCGCCGCAAAAAGCCCTGCTGTAGCAACGAAGGGATGTCAGCGTGCCTCGGCGTTGATCTTCGACGTCTCCGCCATGAGTTTGCCGATTTCCGCGCGGATTTTTTCCAGGTCGTCAGGTGTCATGCACAGCAGCCCGGGTCTCTGGTGTTCGAGTGAACGTGAACCCTCATGCTTACTTGAACGTCACGCATGATCCATACGACCCATCTGAAAAACTGGTTGGAACGTTCAGCAAGCTTTAGAGCGTCAGCTTGACGACGGCGGCGATGATGGCCGCACCGGCGCCCAGCGCGCCGACGATGATCGACCCGAGGGCAACAATGGGGTAGTAACGTTGCTCGGCCTGAATCTTCGAAGTTTCGGCGCTGACCTTCGAGTTTTCGGCACTGAGCTTCATGGTCTCGGCCATCATCTTGGAGATGTTCGCGTGGATCAACTCGATGTCGGCGGCGTTCACGGTTCTCGTCTCTTCCATGGATTCTCTCCTAACTTATCACTGCGATTTGGAACCGCCGCAGCGCCCCACGAGCCGGAGAACCAGCCCATCGTGCCTACGCTGATCGCCAGGCCCGACCCCGCCACGGCGGCGGGGTAGCTGGTGGCGCGCAGGGATCGGATGCGGCGCTACACGGCCCCCAGCAGCTTGGCCAGCGCGAAGGCGGCACCAAAGACGCCACCAGCGGCAACGAAGGGATACCAGCGTGCCTCGGCATTGATCTTCGACGTCTCCGCCATGAGTTTGCCGATTTCCGCGCGGATTTTTTCCAGGTCGTCGGGTGTCATGCGCAGTAACTCGGATGTCTGGTGTTCGAATGAACAAGGACCCTCATGCTCGCGTAAACGCCACGCGTGATCCATACGATCAATCTGAAAAACAGCCGTTATCGACGATCGGGTAATCACCCGTCCGCCCGCGTCCTGCGCGCCACGATCGTCGCCAGCACCGCGAGCACCAGCGTGATGGCAAAGTTCGCCATGAACGCGGCTGTATGCGACACGTCGAGCAGTGCGGCGAACATCGTGCCGCCGATGGCGAGCGTCGTGGCCACCATCAAGGATTCGCACAGTTGCAGCGCCGAGCTGTTCCGGCCTTGCTCGTGCGTAGCCGACATCGAAAGCGCGAGGACCGACAGCGTGCCGTAGAGCATGCCCATGCCCAGGCCCGTGAGCAGCCAACCCGCGACTGCCGCAGGCACGGGCATCCAGGCGAACACGGCGCAGGAAACGATGCCGACGCCGAGCACCATCAGGGCGGTGCCGCGCGTCAGCAATTGCAGGCGGGAGATCGTTGCGTAATGGCCCTGATACCACGAGCCGGAGAACCAGCCGATCGCGCCCACGCTGATCGCCAGCCCCGACCATGTCGGCGACAGCCCGTGCTGCTGGGTGAAGACCAGCGGCAGGAAGGCTTCGGCGCCGAAGAAAGCGGAGGCCGCGATACCGCGCAGGGCGATCACCGCGGGCAGGCCACGGGCGGCGCGTAGCGTGCCGGCGGGCAGCAGGCGGCGTCCGCAGAACAGCAGCAGGGCGAGCGACGGCAGCAGGAGCGTGGCGGCGAGGATCCCTCGCTCCTGGCCCGCGGCGAACAGCAGACAGACGCCGAGCGAGGCGCCGATGGCGTCGGGCAGTCGCGTAGCCGCGTCGGGAGCCTTGCCCGACGGCGCGGGCAGGGAGCGCAGCGCGCCACGCAGACCCAGCGCGGCGGGTACGGCCAGCACCGGTACGGCCAGGAACACCCAGCGCCAGCCCACGTGCTCGACGATGGCCCCGCTGACGGCCGGTCCGATCAGGGCGGGCACGACCCAGCCGGCGGAGAACGAGGCAAACACCTTCGGTCGCAGGGAAGCCGGATAGAGCCGCGCCACGATGACGTAGAGCGCCGGCGACAGGCAGCCGGCGCCCAGTCCCTGGACCAGGCGTCCCAGGAGCAGCATCGGCATGGTCTGCGCGAGACCGGCCAGGAGCAGGCCGACGACGAAGCCGGCCAGGCCGGTCCACATGGCCGGGGCCGGGCCGCGGCGATCGCTCCAGCGGCCGGACAGGGCCATGCCGATGACGCTGGTAGCCAGCACGCCGCCGAAGGCCAGGGCATAGACACGCAGGCCGTCCAGTTCGCGCGCGACCGTCGGCATGGCGGTGGTGACTGCCAGCGCCTCGAAGGCGATGAGTGAGATCAGGCTGACCATGCCGAGGGTGGCGGCCCGGTAGCGCGGGCCGAGGATGCCCTCGTCGGCGGGTGTGGCGGTATCGGAAAGGCGATCGGGTTCGGGGGTTCCCACGTGCATGCTGGCGTCCTTGGGGGTGGCGAGTGTCGCACGCTTGCATACGGCGACCGGGAGGGTCAGCATGAGACCTGAACCAATATTGAGGTCAACATATGCGGGAACTGAGCGTGGGCGAGGTCGCCCGGCGCGCGGGCGTAGCGGTGTCGGCGCTTCACTTCTACGAGCGCAAGGGGCTGATCCATAGCCTGAGGACGTCGGGCAACCAGCGTCGCTTTTCCGCCGACGTGCTGCGCCGGATCGCGGTCATCCGTGTCGCGCAGCGGGTCGGCATGCCGCTGGAGGCGATACGGCAGGCGCTGGCGACCTTGCCGGACTCGCGCACGCCGACCCGGGAGGATTGGGCGAGGATGTCGGCGGCCTGGCGCGAGGAGATGGATCATCGGATTACGCAACTGCTTAATCTGAAAGATAAACTGGCGGATTGCATCGGCTGCGGCTGTCTCTCGTTGACGGCCTGCGCCTTGGCGAATCCAGGGGATTCGCTGGCGGCGGATGGCGGCGGTCCTCGGCGCTGGAGTCCCGGATGAGGCAGGTTGCGGCGGTGGGAGGGCAAAACGTAGAATGGGCAGTCATTTGCGGGGTTTTTTCGCCGTCGGAGACGAAAGTCGCGGCGACGCGTCCGACATTCGCGGTGGGTCCCATTGTTCTGGTTACGGCGACGGAAGCTCGCCATCGCGCCACGTCATGTGGCGGTTTCAGGAGAGGTCATGCAGGTTTCGGTTGAGAATGTCGGCAAGCTCGGGCGCAAGCTCACGGTGAAGTTCCCGGCGGAGCGCCTGGAGTCGCAGGTGAACGCGCGCATCGCGGAAATGGGTCGCACGGTCCGCCTGAAGGGCTTCCGTCCGGGCAAGGTGCCCACCACGGTGATCAAGCAGCGCTTCGGCGCGCAGGTCCGTGGCGAGGCCCTGTCCGAGCTGATCGGCAGCACCCTGCGCGAGGCCGTCGAGCAGGAAAAACTGCAGCCGATCGCCAACCCGGCGGTGGACACCACGGGCAATGCGGAAGCGGGCGAGATCGCCTACACCGCCACGTTCGAGGTCATGCCGGAGTTTCCGGCGATCGACGTCGCCGCCCTCGAGATCGCCCGTCCCAAGGCCGAGGTCAAGGACGCCGACATCGACAAGATGATCGAGACGCTGCGCACCCAGCGCCGCAGCTTCGACGAAGTGACGCGCGCCTCCAAGGACGGCGACTTCGTCATGTTCGAATACGCCGCCGAAGCCGGCGACTACCGCTTCCCGGCTGAAGGCCTGGAGCGTGCGGGCAGCGTGCTCGGCTCCGGCACCCTGTTCAAGGCGCTGGACGAGGCCCTGACCGGTCGCACCGCGGGTGAGGACCTGGTCCAGGACGTCGCCTTCCCGGACGATTTCCGCAACCCGGAGCTCGCCGGCAAGACCGCCAAGGTCACCTTCAAGATCGTCAAGGTGCAGGAGCCCAACCTGCCGGCCGTGGATGCCGAGTTCGTCAAGCTGTTCGGCGTGGTCGACGGCGACCTGGAAACCTTCCGCAAGGAAGTCCGTGCCAACCTCGAGCGCGAGCTGAAGGCCACGGTGATGGCCCGCCTGAAGTCCGAAGTGGCCGAGAAGCTGGCCGCCGCCTATCCGGACCTGGAAGTGCCCGAGCTGATGGCCGACGCCGAGGCGCGCAGCCTGGCGGCCGGCAACCTGCCGCGTGGCCAGGAACCCAGCCCGCAGATGGTCGCCGAGGCCGCCCCGTTCGCGCGCAAGCGTGTCGCCGCCGCGCTGCTCATGGGCGAGATCGCCCGCAAGAACGAGCTGCGCCTGGACCGCAAGCGCATGGCCGAGATGCTGACCGCGATCGCCTCGACCTATGAAGAACCGGAAAAGGTCATTGAACTGTATAACAGCGATCCCCAACTGATGTCGGGACTGCAGAACCGCGTGATGGAAGATCAGGTGGCCGAGTGGGTGGCGGACAACGCCAAGTCCACCGACCAGGAGCTGAGCTTCGACGAGGTAATGCGACCGATCGGCGCGTAAGCACCGATCCTCTTGCAACAGCCGGGCCCCACACCTAGGAGAGACCGCATGTCCATGGCTCCGATCCAGAACCTCAACCTGGTGCCCATCGTCGTCGAGCAAACCTCGCGCGGCGAGCGTTCGTACGACATCTACTCGCGTCTCCTCAAGGAGCGCATCATCTTCGCGGTCGGCCCGGTCGACGATTACATGGCTAATGTGATCGTCGCCCAGTTGCTGTTCCTGGAGTCCGAAAACCCGGACAAGGACATCAACCTGTACATCAACAGCCCGGGTGGCTCGGTCACCGCGGGCATGGCGATCTACGACACGATGCAGTTCGTGAAGCCGGACGTGAGCACCATGTGCATCGGCCAGGCCGCCTCCATGGGCGCCCTGCTGCTGGCCGCCGGTGCCGCGGGCAAGCGGTATTCGCTGCCGCATTCGCGCATCATGATCCACCAGCCCTGGGCCGGTGGCATCTCGGGTCAGGCCACGGACATCGAGATTCACGCCCGTGAAATCCTGACCATGCGCGAGCGCCTGAACGCCATCCTTGCCCACCACAGTGGCAAGACGGTCGAGGAAATCGCCCGGGATACCGAGCGCGACCGCTTCATGAGCGGCGCCGAGGCCCAGGCGTATGGCCTGATCGACTCGGTGCCCGACAAGCGCGCGGTCGATACCGTCCGCTCGGCTTGATTTGAACGTACACGCTTGTGAAAACCGGCACTTCGCCCCTGATTCCAGGGGCGAAGTGCTGTGCTATTCTCAAAGCGCACCTGGATTATCAGTAGGGCCCAAAGCATGAGCGACGAGCGGCAAAGCCGTTCCAACGACGGCGGAAAGATTCTTTATTGCTCCTTCTGTGGCAAGAGCCAGCATGAAGTGCGCAAGTTGATCGCCGGCCCCAGCGTGTTCATCTGCGACGAATGCGTTGAGCTGTGCAACGACATCATTCGCGAGGAACTCGAAGAGAAGGCGGCCTCCGGCCGTACCCAACTCCCCAAGCCGCGCGAGATCATGGAAGCCCTCGACCAGTACGTGGTCGGGCAGACGCGCGCCAAGAAAGCCTTGTCGGTGGCGGTGTACAACCACTACAAGCGCATCGAGTCGCGCCAGAAGAACGACGATGTCGAACTCGGCAAGTCCAACATCCTGCTGATCGGTCCGACCGGCTCGGGCAAGACGCTGCTGGCGGAAACGCTGGCGCGCCTGCTCAACGTGCCGTTCACCATCGCGGATGCCACCACGCTGACCGAAGCCGGTTACGTGGGTGAGGATGTCGAGAACATCATCCAGAAGCTGCTGCAGAAGTGCGATTACGACGTCGAGAAGGCGCAGAACGGCATCGTCTACATCGACGAAATCGACAAGATCTCGCGCAAGAGCGAGAACCCGTCGATCACCCGCGACGTCTCCGGCGAAGGCGTGCAGCAGGCCCTGCTCAAGCTGATCGAGGGCACGCTCGCCTCGGTGCCGCCGCAGGGTGGCCGCAAGCATCCGCAGCAGGAGTTCCTGCAGGTCGATACGCGCAACATCCTGTTCATCTGCGGCGGTGCGTTCGCCGGGCTGGACAGGGTGATCCAGCAGCGCTCCGAGACCACGGGCATCGGCTTCAAGGCCGAGGTCCGCTCCAAGGAGCGCACGGAAAACGTCGGCAAGACGCTGTCGGAAGTCGAGCCGGCCGATCTGGTCCGTTTCGGCCTGATTCCCGAGTTCGTCGGGCGCCTGCCGGTCGTGGCCACGCTGGACGAACTCGACGAGGCTGCCCTGGTGCAGATCCTCACCGAGCCGAAGAACGCGGTCACCAAGCAGTTCCGCAAGCTGTTCGACATGGAAGGCGCCGAACTGGAATTCCGCCCGGAGGCCCTGGCCGCCATCGCCCGTCGCGCGCTCAAGCGCAAGACAGGCGCTCGTGGGCTGAGAACCATTCTCGAACAGGTGCTGCTCGACACGATGTTCGAGATCCCCTCGCTGGAGCACGTCAGCAAGGTGGTGGTCGACGACGCCGTGATCGACGGTCAGGCGGAGCCCTACCTGATCTACCGCGGCAACCTGCAACAGCAGCGTATCGCGGGTGAGGGCGGCGACGCGGCCTGATTCCATCGGCATCGCAGCGCTACCGCGGCCCCGGCGTCCATGACGCCGGGGCCGTTTTCTTTCGTGGTTCCGCTCTTGATCGTTCCTTCGCGAACCACCACTTGACGTGTATGGCGGCTCCGGCGCAGTGTCGGGGCGAGCCCAAAAAACCTGAGGGAAAACCCAAGCACATGGCGAAGAATCGCAACCAGACCACGAGCGGATCCGAGCTGGACCTACTGCCGGTCCTGCCCCTGCGTGACGTCGTCGTCTATCCGCACATGGTCATCCCGCTGTTCGTCGGGCGCGACAAGTCCATGCGTGCGCTGGAGCGGGCGATGGAAGGCGAGCGACAGATCCTGCTCGTCGCGCAGAAAAGCCCAGACATCGACGATCCGGCGATCGAGGACCTGCACCAGGTCGGCACGCTGGCCGGCGTCCTGCAGCTGCTGAAACTGCCCGATGGCACCGTCAAGGTGCTGGTCGAGGGCCAGTCGCGCGTGCAGATCGAGGCATTCGAGGACGAGGCCGGCATGATGAGCGGCCGCTCCCGCGTCATCGAGCCGGTGTACAGCAAGAACGAGCGCGAACTCGACGTCGTCTCGCGTTCGCTGGTGTCGCTGTTCGAACAGCTGGTGAAGCAGAGCCGCAAGCTGCCGCCGGAAATCCTGGCGACGCTCTCGGGCATCGACGACCCGTCGCGCCTGGCCGACTCCATCGCCGCGCATCTCTCCGTGCGCATGGGCGACAAGCAGCGCGTGCTCGAGACATCCGACGTGGGCGAGCGGCTGGAGCTGCTCATCGGTCTCGTCGACGGCGAGATGGACCTGCAGCAGGTGGAAAAACGCATCCGCGGCCGCGTCAAGTCGCAGATGGAGAAGAGCCAGCGCGAGTACTACCTCAACGAGCAGATGAAGGCCATCCAGAAGGAGCTGGGTGAGGGCGAAGAGGGCACCAACGAGATCGAGGAACTGCAGAAGAAGATCGACGCCGCCGGCATGCCCAAGGCGGTACTCGCCAAGGCACGCCAGGAGTTCAACAAGCTCAAGCAGATGTCGCCGATGTCCGCCGAGGCCACCGTGGTGCGCAACTACCTCGACTGGGTGGTGGGCGTGCCGTGGAAGAAGCGCAGCAAGGTCCTCAAGGACCTGGCGCTGGCGCAGGAAACCCTCGACGCCGACCACTTCGGCCTGGAAAAAGTGAAAGAGCGCATTCTCGAATATCTGGCGGTGCAGCAGCGCGTCAATACCATGAAGGGTCCGATCCTGTGCCTGGTCGGTCCGCCCGGCGTGGGCAAGACCTCGCTCGGCCAGTCGATCGCCAAGGCAACCAACCGCAAGTTCGTGCGCATGAGCCTGGGTGGCGTGCGCGACGAAGCCGAGATTCGTGGTCATCGCCGCACCTACATCGGTTCGATGCCGGGCCGCATCGTGCAGAACCTCAATAAGGTCGGCACGAAAAATCCGCTGTTCGTCCTGGACGAGATCGACAAGATGTCGATGGATTTCCGTGGCGATCCGTCGTCCGCCTTGCTGGAAGTGCTGGACCCGGAACAGAACAACGCCTTCAACGATCATTACCTGGAAGTCGATCTCGACCTCTCCGAGGTGATGTGGATTGCCACGGCCAATTCGCTGAATATCCCCGGCCCGCTGCTCGACCGCATGGAAGTGATCCGTATCCCGGGTTACACCGAGGACGAGAAGCTCAACATCGCGCAGAAGTACCTGCTGCCCAAGCAGCTGAAGGCCAACGGCCTGAAGGTGGAAGAACTGGGTATCGACGAAAGCGCCCTGCGAGACATCGTGCGCTACTACACGCGCGAATCGGGCGTGCGCAACCTCGAGCGCGAGATCTCCAAGATCTGCCGCAAGGTGGTCAAGGAAATTGCCCTCGGCACCGTGCCGGCCAAAGCCAAGGCCAAGGTCAAGGCGACCGGCAAGGCCGTGAAGGGCAAGGTGCTTGCCCCCGACCTGGTGCGTGTGGATGGTGACAACCTCGACCATTACCTCGGCGTGCGCCGTTTCGACTTCGGTCGCGCGGAGCAGCAGAACGAAGTGGGTCTGGTCACCGGCCTGGCGTGGACGCAGGTCGGCGGCGACCTGCTCAGCATCGAGGCCTCCGTGGTGCCCGGCAAGGGCCGTCTGGTCCACACCGGACAGCTGGGCGATGTCATGAAGGAATCGATCCAGGCGGCACTGAGCGTGGTGCGTGCGCGCGTGGCCGGACTGGGCATCGAGCCGGATTTCCACGAAAAACTGGACATCCATATCCACGTGCCCGAAGGTGCGACGCCGAAGGACGGCCCCAGCGCGGGTATCGCGATGGGTACGGCGCTTGTGTCGGCGCTGACCAAGGTACCGGTGCGTTCGGATGTGGCGATGACCGGCGAGATCACCCTGCGTGGTCGCGTGTTGCCCATCGGTGGCCTGAAGGAGAAGCTGCTCGCGGCGCATCGCGGCGGCATCAAGACGGTCATCATCCCGGAAGAGAACAAGAAAGACCTGGTCGACCTGCCGGAAAACATCACCAGCTCACTCGACATCCATGCGGTCAAGTGGATCGACGAAGTGCTCGACCTCGCGCTGGAACGGCCTATCGGCCCGAGCAAGAAGGGCGACGGCGATGCCGGGGTGGAGCTGCCTCCGACCACCGGTCGCAAGGGCAAAGGCAAGGGTTCGCCCGCGCTGACGCACTGAGTTCATCCACGTCGTCGAACGTCAAGGGGCGCGGCGCACCGCGCCCCTTTCGTTTTCGTCGTCCTGTCACGATCGTCTGGCGATAATCGTTTTCGTTGCGCCGCGCAAGTCTCCGGACAGCATGCATATGCGCTGAAAGCGTTGGTATTGCTCGTATTGCGGTAGGGGGAGGGCACTGGTATAAAGTCCGCTCCGCCATCGCCTGCGCCGCAAGGGCGCCATGTATCGCGGGGTTGCTGAGTCATGCCACACGGTGAGATTCGTAACCTGACGTCTTCTCACCAAGGATCGCCGTCCGGCGGTTCGAATTACCTTTGAAAGGAGTTACCTGATGAATAAAACCGACCTGATCGCCGCTATTGCCGAAAAGGCTGAACTGTCGAAGGCCGATGCCGGCAAGGCACTCGAGGGCCTGATCGAAGCGGTCAAGGACACCCTCAAGAAGGGTGAAGACGTCGCCCTCGTTGGCTTCGGCACCTTCAAGCTGCGCAGCCGCGCCGCTCGCACGGGCCGCAACCCGCGCACCAACGAAGAGATCAAGATTCCGGCGTCGAAGGTTCCTGCCTTCACGGCTGGCAAGGCGCTCAAGGATCACGTAAACTAAGTGGTCTTACCGGAGGGGGTGCTTAGCTCAGCGGTAGAGCGTCGCCTTTACACGGCGCTGGTCGGGGGTTCGATCCCCTCAGCACCCACCATCGGGAAGTGGAGTGGTAGTTCAGTCGGTTAGAATGCTGGCCTGTCACGCCGGAGGTCGCGGGTTCGAGTCCCGTCCACTCCGCCATTGTCTGCAGAGGCGCCCGTGTGGCGCCTTTGTTTTATCTACACGCCGGTCAGGATTGGCCCGGCGCATACCGTGCGAGTCGCATCATGCTGCAAGCCCTGCGTAACAAGATCCACGGCTGGCCCGCCGCCATCGTCCTCGGTGTCTGCGTGTTCGCCGTCGCGTTCTTCGGTATCGAGTCGTACTTCGTGTCGCGCGTCGACACATACGTCGCGAAGGTCGGTGATCACGAGATCTCGCAGCAGGAGTGGCAGGATCGCCTGAACGCACTGCGCCAGCAGGCCGCACAAGACCCGAATTCCCCGTTCACCGCCGCCGATCTCGAAAAACCCGAGCTCAAGCAGAAGGTGCTGGACGGCATGATCAGCCAGGCGCTGCTGCAGCAGGCCAACACCGACCTGGGCCTCACCGTGTCGGACGCCGCCGTGCGTTCCGCCATCGGCACCGATCCCGGCTTCCAGGTCAACGGCCAGTTCAGCCCGGAGGCTTATCGCGCAATCCTCTCCATGCAGGGCATGAGCCCGGCGATGTACGAGGCCAAGATCCGCGCGTCGCTTGCCACCCAGATGATCCCGGAAGCGATCTCCGCGACCACGCTGGTCACCGACGCCGACGTCGACAACTTCTTCCGCCTGCACGGCCAGCAGCGCGACCTGCGCTACACCGTGCTGCCGCGTCCGTCGCTGACCGACACCAACGTGTCCGACGCCGATATCGATGCCTTCTACAAGTCGCACATCGCCGACTACACCACGCCGGAACAGGTCTCGGTGCAGTACCTCGAAGTGAAGCAGGCCGACCTCAAGCCCGGCGCGCCCACGGACGCGCAGCTGCACGAGTACTACGACAAGAACAAGCAGCGCTACGCGCAGCCCGAGCAGCGCGAGGCGTCGCACATCCTCATCAACGTGCCCAAGAACGCCACGCCCGATCAGCAGAAGGCCGCGCTCGATAAGGCCAAGAAGATCGCCGCCGAAGCCACGCCGGACAACTTCGCCAAGCTGGCCGCCGAGAACTCGGACGACATGGGCTCCAAGCGCACCGGCGGCGACCTGGGCTGGCTGGAGAAGGGCGTGGCCAACGCCGCGTTCGATGCAGCCATGTTCGGCCTTAAGAAGGGCGAAATCACCAGGGAGCCCGTGCTGTCGCCGGAAGAGGGCTACCACATCATCTGGGTGCGCGATGCGCGCGAGGGCGATGCCAAGCCGTTTGCCGACGTGCGCGCGCAGCTGGCCGCCGACTGGGCCAAGGGCGAGGACGAGCGCCTCTACAACGAGCGTGCCGGTCAGCTCGCCGACCTGGCCGAGCGCAATCCCGGCTCGCTCGAGCCCGCCGCGAAGGAACTGGGCATCGAGATCAAGACCACGCCGATGTTCGGTCGCAACGGCGGTGAAGGCGTTGCCGCCGATCCGAAATTCGTCGCCGCGGCGTTCAGCGACGACGTGGTCAACCAGGGCAACAACTCCTCGCTGGTGCAGGTGCAGAAGGGCGACGCCGTCGTCATGCACCTGGATAAGCATGCCGCCGCGGCGCCCAAGGCCCTGGCCGACGTCACGCCGGCGATTCGCCAGCGCATCCTCGACGAGCGTGTGGACGCTGCCGCGAAGAAGCAGTCCGACGACCTCGCCGCGCAGCTGAGCAAGGGCGGCGACCTGGCCGCGCTGGTCAAGGCGCCCGTGCAGACGCTGACGGGCGTGGAGCGCAGCAAGCTCGCTGGCGTCAAGGATGCGCCGCCCGCCGTGTTGCAGCGCGCGTTCTCGCTGCCGCATCCGGTGGATGGCAAAGGCAGCTGGAGCGCCTTGCCCGTCGGCAACGGCACGTATGCGCTGGTCACGGTGGACAAGGTGACCGACGGTGACCCGGCCAAGGTCGAGAAAGCCCAGCGCGTTGCCCTGCGCGGCCAGATGATCGACGCGATGGCGCAGGCCGCCACCCTCGAGTACATCCAGGCGCTCAAGGCGCGTGGGGAGATCAAGGTCGCCAACGACCGGCTCTGATCGCGATCGCGCGTATTACAATGGTGGCCTTGTCGCGTCGAAGGAACCACCCGTGATCATCCAACCCAAGGTTCGTGGCTTCATCTGCACCACCGCTCATCCGGTCGGCTGTGCGAAGAACGTGGAAGAACAAATCGCCATCACCCGTGCCAGCGGTGCCTTCGCGGAAGGTCCGAAGCGGGTGCTGGTGATCGGCGCCTCCACCGGCTACGGCTTGGCATCGCGAATCACCGCCGCGTTCGGGCAGGGTGCGGCCACGCTGGGCGTGTTCTTCGAGAAACCGTCCAGCGAGAGCAAGACCGGCACCGCCGGCTGGTACAACTCCGCCGCGTTCGACACGCTGGCACGGCAGGCCGGGTTGTACAGCCGCTCGGTCAACGGCGATGCCTTCGCCGACGAAACCCGCGCCAAGGTCATCGAGCTGATCAAGGCGGAGATGGGCGGCACGATCGACCTGGTCGTCTATTCGCTGGCCTCGCCCGTGCGCAAGTTGCCCAAGACCGGCGAAGTGGTGCGCTCCGCGCTGAAGACCATCGGCGAGACGTTTACCGCATCTTCCGTGGATACCAACAAGGATGCCGTGATCCAGGCATCCGTCGAGCCGGCCACGGAGCAGGAAATCCAGGACACCGTGACCGTCATGGGCGGTGAAGACTGGGCGCTGTGGATCGACGCGCTGAGCGAGGCCGGTGTGCTTGCCGAGCATGCCACCACCATCGCGTACAGCTACGTCGGCACGGAAATCACCTGGCCGATCTACTGGCACGGTACGCTCGGCCAGGCGAAGCAGCACCTGGACCGCACCGCGAAGGAGCTGGCCAGCCGTTACGCATCCAGCGGCCTGCGTGCCTACGTCGGCGTGATGAAATCGGTGGTTACCCAGGCCAGCTCGGCCATTCCCGTGATCCCGCTCTACGTGTCCATGGTCTTCAAGATCATGAAGGCCAAGGGCATCCACGAAGGCACCATCGAGCAGATCAACCGCCTGTTCCACGAGCGGCTGTATCGCGCGGACGGCCAGGCGCCGGCCACGGACGCCGAGGGCCGCGTGCGCCTGGACGACTGGGAGCTGCGCGAGGACGTGCAGAACGAGTGCAAGGCGCTGTGGCCGAACGTCACGACGGACAACCTGCGCGAGGTCACCGACTACGCCGGCTACAAGCACGATTTCATCAAGCTGTTCGGTTTCGAGGCGGAAGGCGTGGATTACAGCGCCGACGTCGCGCCGGACGTGCAGTGGGATGTCGTACAGGTCTGATGGCGCGGGGCGCCACCTCGACGGGTGGCGCCCGGTGACACGTCGCGGTAGCGCGGCGCAATGCGACCGATAGCGCTCAGCGCGCCGTGAGGCGCAGCACCTGACCGGGCTTGACCGCTTGCGTCTGCAGGTCGTTCCACTTCATCAACTGCTGCACGCTGACCTGGTGGCGACGGGCGATCGTCCATAGCGACTCGCCGTTGTCCACCTTGTGGATCACCACGTCGTTCTTCGGGATTTTCTTCTTCTTGGACTCGGACGCAGAGGCGACGGATGTCCTCTTGCCCTTTGCCTTGGCGTCACCCTTTGCCTTGCCGTGGCTGCCGGTCTTGCCCTTGGCCACCGATGCCGACGACGTGTCGTTGTCGTCGGTGTCATCCGACGCCGGGCTGTCCGCCACATCGGCCAGCGTGGCGACTGGTCCCAGCCGGTACTGATCGGCGGCGGACTTCGGCAGCAGCAGCGTCGCGGACACCGTGCCCTTCGTGGTGCGGTAGGCCGGATTCAGGTCGCGCAGGTCGGTCACGGACAGGCCCGACTGCTTCGCCGCCTGCGACAGCGACTGCGGATTGGAGACCTGCACCACCTGCAAGGCGTCCTGGTGGTCCTGCTTCGGCAACTGCACGTTGAAACGCGCCGGGTCGCGCACGATGCACGCGATCGCCATCAGCTTGACCAGGTGTTCCTTCGTGTTGGCCTTCATCGGCACGTCCGGCAGGCCCTGGTCGTCGGACGGACCGCCGTGCCTGTCGATGGTTTTCTTCAGGCCGAACTCGCCCGCGTTGTAGGCCACGTCGACCAGGCGCCAGTCGCCCAGATCATCGTAGTAGCGGCGCATCATCGTCATCACCGAATCCGTGGACTTGGTGATGTCCAGGCGTTCGTCGTAATTCTTGTCCACGCGCAGGCCGAGCGTGTGTGCCGTCTGCGGCATGATCTGCCACATGCCGGCAGGGCGGTTCTTCGCGCCGGGCACATGGCGATACTGGCTTTCCACCCAGGGCAGCAGGGCGAACTCGCCGGCCACGCTGTGCTGCATGGCTGACTTGTGCGCATAGACGATCAACGGCAACACCTCGTTGACCTGCTGCTCGAAGCGGTTCGGCATCTTCGTGTAGGTGCGCGCCCAGGCCATCACCTGAGGGTCCGCTTCGCAGCCGGGCATGCCGAAGCTGTCGCGCATGCTCGCCCAGAAATCGGCCGGTGGCGCGGGACGCAGCAGCTTCGGTGCCATCGTCACGTCGTCGATCGGGGCCGTCTGCGGCGCGGGGGCCACGGGCGCCGTCGGCACGCGCGGCGTCATGCCGGTGGCGCAGGCGGTCAGCAGGAAGGGTAGGAGGGAGGGTAACAACCGCCGGTGGAGTGTGGTCATGCGCTGAAGCTGTCCTTGGCTCGGCGCAGCGCGGCGAACCGCTCCGTCCGCGTGGCGTGGGCCTCGCCTTGCGCCTGGGCCCAGCGGGCCACGGCCTCGCTGTCCACGCGCAGGAAGGGATTGGCGGCGTACTCGTCGGCGAGGCGGCTCGGCACGCTGGGCCGGCCCTCCTCGCGCAAGCGCGCCACCTCGTCACGACGGAGGCGCAGGGCGTGGTTGTCCGGGTCCACCGTGAGGGCGAAGCGGATGTTCGACGCGGTGTATTCGTGCGCGCAACAGACCAGGGTCTCGGGCGGCAGATCGGCGAAGGTATCCAGCGAGGCCAGCATCTGCTCCGGCGTGCCTTCGAACAGGCGGCCGCAGCCGATGCTGAAAAGCGTGTCGCCGCAGAACAGGAAGCCTTCGCCGGCATAGGCCACGTGCGTGCGCGTATGCCCCGGCACGGCCATCACCCGGAAGGTGGCGCGCGGCGCCTCCAGCGTGATGACGTCGCCGTCTTCGACGAAATGGTTCTTTGGCTGGATGCGCGGATCGGCCGTGGCGTAGACCTCGACGTCGTGATCGCGCACGAGGTCGGACACACCGCCGATGTGGTCGTTATGGTGGTGCGTCAGCAGGATGGCCCGCAGCTGCCAGCCATGCTCGCGAAGCGCGGCTTCGACGGGGGCGGCTTCACCGGGATCCACGACGAAAGCCTGGCCTTCGTCGTCGGCGACCAGCCAGATGTAGTTGTCGCTCAAAGCCGCGACGGCAACCCAATGCATCGGGCGAACTCCGTGACGTGGATCGGGCGCGAACACCCAGGAATGGCCGCCTTGCACCTGGGGCGCGGGGCGGGGACGCCGGAATATATCAGCCGTGTCGTACCTGCTCGTTAGCCGTTCGTTAACCCCTGCGCCGCGCCAGCAGCCGTTACACTTCACCTCCATGGCCGCTTTCGCCCCCGACATCTACGTGACGCCCCAGGTCCGCAAGCTGCTGGCGGACGAGGCGGCGGTGCTTGCGCCGCTGCTCGCGCGCTGCACGGGCGACCACGGACTGCACCTGACCACGTCCGCCCAGGCCGAGCCCCCGGCGATGCCCCTGCTGGGCCACTGGGCCACCGTTCGCGTCGCCGGAGCCGCCCTGGGCGGCGACATCCGGGCCAGCGGCCTGGAGGCCCTTCCGTTCGCCGACGAGGCGTTTGGGGTAGTGCTGCTGCGGCACGCCCTGGAGACCACCGCGCGGCAGGACAACCTGCTGGACGAGGCCATCCGCGTCCTGGCGCCGGGCGGCATGCTGGCGATCACCGGCATCCATCCCTTCGGCCTGTGGTCGCCATGGGTGGCCCGCCAGAGCCGGGCCCCGCGGCCACGGCTTACCTGGCCGTGGTGGTGGAGCCAGCGCCTGGTCCGCGACGAATTCGAGCTGTCGATGCCGCGCCGCGTCGGCAGTGCGTGGCCCCGTGTGGGCGGCGCGTCCGGCCCGGGATCCCTGGTGGGTGGCGGTTATTTCCTCGTGGCGCGCAAAAAGCGTCCGTCGGCGGTACCCTTGCGCCCCCGCATGGTGGCCGTGCCGGCGCCGATCCCCGGCACGCTGGCCTCCGGTGCCCGCCGTAACGCCCGTGAACCCCTAAGCTGAGCCGCATGACCGATACCTCTACAGATACCGATACCGTCGAAGTCTTCACCGATGGCGCCTGCCTGGGCAATCCCGGTCCGGGTGGCTGGGCGGCGCTGCTGCGCGCCAAGGGCATCGAGAAGATGCTCGCCGGCGGCGAACGCGACACCACGAACAACCGCATGGAGATGATGGGTGCCATCTCTGCGCTGGAGGCGCTGACCCGCCGCTGCAAGGTGCACCTCATGACCGATTCGAAATACGTCATGCAGGGCGTGCAGGAGTGGGTGCCCAAGTGGCGCCGCAACGGCTGGAAAACCGCCGACAAGAAGCCGGTGAAGAACCAGGACCTGTGGATTCGCCTCGATGCCGCCGCCGCCGCGCACACCGTCACCTGGGAATGGGTGAAGGGCCACAACGGCCACGTGGAAAACGAGCGCGTGGACGTCGCCGCGCGCGACCAGGCCATTCTCTACAAGGAGGGCAAGGTGGCATGAGGCAGATCGTTCTCGATACCGAAACCACGGGCCTGGAAGCCCACCTCGGCCATCGTCTGGTGGAAATCGGCGCCGTCGAGATGATCGGCCGCCGTCCCACGGGGCGGAACTTCCACACCTACCTCAATCCCGAGCGCGCCATCGACGAGGAAGCGAGCAAGGTCACCGGCATCAAGGACGAGGACCTGGTCGACCAGCCGCTGTTCCGCGACAAGGTGGACGAGTTCCTGGCCTTCATCCGTGGCGCCGAACTGATCATCCACAACGCGGCGTTCGACGTCGGCTTCATCGACGCCGAACTGAAGCGCCTGGGGCCGGAGTACGGCAAGACCACCGACCACGCCAGCGTGCTGGATACGCTGGCCATGGCGCGCGCGATGTACCCCGGCCAGCGCAACAGCCTGGATGCGCTGTGCAAGCGGCTGGGCGTGGACAACACCAAGCGCGACCTCCACGGCGGCCTGCTGGACGCCCAGCTGCTGGCCGAGGTCTATATCGGCATGACGTCGGGCCAGGTCGTGCTCGACCTCGCGTTCGATGCGTCGAAAGACCACGAGCGCACCGACGTGCTGGGGGAGATCGTCATCACCCGTCGTCCCGTGGTGCGGCGTGCCACGGATGAAGAACTGGCCCTGCACACGGCGCGTCTGGATGCCTTGGACAAGGCCGCCGGCGGGAAGAGCGTCTGGCGCGCCGTCGAAGCCGACAGCACGATCCACTGAAGCCGACCCACTGAGCCCGTCGGGTTAGCTCGCGGCGCGCAGCAGGATGGCGGTGATGTTGTCGCGGCCGGTGCCGGAGACGGCCTCGAGCAGCAGATGGTCCACGGCCTCCTGGGCGGCGATATCCGTGCGTGCCACGATCTCGCCGATGCGCGCGTCCGCCACCTCGTCGGTGAGCCCGTCGGTGCACAGCAACAGCCGCGCTCCCGAGGTGAGCTGGCCCTTGGCCAGGCCGATATGCAACTGGTCGGGCGCGGTAATACCCAGCGCCTGGGTGAGCACGTTGCGCTGGGGATGTGCCCGCGCCTGCGCTTCGGTCAGTTCGCCCGCCTCGACCAGGGCCTCCACGATGGAGTGGTCGTGCGACAGGCGCTCCAGCGCCCCATCCCAGCGGTAGATGCGACTGTCGCCCACCCAGGCTGCCTCGTAGGCACGCCCGATGATCCGCACGGCGGCGATGGTGGTGCCCATGGGACGCGACTCCGGCAGGCCGACGGAACGGGCGATCAGCGCCTCGTTGACCCGCTGCACGGCATCCACCAGCGACTGCCCGGCCGACACCTGGGCCACCACGCCATCGCGGGCCGTGGCCGAAGCCACCTCGCCATGCCGATGGCCACCCATGCCGTCCACGACCAGGAACAGGCCCAGCCCGGCGTCGGCGTAATAGGTGTCCTCGTTGCGCGTACGGCGCAACCCGGTATGCGTGCCGTGTCCGAACTCGATCATGGGTGCCTTGGTGAGCGAAAGGAGAGGGCGCCAGGCCCCGGTTTCCCGAGCAGGATGCCGCATGAAAAGGCGGTTGTCACGGCAAGGAAGAGCCACTATCATTGCGGGCCCGGCAGAGCGAAAGCCCTGCCGTCGACCGTTCACGGAGAGGTGGCAGAGTGGTCGAATGTACCTGACTCGAAATCAGGCGTTGGTGAAAGCCAACCGTGGGTTCGAATCCCACCCTCTCCGCCAGTTCCGCAAATAAGCCCCTGGATTAAGGGGCTTTTTTGTTGCCTGCGATTTATCGTCCCTATGCTGTATTCCTCTTGCAAGCGGACGGCTACGGACGAGTGTGTGGGTAGATCGCGCGACGCCTCGGCCCTACGCGGTCGTTCGGGCAGGGGTAGGTGCTGAGCTGTTCGCGCGACGCGCTCCTGCACATGCCTATATGGGCTAAGCAGTTCGCGGCGGTGTCTCCACCGCGCGGCTACGCGTCAGGGAAATCGTCGAGTGCAACGAGCGACAGCAAAACGGAAGACGCCGGTTAGGGCGCCTTCCGGGTGCTGCGCTTAGCCCGGAGGGCTGCGCCAATGCGTGCAAACGTATTCCAGCTGTCCTTTACGGAAGCGGGTGTACGAGCACACATGCACCGTCTTGGCAGTGGACATATGTCCTCCAACAAGCCGGTTTGTGAGGGCGATATCGAAATTACCGGGTCGTTGGGGGTATACTTCCCATCGTTATATGGGCCGCGGTAACCGGTAGAGGGACGCCCTCGACCACCTTGCCGTGATGCTGGCTAGGTCGTTCGGAACTCGTTGGTACTCACCTTTCCCGAGGCGACTATCAACACCGAACGAATCTCACCAGCGTTTGCCTACCTAGCGCCTCAACTCAAGCCTGTTTTGCGACGGGGTATTTGAGTTGGGGCGTTGCTTTATCTGGGCCTCTCGCGGCGGTAAGCATCAGCGAGCGGCCACGGTCTAATGTCATGAGACGTCCTCCTCGTCGGCAGTAGCCTCATCTCCCATAGTGTCGCGATAGTTCTTCAAGATAAATTCCGTCATCTTGATCACTCGGTCCCACTGCTTCTCCGTCATCTGCCCAGGTAGGTAGATCACGCCATCCTGACCGCCGAAGATCGGAATCGGGATCTTCACCATGTCGTCCCTAGGCGGCTTCGGCCTCGTGGCGTCGTGTGGGTTTGCGGGGGGGAGGGGTGGAACGGGGACTTTACTGGCTGACGATTTGGTCCTCCGCTTACCTCCCGCGCTAGCTGGAGCGGCGGGAGCCTTCGCATGAGGGCTGACCGTGATGCCTGCGTCTTTCGTGGCGGAAAGAAAAAAGCTGATCGACTTTGATAGCGTAGAGCCACTGATCTCGTACTCGCGGAACTTCTCCGCGAGCATGTTCGTCGTGGCGCTTTTAAGTGAAAAGGTGCCATCAGTTACGGCGCTATAGGACGTGCGGACCATTTCACTGAATAGCGACTTAGACTTTTCTTCGTCGGCCACGACAAAGTCGAGCAGGAGATCAGTGGGCGCGCCATTCTCGTCTGTGAGCCCGAACCACTTAAGCGTCGCGATTAGAGCGGACTGTTCTGACCCTGAACGCTTGCTAAGAAAGCTGCGATCTATAACTCCCGGCATCACGTCATGGCTGCGCAGCTCGTCTATGAGGCCGGTAAAGCTTCGATAAGTTGAGTACGGCGGCTTAATGCTCTTTTCGCTCATGACGTACTCCTTCATCTTGCGAGATAATGGCCGGCAACGCATTGTGACGTAGCGGCCAGTACCCATGCAAGAGAGCGGCCGATGCCATATGGTGGCACGGCGTCAGGAAGAAATGCAAGGCATGACGCGTAAATAAAGTTAACAGATTGTTATTTGTGTCTGAATGACTTAATTATGATCATCACAAATTGTGATGTATCAACAGCTTGCGTAAACAAGTAAGAATGTTCACGAATGACAGTCTGTGAGCTTCTATGAGCGACCGTGAACGTCCGTGATCGTCCGCTCGTGTTGATGCGCGAGATCTGAAGGTATCTGGCTTCTGATGGAGTCGTCTCACGACATGAGAGGGTGTTAACCACTACTGCTCGGCACCACAAAGGCTCTAGAAGTGATAGAACTGAGGTGCTGAGTTGTATGTCGGGATTGACCAAGCGCCGCCGGGCGACCTCAATCATTACGATACCGGAGCTGATTTTGCACCCACTTCCATCGCTCCGAGGGCTCCACGCGCAACGGATGCGGAAACGGCTCGTCGATGGGGCGCGGTCTGCCGGGAGAAGCAAGCCGTGACGCTTCAGGTAGGTGCGCTGAGGTTCGAACGTTGGCGTGTCGGCGGGATTGCCGCACCACGCCGGGATGCCGTAGTCGTGCGCGGGCACGTAGTTCAGGACCTCGTGCAGCGGTTCCCCTTCGCCGCGTAGCTTGCGGCGTAACTCGATCAAGCGCGGCGCCATCACCGTGCGCGACCAAAGCCCCAGCGCGCTAGCGTCGAGCCGTGGTGCATCGTACTTACACCTCAACGACGGTCGTGTCCCCGGATTCGCTGCGATCCAGTCGGCCAGTACCTCTTTTCGATGCTCCATCCAGAGCGGGAGCATCGCTTTGTAGTCGTTGCCATCGAGCAGCGCGAAGGGGTTGGCATCCTCCGGTGATGCGCATCGTTGAGGATCGCCCAGTGGACTGGATCGATAGTCTCGCGGCGGGAACGCGTCCGGTAACGTCGCTTCGTAGGCATGCGGCAGGCCCCTGCCGGGCGACCTAGATCCGGATGCAGTGGTTCAACGTCGAGGTGTAGTGCCTTCAGTGCGGCCAGCATCTGAGCGCGCGCGTCGCGCTCCGCCGGCAGTAGCGGATGCGACTTCCGTTGACCGACTACAACCGCGAGATACCCCACGACAGCCTTGGTGGGTTGACGCCTGCCGAGTTCAGGCAGCAAATGATCCGGCCGCCTCGGGTTATGGTTGGCCCTAACTAACGGGGGGGCGACAATAGCTACTGGGAAATCGCTTCGAGCGGGATGCCAAGGGTGCGTCGTCCCATCAGGCCGATAACCAGGATGACGACCGCCATCGCGCCCGCGATAAGCACGAACACGCCGACCGTGCCGAATTGCCCAAGGACCGCGGCGATCAGGAAAGCCGTGAAAATCCCCGAGAAGCGGCTCCACGAATACACGAACCCGACGGCGCGCGCGCGGATGCTCGTCGGGAAAAGCTCGGACTGATACGCGTGATAGCTGTACGACATGATGTTGTTGGCGAGCGTCAGGCAGATACCGAGGCTCACGAGCAGCACCGCCCCGGCCGCCTGGCTGAACCACAGGCCGCAGACGATGCTTGCCGCGGCCATCAGCACGATGACCGTTTTTCGTTCGAAACGGTCGGCGACGAACAGACCGATCAACGGTCCGACCGGCGCGGCGAGCGCGATCAGCGTCGAGTACATCAGGCTCGTCGTGACGGTGATGCCCTGTTTGACCAGCAGCGTCGGCACCCAGTTGGCGAAGCCATAGAACCCGATGGTCTGGAACACGTTGAAGGTCGCCAGCATCAGCGTGCGACGCCGGTACGGCGTGACCCACAGATCGGCGAAACGCCCCTGCGCACGTATCGGCAAGGCGGGCGCGGGCGGAGGCAAGGGATACCCTGCCTCCGCTTCGACCCTTGCTTCGAGCGTGCGCATGACACGGTCTGCTTCGTCGAATCGCCCTTGCTGCGCGAGCCATCGGGGGCTCTCCGGTAAGGCCCGGCGAATCCACCAGACGAACAGCGCACCATGCGCGCCGATCAGCACGACCCAACGCCAGCCGTCGATTCCGAACGGGGCACGCGGCACCAGCAGGTACGACAGGAAGGCGACCACAGGTACCGCAGTGAAGCCGATGGCTTGTTCGCAGGCGAACGCGCGGCCGCGAACGTGCTTCGGCACCAGTTCGCAGATATAGGTGCCGATCGTGACCAGCTCGACGCCGATTCCCACGCCCGCGATGAACCGCCAGAGATTGAGGCCGTAGGCGGTGTGCTGGAACGCCATCACGACATTCGCCAGCGTGTACCACAGCAACGAATAGGTGAAGATCGCGCGCCGCCCGAAACGGTCGGCGAGGAAACCGCACGCAAGGGTACCGACGAACAGCCCGGCAAACAGTGCGGCAATGAAACTCGCTACACCCGTGGTGCCGAACAGGCCTTGCGTCGTCGATGTCAGCAGGCCGCCTTTGACCAGTCCCGGCGCGACATACCCGGTGTAGAGAAGGTCGTACAGCTCGAAAAAGAAACCCAGGCTCAACAGCACCACCAGCTTCCAGATCGACCGCGTGGCCGGCAGTCGATCGAGCCGCGCGGAAATCGTGCCGGGATCGATGGCGGACGGCGTCATGATGTTTTCCCAGGCAGACCCATGAGCACGACCCGACCGATCATCAACGAAAGGCCAAGCATGCCACGGCTCGGTTACAACCGAAGACGCCCCAACCAACAAAGGCATCGGGTACGCCCGGTTTCGGCACGAAAAGCCGGTAAATCGATAGGCTTACGCTCTTGTAAATGCAAGTCCAATCAATTTCTCCTATATTCACCTGCGTCGTATGATCTCGTCTTCGGTTGTTACTCGGTGCTGCGTGCATTTCACTCGCACTGCGTCCTAACGACCGCTCAAACGCAGTCACGCCAGTGTCGCCCAAAGCTGCTTGAAGGAACCAGAATGGAAGTAACAGGAGATATGACGGCCGGTGAATCCATTAGCGCCATGGCCTATATCAAGGGTCGAAGAGGCGTATCACCACGGCAGATGAAACTGGTCCTGTTGATCTGTATGTTGGTGATCGGCATCCCTGTCGGGGGATGGGTGTCGGGATCATGGACCGCGGCCGCGATGTCGGTCGAGTTCGCCTTCATTGGCGCTTGGGTGGGCTTGCTGATAATCCAAAGACTGGCCAGCTCTTCCATGCGGAAGGCTCTTGCTACGCGAGGTCAGGCATACGAGCAGCCGCTCACGCTTCGCTTAACCCCTGAGGCGCTAGTCTATGATTTGGGCGACCTGAAGATGACCGCCAATTGGCGTTGCGTCACGGATCTCTTTCAAACCCGCAAATACTGGGTGTTTCTGGTCCAGAGCAGCGCCATGGTCCTTCCTCGCCGCCTTTTCCCAACCTCCGAAGCCGAACAGAGATTTATTGCCGAGGCCATGTCGCGGATGACGGATGCGGCGCGTGCGAGAAGCCCGGATGCGGCCGTGCTGATCGGCAGTTAACCCTTCAAGACCGGCCGTCTGGCAGCCGTCATGCGGTAGCGTGATCGAGGCGGTGAAGCCCTCGGCGCGCAACAGATCGCACACGCGCATCGGCTTACCCGCAATGGGAGTACTAGTTTTACCAAGACATCGCCAAGCCGTTATGGCTATTCTTGCGGGCTAGATCTGATGACGTTGCGACGACGTACTTCGCGCGATAGATGTCATGGGAAGTACGTCCGGGACATCCATGGCAAGTCGTTCGGGCTGAAAAATCCAATGGTCCGGTACAAGAGGAAATGGAAAAGGATGTTGAAGCATGTAGCTATTTTTTGCCTTTGTGCGGCAGGCGGTGCCTCGCTGTCGGCCGCTCACGCCGCCGATGCGCATCGGTCAGTCGATGCGCGCACGCTGGACGTGGCGGGCGTTAAAACCGGCATGGATTTCAACGAAGCGCGCACGGCGCTGGCTGCGCATTTTCATGCTGCATCTTCCGATATCAAGCAAGATCCCTATCCCGGTGAAAATCCGGTCACTCATACAAAGCTGCCCAGTTATGTGGCTTACGAGAAAGACGGGGCCAAGGTGACGGTTCATTTTGAGGGCCGGGTTCCGGTCGATAAGGCACGCCCTCTTGTCGTCTCGCAGATCGATTACGAGCTGCCCTGGTCCACGCAGAACTCTCAGGCCATGGCTAAAGCGGCCTTGGAGAAATATGGCGAGCAGTCCAACGCACCCAATAAGCTGCCGATGCAATGGTGTGTTAATCCCAGTCGCAATGCGGGCATGGGATGCAGCGTGACCCCTCAGGCCGTGCTCACGCTCAGCCAGGTCCACATGACGCTAACGGACCCGGCCTGGTCCGATGCACGCATACAATTTATCGAAGCGTCGCATGCCAGCAAGCCGAGTTTCTGACGCGATAAGCCGAGAGTGGGGCGACACGTCCCTGAACGTGACGCGAGGTGCCTTCACCCGTCGGAAGGCACGTCCCAGGCGACAAGTCCGTTCTCGCAGCGTCCCCACAGACGCTGCCCGGACGGGCTCCACTGGAGTTGCGTAAGCCCCCGGCATCCCGCAGCGTCCGCTTGCAGCGTGAGCGAGCGGCCGCTATCCAGGTTCCATAGCACTGCAACGGTCTTGCCGGTACCGGGGCCAAGGGCCAGCCGGTGACCGTCGGGCGAGCCGACCGCTGTTCCCAGTGAATCCTGCCCGGGCAAGGTCAGCGAGTAGCGCAGCTTGCCACTGGCGACGTCGACGACATGCACGCCGGGATGGCGCGTCTTCCCTTCCATCAGCACGAAGCCGACCGCGATCCAGCCGCCCTTGACGGAGCCGAAGGGCTCCGGTGTCCACTGCGCCATGCCGGTATCGTCGGTGGGGTCCACCTCGCCGAAGCGACGCGGCAAGGTCACGACGCGCCGCACGCGGCCCGTCTTGCCATCGAGTTCGGTCAGCCCGTAGACGTCTTCGACCCATGTATTGGCCATTGCGCCGTCCCAGCGCACCGGCTTGATCTGCCCGTTACCGCGCATGGAACCTTTCATCATGTCCTGGCGGGGGGAGGCAAAACGCAGCGTGTATGGCCAGCGCGTGCCATCGGCCATCGGTGGCGCGACCGCTTGCCATACATCGAGCGTATCGCGGCCTGCGCGATAGTCGTGGCGGTACGTCAACGGCACGCCATGGCCGTCGTGGAAGTAGCTCATGTACCCGTCATCCGGCTCGGTCGCGGTGTCGAATGCCATGGGATGCTTCGCCAGCGACCCGGTCGTCGCGTCGAAGCGCATGACGAGCCCATCGGCCGTCATGTACGCGGCTTGCCCATTCGCCTCGCGCGACAACAGCCACTTGGTGAAAAATGTCGACGGCGTCCACAGCTCCCGCGGCTCGCCGCTGGCATGAGGCGACCAGTGAAGCAGTGCTTGCGGATAACGGCGAACGAGCAAGACGCTGCCGTCGGCGAGCACCGCGAAGTCATTCATGGCCTTGAACGACACGATCGCTTGCGCTTCGAGCACCTCCGCGTGGGCGTCCGGCGCCGTGAGCTTCGGCTCGGTCGGCGCGGGGCCGGGCGGGGAGGGTGCTCGCCAATGCTCCGCACTCAAGCCAAGCTCCACGTCGGCGTGGGGCAGCGTGCTCAACGCGTCGAAGACCGGGCCGAACAGGTCCTCCGGCACGCTGCTGCGGTGCAGGCGCTTCGGCGGGCCCGGACTGAAAATGTTCAGACCGGCCGCATTGCGCATCTGGCCTATGATCCCGCCCCTGGGATTTGGGTAGTCGTCATTCCGCGTCAGATGAACCGCCGTGGCGGGGTGACCGAGCACAGCGTCGAGCTGCGTCACGTTGGCGATGGCGATACTGGTGCTGCGGCCCAAGGCACCGTGACTGCGTTCGGCGCTGCCGCTCCAGTACGCGAACTGTTCGGTCAACAGAGCCATGCGCTCACTGTCCGATCGAAAGCGCATGGATCGCTCCATCCGGGCCATGCGATCGGGAATCTCCGACGCCACCAGTGCGCCGTCGCGAACGTCCTGTTCCAGCCTGGGCAGGTCGAATCGGCGCACGAGGTCTTTTACGAGATCGGGGCGCCGCGTCAACAGCACGTCGCCCCACGCGTCATCCATCCTGGACAACGGGTTTCGTCCGGCTTCCTCATGCAAGGGGCCCAGGTGTTTCAGTGCAGCGACGACCATCGGCAAGACCTGGTCAAACGGCAGGGCGACGACGATGTCTACCTCGTCGAGCCGTTGCCCATCCTTCGCCAATTGCGGCGACTGCAGCGCTTTAGGCAGACCGCCGTCGATGTCCTCGGTAGCGCATGGCACGATGGCCCAACCCTGCGGCAGCGTGGCGGCGTTGCTGACGCCGCTATAGCTGACCGCGGCGAGCCATATCGCGTACTTCCGCAGGCCTGAGGATTTCATGTGTTCTGCGTATTTCTCATGTGTGAATTATCCTGCGCTTCCTGTCGTGAGGTCTACAACAACATCCATGATCCCCATGAATATGCAGGCCATGCTGATCGGCTCCATGATCTTCATGGTGTCCCTGGTTTCGCTTGGGCTGTTGATCGTCTGCCTGCTGGCTTTCCTGATTCCGCGTTTCAGGCGCTACATGCTCGCACGGCGTTGGCGGTTCGGCGTGCTGGTCGTCGGCCTGGCGGTCGTCAGCGCGCCCGTCGTCACCATCGTGGGCGAGGCGTGGCTCGACGAGCGCGCACACCATCCGCGTCTGGACCACGAGGAAGTGCTGGGCGAGCTGGTGCTGCCGGCGGGCACGCAGGTCTATCTCGAATACCTGAAACCCTTCAACGACCTGAGCGGCGATCCCATGCCGTATGGCATGCAAAGCCTCAAGCACGCCGAGTTCGATCGGGCGCCGGGAAGCATCCTGGGGATGCGCGTGCGACGTCTGGCGTTGTGGCAAGGCCATGGCAATGCGACGGTGGAGACGATGGCCGCGGCGGACGTGCAAGGCTGGCGATGCGAGCCCGGCAAGGTCGAGTTCCGCTTTCCCTTCGGTGCTCACTTCACCTTGTCAAAGTGGCGCCTGGAAAGCTGCATGCTGGCACCGGGCAGCACCATCGGTGGCATCGTCTGGCCGGGACCTGTCAAGGTGTTTTCCACGAAGGAGGGGGAATGGGACGTGGCGTCTGACGATGCGGCCACCCGGCTTCTGGGCCTTGACCTGCGGCCGCTGAGCATGCGCCTGAACGGTCCTCACGGCGATGTGGTGACGTGGTCCGGTGTACTCGACCACGCCCTCGACGTCGGCCCTATCCACTATGCCGCGGGCATCGAGGTACGCAGTTACCAGGGGCATCTGCTCTTTATCCCGCGGCCGGACATGCCGGCCATCGATAAGCGGACAAAGACGCCAATCGAGCAGGACCATTCGGTGGTGCAGCGTGTGACGGGGGAGGTGCTGGGTGTGCGTCCGAACCACGAGGTGGGAATACGTAACGTCGACGAACTCTTGGTCCCGGATGAGCTACTGGTTCCCAACTGATGACATTCGCACGCTCAGGCGGTGTCCAGATCGAAGGGAGTCGTCGGAGTTCCCTGATGGAATCGCATTTGCCACCGGTCGCCTGACCGTTGCCACAGTGAACTCCGCAGTGTGTGTGCGGCGACAGCACCATCTTCCCCGATGCGGACGGTTCGATAGGTCAGCAAAACTAGACTGTCGCACTGAAGCTCCGCTCGAAACCGGTCGGCCTTGATCGTTGCCTCGGATAAATCATCCGGAAGGGATGAGAGCACTTCCTGCCGACCATACGTTGCCCCGGAACGACCGATCTCTCGAAAATCATCGTGCAAGAGCTCGCCCAGACGCGCGCGGTCCCTGCGAGTCATAGGCGTATGGAGTTCGACCTCCAAGCCGACGAGATCCGCCATCAGACCGTCCATAACGTTTGCTCCTGTGGGGGATTTTCACTCTAAGCCACGACCGCCTCAGGTCAAGCGTGAATAGTTATCTGCGCGGCTTCTTCGACCGAGCCAAGCCTACCGAAGCGCCCCTCGAAACACCGCAATCGCCTGAGCTATCGCCGCAGCGTGCGCCTGGTCCTGATGCGTTGCCTTTGCGCACTGCGGCACGACCTTCGTCGCGGCCGGCTGGCAGTTGCCCAGGAAGTCGTAGTGGGTCGCACCCTGCAGACGTTGTTCCTTCGCCCCAGGAACCAACGTCGCCACCACATCGGCATTGGTTGCCGCGGGCGCCACGGTGTCCGCGGTACCCACGAGGATCGACACGGGCACCGGCATGCGGCGAAGTGAATCCGTGGCCAGGGCCTGCACGATCGCAGGCGCCATGACGAAGACGGCACGTACGCCCGGCACGGCATGGTCACCGGCGGCATCCTTGAAGCGCGCCTGCATGTCCGGATCCTTCAACCAGGCGCCGATGTCGCGTGCCGTCAGGTCGGGCGCTTCGAGCTGGGGTGCGCACACGCCATCGTCGGGGTGCTTCTGGCAGAAGTCGGCGAAGTGTCGAACATCCACGCGCGCGCCACCCGCGACGAGCGCAGCGAATCCGCCGGCCGAGAAGCCCGCGACGCCAAGGCGCGTGCCGTCGATGTGCGGTGACAGTTCGGGGTCGGCCTTGACCGTGTTCCAGGCGGCCTTCAGGTCCTCTGCGCGCTCCCACCACCATGCGGCGCCATTCGCCGTGATCGGCTCGCGTCCGTTGCTTCCCGGGTGGTCCACGGCGATGACGACGAAGCCTGCGCGGGCGAGTGCCGTGCCGAACCAGGCCATCATGCGGGCCGTGCCGCCGAAGCCGTGCGAAAGCAGCACCACGGGATAGCGCCCCTTCGCCAGCGGCGCCTCCGCGGCGGCGCGTCCCGTCACGAACAGCGGGGCGTCGGCCGGCCCGATGACCAGAGGCGTTTCACGGGCACCCTCATCGGCCGGATACCACACGGTGATGGCCACGGCCGACGATCCGTCGGCATGGCGCAGTGCGGCAGTGGGCGTGGTCGTGGATCGGTGGGTTTCGCCCACGGCGGCTATGGCTTGTCCCCCCAGGATCGAAAGCCCCAGTGCGGCGACGCTGCGTATCAAGCTCGCTTTCAGCATGTGCGACTCACTCCTTCCACGGGGATACAGATATCGACGCCGCCGTAACCGGTCGCCGGATTGAACAAGGCGTCGTAGCGTTCGAAGTCGGGGGCATCGATCGGGACGAAGCCCGCGGCGGGGAGCCAGTCGCTTAGCAAGGCCCGCCAGGTACGGGGGATGGAGCCGATGTGGCCTGCATGACGGGCAACGACGTACCGCTGGCGGGGCAGGCGCAGCCGCCGATATCCGCGGGGTGCCTGGCCGACGTTATCGACCTCGTAGCCGGCAAGATAATCCAGCCGGCCTTCGTCATCCGTCGTGCGGCACACGCCATAGGTGTACTGGCATGTACCGAGCGATTGTTCGGTGTGCAGGCGCTGCCACTGCGATGGGATGCCCGCCGTGTCGCTGGACAGGTAAGACGCGTCGATGCCGGTCAGCAGCAGCGGGCCGATCTCTTCCGTGCGCAGCATCGGCGCCGGGCCCACCGGCTCTTCCATCACACGCATGGGGGCGAGTGTCGCGAGCCCCTCGACGTGACCGCGCTTGCGCACGTCCTCTGGCGGCAACCCGAATGCATCGCGGAACGCGCGGGTGAACGCTTCATGCGAGCCGTAGCCGGATGACAAAGCGACAGGAAGGATGTTCGGTGCACCCGCGGCAAGATCGGCGGCGGCCTGGCTCAGTCGACGCACGCGGATATAGCGGGCGACGGACCAGCCCGTGGCGGCACGGAAGAGGCGTGCAAGGTGAAAGGCCGATACCCCTGCAGCATCCGCGACATCACCCAGCGAGAGTTCGTCGCCCGAATGACTTTCGATGTACCAGACTGCGCGTTGGACGGCGGCCATGTCCCTTTCCCCGTGGTATCGGCGAATGATACGGGGGATGCCGGCCCGCCATTTGATGGTTCTTGCCAGGGCCCGCTCCGCGAAACGATACGGGCCTGGCGCCTTGCGTGACTCCGGCACACACGGTTGACGCCGCCGCAGGCGCCACTTACGCTCCCCACCACGGAGATGGCATTCCTCCGCGAACCGCCCCCTCGGGGGCTGATGATGCCTACATGTCCTGGGTTTCCCGGGGATGTAGGCACGCGTGCCGCAGCCCCGCCCAGGTGGTTTCCTCCGATCTGGACGCCCGATGCGCGCCTTTCGCTCCCTCGAACAATGGGAACTCTTCCCTTATATCGGCAAATGGCTGTTGCTCGCCTGTGCCGCCGCCGTGCTGGCCGGCACGGCCTCGGCCGGGTTCCTGCTCAGTCTGGACTGGGCCACGCGGACGCGTGAAGCCACGCCCTGGATCATGGTGCTGCTGCCCGTCGCCGGCTTGGTCGTGGGCTGGGCCTATGACCGGCTGGGAAAGCCGGTGGAGGCCGGCAACAACCTGATCATCGACGAGATCCACGACCCCCGGAAGGTGATCCCGCGCCGCATGGTGCCGCTGGTCTTCATCGGCACGGTGGTGTCGCATCTGTTCGGGGCCTCGGTCGGGCGCGAAGGCACCGCCGTGCAGATGGGTGGTGCCCTGGCGGATCAGGTCACGGTGCTGTGCCGACTGCGGCCGGAGGATCGCCGGGTGCTGCTGATGGCTGGCATGAGCGCCGGCTTTGCCGCCGTCTTCGGTACCCCGCTTGCCGGGGCGCTATTCGGGCTGGAAGTGCTGGCGATCGGCCGCCTGCGTTACGACGCGCTGTTTCCTTGCGTCATCGCGGCGATCGTCGCGGACCATGTGTGCCTGGCCTGGGGCGTTCACCACACCGTGTATGTCGTGGGTACCGTCGCCCCGCTGACGGCCTGGTCCGTGGCTGCGGTTATCGTCGCCGGCATCGCCTTCGGCTTGGTCGGCCTGCTGTTCGCCAAGGCGACTCATGGGATGGGGGCGCTGATGAAACGGCTGGTCGGTTATCCGCCGTTGCGACCCTTCGTGGGTGGCGCGGTCATCGCCGGATCGGTCTACGTGCTTCATACGCAGGCTTATATCGGCCTGGGCATTCCGACGATCGTCGCGGCGTTCGATCACCCCCTGCCGTGGTGGGACAGCGTGGGGAAGTTCGGCTATACGGTGGCCTCGCTGGGGGCCGGATTCAAAGGCGGCGAAGTCACACCGTTGTTCTTCATCGGCGCCACCCTGGGCAACAGCCTGGCGCCGCTGCTGCATCTTCCGTTTGCCATGCTGGCGGGCCTGGGTTTCGTCGCCGTGTTCGCAGGCGCGGCCAACACCCCGTTGGCCACCACGGTGATGGCCATCGAACTGTTCGGTCCGGCGATCGCACCTTTTGCGGCCATCGCCTGCGTGGCGAGCTACCTGTTCTCGGGGCATACGGGCATTTATCACGCACAGCGCCTGGGCCGCGCCAAGCATGTGCGTCACGTGCCGGAAGATCTTCGCCTGGGGGAATGGCCGGCCTATCGGCGCAGGCAACGGGACCATTCGACCACCGACGTGCCCGAGTCATGAAAAGCGTGCACGGATCCGGAGGCGACGCGCGAACCGCCAGCGCATCCACGCATCCGTCGTAAACGCTGGGCCGGCGAACTATGCCATGATCTGGATATGGGTCCAGGGTTCGGGAGTTCCGAGGTGTTTTCACGGGCATCGCAACGCAGGTGGTTTGCATGGCTGGCATTCGCCGCGCTGTGCCTGAACCTCGTGGCGCCGTCCGTGTCCCGGGCCCTCACCGTCGAGGCGTCCTGGCTCGACCTGGGTGCCTGGTGTACCGGTCAGGGGCCGAGCGATCCGCACCCGGACAAGCCCGATCCGCTGCATCACGGTGAGGCCTGCGGTTATTGCGCGCTCGCCGCGCAGCAGCCGCTGGTCCCGACGGCGTCGGTGGTCCTGTCCGTTCCCGTGGCGGCCGCGACAGCGACCCGCAGTCTCCCGACGATGGCATGGGCTCACGCGCTGCCTCCCGGCGCCACGCTTCCGCGCGGTCCCCCCAGCGCCCGCGGTTGACGATTCGGCCCGCCGTCGCTGTACGGCGTCTTCCTCGTTCGCTGCAGGCGCCCATGCGCCTTGCTGGGGTTTCCGGTTATGTACAGATCTTGCCTGACCCGCGCGCTTTCGGCTGCGCTCGTCGTTTCCCTTTCGCTGGGCTCGCTCTCCGCACATGCCTGTGCGTGTGGCTGCGGTATTTTCGATGTCGGCACGGGGGGCTTGCTGCCCAACGGCGCCAGGAACACGCTTTCCCTTCAATACAGTTACCTGGACCAGCCGCGGAACTGGGCGGGTAGTTCGTCCGCACCCGCGGGGCAGAACGACGACAAGCACATCCGCAGCGAGTTCTACCTGGCCGGGTGGCAGCACATGTTCAGCCGGGCATGGGGCCTCCAGGTCGAAGTGCCCTATACGGCACGGCACTTCACGACCACGGACGATGACACGGGTGTGGTGGGCAGCCACGATCACGCCGCGCTGGGCGACATCCGCATCATGGGGATGTATACGGGCTTTTCGGGCGATATGTCGTCGGGGCTGGTCTTCGGTCTCAAGCTCGCCACCGGCGACTGGCGTTACAAGGGCTTCGACCGGGATACGGCCATCGGCACGGGCACGACGGATATCCTTCTGGGTGGCTATCACCAGACCTACTTCGGTACCGGCTCCTGGGGCGGTTTTGCGCAGACACAGCTGGACCAGGCGATGAACACGCGGGCAGGCTATCGCCCCGGCACGGAGCTGGACAGCGCGTTCGGGATCTACCCTGCAGGGTGGACGTTCGCGGGCGGCGCGCAGGTCACGCCGATCGTCCAGGCGCTGGTGTCCTTGCGCGCCAAGGACCATGGCCTCAACGCCGCACCGGGCGACAGCGGCTACGAGCGCGTGCTCGTTTCCCCGGCGGTGGAGTTGAAAGTCCGCGCGTTCCGCCTCTACGCGGATGTGGAGCGACCCGTCTTCCAGCATGTCAACGGCAACCAGCTGGTGCCGCACTGGCAGGGCAAGCTGCTTGCCAGCATCAACTTCTGATCCGTCAACCGAACTCTCCGATGACCCACGCAGCGACATCATCGTCCCGCGCCACCTACCGCCTCATCTGGCGCTGGCATTTCTATGCCGGGCTGTTCTGCCTGCCGTTCATCGTCTGGCTGGCCACCACCGGCATGATCTACCTGTTCAAGCCGCAGATCGAACCGTTTCTGGAAAGGCAGTACGCGCATGTCACCGACGGCCCGGCCCGGCCGGCCTCGGCACAAATAGCGGCAGCACTAGCGGCGGTGCCCGGTACGGTACTCAACGCCTACGAGCTGCCGTCCAGCCCCACGGCCGCGACCCGGGTGCTGGTGGGGAAGGGCGCCCATGTCACCCGTGTGTTCGTCGACCCCTCCAGCGCGAAAGTGCTTGGCGTGGTCGGCGAGGACGATCGGTTCATGCGGGTGATCTTCTACCTGCACGGCGAACTGCTGCTGGGGACGAAGGGCTCGATGCTGGTGGAGCTGGCGGCGTCGTGGACGATACTGATGTTGCTGTCCGGTCTTTACCTCTGGTGGCCGCGCGGCGGTCGCGTCATGGGCACGCTTGTGCCGCGCTTGAATGCCGGTGGCCGCGTGTTCTGGCGTGACCTCCACGCGGTCACGGGATGCTGGATTTCGCTGATGGCGTTGTTCCTGCTCGTGTCAGGACTTCCCTGGAGCAAATCCTGGGGCGGCATGTTGCAAACGGTGCGACAGGCCTACGCCGCCTCTGCCGCGGCGCCCGACTGGACGCTCGGCAGCGCGGCCGAACGGGCGACGAATCGCGCCGCCAACACACCGATTGCCGATGAACACGCGATGCATCACGGCATGGCGATGGACATGCCGATGGGCGGTGGTCCCGACTATGGGGCGATCGACCGACTGGTGCCGACGGTGGCTGCCCTTGCCCTTCCGCCACCGGTGCTGATCGCGCCACCTTCAAAACTCAAGCCGAACTGGACGGCCCGGTCCGACACGCAGAATCGGCCACAGCGCGTGGATGTCGTCCTGGACGCCGCCACCGGGACGGTAACCCGCCGCACCGCCTTCGCCGATCACCCCTTGCTGGATCGGCTGATCGGCTACGGCGTGGCTATCCACGAGGGACAGCTGTTCGCGCCGCTCAATCAGTTACTCGGCGTAGTGACGGCGCTTGGCCTGTTGACGCTGTCCACCAGCGCCGTCGTGCTGTGGTGGCGGCGTCGTCCCGCAGGCACGCTGGGTGCGCCGCCGGCACACGCGGGCGCGCGGTACCCCCGGTTGATCGTCGCGCTGCTTGTCGTGCTGGGACTGCTGCTGCCCCTGCTGGGCGTCACGATGGTGCTGGTGCTTCTGGCCGAGCATGGGCTGCTTCGGCGCTTTCCGTCTACGCGGCACCTGCTGGGGCTGTCCGGGCCTTCCGTGCGACGACGCTGAAACCTTTTTCTTCACCGCGAACCGAGTCCTTCGTGACAACTTGCGGAGTACGTTGGAGGCTCATCCCAACGGGAAAGCCCCCATGACGATCAAGACCATCGAAGAACTCTTCATTCACGAACTGTCCGACATCTACAGCGCCGAAAAGCAGCTGACCAAGTCCCTGCCGCGCATGGCTCGTGCCTCGACGGCACCCGAACTCAAGGAAGCTTTCACGTCCCATCTGGAAGAAACCCAGGGTCAGGTAGAGCGCATCGACCAGATCGTTGAATTACTCGATATTCGCCTCAAGCGCATCAAATGTGCCGCCATGGAAGGTCTGGTGGAAGAGGGCAAGGAAGTCATCGAAACGGTAGAGGCGGGCCCGCTGCGCGACGCGGCGCTGATCGGTGGTGGGAACAAGGTCGAGCACTACGAGATCGCGTCGTACGGCACCCTTGCCGCCATGGCCAAGCAGCTTGGCTACAAGGATGCTGTTCCGCTTCTGCTTGAAACTCTTGCGGAAGAGAAAGCCGCGGACGAAAAGCTCACCATGTTGAGCGAGCGCCTCTCGACGCAGGCAAAGGCCGAAAAGGCAGCGTGAGACGAACCGCGCGGGCGCCCTGTGCGGCGCCCGTTTCTGCACGAAATACGGAGCGCGCTATGAGCGAACATGTGAGCACCTTGAGTGAGGTGGTCATCTATATTGCGCCGCCGGCAACGGTCCGCGGACGCTGGCGGGTGCGATCGGACGGCCGCCCCGAGAAGGAAGTCGAGACGGAGCATGCGGCGGTGGCATTTGCGGCCGAACACGCGCGGATGATCGAGAATGCCGGCGGCGCCGCCATCGTCAAGATCGAGCGTGCGGACGGGAGCTGGGAAACGTTTCGGACGTGACGGTCCGCGAGCCTGATGGGGATGCAGAAAGTGGGTGAATGGTGTACATTTGTACGATGTACAGCAACTACCGCTGCATACTCCATACCGAGCCGGCGCCCGAGGGGCCAGGTTACGTAGGCTCGTTCGAGGTCGTCGACCATCGCGGCGACACCGTCCAGGTGGGCCGGCACGACGCGGTGTATCCGCGCATGCAGCAGGCACTGGAGCAGGTATGGGCCATGGGCCGAAACGCCGTCGCCGCGCTTGAAGCGAAGCGTTAACGGTCTGGCCTGCTGGCAGCGATGCGTGCCGTCATCGAACGATTGAACGGATGGATAAGGCCAGCCGCGCGACTCATGGAACGGGTCGTCCTTATCGTGGTCTTCCATCGGCCGTCGCACCGAGACAGTTGTCGATCGCACGCATGAAATACCTCGCCGTGAAGGGCTTGACCAGCACGGCGGTGTCGCCTGGCAGTCGCGTGTCCAGGTCGTCGCCGGCGTAGCCGGTGATGAGCAGCACCGGCATGCCGGGCAGGCGGTCATGGCACTGTCGTGCCAGCTCGCAGCCGTCGGTCGGTCCTTCCAGGCCGATGTCGCTCACCACCAGATCCCAGTCCATGCGCGTGGCCAACGTGGCCATCGCCGTTTGCGCGTCCGCCACGGACGTCACGTCGTGGCCCGCTTCGCGTAGCAGTTCCGCCAGGGGCTCGCGCACGTGCGCCTCGTCGTCCACCAGGAGCACCACGGCCCGGCGGGACGGACGCGACGCGGTTTCGGTGAGATATGACGTGCCGGCGGTCGCGCTTTCGTCGGACGCCAGCGGCAGCCAGATGCGCACGCGCGTGCCGACGCCGATCACGCTGGCAACGTCGATGGCGCCACCGGACTGGTGCACGTAGCCATGCACCTGCGATAGCCCCAGTCCGGTACCGGCGCCTTGCGGCTTGGTCGTGAAGAACGGCTCGAAGATGCGTTCCAGGCTGTCCTGGGGAATGCCGACGCCCGAGTCGGTGACCTCGATCAACGCGAACCCGTGCTTGCCGGACAAGGGCAGGCTTTCATGCAGGTCGCCCGGAACGACGGTGCGCCGCGCGCGCAGCTGGATACGACCGTTGACGTGCGAGGCATCGCGCGCATTGAACAGCAGGTTCAACAGGGCGACTTCGAGTTGCGCGTCGTCGACGTGCACCTCGGGCAATGCCGGCTCGACCGATACCTCCACACGGCCCTCCTGGCCCGGGCCGGGGCGCAACAGCGCGGCGATGGCAGGCAGGCGTCGTCCGAGGTCGACCGGCCGTGGATTGAGCGGTGCGCGTCGCGAAAAGGCGAGCAGCCGGTGCGTCATGCGGGCAGCGCGGTCGACGAGCTCGCCACCGCGGGCGGCCAGGCGCCCACATTCGTCGAGCCTGCCCTTGGCGATAAAGACGTTGAGCAAGTCGAACGAACCGGCCAGCCCTTGCAGGACGTTGTTGAAATCGTGCGCGATGCCGGCGGTCAACTCGCCGATGGCGACCATCTTGTTCTTTTGCAGCGCCTGGGCTTCCAGTTGCCGGCGTGTGGTGACATCGGCCACCACGCCACATATCCGCAGCGGTTGGCCGTCCGTCCCGAACTCCGTGCGGCCCAGCGGCGCGATCCAGTGGATGGACCCGTCGGGCCATTTCACGCGGACCTCGCAACGCAGGGTGCCCTCGACAAGGGCGCTGCGGAAGGCGGCGGAGAACATTTCGCGGTCGTCCTCGAGCACGTGCTCCAGCGCTATCGCCAGGCTCCAGCGCGGCTGGAGTACCTCGTAGCCGAACATCTGGTCGTGTCGTAGCGAGCGCAGCGTTTCCTCATCCGATCGCAGATCGAGCTGCCAGATGCCCAGGTCGGCGCTCTGCAAGGCGAGGTGCAGCAGCTCCGGCGGGAAGCTTTCCATGGGTGACCTCGACTTTGAGGAAGCGAGGGTTGCCAGCCGGGCGTGAAGCGATGGTGATACAGCCGCTTGAAACTGAATCCAGCCGGCTCACCCGTCGAGCGGATCGTCGTCGTGCAACTCGTCCATCCAGCCGCGTCGGCGGTGCAGTGCCCACTCCACATGTTCGGAAAACAGCGTCTCGATCGGGTCGCCATTCACCATGGCGGCCAGGTGTCCGGAGGTGACGCTACCGAGGTACTCGGCCTGGTCGGGAAAGCCGGCGATGCCTTCCCGGTCCAGTTGGGCGAGGACGGCGCGCAGGTTGGTGTGGCGGGCGTGCTGGACAGGCATGGAAGGCAGGTGGCCTCGGGGCGTTCCTCATGACATCGGCGGCCCGGACCATGTCTTGAGTGCGCGGAGGCATGACGCGCTTCCCGGGCTAGGGAGCCGTTCATCTGGGGCCGAAGAAATCGTTGCCCTTTTACGGAAGGCAAGCGTCAAGGCCATGTTAGCCAAGCCAATGTGGCGAGGTGTACGTTTTGCCCGAGAACGTCCGCCGTCCCTGTGTGGCGTTAAGGTGGATCACCAGCCGCAAGGCGCATAGGGAGTGTGCAATGAGCAGCACGAAGACGATGACGGTTTCGCTGGCGATGGCCATCGCCATGACCGCCTGGGCCACCCACGCCGCCGCCGCGGATATGTCCTGCCCGGCTGCCGGGTCGATCAGGCAGAACGGCGAGACGAAGGATGGCGATATTGCCTATGAGGCCGTGTCCGGCGCTCACACCTGGAAGGGTGAGGTCTCGCAATACGACGACGCGAAACTTCACTTGGAGGGGTTGTCCTTTGCCGGTGCCTCGCTGGTCAACAGCAAGGATAAACACTGGGCGTCGTGTGACTACAAGGCCACGGACGGCAACAGCCTCCGCATGAGTCTCGACATGGAAGGCAACGCGGTGTCGCCGGCGAACGCCAAGGCGTGGAAAAGCGTCGCCGCGGGGAAGGAAACCTGCACGCAGTCGACGAGCGAAGCCTGCACTTTCAAGTGACCGGCGACTACGTCACCCGGCCAGGTCAGTCCGGGTGACGTAGTTCGACGCTTCCGGCGACAGCGCCGCATCCAGCGCCTCCCGGTCCAGTGCTCCCTCCCAGCGCGCGACGACGACGGTGGCCACCGCATTGCCGATGAAGTTGGTCAGCGAGCGGCATTCGCTCATGAAACGGTCCACGCCCAGGATCAGCGCCATGCCCGCCACGGGCAGCGAGGGCACCACGGAGAGCGTGGCCGCCAGCGTGACGAAGCCGGCGCCGGTCACGCCCGCCGCTCCCTTGGAGCTGACCATGGCCACCAGCAGCAGGGTCACCTGTTCGCCGAGGGTGAGCGGTGTGTTGGTCGCTTGCGCGATGAACAGCGCGGCCAGCGTCATGTAGATGTTGGTGCCGTCCAGGTTGAACGAGTACCCGGTGGGCACCACCAGGCCGACCACCGACTTGTCGCAGCCCGCGCGCTCCATCTTCTCCATCAGCGAGGGCAGGGCCGCTTCCGAGGACGAGGTGCCCAGCACCAGCAGCAGTTCGGCCTTCAGGTAGCGCATCAGGCGGAAGATGGAGAACCCCGCGCACTTTGCCACGGTGCCCAGCACCACCACCACGAACAGGATGGCCGTGCCGTAGAAGGTGGCGACGAGGAACAGCAGGTTGGACAGCGACTCGATGCCGTAGCGGCCGATGGTGAAGGCGATGGCGCCGAAGGCACCGATGGGTGCGGCTTTCATGAGCAGGTGCACCAGCGTGAAGACGGGCGCGGTCAGGGCTTCGAAAAACGACACCACGGGCCTGCCGCGCTCGCCGGCCAGTGTCAGCGAGATGCCGAACAGCACGGCGAACAGCAGCACCTGCAGGATATTGCCCGAGGTGAACGCGCCCACCACGGTGTCCGGAATGATGTCCAGCAGGAAGGCGGTCAGCGAGATGTCGTGGGCCTTGGTGGTGTAGGTGGCGATCTCCTTCGTCGACAGGGTGGCGGGATCGATGTTCAGGCCCGCGCCCGGTTGCACCACGTTGGCCACGACCATGCCGACGATGAGCGCCAGGGTCGAGAAGACGAGGAAGTAGAGCATCGCCTTCAGCACCACGCGGCCGACCGCGTTGAGATGAGGCATGCCGGCGATGCCGGTGACCACGGTGAGGAAGATCACCGGCGCGATGATCATCTTCACCAGCTTGATGAAGGCGTCGCCCAGTGGCTTGAGCGACTCGGCGAAGGCCGGCCAGTAGTGACCCAGCACGGCACCGAGGGCGATGGCGACCAGCACCTGCGCGTAGGTCTGGCGATACCAGGGCCGGGGAGCGGCGACGGGAACGGACTGCTGCAGGGACATGACGCGATACCGTAGGCTGCCCCGGAGGGGCGGATGCACCCTTGTAGCCCGCGCGTCCCGATCGGCCCATAGCACATTCCGGCTAGGCTCCCCGCGGCTGTGCGACCATCGCGGTCATGTCCCGAGTGCGCCTCGTCCGCCTGTTCCCCGTGTGTGCGCTGGCGCTGGTCATCGCCGGCACCGCGGCCATGGGCGGGTGGTGGGCGTGGCATCGCGCGCTGGCGGTCACCGCCGCCCAGTCGGCGGATCGTCTCGAACTGCACGCGCTGGCGGTGCAACGCCTGATCGACCGGTTCACCGTGCTGCCGGACGTGCTGGCGCTGGATCCGGCCCTGCGCGCGGCGCTGTCGGACACTGGCGGGCCCCTGCCGACCCTGGCGCTCAATCGCAAGCTTGCCCAGGCCAACGGCGCCGTGCATGCGTCGACGCTCACGTTGCTGGATCGGCACGGCCGGGCCGTCGCGGCCAACAACTGGGATACCCCCACAAGCAACGTCGGCCTGGACTATCGGTTCCGACCGTATTTCCAGGAGGCGATGCGGGAGGGGCACGCCACCTTTTATGCGATGGGTGTGTCCACGGGCGTGGCCGGCTATTTCATCGCGCGTGCCGTCGACGACGAGCAGGGCCGGCATGTCGGTGTGATCGTGGTGAAGATCACCCTGGACGACGTGCGTCACGACTGGGCTCGCGACGACGACACCGTGCTGCTGGCTGACCGTTATGGGGTGGTCTTCCTGACCAACCGCGATGCCTCGTGGTTGTATCGGCCACTGCAGGCATTATCTCCGCGAGATGCGGACGCGATCCGCGCCACCCGCCAGTACGGCGATCGCGCGCTCGTGCCGATGCGCACCGTTACCCTGGGCGAGGCAGGCGCGGACGCGCGACGCGTCAGGGTGATCTCGCCGTCGCTCGACGGCGAGGTGGTCTGGGCCAGCCTGGCCCTGCCTCAGCAGGGCTGGACCCTGCACCTGCTGGCTGACGCCCGCCCGGCCATGACCGCTGCGCGCGACGCCGTGCTGGTGGTGCTGGCGGTGTGGCTTCCGATCGTCCTGTTCGGGCTGTTCCTGCAGCAGCGGCTGCGCCTGGCCCGGCTGCGCCAGCGCAGCCGCGAGGAGCTCGAGCGCATGGTGGCGCATCACGCCGCCGCGCTGCGCTCCGCGCAAGACAGCGTGGTGGCCGCGGCGCACGAGGCCACCCAGGGCGCCGACGGCAACCTGGAACACCTGCCGCAGGGCGTGAGCGTGATCGACGCGTCGCTGCGGCTGGTCGCGTGGAACACGCGCTACCGGGAGATCTTCGGGTTCCCCGAGGAATACATGCGCGTGGGGCGGCCTATCGAGGACTTGTTCCGTTTCAACGCACGGCGCGGCTTGCTGGGCCCGGGCGATCCGGAGGAGGCGATCCGCCGCCGGCTGGATTACCTGCGTGCCGGCAGCCCGCACATGTACGAGCGCGAGCGGCCCGACGGCACCACCCTGGAAATACGCGGCAATCCGCTGCCGGACGGTGGCTTCGTCACCAGTTATGCCGACATCACGGCGTACAAGGCCGCCGCGCGCGAACTGCGGTCGCTGGCGACCAGCCTGGAACGCCGGGTGGACGAGCGCACGCGCGACCTGCACGACGCCAAGGCGGAAGCGGAACGGGCCAATCGCTCCAAGACCCGTTTCGTCGCCGCCGCCGTCCACGACCTGCTGCAGCCGCTCAATGCGGCACGGCTGTTCGTCGGCGCGCTGGCGGCGGGGCGCCTCGACGCCGCGGAGCGCGAGCTGGTGGAGCGCGTCCGCAGCGCCCTGGACACGCAGGACGAATTGCTGGCCAGCCTGCTGGACGTGTCGCGGCTGGAAGGGGGCGCGGTCGAGCCGCGCTTTGCCGCCGTGTCGCTGGCATCGCTACTGGCCGACCTGGCGAAGCAGTTCGGGGTGCTGGCGGCATCGCACGGCCTGCGGCTGCGCTGCGTCACCGGTCGGGCCGTCGTGCGAAGCGACGCCTTGCTGCTTCGCCGCGTGCTGCAGAATTTCCTGTCCAACGCGATCCATTACACACCGCGTGGCGGCGTGCTGATCGGAGCGCGCCGGCAAGGCGACGCGGTGCGCATCGAGGTTTGGGACACGGGGCTTGGCATCCCGGAGGCGAAAACCCGGGCGATCTTCGACGAGTTCCTGCGCCTGGACAACGGCGTGGACCGCGAGCGGCGCAGCGCGGGCCTGGGGCTGTCGATCGTCGACCGGATCGGGCGGCTGCTGGGCGCGCCGGTGGCGGTACGCTCGCGTCCGGGCAAGGGCAGCGTGTTCTCCATCACCGTGCCGTTATGGCAGGGCCCTTCCGCGACGACAGCGACGGCCGCCGGCGCGGAGGACGAATCGCCGTTCGCCGGTGCCCGGGTCATGCTGCTGGATGCCGACGGCGTGACACGACAGGCCACGACGCGGCTGCTGGCGTCGTGGGGCTGCGAGGTGGCGGCCGCGGCCAGCGCGAGCGAGGCGATGCGCCACGCGGAAACCGACGCGGTGCCCGCGATCCTCCTGCTGGAGGACCCGATCGACGGCATGACGGGTGAGGCACTGCGCCTGGCCCTCGGCGCACGCTGGGGCGGCATGCCGCCCACGCTGCTCATCGCGGAGGCGCCCTCGGCAGCGGATGTGGAGCGTGCGGCCGCGGTCGGTGTGCGTTACCTCACGCGACCCCTTGCCCCGGCGCGCCTGCGCGCGGTCATGAGCCGCATGCTGATGGTGTCCGGCTAACCCGGGTGGGAGCCGTCGACGCCTTCGTCGACATCCAGCGATCGCACCAGCACCGCGGCCTGCGTGCGCGAGCGGCATTCCAGCTTCGACAGCACGGCGGTCACGTGAATCTTCACGGTGTTCTCCGCCAGGCCCAGCTCGGCGGCGATCTGCTTGTTGAGCAGGCCCTCGGCCATCAGCATCAGCACGCGGAACTGCGCCGGCGTGAGCCGGGCCAGTCGCGCGGCCAGGCGGGCATCGTCGTCGCTGCGGTCGGCACGTGCGCCGACGAAGGCGGTGCCCCCCTGCATCACCTCCGCGACCGCCGCGCGCAACACCTCGGCCGGTGCGGATTTGGAGACGAAACCCGCCGCGCCGAACTGTTGCGCGCGGCGCACGTTGCGCGGATGGTCGTTGGACGACACCACCAGCACAGGCACCTCCGGATGCTCACCGCGAAGCCAAAGCAGCGACGAGAAGCCCATGGCCCCCGGCATGGTCAGGTCCAGCAGCACCAGGTCGACCGGCTCGCCAGCGGCAAGCACCGCCTCCATCGCGCTGTGGCTGGCCGCCTCCAGCGCGCGACCGCCCCGCAGGGGCTCGGCCAGCGCGTGCAGCAGGGCGCCACGGAACATCGGGTGATCGTCGGCAATGAGCAGGTTGAGCGGCATGCGGCGATTCTAGGGGCAGCGGGCCGGGTTCACATCACGTGCGCTCCATGTTCCACGCTGTATCAAGGCCATTGGATCGATCAGGAGGCAGGGCATGACCGGCGGAGCTATCAAGCGCACCATCGTTTCCGCGGTGGACGGCTTCAGCGACGATGAGTTGATGACACGTGCGGCGGCGCTGGCGTTCTACGCCGCTTTGTCGTTCGCCCCCCTCCTGCTCCTGCTGATGTGGGTGATTTCGGTGCTGCATCCGGAATGGCGCGATCAGCTGACCCAGACGCTGTCGTCCGTGGTCGGCAGCCGCGCCGCGGGCGCCATCGACAGCGTGATCACCAGTGCGAAAGCACATCCGCGCCTGAGCGACATCGCCGGCATCGTCGGCCTGGGCGTGACCCTGTTCGCCGCCTCGGCGGTGTTCGCCCAGTTGCAGGGCACGCTGGACCGGGTCTGGCGGGTGAAGCCCCGGCCGGGCGAAGCCGTCGGCGCTTGGTTGCGCGCGCGCGGCCGGGCCTTCGCGCTGCTGGGCGGCATGGCGTTCATGATGATCGTCTCGTTCATCGTCAGCGCCATCATCCAGACGATGATCCGCGGCGACTCGACGGCGTGGAGCGCCGTGGAATACGGGATCTCCGTGATCGTGTTCGTGGCGGCCTTCGGCGCGATGTACAAGGTGCTGCCGGATGCGCTGATTGACTGGAGCGAGGCGCTTATCGGTGCGGTACTCACCACGGCGCTGTTCCTGGCAGGCAAGTACGTCATCGGCCTGTACATCCAGTATTCCGACGTGGGCGGCGCATACGGCCCCGCCGGCGCCTTCGTGGTGCTGCTGACCTGGACCTATTACTCGTCGATCATCGTGCTGCTCGGCGCCGAGCTGACCCGCGGCGTGGCCGACGCACGTGGCAAGCCGATCCGCCCCAGCCCCCACGCGGTGGAGATCGAGGCCGCGCCTGCCGAGGTCAAGCCGAAGGACTCGCGGGCCGCGGCGCTGGCCCGCGCCTCGCGCACCCCGCGTACCCGCATCCCTCCGGCGGCGGTGGCCGGCTCCCTGTTCGCCGCGGGCGTCGTGCTGGGTGCCGTGATGCGGTCCGGCGCGCGTGGTCGCCGTCCGGGCCGCGGGGTATAACGGCATGGGATGTCCGGACGGAACGATCGCGATCGCATGCTAGACCAAGTGAAAACACCGCCACGCGACCCGGCCATGGTCGACGTGCTGTCGGGGCGCCGCCGCGGGCTCTCCGCGCTGCTGCCGTTCGCCGGGCCCGCGATGGTGGTGTCGGTGGCCTATATCGACCCGGGCAACTTCGCGACCAATATCCAGGCGGGCGCACGCTACGGTTATGCGCTGCTGTGGGTGGTGCTGCTAGCGAACCTGGTCGCCATGCTGTTCCAGAGCCTGTCGGCCAAGCTGGGCATCGTGACCGGTCGCAACCTCGCCGAGCTGTGCCGCGACCGCTTGCCCAAGCCGCTGGTCTACGTCATGTGGGTAGTGAGCGAGCTGGCCGCCATGGCTACGGACCTGGCCGAGTTCCTGGGCGGCGCGATCGGCCTCAGCCTGCTGTTCCACATGCCGTTGCTTGTCGGCATGGGGATTACCGCCGTGGTCACGTACGCGTTGCTGCTGCTGGAAGGCAAGGGCTACCGTCGCCTTGAGCTGACCATCGGCGCGCTGGTGGGCGTGGTGGGTTTGTCGTACCTCGTGGAACTGTTCATCGCGCCCGTCGGCTGGAAAGCGCTGGGGCAGCAGATCTTCGTGCCGAACCTGCCCGACAGCGCGGCCATCGCCATCGCCGTGGGCCTTATCGGCGCGACCGTGATGCCGCATGCCCTGTTCCTGCACTCGGGCCTGACCGAGCGCCGCGTGCAGCCAAGGAACGATGCGGAGCGGACGCGGATCATCCGGTTGTCGAACCTGGAAGTGATCCTGGCACTGACCCTGGCAGGCCTGATCAACCTGGCCATGGTGGTGATGGCGGCCGGCGCGTTCCACGGCAGCCACCCCGACGTCGCAAAGATCGAAACCGCCTACCAAACCCTGATCCCGCTGCTTGGCGGTGCCGCCGCCACCATCTTCCTGGTTTCCCTGATCGCCTCAGGGTTTTCCAGCTCCGTGGTGGGGACCATGGCGGGGCAGATGATCATGCAGGGCTTCGTCGATTTCCGCATTCCGATATGGCTGCGGCGCGCGATCACCATGCTGCCCAGTTTCGCGGTGGTGCTGGCCGGCGTGGACGCGACCCGCGCCCTGGTGCTCAGCCAGGTGGCGTTGAGCATCGCGCTACCGTTCCCCATGATCGCCCTGGTCTGGTTCACCAGCCGGGACGACGTCATGGGCGCGTTCCGCAACGGCCGTCTGGTGGTGGTGCTGTCGGCGCTGGCTGCGTTGGTCGTTCTGGGGCTGAACGTGCTGTTGCTGCTGGATGCGTTCGGGATGGTTACGCTGTGACCGACGGGCCGATCAGGCCCATGCCCTGCAACGTCGTGCGCAAGGCCGTTTCCGGTGCCGTGCACGGCACGTCCGCGAGGAAGGCACGCAGGCGTGCATCGTCCAGCAGGATTTCCTCGTCCCACAGGTAGCGCATCTTGCGCACCTCGCGCATGGTTTCCATGAAGGGCGCGACCAGGGTCGCCATCCACCACGGGAAACGGCGCAGGGGCAACTCACCCCGACCCGACGCCTGCCTCAGCGCATCGGCCAGCGTGTACCCCGTGAGCACATGGCCGCCGAAGTGGAAGCGCGCGAAGGTATCCAGTTCGGCGTCGCGTTCCAGCAGCGCCACGAGCGTGGCGGCGACGTCCGGCAGGTAGGCCCAGGTGTGGCGCAGTGACGGTGCGCCGGGGTAGCGGATGTCGCGCAGCGGCTTGCCGGGCGTGAGGATGCCCTGGGCCAGCCAGTTGTTGCCGCTGCGCGGCCCGTAGAAATCGCCGCAGCGCAGGACCAGGCTGCGTACTCCCTCGCGCGCCGCGGCCTCCAGGCGTTCCTCCACGGCCACGCGGATCTCGCCCTTGCGTGAGGGCGGATGCTGGGGCGCGTCCTCGGCGATCAGGGGGTACGTGTCGGGACCGTAGTTGTAGACCGAGCCCGGCAGCACGATCCGCGCGCCGACGGCGCGCGCGGCGGCGATGGTGTGATCGATCATCGGCAGCACCACGCGCTCCCAGCCCTTGTAGCCCGGCGGGTTGACGGCATGCACGATGGCCTGCGTGCCCTGCGCGGCGCGGCGGACGTCGTCCGCGTTCATGGCATCGCCGTGGATCCAGTGGAGCGCGCCGTCTTCGGCCTTGCCGGCGTGGCGGGTCAGTGCCTTGACGGTCCAGCCGGCAGCGGCCAGCGCGCGGGCGGTTTCCCCGCCGATGCCGCCGGTGGCGCCGAGGACTAGGGCAGTGCGATGGGATCGGGTCATGGCGGTATCTCCAGGGGGTGGACCGAGTCTCGGCGCTGTCGTGGTATTCGTAAATTGCATAAGGGCGCATGGGTGCCATACATTTACGTATGGCCAGCCGCGAACCCGCCTGGGATCTTTTCCGTTCTTTCCTCGCCGTGATGCGCGAGGGAAGCCTTTCCGCGGCCGCGCGTTCGCTGGGTATGACCCAGCCCAGCCTGGGCCGGCACATCCGGGAGCTGGAAAGCGCCCTGGGCGTGGACCTGTTCTCGCGCGTGCCGCACGGGCTGCTTCCCGCCGATGCCGCGCTGGAACTGCTGCCGCACGCGGAAGCCATGGCGTCCGCGGCGGCGTCCGTGCGGCGCGCGGCCTCCGCCAGCCGCGACACCTTGCAGGGTGTGGTCCGCATCACCGCCAGCGAGGTGATCGGGGTGGAAGTGCTGCCGCCGATGCTGGCCGGTTTCCGGCGCGCGCACCCACGCATCGTCATCGAGCTGTCGACCACCAACCGCACGGAAAACCTGCTGCGCCGCGACGCCGACATCGCCGTGCGCAGCGCCGTGCCCCAACAGGACGCCCTGGTCGCACGGCACGTCGCCGACATCCCCATCGGGCTTTACGGTCATGCGGATTATTTCGCCGTGGCCGGGCGCCCGCGTCGTGTCGCGGACATCGCCAGCCATGCGCTGATCGGCTACGACGAGGAAAAACCGTATATCCGGGCCCTGCGTCCCGCCGATGTCCCCTACGCGCGCGAACACTTCGCGCTGCGCACGGACAACGACCTGGCGGCGCTGGCGTCCATTCGCGCCGGCTTCGGCATCGGTTTCTGCCAGGTGCCGCTGGCGCGACGCAACGGGCTGGTTCGCCTGTTCCCGAAGACGCTGGAGGTGCCGCTGCGGCTGTGGGTGGTCATGCACGAAGACCAGCGCCGCAGTCGCCGCGTGCGCGCCGTCTACGATCACCTGGTGGAAGGCCTGACCACGTATGGGGCGTCCGGCAACGCGTAAAACTGTTAACCTCCGGCGCCTGACAGACCGGAGATTTGCCCATGAGCCTGATCCATACCCCCGTCTCTTATGGCGAGCTGATCGACAAGATCACGATCCTGCAGATCAAGCTCATGGAAATCCAGGACGATGCCAAGCTGACCAACGTGCGCAACGAGCTGGAACTGCTCGACGCGACGTGGAAAAACGACAAGGCCTCCGAGACCGACATCACCGACGAGCAGGCGCGCCTTCTCGCCGTCAACCAGCGCCTGTGGAAGATCGAGGACGACATTCGCCTGAAGGAGCGCGCGCAGGCGTTCGACGATGCGTTCATCCAGTTGGCGCGTTCGGTGTACATCGAGAACGACGAGCGCGCCGCGATCAAGCGCGAGATCAACATGAAGCTGGGCTCCACGCTGGTCGAAGAGAAGTCGTACCAGGATTACCGCGCGCCGCAGACCGGCGCTTAACGCAACGGCAGTTGCAGGAACGCCGCGCAGGCTTCGAAGCGCTCGCGCATGTCGTCCACCTCGATGAGGTCCATGACGCCGGGCTTTTCGATCTTGGTTCCCCAGGCCAGCTCGGCGGCCGGCTTGCCCAGGAAACGACGCGCGGCGGCATCGTAGCGATCGACGCACCAGCGGCGATCGGAATAGGGACCGGAGCGGTGCGGGTTGCTGGCGGCATGCAGCCCCAGCACCTTCACCCCGGCCGCGTTGGCCATGTGCATCGGGCCGGAGTCCGGCGTGAGGATCATGGCCGAGCGCTCCAGCAGGGCCATGAAACGTTTCAGCGTGTCCTTGCCGGTCAGGTCCAGCGGCGCCGAGGCGGTGGCCGCGAGGATGCGATCCGCCAGTGCCCGCTCGCCCTCCGACGGCCCGCCGACCAGTGCCACGCGCAGGCCGCGTGCCATGGCATGGTCGATCAATGCCGCATAGCGGTCCACGCGCCAGTTGCGCAGCGCGTGGCTCGACATGGGGCTGACCAGCAGGGTCGGCGTGTCGCCCGGAAGCTGCTCCGCGGCCCAGACCCTGGCGTCGTCCGGCACCGGGATGTCCCAGCGAACCCCGGTCTGCGTCAGGCCCAGCGGCTCGACGAAGCTGCCGAGCGCATCCAGCACGTGCTGCCCCGAGCGCGCCGGAATCCGTTCGCGGATGAACAGGCCGTGCAGGTCCTTCGAACGCGCGCGGTCGTAGCCGATCCGCCGATCCGCGCTGACCGCCAAGCTGAGCAGGTTGGAACGCAACGCCACCTGCATGTGTAGCAGCGCGTCGAAGCGGCGTCCGGCCAGCGCCTGCCTTACCTCGCGCAGGCCCTCGCGGCCCTTGCCCTTGTCGAAGGTGATGAATTCCACGCCGGACAGGTCGCCCACCAGGCGTCGTTCCAGCTTGCCCACCAGCCAGGTCAGCCGCGTGGATGGCGCCTTTTCCTGCAGGGTGCGGACCAGCGGCACCACGTGCGTGACATCGCCAATGGCGGAGGTGCGCAGGATGCAGAGGCTGGAATCCCCCGACGGGAGCGGACGGCTTGTTAGACTGGACACGATCGGAGCACCGGATGAGTGGCTGCGCAAGGGCGGCCGATGAAATGAAAGAGCAACGAGTGGAGGAGGGCGCGGACGGTACGATTCTGTTCGACGCGACCCGTGCACCTCAAGTCGACGCGCGGTGGTTCTCGCCCGAATACTGGCGCGAGCGCGGCGCCCTGCGCACGCAATCCGGCGGCCGCGGCGGCGTGGCGGTGGTCGATACGCCCGCCGGTGAAGCCGTGCTGCGGCATTACCGGCGCGGCGGTATGGTGGCCCGTCTGCTCGGCGACCGCTACCTTTTTACCGGACGCCGACGCACGCGCAGCGATCGCGAGTTCCGCCTGCTGGTGGAACTGCAACGTCGCGGGCTGCCCGTGTCGCCGCCGCTGGCGGCCCGTTTCGTACGCCAGGGCATGCGTTATTCGGCCGACCTGATGACCCTGCGCATCCCGCGGGCGTCCACCCTGGCCGAGCAGCTGCAGCAAGGCGCCTTCACCCCGGCGCTGGCCGGCCAGGTCGGTGCGTTGATCGCGCGCTTCCACCGCGAGGGTGCCTGGCACGCCGATCTCAACGCACACAACATCCTCGTCGGGGCCGACGGCCTCTACCTCATCGATTTCGACCGGGGCCGGCTGCGCGGCGTGTCCCGTCGCTGGCGCCATGCCAACCTGGATCGCCTGAAGCGCTCGCTGGTCAAGCTGGGCGCACGCGACGTCGCGGGAGACACCTTCGACACCACGCTATGGCCGGCCTTGATGGACCACTACGAAAGGAGCCTGGGCGCATGACGTGGAACCTGCATTTCCTCGGCACCGGTGCCGCCCACGCGGTCGAGCTGGGCTCCTCCGCCGTGGTCGTGGAGCGTGACGGCGCGCCGCTGCTGCTGGTCGATTGCGGTCCCGACACGCTCGATCGTTACGTGGCGGCGTACGGTGCACCACCGGCGGCCCTCTACATCACCCATGTGCACATGGACCACGTGGCCGGCATGGAGCGACTGTTCTTCCGCCTGTGGTTCGACGAGGCCCTGCGCGGGCGCACGAAGGTCTACCTGCACGCCGCCCTGTTGCCCTGGCTGCAGGGCAGGGTGGCCGACTACCCCGGCGCCCTGGCCGAAGGCGGCGTCAACTACTGGGATGCATTCCACCTCATCCCGTGCACCCGCGGCTTCTGGCACGAAGGCCACTGGTTCGACGTGTTTCCCACCCGCCACCACGTGCAGGGCACCTCGTACGGCCTGGCCCTGCGCGGCAGCCTGGTCTACACCGGCGATACCCGGCCGGTGCCGGAGGCGATCGCGCTGCACGGCATGCGCGGCGAGCTGATCGCCCACGACTGCGGCGTCGTCGGCAACCCCTCGCACACCGGCGTGGACGACCTTGAGCGCGAATACTCCGGCGAAGCCCGCTCGCGCATGGCGCTCTACCACTACGGCAGCGCCGCCGACGGCGAGGTGCTGGTCGCGCGGGGCTACCGTATCGCCCATCCCGGCGAACGCCTGCCCCTGCCGCAGCCCGAGCCACCCCACCCCACGGCCGGCTGAGACTTGCCCCGCCGCGGCGGGAACGTTATCCTTCCGCTTCTTTGCCGGACAGGATGCCGGGGAAGAGGATGTACCGGTGTGGAGAGGTGTCCGAGTGGTTGAAGGAGCACGCCTGGAAAGTGTGTATACCCTAATAAGGTATCGCGGGTTCGAATCCCGCTCTCTCCGCCAAATGTAAGTCTTATGGTGACCCTGTCGGTCCCCCCGCGACGATAGTCCGTAAACTCCGCCAGGTCCGGAAGGAAGCAACGGTAGCGGATGACTCGGGCGCCGGGGTGTGGCTGGCAGGGTCATCGCCTTTTCGGGGCTGGGGTGCGCCCGACGCGTGTCCTTGGCACAATCCACTGTCGCCCCAAGGTACTACGCATGTCCTATCAGGTCCTCGCACGCAAGTGGCGCCCCCGCAAGTTCGCTGAACTCGTGGGCCAGGAGCATGTGGTCCGGGCGCTGACCAACGCGCTCGACTCCGGCCGCATGCACCATGCCTACCTCTTCACCGGCACCCGCGGCGTCGGCAAGACCACCATCGCCCGCATCTTCGCCAAGTCGCTCAACTGCGAGCGTGGCGAATCGGCCGATCCCTGCGGCGTCTGCTCGGTCTGCACCGCGGTGGACGCCGGCCGCTTCGTCGACCTGCTGGAGATCGATGCGGCCAGCAACACCGGCGTGGACGACGTACGCGAAGTGATCGAGAACGCGCAGTACGCCCCCTCGCGTGGTCGTTTCAAGGTGTACCTGGTGGATGAGGTGCACATGCTGTCCAAGCCGGCGTTCAACGCGCTGCTGAAGACGCTGGAAGAACCGCCGCCGCACGTGAAGTTCCTGCTCGCTACCACCGACCCGCAGAAGCTGCCGGTCACGGTGCTGTCGCGCTGCCTGAAGTTCAACCTCAAGCGGCTGCTGCCGGACCAGATCTCCGGGCAGATGCGCCACATCCTCGGCGCCGAAGGCATCGAGTACGAAGAAGACGCCATCGGCGAACTCGCGCACGGCGCGGACGGTTCGTTGCGCGACGGGCTCTCGCTGCTCGACCAGGCTATCGCCTATGGCGGAGGCGCCGTGCGCGCCGACGACGTGCGCGCCATGCTCGGCAGCGTCGAGCGTGGCCAGGTGCTGGGCGTGCTCGAGGCGCTGGCCGCCGGTGACGGTGCCACCCTGATGGGCGAGGCCGAGCGCATCGCCTCGTTCTCGCCGGACTTCGCCGGCGTGCTCGACGACTTCGCCACGGTGCTGCACCGTATCCAGCTGATCCAGCTGGTGCCCGGGTACCGCGAGGAAGAAAGCGACGCCGGCCTGGCCGACCTCGCCGCGCGCATCGCGCCCGAGGACGTCCAGCTCTACTACCAGGTCGCCACCACCGGCCGTCGTGAGCTGCCGATGGCGCCGGATGCACGCATCGGCTTCGAGATGGCGCTGCTGCGCATGTTCGCGTTCCGGCCGGCCGAAGGCGGGCAGCCTGTCTCGGGTTCGCCGGCGCGTACGGCCGCCGGCGCCGCCGCGCCACGGGCGCCCGCACCGGGGGCCGCGGCAGGTCACGCACCGCAGCCTGTTGCGCCGACGCAGGCGTCTGCTCCGTCGCGTGCTGCCGCGACCTCGCATTCAGCCCCGCCGGCGCGTCCGGCATCGGCATCGGCACCGGCGGTTCCGGCAGCCCCGCGGCCCGCCGCACCCGCCGCACCGGAGCCCGCCCGCGCTGCCGGTCATTCCGCGCCGCCGCCCACGCCTGAGCCAGCTGAGCCGCCGCGTCCCATCACCCTCGGTGCGGATGGCCTGCCGGACTGGCACGAGGTGGTGGAGCGCGCCCACCTGCGCGGTCCCATTGGGCAGCTGGCGCAGAACTGTTCGCTGCGCGAGGTGGACGGCGAGAGCATGGTCCTCGCATTGCAGCCGCAGCACATGCACCTGGCCGTCGAGCCGTTGACCAGCCAGATGGAAGAAAAAGTCTCGCAGGCCCTGGGCCGGCGCATTCGCTTCCGCTTCGTGGCCGATCGCGGCAACCTCGGCACCCCGGCGGAGCGCCGGGCGCAGGCCGCCACCGATGCCCAGGCCCGCGCCGAGGCCTCGATGGAATCCGATCCCTTCGTACAGGCGCTCAAGCGCGACTTCGACGCGCGCGTCATTCCCCAATCGATCAAACCCGTGGAGCCAGGAACGTGAAAGGTCAAATCGGTCAGCTGATGCAGCAAGCCCAGCGCATGCAGGATGAAATGAAGCGTGCGCAGGACGAACTCGCCAAGACGGAAGTCACCGGTTCCGCCGGCGGTGGGTTGGTCACGGTCACCATGAGCGGTGGCCACGAAGTGCGCGCGGTGCACATCGATCGGCAGTCGTTCGCCGACGATCCGGAAATGGCCGAGGACCTGGTGGCTGCGGCCATCAACGACGCGGTCAACAAGATCGCCGAACTCAGCCGCAACCGGCTGGGCGGCGTTACCGCGGGGCTGAACCTGCCCCCCGGCTTCAAGATGCCGTTCTGATCGGCCTTCGGCGATGAGTAACGGGTCCCGCCTGCTGGGCGAACTGATCGACGCCCTGCGTTGCCTGCCGGGCGTCGGCGCCAAGAGCGCCCAGCGCATGGCCTTCCATCTGCTCGAACGCGAGCGGCAGGGCGGCCTGCGCCTGGCCTCGGCGCTGGAATCGGCCATGCGCGACGTGGGCAACTGCACGCGCTGCCGCAACTTCAGCGAGACGCCGGTGTGCTCCGTGTGCGCCAGTCCCACGCGCGACAAGCACGTGCTGTGCATCGTGGAGTCGCCGTCCGATCTGGCCGCCATCGAACAGGCGACGGGCTTCCGGGGCCATTACTTCGTGTTGCTGGGGCGCCTGTCGCCCCTCGACGGCCTGGGTCCGGACGAACTCGGCCTGCCGTTGCTGGTGGAGCGGCTGGGCGAGGGCGAGATCGAGGAAATGATCATCGCCACCAACCCCACCGTGGAAGGCGAGGCGACCGCGCATTACATCGGCCAACTGGCCCGTGCCGCCGGCATCCGTGCCACGCGTCTGGCCCACGGCGTGCCGTTGGGCGGCGAACTGGAGTTCGTCGATCGCGGCACGCTGGCGCACGCGTTCGGCAGCCGGCAGTCCGTCGGCTGATTCAGCCCGGCGGCCACTGCATCTGGCGCCCGGCCAGCAGGTGCACATGGATGTGGAACACCGTCTGCCCACCGTGCCCGTTCGTGTTGATCACGGTGCGATAGCCGTCCTTCGAGAAACCCTGTTCGCGCGCGTAGGCCGCGGCGGCGAGCAACAGCTTGCCGAGGACAGTCGCGTCGTCGGGTGTCGCATCGTCCAGCGTGGCGATGGCGCGCTTCGGGATGAAGAGCACATGCACCGGCGCCTGCGGGTTGAGGTCGCGGAAGGCCAGCACGTCGTCGTCTTCGTAAACGACGTCGGCGGGGATCTCGCGGCGGATGATTTTTGAAAAGATGGTTTCGGTCATGGCGCTTCTTCTGACGATGTGATTGGCGGGGATCGCGGACATCGTCCGCTCCTACCGAGGATTATGCAGGAGGGGCGATCGCGGACATCGTCCGCTCCTACACGGTGGGGATGTAGCGGAGGTGGGCGATGGGCTCGCCGGTTTTCCGGCCGTGGTCGGCGGGATGGTTGACGCCGTCCAGCACGGGGACATCCTCGAAGTCGAAGGGGCTGATACCTTCCAGGCAGGCGACGTTGATGCCGTACTGGGTGGTGTTCGACCGGCGCTGGTGGAAGGTGTAGATGCCGCACTTGGAGCAGAAGAAGTGCTTGGCCGTGCCGGTGTTGAACTGGTAGACGCTCAACGCGTCCTCGCCCTGTTCGATGGTGATGCCGTCGAGGTTGGCGGAGACGACCACGGCGCCGCGCATGCGGCAGTAGGAACAGTTGCAGCGGCGCGCGGTGCGCAGGCCGTCGGTGAGTTTCACCGTGAAGCGGACGGTGCCGCAATGGCAGGCGGCGCGGGATTCGGTGATGTCGGGGAGCATGGGAGCCTTTTTGGGTTTGGAGCATCGGGTTGTGTCCGATGCGGCGCATGGTGTCGTTCGCGGAGGTTGGGCTGAGGAGATCGCGGACATCGTCCGCTCCTACGGGGCGAGCATAAAAAAACCCGGCGCCTTGCGGCACCGGGTTTTTTTGCCGCCAGCCGGGGATCAGTGGGCGCGGGGCTGGGGCGGCGGGCGCACGATGATGGTGCGCGGGCGGTAGTAGAACGGATCACCCCATGGGCCGTAGCCGTACGGGCCGAAACCGGGGCCGAAGCCCGGACCCCAGAACGGGTCGTAGAAGCCCGGGCCGTAGGCGCGGTTGATCGGGACGCGTTTGGGCCAGAGGTAGACGACGTCGGCTTCGACACGCGGGTAGGCGTAGTCGAAATCGCCGACCTTCTGCGACACGGCGCCGTGCAGGGTGCCGGTGACAGTGATCTCGCGACCGCGGGTGAAGACTTCCGGATCGTAGAAACCGTCGCGGCAGGCGACGAAGCGACCCTGGCTGTCCGACTTGCTGGCCGTGGGGCGCGCCTCGGCGTCGAGCGGTTCCGACAGCACGAAGAAGCAGGTCTGCTGCGGGCCCGGCTCGGTCTTGATGATCTCGCCGCCCCAACGCACCTTGGCGCCGGGTGCGCCGCCCTGCTGGGCGCCGGAGGTGGACACGTTGTTGAACTGGCCCTGCAGCGGCTGGGGCACCGTGGCGCAGGCGCCGAGGGCCAGGGTCGCGGCCGCGACGGCCAGCGGTTTGAACATGGACATGAAACATCTCCCAGGGGTGCCGGGCACAGCCGGTACCATGACCTATTTGACCACGCGGCGCGTCTTTAATTCGTCCACCCCGCGCCTGAATTCGGTGACCAGTTCAGGCGGCGGTTTGTCATGGGCGTAACGCGAGCGCAAGTAGACCTCGCTCAACCTTTCCAAGGCATTTCGGTGTTCCGGCAGCGCACGGGCCGCCCGGGCCAGGAAATGCCTGGGTCCCTCGCCCGCGCGTCGGGAGACACCGGCCCTGGCGAGTTTGCGCCGCAGCCGCTGCATCGACGCATCCAGCGCATCGCCTTCACGCCGCTGGAACAGCGCCCAGCCCAGGGCACCCACCACCAGCACCGCGAAACCGACCGCGAGGACCAGGGCAAGGTCGCCCACCTCCGCACGGCGGATGCCGAACGGCTGCAGCAAACCTTGCTGACGAAGCGAATCGAAGCCGTTAACGGCCTGGTTCCACCATTGGTTGACCACATCCCAGCGATCGCGTGTGTTGCGCCACCAGGCGGCGTCGAACAGGCCCTCACCACCGCCGTCCCCTGCGGCCGCCGCCGCGGCGCCCAGGGTGACGCGTTCGGGACGCACGGCGCCGGTCGGATCGAAGCGAACCCAGCCGCGGCCCTCGATCCACAATTCGGTCCAGGCGTGCGCGTCGGCGCGGCGGACCAGGAGATAGCGGCCGAGCGAGTTCCAGTAACCGCCCTGGTAACCGGTGACGACCCGTGCCGGGATGCCTGCGGCGCGCATGAGGAAGGTGAAGGTGGAAGCGTAATGCTCGCAGTAGCCCTCGCGGGTACCGAACAGGAAATCGTCGATGCGATCGCGGCCCAGCGGCGCGGCGGCCAGCGTGTAGCGGAAGCCGCCATCGTGGAACATCGCCAGCGCCGCGCGGGCGATCGCCGGGGCATCGCCGCCGTACTGGCTCACCCACGCGGCGGCCTGGGCGCGTGCGCGGGGGCCGACGCGGTCGGGCAACTGCAACGTGGCGCGGCGGGCCAGGGGGTCCAGGGCAGCGTCGAGGCGGTAGTCGGCAACGGCACTCGCCTCGTAGTTGTAGGTCTTCTCCAGGCGCTGGTTGGCCACGGCCGTGCGATCGCCGCGCAACGTGGCGTCCGTGGGTGCGTCCGGGGGCATGTCGAGCAGGGGCAGGACACGCTCCCGCGTCGGCTCCAGGGTGACCCGGTAATGAAAACGCGGTTGGCCCTCCAGCGTGCCGGTGTCGCGGCCGCCGAACCCGGGGCTCCATGCCTGGCCGTCGAACCGTGTCATGGTGAAGGCACGGAAGTAACGTGACGACGCGATCGGCGTGGGGCCGTCGAAGGTCACCCGCATGGCGGGTGTGTCGTCGGTGAGCACCTCGGCCATGTCGCCCGGCGCCATGCGGTCGGACAGTCCCGTGGTGGCGCGGTCCATCGTCGGCGCGCCCCACAGGGGCGAGCTGAGGCGGGGAATGAACAGGAAAGCGAACAGCGCCAGCGGCACCGACACCAGCAGCGCGAGCAGTACCGGGGTGAGTTCGACGCGCCAGGACGGAACGCGCGGTCCGGCCGTTTCCAGTGCACGCAGCGTCATCATCGCGGGTACGACGCCGGCGGCCACGATGGCCGTGGCGACGATGCCCTGGTCGAACAGCAGCGCGCTCATGAGGGCGAACGCTGCGAACGCCACGCCGACACGCGCATCACGCAGGCGTTCGCTTTCCAGCAGCTTGAGCACCAGCAGGCCTACGGCGAACGCGCTGCCCGGCTCGCGGCCGAACAGGCTGCCGTAGGTGAGGATCACCAACGCCAGTAGCAGGCCGATCAGCGGCAGCTTGATCCAGCTCGGCGTGTGGCGACCGCCGCGACGGCGTTGTTGCCAGCGCGCGACCAGGATCACGGCCAGGCCGGCCGTCAGCCACCACGGCAGGTGCGGCGCATGCACGCCGAGGACGAAGGCCATGGTGAGGCACAGCAGGTCGAACGACCACGGGGTCAGCGGTGGCTCGCTGGCGGGGCGCTCGCGCAGCGACAGGCGGAAGCGGGTCATGGGCGCAGCGCCAGTGCCGTCATGCAGCGATGGTAGTGCTCGTCACCCTGGGCGATATCGAAATAGCCGTCCGGAAGCCTGAGGCTCCAGCGCCGGCCCGAGGCATGTGCTTCGTCCACCCAGCGGGCCAGTCGGGAGATGCGCGTCTCGTCGTCCAGCCCGTGCATGCTGTCCCAGTCCAGGCGCCAGTCTTCCTGCGGCGCGGGTTGCTCCATGTCCTTCACCAGCAGCGAGTGGTGGCGCGCACTCGGCTTCCAGGCGATCAGGCGGCGTGGATCGCCGGCACGGTAATCGCGCAACGATGCCAGCTCGTCGCCGGGCCGTGGTCGTCCGCGATCGGCATCGCCCTGCGGTTCGAACGGTGCCGGACCCATGCCCTCGGCGCGCGGATACACCAGCAGGGCGCGATCCGGATGGAGCCAGCTCCAGACGCGGAACATGCCCAGCGGCCAGCGGCTGTGCAGGCGCATGCGCGGCACGGCCTGCCACCCGCGAAAGGCCGTCGGCAGGCCGAATTCGACGGTGACGCTGCCGCCGGCCGGCACGACGACGACATGCTCGTGGCCTTCCACATCCAGGCGCACCGCCATGCGCTCGCGCTGCGAAGCACCAATGTCGAGGAACACGCGCAGGGTTTCGCCGGCGCGCGCGGAGCCGGCGCGCAGCCCGCCGATGGTGAGTCCGTTGAGTACGCGAAAGGCCACCAGCATGCTTCCCGCGCTCACCGATCCCACCAGGCAGGTGAGCAGGAGGGCGGCATTGTTGGCGTAGTTCAGCGCGCCGATGAGCATCACGCCGAGCAGCGCGGCGAACGCGAGGCCGAAGCCCGTGGGCAGGATGTAGATACGCCGACGGTGCAACTGGATCGGCAGCGGCTCGCGGGGGCGTAGCCGCGTGAGCGAAGGCAGGCGGCGCTCCGCCCAGGCGGTGAGTCGCTGCACCCCATCCGGCATCAGGGCACCGCGGTCTCGGCCAGGATGCTGCGGGCGATCGCCTCGCGCTGGCCGCCACGCCCCGGCACCAGTCGATGCGCCGCGATGGGCACGAACACCGCCTGCACGTCTTCGGGAATGACGTAGTCGCGCCCGCTCAGCATCGCCCAGGCGCGTGCGGCGGCGAGCAACGCCAGGCCTGCCCGCGGCGACAGGCCGACACGCACGTCGCCATGCTTGCGGCTGGCGCTGAGCAGGGCCTGCAGGTAGTCGAGCAGGGTGCCGGTGACCTTGATTGCCTGCGCCGCGGCATGCAACTGGTCGATGGCGGCGATGTCCAGTCGCGGGCGCAGGGTCGCCATCATGTCGCGGCGGTCCTCGCCGGTGAGCAGCGCGCGTTCCGCGGCCGGGTCGGGGTAGTCGAGGCTGAGGCGCAGCATGAAGCGGTCCAGCTGCGAATCGGGCAGGGGAAAGGTGCCTGCCAGGTCGATCGGATTCTGCGTGGCGACGACGAAGAACGGCCGTGGCAAGGCGTGTGTCACGCCGTCGACGGTGACCTGTCCCTCGGCCATGGCCTCGAGCAGCGCGCTTTGCGACTTGGGCGTGGCCCGGTTGATTTCGTCGGCCAGCAGCAGGCTGGTGAAGATCGGGCCGGGGTGGAAGCGGAATTCGCCGGTCTCGCGCTCGTACACGCTGACCCCGATAATGTCGGAAGGCAGGAGGTCGCTGGTGAACTGTATGCGCTGGAATTCGAGATCGAACGTGGCGGCCAGGGCGTGTGCCAGCGTGGTCTTGCCCACGCCCGGCACGTCTTCCAGCAGCAGGTGCCCGCCGGCCACCAGGCAGGTGAAGGCAAGCTTGACCTGGCGCGGCTTGCCCAGCAGCACGCCATTGACCTGGGCCAGCGCGGCGTCGAGCCGGTGGCGGAGCATTTCATCGTTGAGCGGATGCGTGGCGGACATGATCGATGCGTAAGCTCCCCGGGCGGGCCCTGTCGAAGCAGGACGGATTCAGTGTAGCGGTGCCCGCGCGATCGTGGCGAGGCGCCTTCCTGGTGCTGTTCACCGTCGTCTGCCTGGGCAAGCTCGTCATCGCATGCACCCTGTCGCCCTTTGGTGACGAAGCCTTCTACTGGCAGGAAAGCCTCGCGCCCGCCTGGGGCTATAGCGATCTTCCGCCGTTGACCGCGTGGCTGATCGCGGTGTCGGAGGCCTGCTTCGGCCACGGTCTTCTGCCGCTGCGCCTGCCGTTCCTGCTCATCGGTGCGCTGCTGCCGTGGCAGGTCGGCGCGATCGCGCGGCGCTACGGTGGCGAGCATGCGTGCTGGCAGGCGGCAACGTTCGCCCTGTGCCTGCCGTTGATCGGTTCACTCGGCGTACTGGCGCTGCCGGACGTGCCGCTGACCTTCGCCATCGTGCTCGCCACCCAGGGCCTGGTCGCGGCGCTTGAGGAAAACCGTATTCGTGACTGGGTGGTGCTCGGCGTCGGTCTGGGCATCGCCTGGGCAACCCACTACCGTGCGGCGATGCCGATGCTCGGCGGGCTGCTGTTCCTGCTGGTGACGCCCCGCGGCCGGACGCAGTGGCGGCGACCCGGGCTGTGGCTGGCCATGGCGATCGCGGCGATCGGCCTGCTGCCGCTGCTGCTCTACAACGCGGCATCACACGGCGCGGGACTGGCTTTCCAGCTGGTCGAGCGCAATCCCTGGCAGTTCCATGCCGATGCGCTGGTGCAGCCGCTGGAGCAGGCGGTGGCCTGCACGCCATTGGCCTGGGTGGTCGCGATGTGGGCACTTTGGCAGACGTGGCGCCGTCGCGACGAAGCGCCGTTCGACGTGATCTCGGTGCTGGCGGGAACCTTCGTTCTCGGCTACTTCGGACTCGGCCTGTTTGCCGATGACGTGCGGTTTCGCGCGCACTGGCCGTTGCCAGCCTACGCAATGCTGTGTGCTGGCCTGCCGCTGTTGCTGCGCGATGCGTCGCGGCGTGCCCGACGATTGACCTTCGTGGCCTTCGGCCTGGCCGCCGTGGGCCTGGCGATCGGCCTCGGTTACCTGGCGCTGGCCGCGTCGCCCTCCGGTGCCCGTGCGCTTTCCGGGGTGAAGGCGTTTCCGTCCAACTTCACCGGCTGGCGCGAATCGTCCGCGGCCGTGGCGCCCTTCCTGCACGAGCATCCCGACGCCATCCTGGTGGCGGACAATTTCATGCTGGCGGCGGAACTGCGTTTCGCGCTCGGTCGCGACCGCACCGTCTACAGCCTGGACAGTCCGCTCAACATCAAGCATGGCCGTGCGCCGCAACTGGCCGACTGGGGCCTGGACGAAAAGGGGTTGGCCGCGCATGCGGGTACGCCGCTGCTGCTGGTCGTGGACGAAACCGCGCTGCGCGAGCGGGAGCGGCGCGCGTGGCTGGGTTCGCTGTGCACGCGCGTTGCGATGGGCGACGCGGTCGCGCGGCGCGATCTGTTCGACGGGCGCCGCCGCTTCGCGTTGTATCGGGCGACCGTGCCCGCGCACGGGCCGGTCGACACCGATGCCTGCATGGTGTGGCAGGCCGCGGCCCGCGCCGGCGGTTGATGGCACGCGTCGGGAAGGTCGCGCAGCTTCGGCGACGGCGCCGTCAGGGCAGGGCGATTCCCGCCGCGCGCAGCAGTCGCGCCGTGGCGATCAGGGGCAGGCCCACGAGCGCGGTCGGATCGTCATTGGCGATGCGTTCGAACAGCGCGATGCCCAGGCCTTCGCACTTGAAGCTGCCCGCGCAGTCGAGCGGTTGCTCGCGGGCCACGTAGCGTTCGATGGTGTCGGCGGTCAGCGTGCGGAACGTGACCCGTGTCTCGTCGATATGGGTGAGCGCCTTGCCGGTCGCGTCGATCACGCAGACGGCGGTATGGAACACCACGTCCCGGCCGGAACTGGCCGCCAGCTGCTGCTGCGCTTTGTCGGCACTGCCGGGTTTGTCCAGCACCGTGCCGTCCAGGTCGGCCACCTGGTCCGAACCGATCACGACGGCACCGGGGCGCTGGTCGGCCACGGCGCGTGCCTTGGCCTCGGCCAGCCGTGCCGCGCGTGTCGCAGGCGCTTCGCCGGGATGCGCCGCTTCGTCGGTGCCCGGCGCGGCCTGGTCGAAATGATCGAGCAGTCGGCGCAGCATCGCCGCGCGATAGCGCGAGGTGGAGGCAAGCACGACGGGGGAAGGCATGTCAGAAGTCCTTGTGGATGTGTTCGCGAACCGCGGTGTCCAGCGCCGCGTGGGCGTCGTCCAGCGCGCGCAGCCGCGGTTCCAGCTGGTGCCTGGCCCGGACCAGGGCCGCGACGGCATCGTCCAGCTCCCGCTGACTGGCCTCGGCGCCGCGGTCGCGAATCCACAGGCGCTGCCGGAGCAGGGCGCGCAGGCCCGAGTCCACTGCCTGCTGGGCTTCGACCTCGCCCGCGGCAGGCACATCGGGGCTGACCGACATGACGGCGTGCGCGCGCTGGAGGCGGTCGCGGCAATCCTTCAGGTCGGCTTCCAGCCGGTCGGCGTTGTCCATCAGGCTTTGCAGGGCGCCGTGCCGGCGGTGGACGCGCTGGTGCCGCAGTACCCAGGCGCAGCCACCGATGGCTAGCGCTGCGACGACGGCAAGTGCATAATAAGCAAAGGAAAACACGCGACCTCTTTCGCCCCGGCGGGCATCCGCGCCGCCTGGGGCAGCCAGTGGGAAGTCTGCACGAAAGCCGTACATCGGCGCAAAACCGTGGTTCTCGCGCCCCGCATCGTCTAACCGGTTGACTTCAAGGGTGTTGATGCCTACCATTTCCCGATTATGTCCGTGACTTTGCCATCGTCCGTGGACGCCTGGCGCGAAGTTCGTGCGCGGCGTTCGTTCCAGGGTCAGCTTCCCGTGTCGGCGTTCACCCGCCTCGGTGAGGTCATTGCGTCCACCGAAGGTGACGTAACCTACGAACTGGACTTCGGCACCGACGACTTCGGCAGCAAATACGTAGCCGTGCGTGCAACAGCGCCGTTGACCCTGATCTGTCAGCGCTCGCTCGAGCCCTTCGTGCTGACGGTCGAAGTCGATACACGTCTCGGGCTGATCGTGCATGAGAACGAGGAAGCCGGGCTTCCTCCGGGGTACGAGGCCTTGCTGGTCGAAGAAGACGGCAAGCTCGATCCCCGTGCCACGATCGAAGATGAACTGCTGTTGGTGCTGCCCCTGGTTCCGGTCAACCCGGACTACGAGTTGCCCGACGACATGCTTGGAGCCGGCGAGGAAGAAGAACCCTCGCAGGATAAAACCGATAACCCGTTCGCGGCACTCCGCGGACTCATCAAGTAATTTCGCTGGAGATTAGCCATGGCCGTTGCCAAGAGCCGCAAGACCCCTTCCACCCGCGGCATGCGTCGTTCGCACGATGCGCTCACGACCGTGCAGCTGTCGACCGACCCGACCAGCGGTGAAGTCCACCTGCGTCACCACGTGACCAAGGACGGCTTCTACCGTGGCAAGAAGGTCATCGACACCCGCGGCGCGGTTGAAGTCGAAGACTGATCCGCTCCCCCTGGGGGCGATCGGAACGCAGGCGGCGCGGCAACGCGCCGTTTTGCGTTGCAGGACATACATAACGATGGGGATACGGATCTGAAATACGCCCGCATCATCGGTACCGGCAGTGCGCTTCCCGAGAAAGTGCTGACCAATGCCGATCTCGAAAAAATCGTCGATACAAGCGACGAATGGATTCGCACCCGCACGGGTATCACCGAGCGCCACATCGCTGCGGATGGTGAAACCACCGGCGACCTGGCCTTCCTCGCCGCGCAACGCGCGCTCGAGGCCGCCGGCGTCAAGGCGGCGGACATCGACCTGATCGTGCTCGGCACCACCACGCCCGACCTCATCTTTCCGTCCACGGCCTGCCTGGTCCAGCATCGGCTGGGCGCGAACGGCTGCGCCGCGTTCGACGTCAACGCGGCGTGCTCGGGCTTCGTCTACGCGCTGGGCGTGGCCAACGCGTTCATCCGCAGCGGCCAGGCGAAAAGGGCCCTGGTGATCGGTGCCGAAACGCTCACGCGCATGGTCGACTGGACGGAGCGCGAAAGCTGCGTCCTCTTCGGCGACGGCGCGGGTGCCGTGGTGCTCGACGCGTCCGACGAGCCGGGCATCTACACCACGCGCATGCGCGCCGACGGCGGGTTCAAGCACCTGCTGTTCAATCCCGTGGGCGTGTCCGCCGGCTTCACCGATGGCCCCAACCACGGCGTGCGTATCACCATGCTGGGCCGCGAGGTCTTCAAGGTGGCCGTCAAGACCCTGGATGCCCTGGTCGGCGAGACGCTGGCCGATGCCGGCATGACCGAGGACGAAGTGGACTGGCTGATTCCCCACCAGGCCAACCTGCGCATCATCGAGGCGACGGCCAAGCGCCTGAACATGTCGATGGACCGCGTCATCGTGACCGTCGACAAGCATGCCAACACCTCGTCCGGTTCGGTGCCGCTCGCGCTCGACTACGCCATTCGCTCCGGCAAGGTGAAGCGGGGGCAGAACCTGCTGCTGGAAGCGTTCGGCGGCGGCTTCACCTGGGCATCGGCGCTGCTGCGCTACTGACGGGCGGGGCGTCACCACACGCCCGCGAATGGTGCATTCCTCCCCGGGTTGCTGGCACCATTCGCGGTTTGACGCTCCGGAAACCCCATCGATGACCGCCACCCGCGCCTCGCTCGCCTTCGTCTTCCCCGGTCAGGGATCGCAGTCGATCGGCATGCTCGCCGACCTCGCCGCCGCGCATCCCGACGTTCGCGCCACGTTCGACGAGGCGTCGGCCGGCGCGGGGGTGGACCTGTGGCAGATCAGCCAGGAAGGTCCGGAAGAAAGTCTCAACCGCACCGAGAACACCCAGCCGGCGCTGCTGGCCGCCAGCGTCGCCCTCTGGCGTGTCTGGGTGAAGCAGGGTGGCGCCATGCCGGCCTTGCTGTCGGGTCACAGCCTGGGCGAGTACAGCGCGTTGGTCGCCGCGGGCGCCGTGTCGCTCACGGATGCCGCCGCACTGGTCGCGGAGCGGGGCAGGTTGATGCAGGCGGCCGTGCCCGCCGGTGTCGGTGCCATGGCCGCCATCCTCGGTGGCGACGATGCCCAGATCGCCCAGGTCTGCGCGGAGGTGGCCCAGGACCAGGTGGTGGCCCCGGCCAATTTCAATTCGCCCGGCCAGCTTGTCATCGCCGGCCATGCCGACGCGGTGGATCGCGCGTTGGCGCGGCTGGCCGAACTGGGCGTGAAGAAGACCGTCAAGCTGGCCGTGTCGGTGCCGTCGCATTGCATGCTCATGCGCGACGCGGCGGATCGCCTGGGCGAACGGATGGCCGACCTGGACTGGCGCATGCCGGTCATTCCGGTGGTGCAGAATGCCGACGCCGCCGTACACATCTCCGTCGAGGCCATCCGCGGCGCCCTGATGCGCCAGCTTTACCTTCCCGTCCGCTGGACCGAATGCGTCCAGGCGCTGGCCGCCGCAGGCGTCACCCAGGCGCTCGAATGCGGGCCGGGCAAGGTGCTGGCGGGGTTGATCAAGCGCATCGACAAGTCGGTGGACGCCCGGCCGCTCGGCACGCCGGCCGATCTGGATGCCGCGCTGGCCGCCGCACAGGCCTGACCCCGTTCCCTCATCCCTCTCCTCCCAGGTACGACAGGACATTCCCATGACCCAGACCCTCAAGGGCGAAGTCGCCCTCGTCACCGGTGCCAGCCGGGGCATCGGCGCGGCCATTGCCGACCTTCTCGCTGCGCAGGGCGCCACCGTGTTCGGCACGGCGACCAGCGAAGCGGGTGCGCAGGCCATCGGCGAGCGCCTGAAGCCCCACGGCGGCCATGGCCGCGTGCTGGACGTCACCGATCCGGCGGCCATCGAGGCGCTGGTCGAGGCCATCGGCAAGGAGGCCGGCACGGTCTCCGTCCTGGTGAACAACGCCGGTATCACCCGCGACCAGCTGCTCATGCGCATGAAGGAGGAGGACTGGAGCGCGATCATCGATACCAACCTCACCTCGGTGTTCCGCACCTCCAAGGCAGTGATGCGCGGCATGATGAAGGCACGCAAGGGCCGCATCATCAGCATCGCGTCCGTCGTGGGCCTGACGGGCAACCCCGGGCAGACCAACTACGCCGCCGCCAAGGCCGGCATCATCGCGTTTTCCAAATCGCTGGCCCGCGAGATCGGCTCGCGTGGCATCACCGTCAACGTCGTCGCACCGGGCTTCATCGATACGGACATGACGCGTGCCCTGCCGGACGAGCAGCGTGCCGGCCTCCTGGCCGGGATCGCCCTGGGGCACCTGGGCGACGCCGACGATATCGCCCAGGCCGTGGCCTTCCTGGCCTCGCCGGCGGCTCGCTACATCACCGGCGAGACGCTCCATGTCAACGGCGGTATGTACATGCCTTGACGATCGTCGTCGGCGGCAGTCGCCACCGGCACGTTTTTGAGAGACAATCGCTGTTTCGCGCCTGGCCCAGAAAAGTCGGGCGTTATCTACGTGGCGGCGTTGTGTTGGCGGGCTCCGGCCTTAGCGACTACAATGCCGCCGAATTTTTCCCTCGGGAGGTAAAGGCAACATGAGCACCAACGAAGAGCGTGTCAAGAAGATCGTCGTAGAGCAGCTTGGCGTTAAGGAAGACGAAGTCACCAACAACGCTTCGTTCGTAGACGATCTCGGCGCCGACTCGCTCGACACCGTCGAGCTCGTGATGGCTCTCGAAGAAGAGTTCGAGTGCGAGATCCCGGACGAAGAAGCTGAAAAGATCACGACCGTCCAGCAGGCTATCGACTACGTCACGAACCACGCTCCCAGCAAGTCCTGAGAAGGACACCCCGGCGGCGGTTTGTCGATCGGAGGCTTGCCTCCCGTCGATCTCCGAGCGACATGGAAGCTGCGCCTAACGGCGCAGTTTTCGTTTGCGGCAAACGCAACCTGCGCCCGCGTATGGTCTGTGTGCGGAAACAGTTGAGGATGAGAACGCATGAGTAAGCGACGTGTGGTAGTGACCGGCATGGGCATCATCTCGCCGGTCGGCAACGATGTAGCCACCGCCTGGAAGAACGTGGTCGAAGGCAACAGCGGCATCGGTCCGGTGTCCGAATTCGATGCCACCGCCTACTCCACCCGTATCGCGGGTGAGGTGAAGGACTTCGACCCGGTGGACGCCTTCTTCGTCGGCACCGACATGCCCGACGACGAGCGGCGCGCCGTGGCGAAGGACTTCAAGCGGATGGATCCGTTCATTCATTACGGCATCGTCGCCGGCACCCATGCCTTCCGTCAGTCGGGCCTGGTCGTCACGGCCGAGAACGCGGGCCGCATCGGCGTCGCAGCCGGTGCCGGTATCGGCGGCCTGCACACCATCGAGGGCACGGCGCTGGAGCTGGCCGAGAAGGGGCCGCGCAAGGTCTCGCCGTTCTACGTGCCCAGCTCGATCATCAACATGGTGGCCGGCAACCTGTCGATCTACCACGGCCTGAAGGGCCCGAACATCGCACTGGTGTCGGCATGCACCACGGCTGCGCACAACATCGGCATGGCCATGCGCCTGATCCAGTACGGCGACGCCGATGCCATGATCGCCGGCGGCGCGGAGTTTGCCACCACGCCCACGGCCATGGCGGGTTTCTGCTCGGCCAAGGCCATGTCCACGCGCAACGACGACCCGGTGCACGCCAGCCGTCCGTGGGACACGGGGCGTGACGGCTTCCTGCTGTCCAACGGCGCGGGCATGCTGATGCTCGAGGAATACGAGTTCGCCAAGGCGCGGGGTGCCACCATCCTCGCGGAACTGGTCGGCTTCGGCATGAGCGGCGATGCGTTCCACATCACCTCGCCCAGCGGCGACGGTGCGGAACTGGCCATGCGCAACGCGCTGCACGACGCCGGTCTGAAGGCCGAGGACGTCCGCTACGTCAATGCGCACGGCACCTCCACGCCGGTGGGCGACCTGGGCGAAGCCAAGGCCATCCGCAACGTGTTCGGCGACCACGCCACGAAGAAGGGCGCCTTCTCGGTCAGCTCGACCAAGTCGGTCACCGGTCACCTGCTGGGTGCCGCGGGCGGCGTGGAAGCCATCTTCTCGATCATGGCCATCCGCGACGGCATCATGCCGCCGACGATGAACCTGGAAACGGTGGATCCCGAGGTCGCCGCGCTCGGTATGGACCTCGTGCCCAACCAGGCGGAGAAGGCGGATATCGACGTCGTCGTATCCAACTCGTTCGGCTTCGGCGGCACCAACGGTACGCTCGTATTCCGTCGCCTCTGATGCGCGGCATCGCCCGGTGGCGGGTCGTCCTCCTGCTCGTGTTGCTGGGAGGTATCTTTGCGGGCGGCTGGCTGTGGTTCGACTGGGCGCGCTTCGCCCGTACGCCGTTGACCGTCGCCGCCGCCGGACAGAGCATCGACGTGGCGCGCGGCGCGTCGTTCCGGGACATCGTGCGCGACCTGCGCTCGCGTGGCGCCACCCGCGCCTCGCCGTTCTACTGGCGGCTGCTGGCCATGGAAATGCGCGTCGCCGGTCGTCTCCATGCCGGCGAGTTTGCCCTGCGTCCGGGCATGACGCCGCGTGACCTGCTGGGCGACATGGCCAACGGCCGGGTCATGCAGCGCAACCTGACCATCGTGGACGGCTGGACCTTCGCCGACCTGCGTCGCACGCTGGCCGCGGCACCCGTGCTTACCCACGACACCGCCGGGCTCGACGATGCCGCCATCATGCGACTGGTCGGCGGCCCGGAAGGCGACAATCCGGAGGGGCGTTTCCTTCCGGAGACCTATGCCTACGTCAAGGGCGACAAGGATTCGAGCATCCTCAAGCGGGCCTATGTGGCGATGGGCAAGACGCTCGACACCGCGTGGGCCTCGCGCGCGCCCGACCTGCCGCTGGCCTCGCCGTACGAGGCGCTGATCCTGGCGTCCATCGTGGAGAAGGAAACGGGCAGGGCGGATGAGCGCCCGCGAATCGCCGGCGTCTTCATGCGGCGGCTGGAAGGGCGCATGCTGTTGCAGACCGACCCGACGGTGATCTATGGCATGGGCGCGGCGTACGCGGGCAAGATCCACAAGAGCGACCTCACCACGGATACTCCCTACAATACGTACACGCGGGTGGGTCTGCCGCCGACACCGATCGCGCTGCCTGGCCGCGCGGCGATCGAGGCGACGTTGCATCCCGCCGACGGCAAGGCGCTGTATTTCGTCGCCCGTGGCGACGGCAGCCACGTTTTCTCGGATACCCTCGACGAACATAACCGGGCCGTGGCCTGTTACCAGTTGAAGCGATGCCAGTAACGACACCCCCGCACCACGTCGGCCTGCGCCCCTGGCACGCGGAGGCCTGGGACCGCCTGCAGGCCCGCCGCGACCGCGACGCCTTGCCCCATGCGCTGCTGCTGGCCGGCCCTGCCGGGCTGGGCAAACGGGATTTCCTTTCGGTGTTCGTCCGTGGGCTGCTTTGCCTGCAGCCGGTCAACGGCGCGCCGTGTGGACAGTGCCGCAGCTGCCAGTTCCTGGCGGCGGGCACCCATCCGGACCGGGTGACCCTGTCGTTCGGCCTGCGCAAGGACGGCGTCACCCGCAGCGAGATCGTCGTCGACCAGATTCGCGACCTGTCCCAGCGGCTGGCCATGTCCAGCCAGTTCGGCGGCTGGCAGGTCGCCACCGTGGACCCGGCCGATGCGATGAACGCGGCCGCCGCCAACGCCCTGCTGAAAACGCTGGAAGAACCCACGCCGGCCACGCTGCTGGTGCTGGTGGCCGACGAGCCGGCCCGGCTTCCGGCCACGATCCGCAGCCGGTGCCAGCGCATCGATTTCCTGGTGCCCTCGCGGGACGTATCGCTCGCTTGGCTGGCGGCCGAGGGCGTGGCCGATGCGCCCGCCGCGCTCGAGGCCGCGGGCGGTAACCCGGGCATGGCGCGCGAGTGGGCCGCCGACGGCGCCCTGCGCCAGCGCGACGAGGTGCGCAAGGACCTGCGCGCCCTGGCCGCCGGGCGCGGCGACGCCATGGAAGTGATCAAGCGCTGGCAGGCCGCCCAGCCGGCGCGTTACCTCTGGTTTGCCGCGCAGGCCGTGGCCGACGAACTGCGCGCCCGCACCACGGGCACCCCGGCGCCACTGGAAAGCCAGCTGGACGACGAAACGCTGGACCAGTGGTACGGCCGGGCCAACCGGGCGCGGGATGCCCTGCGTGGTCCCCTGCGGGTCGACCTGATCCTGCTCGAACTGCTCGCGGCCTGGCGTTGACGCGGCCTTATCGGCCGGTCGGTCTTAATGCGCCTGTCATAATGATGTGCAAGGAATCCGCTTTGTATCGTGACCCCGTCATCGACGGCGGCACCCGCCTGCTCGTCGTCGCCCCCCATCCGGACGACGAGTCGCTGGCCGCCGGCATGCTTATCCAGCGCACCCTGGCCCAGGGTGGCCGGGCTGACGTCCTGCTGTTGACCGACGGGGACAACAACCCCTGGCCGCAGCGCTGGCTGGAGCGCCGTGTGCTCATCGACGCGGCGGCCCGTCGCCGCTGGGGTGCACGCCGTCGGCGCGAAGTGGCCGGCGCGCTGGGCCGGCTGGGCGTCCCGCCCGACCAGCTGCATGCGCTGGGCTGGCACGACATGCAGGTCACCGACGAACTGCGCCTGCGGCACACCGCGGCCCTGACCTCCGTCAAGCGGGTCATCGAGCGCGTGCGCCCCACGCTGGTGGTCATTCCCGACCTGGGCGACGCGCATCCGGACCATGGCTCCGCCCACGTGCTGGCGCGCCTGGCCCTGGCGGCCGCGGGCTCGACGGCCGACATCCTCACTTATATGGTGCACGGCACCGAGCGCAGCGCGCCGGACGACCTGATCGTTCCCGACCTGGATGCCGAGCGCCAGGCGACCAAGCTGGCCGCCGTGCTGGAGCACGAAACCCAGGTGGCGCTCAGTCGCAAGCGCATGCTCGCTGTGGCGTCGCGCCCCGAGCGCTTCGACCGCCCGGCCGCCGCGCCGGGCACCGGGCTGTTGCCCTTGCCGTGGCATCCGGGCGTCCTGGCCCGCCGCCGGTTGCGCATCGTGGTGGCGGACGGGCAGGGCGTGGTGGCCTGGCCGTGGCGCAAGGCGCCGCTGGAGGCCGTGGACGGTGGCTGGCAGTTGCGCCTGCGCGGCGCGCCCGGCCCGGCTTTCGTCAAGCTCACCGCCGATCTGGCCACGCCGTGGATCTACGACCACTACGGGTGGGCGTGCGAGGCCCCGGAGCCGGCCGGGCTTGTGGCCCGGACGGTCGGCTAGCTAGGATGGCCCTCAATACGGGGAAATCGCTTGCATGAACGCCACCGCCTCATCGCCGCGTCAGGGCATCCTTTCGCTGAAGATCAAGGACGTCAACGCGCTGTACATCGCGTACATGCCTTTCCTGAAGACCGGCGGCCTGTTCGCGCCCACTGCCCAGCGCTACGGCCTGGGCGATGAAGTGGCCCTGCTGGTCACCCTGATCGACGATAACGAGCGCCTCTCGGTCGCCGGCAAGGTGGTCTGGATCACGCCGGTGGGCGCCCAGGGCAACCGTACCGCCGGGGTCGGCATCCAGTTCAGCGAATCGCCCGAAAGCGAGGCCGCCCGCCAGCGGATCGAGGCCCTGCTCGCCGGCAGCCTGGCCTCGGAGCGCCCGACCCAGACGATGTAACCGCGCGCGCCGCCCGGCGTCGCGTGCAGGCCGTGTGACGGCAAAAGCGTGCGAATGCGTCGCGGCTACCGCTTTTCCGCCTTACGGCGATGTTTTTCCCGCATTAAGGCTTGTAGGTATACCTGCACGCACTGGTACAATAGTCCGGTTCCCCAACGTGAGATTGTGGATATCCGGAGTCGTTGGCGCGCCCATCGCGTCGACACGGATCGGCCCGTTTGGATCGATTCGAAAAAAGCTTCGGCGACCCTAGCCGGACCGCTCGTCCCCGTCGACGGTCACTGATGCGCCCAGTGAGGCGCGGAGGTACGCAGCATCGTGCTTGCCCAATATTGGCCCGTCCTGTTGTTCATCGGCGTCGCTGTCGGCCTGGGCGTCGTGCTCATGACGCTCGGCATGCTCGCCGGCCCGCGTCGTCCCGACGCCGAGAAGCTCTCGCCCTACGAGTGCGGCTTCGAGGCCTTCGAGGACGCGCGCATGAAGTTCGACGTGCGCTACTACCTCATCGCCATCCTCTTCATCATCTTCGATCTCGAAATCGCCTTCCTGTTCCCGTGGGCGGTGGTGTTCGACAAGATCGGCCTGATCGCCCTGGTCGAGATGGCGCTGTTCCTCGCGCTGCTCGTCGTCGGCTTCGCTTACGTCTGGAAGAAGGGAGCGCTCGAATGGGAGTGATGACCACCATCGACCGGGTGATGCACAACCCGGCGCCGCTCAACCTCGTCGACGACATCCTGCGTCCCAACGGCGACGCGCCGGTGGCCAACCGCGGTTTCGGCGTGACCAGCATCGACGCCCTGATGAACTGGGCGCGCACCGGCTCCATGTGGCCGATGACCTTCGGCCTGGCCTGCTGCGCGGTCGAGATGATGCACGCGGGTGCCGCGCGCCTCGACCTCGACCGCTTCGGCGTCGTGTTCCGTCCCAGCCCGCGCCAGTCCGACGTCATGATCGTGGCCGGCACGCTGGTCAACAAGATGGCTCCGGCGCTGCGCAAGGTGTACGACCAGATGCCCGAGCCGAAGTGGGTCATCTCGATGGGTTCCTGCGCCAACGGCGGCGGGTACTACCACTATTCGTATTCGGTCGTGCGCGGCTGCGATCGCATCGTGCCGGTGGACATCTACGTGCCGGGTTGCCCGCCGACGGCCGAAGCGCTGATCCACGGCATCCTGCAGCTGCAGAAAAAGATCCGCCGCACCCACACGATCGCGCGCTGAACAGGGCTTTCGAACATGAGCGTTACTAACGAGACCTCGCTGGTCGAACGGCTCGCCGCGCGTTTCGGCGACATGCTGACGGTGAAGGTCGAGCGCAACGAGGTCACCGCCGAGGTGTCCCCGCGCGACCTGACCGCCGTCGCCACGGCGCTGCGCGACGAGACCGGCTTCCGCTTCACCATCGTCATCGACGTCTGCGGTATCGATTACCTCAGCTACGGCCAGACCGAGTGGGATACCGACACCGCGCACGGCGAAAGCTTCTCGCGCGGTGTCGAAGGGCAGGGCGCCGGCCGCTTCACCTGGGCGGAGCGTCCGCGCCAGGTCGAGCAGCCGCGTCGCTATGCCGCCATCATCCACCTGCTGTCGATCGAGCTGAACCAGCGCATCCGCCTGCGCGCGTTCTGCGAGGACGACGCGTTCCCGGTGGTGCCGTCGATCACGCCGATCTTCCCGGGTGCCGACTGGTTCGAGCGCGAAACCTTCGACCTGTTCGGCATCATCTTCGACGGCCACCCCGACCTGCGCCGCATCCTCACGGACTATGGCTTCGTCGGCCATCCGTTCCGCAAGGATTTCCCGCTCATCGGCAATGTCGAGGTCCGCTACGACCCCGAGCAGAAGCGTGTCGTCTACGAACCGGTCTCGATCGAGCCGCGCGTGCTGGTGCCGCGCACGATCCGCAACGATGCCGACCTCGATCAGGCCAGGGCGGAATCCGCCGATCACTGGCGGGAGAACTAAGCCGTGGAAGAAATCCGCAATTACACGATGAACTTCGGCCCGCAGCATCCCGCTGCGCACGGCGTGCTGCGCCTGGTGCTGGAGATGGACGGCGAGACCATCGTGCGCGCCGATCCGCACATCGGCCTGCTGCACCGTGGCACCGAGAAGCTGGCCGAGTCCAAGCCGTTCAACCAGTCCATCGGTTACATGGACCGCCTCGACTACGTGTCGATGATGTGCAACGAGCACGCCTACGTGCGCGCCATCGAGAACCTGATGGGGATCGAGGCGCCGGTGCGTGCGCAGTACATCCGCACCATGTTCGACGAGATCACCCGCATCCTCAACCACCTCATGTGGGTGGGTTCGAACGCGCTCGACCTGGGCGCCATGGCCGTGTTCCTCTATGCGTTCCGTGAGCGCGAGGAACTGATGGACGTCTACGAGGCGGTGTCGGGCGCGCGCATGCACGCCACGTACTACCGTCCGGGCGGCGTCTACCGCGACCTGCCCGAGCAGATGTCGAAGTACCGCGAGTCGCCCTGGCACAAGGGTGGCGACCTCAAGCGCCTGAACGCCTGGCGCGAAGGCTCGATGCTGGACTACCTCACGGAGTTCACCAACGACTTCCCGGCGCGCGTCGACGAATACGAATCGCTGCTGACCAACAACCGTATCTGGAAGCAGCGTACGGTGGGCATCGGCGTCATTCCGCCCGAGAAGGCCCAGGCCTGGGGCATGACCGGCGCGATGCTGCGCGGCTCGGGTATCGCCTGGGACCTGCGCAAGAAGCAGCCGTACGCTGCCTACGCGGACATGGATTTCGATATCCCGGTGGGCGTCAACGGCGACTGCTACGACCGCTACCTGGTCCGCGTCGAGGAAATGCGCCAGTCCAACGCGATCATCAAGCAGTGCGTGGCCTGGCTCAAGGCCAACCCCGGTCCGGTCATGGTGCAGAACTACAAGGTCGCACCGCCCAGCCGTGAAGAAATGAAGAACGACATGGAAGCGCTCATCCATCACTTCAAACTCTTCACCGAAGGCTACGGCGTACCCGCCGGCGAAACCTACGCCGCGGTCGAGGCGCCCAAGGGCGAATTCGGCTGCTACCTCGTGTCCGACGGTGCCAACAAGCCCTTCCGCGTGCACCTGCGCGCGCCCGGCTTCGCGCACCTGTCTTCCATGGACGCGATCGTGAGGGGCCACATGCTCGCCGACGTCGTCGCGATGATTGGCACCTACGATCTCGTCTTCGGCGAAGTCGACCGCTAAGTCGACGGAGTGAACTGAATCATGAAAGCCACCGGTCATTTCGAGCAGGTCAAGGACGTCGATCCCCTTGCCGTGCTCAACGATCACACCCGTCAGCACATCGACCACTGGGTGTCCAAGTTTCCGCCCGACCGCAAGCGTTCGGCCCTCATCCAGTCGCTGATGGCGGCGCAGGAACAGAATGTCGGCTACCTGACCGACGAGCTGATCACCGCGGTCGCCAAATACCTCGACCTGCCGCCGATCTGGGCCTACGAGGTCGCCAGCTTCTACTCGATGTTCGAGACCTCGCCGGTCGGCCGCAACAACGTCGCCATCTGCACCAACATCTCGTGCTGGCTGAACGGGGCCGAGGGCCTCGTGCGCCATTGCGAGAAGAAGCTGGGCATCAGGACGGGCGAAAGCACCGCCGACGGTCGCGTCTACCTCAAGCAGGAAGAGGAATGCCTGGCCGCGTGTGCCGGTGCGCCGATGATGGTGGTCAATGGTCATTACCACGAGAAGCTGACGACCGAATCGGTCGATGCGATCCTCGACGGTCTGAAGTGAGGTAAGGGCAATGGCTAGCACCACTGGTCCGGTCGGACCCGCACCGCAGGAACACCAGGTCGTCTACACCACGTTGCATTTCGAGAAGCCCTGGGCGCTCGACAGCTACGAAAAAGTGGACGGCTACAAGGCATGGCGCAAGATCCTGGCCGAAAAGCCGGACCCCGCCGCGCTGATCGAAGAGATCAAGAAGAGCGCGCTGCGCGGTCGCGGCGGCGCCGGCTTCCCGACGGGCCTGAAGTGGTCCTTCATGCCGCGCACGGCACCGGGTCAGAAGTACATCCTGTGCAACTCGGACGAATCCGAGCCGGGCACCTGCAAGGACCGTGACATCCTGCGCTTCAACCCGCATGCGGTCATCGAAGGCCTGGCGATCGCGTGCTACTGCACCGGTTCGACCGTCGCCTACAACTACCTGCGCGGCGAGTTCCACCACGAGCCGTTCGAGCACATCGAGGAAGCGCTGGCGGAAGCCTACGCAGCCGGCCTGCTCGGCAAGGATATCGGCGGCACGGGCATCGACGTCGACATCTACAACGCGCTGGGCGCCGGCGCGTACATCTGCGGCGAAGAAACCGCGCTGATGGAATCGCTGGAAGGCAAGAAGGGCCAGCCGCGCTTCAAGCCGCCGTTCCCGGCCGGCTTCGGCCTGTACGGTCGTCCGACCACGATCAACAACACCGAGACCTACGCCTCGGTGCCGGCCATCCTGCGCAACGGTGCGGAGTGGTTCCTCAACATCGGCAAGCCGAACAATGGCGGCCCGAAGATCTTCTCGGTGTCCGGCCACGTGGCCAAGCCGGGCAACTTCGAGATCAAGCTGGGCACGCCGTTCGCCGACCTGCTGCAGATGGCCGGCGGCATGCGCGAAGGCCGCACGCTCAAGGCGTGCATCCCGGGCGGCTCGTCGATGAAGGTGCTGCCGGCCGAGAAGATCATGGAATGCACCATGGACTACGACTCGCTGCAGAAGGCGGGTTCGGGCCTGGGCTCCGGCGCGGTCATCGTGATGGACGACACCACCTGCATGGTGCGTGCGTGCCATCGCATCTCGCGCTTCTACATGGCCGAGTCGTGTGGTCAGTGCACCCCGTGCCGCGAAGGTACCGGCTGGATGCACCGCGTGCTGTCGCGCATCGTGGACGGCAAGGGCACGGAAGACGACCTGCACCGCCTCAAGGCCATCGCGGGCCAGATCGAGGGCCACACCATCTGCGCGTTCGGCGAAGCCGCGGCGTGGCCGGTGCAGGGTTTCCTGTTCCACTTCTGGCACGAATTCGAATACTACGTGACGCATGGCCGGTCGATCGTCGACGGCCCCGCCGGCACGGTCACCACTGGAGTCGCTGCATGAGTGCGCAGCCCGTAGCCAATGCCGCGCCGGATCTCGTCAATGTCGAGATCGACGGCGTACCGGTGCAGGTAGCCAAGGGGTCGATGATCATCCAGGCGGCCGATGCCGTCGGTATCGCCATCCCGCGCTTCTGCTACCACCGCAAGCTTCCGATCGCCGCCAACTGCCGCATGTGCCTGGTGGAAATCGAGAAGATGCCCAAGCCTGCACCGGCCTGTGCCACGCCGGTGGGCGAGGGCATGAAGGTGTTCACGCGCTCGGACAAGGCGCTGAAGTCGCAGCGCAACGTGATGGAATTCCTGCTGATCAACCATCCGCTGGACTGCCCGATCTGCGACCAGGGCGGCGAATGCGAACTGCAGGACGTCTCGCTGGGCTACGGCCGCTCGGTGTCCCGCTATACCGAGCGCAAGCGCACGGTCGCCGACGAGAACATCGGGCCGCTGATTGCCACCGAGATGACCCGCTGCATCCAGTGCACGCGCTGCGTCCGCTTCACCAGCGAGATCGCCGGCACGTACGAACTGGGTGGCATGAGCCGCGGTGAAAACCTCGAGATCGGCACGTACATCGGCAAGACCATCGAGAGCGAACTGTCGGGCAACATCATCGACGTCTGCCCGGTGGGTGCGCTGACCAACAAGCCGTTCCAGTTCCAGGCGCGCGCCTGGGAGCTGATCGCCCGCCCGTCGGTGGCCTACCACGACGCGCTCGGCTCCAACCTGTGGCTGCATGCGCGCCGTGGCGAAGTGCTGCGCACGGTGCCCCGCGACAACGAGACGATCAACGAGTGCTGGCTGTCCGACCGCGACCGCTACAGCCACCAGGGCCTGTACGCCGCCGATCGCGTGAAGACGCCGATGGTCAAGCGCAACGGGCAATGGGCCGCCACCACGTGGGACGACGCCCTGGCCGTGGCCGCCGAGTCGCTGAAGAGCGTGTCCGGTGCGGATCTGGGCGTGCTGGTGCATGGCGCCACGTCGAACGAGGAAGGCGAGCTGATCGTCCGCCTCGCGCGCGGCCTGGGCAGTGCCCATGTGGACCACCGCCTGCGCCAGCTCGACTTCGCCGACAACGCGTTCGCGCGGCCGTTCGCCTCGCCGATCGCCTCGATCGACAAGGTGAAGGCGGCGCTGCTGGTCGGCTCCGACCTGCGCCACGAAGTGCCGCTGCTGAACCATCGCCTGCGCCAGGCGGTGAAGAAGGGCGCCAAGGTGTATGCGGTCAACCCCGCGCACTTCAACTTCAACTACCCGCTGGCCGGCGAATCGGTGGCCGCGCCGCATGCGCTGGTCAACGAGCTGCTGGTGCTGGCAAAAGCCGCCGGCGAGCACGGTGCCACGGTGCCCGACGCCCTGGCCTCCGCGCTGAACGGCGTCGAGACCACGGACGCCCATCGCGACGCCTTCAAGGCCCTGGGTGACCAGGCCATCGTGATCTTCGGCCATGCCGCAGTCACCCATCCGGAAGCCTCGTGGCTGCGTGCCATCGCGCGCTTCATCGCGCAGGCGGCCGGTGCGGCGTTCAACGAGATCCCGGTCGGCGCCAACGCGCTGGGCCTGTCGTCGGTGGGCGTGCTGCCCGGCGCCGGCGGCCTCGACGCGCGCGGCATGCTGGCCCAGGCCCGCAAGGGTTACATCCTGTACAACGTCGAGCCGCCGCACGACTTCGCCGACGGTGCACTCGCGCAGCAGGCGATGCATTCGGCGCAGACGGTGGTGGCCTTCGCGGCTTATGCCAGCGAGGCGTTGAAGGATTCGGCCGATGTGATCCTGCCGATCGGCCTCACGCCGGAGATCGACGGAACCCTGGTCAACGTCGAAGGCACGGCCCAAGCCGTGGTGGCGGGTGCCAAGGCCCCTGGCGATGCCCGTCCGGGCTGGAAGGTGCTCCGTGCACTGGGCGGCCTGCTGAACGTGCCGGGCTTCGAGTTCGAGGACCTTGCCGGTCTTCGCGAGGGTGTCACCGAGCGCGCGACCGAGGCGCGCCAGGTGCTCGCCCCGCGTGCCTCGGGTGTCACGCTGTCGCGCCTGGCCACCACGCCGATCTACCGCGGCGACGCGGTCCTGCGTCGCGCCGGTGCACTGAACGCGCATCCGCTCAACCGCCCGGCGGCTATCCGCATCGGCGCGGACGAGGCGGGCAGGCTGGGTCTTGCCGATGGCGCCAACGCGCGTATCGGCGACAGCGTGCTGCCCGTGGTGTTCGACGAGGCGGTGCCGGCGGGTGCCGTCTGGATCGAAGCCGCGCATTCCGAAACCGCCATGCTGCCCCCGTACGGCGCGGCCATCACCGTGAGCAAGGCATAACCCATGGCCGATCAACTCTTCGACCACCTGTTGCTGCCGATCCTCTACATCCTGGCGATCGTGCTGCCGCTGGTCATCGGCGTCGCACTCTTCGTCTGGTGGGAGCGCAAGGTGCTGGGCTGGATGCACGTCCGCATGGGGCCCAACAAGGTTGGCCCGGCGGGCCTGCTGCAGGCCTTCGCCGACGTCGTCAAGCTGTTGCTGAAGGAAGTCATCCTTCCGACCAACGCCAACCGGGCGCTGTATTACCTGGCTCCGCTGCTGGCCCTGGTGCCGGCACTGGCCGCCTGGGCCGTGGTGCCGTTTGGTCCTGAAGTGGTGCTGGCCAACGTCAACGCCGGCGTGCTGTACCTGCTGGCGATGACCTCGATGGGCGTCTACGGCATCATCCTCGCCGGCTGGTCGTCCAACTCGCGTTACGCGATGCTCGGCGCCATGCGCGCGGCGGCCCAGGTCATCTCGTACGAGCTGGCCATGGGCATGTCGATCGTCTGCGTGCTGGTACTGACGGGCAGCCTCAACCTGTCCGCCATCGTCAACGCGCAGTCGGGCAACTTCTTCACGTGGTACTGGCTGCCGTTGCTGCCGGTGTTCGTCATCTACTTCGTCTCGGGTGTCGCGGAAACCAACCGCGCACCGTTCGACGTGGCCGAAGGCGAATCCGAGATCGTCGCGGGCTTCCACGTCGAATACTCCGGCTCGCCGTTCGCGCTGTTCTTCCTGGCCGAGTACGCCAACATGATCCTGGTCAGCTTCCTGACCTCGATCTTCTTCATGGGCGGCTGGCTGTCGCCGTTCCCGGAATCTTGGGGCCTGCTGGGCCACGGCGGTTTCCATTGGCTGTTCATCAAGGCCTTCTTCTTCGCCTTCCTGTTCCTGTGGTTCCGCGCCAGCTTCCCGCGCTACCGCTACGACCAGATCATGCGTCTCGGCTGGAAGGTCTTCATCCCCATCACCATCGTCTGGGTCCTCGTCGCCGGCTGCATGAAATATTTCGGCTGGGTCCACCTCGGCACGGGAGCCTGATCGCCATGACCCGCGTTATCCATTACCTCAAGAGCCTGCTGCTGCTCGAGCTGTTCGCCGGCATGGGCCTGACCATGCGCTACATGTTCAGCCCGAAGTACACCATGCGCTACCCGTTCGAGCACATTCCCAAGTCCAACCGCTTCCGCGGCCTGCACGCGCTGCGTCGCTACGCCAACGGCGAAGAGCGCTGCATCGCCTGCAAGCTGTGCGAGGCGGTGTGCCCGGCGCTGGCGATCACCATCGACTCGGCCCCGCGCCCGGAAGACGGCCAGCGTCGCACCACGCGCTACGACATCGACCTGTTCAAGTGCATCTTCTGCGGTTTCTGCGAAGAGAGCTGCCCGGTCGATTCCATCGTGGAGACGCACGTGCACGAGTACCACTTCGAACATCGCGGCGAGAACGTGGTCACCAAGGGCCAGCTGCTGGCCATCGGCGACCGCTTCGAGCAGGACATCGCTGCCGCCCGCGCGCAAGACGCGGCTTACCGCTGAGGCGCCCGGAGAAATCACGCGATGAATACCGATCTGCTCCAACTCATCTGTTTCTACCTGTTCGCGGGTATCGCCGTCATCGGCGCGCTGATGGTCATCAGCGTGAAGAACTCGGTGCATGCCGTGCTCTCGCTGGTGCTGACCTTCTTCAGCATGGCCTGCGTCTGGCTGCTGGCCGAGGCCGAGTTCCTGGCCATCGCCCTGGTGGTGGTCTACGTCGGCGCGGTCATGGTGTTGTTCCTGTTCGTGGTCATGATGCTGGACATCAAGCAGGAGGTGGTCCGCGAGGGCTTCATCCGCTACCTGCCGGTGGGCATCATCGTCGCGCTGGTCATGCTGGTCGAGATGCTGGCGATGATCGGCGTCAAGGCCATGCACGCGCACACGCTCGGTCCCAACCCGGCCGGTGAATCCAACGTGGCTTGGCTGGGCCAGGCGCTGTACACCGACTTCCTGCTTCCGTTCGAGATCGCCGCACTGATCCTCACCGTGGGTGTGGTGGCCGCCGTGGCACTGACCCTCCGCCAGCGCCTGGGCGTCAAGCACCAGACGGCCTCGCAGCAGGTCGCCGTGCACGCGACCGACCGCGTCCGCGTGGTGAAGGTGGCCACCGAAACGATGGCTTCCGTCAGCCCGGCCCCCGCACCGGCCCCGGTGGTCGACCCGACGCAGGAGAACGCCAAGTGATCACGCTTTCCCATTACATCGTCCTCGGCGCGATCCTCTTCTGTATCGCGGTCGCCGGACTCTTCATCAACCGCAAGAACGTGATCGTGCTGCTCATGGCGATCGAGCTGATGCTCCTGGCGGTGAACACCAACTTCGTGGCCTTCTCGCGCTTCTTCGGCGATGTCGGCGGCCAGGTCTTCGTGTTCTTCATCCTCACCGTGGCCGCGGCGGAATCCGCCATCGGCCTGGCGATCCTGGTCCTGCTGTTCCGTAACCGCAGCACGATCAATGTCGCCGAAATCGACAGCATGAAGGGTTGATCCGATGAGTCTCTCGCTTTCAATCCTGCTGACGATCGCACTGGCACCGCTGGTGGGGTCGATCCTGGCCGGCCTGTTCGGACGGATGATCGGCCGGGCAGGGGCGCACACCGCGACCATCCTCGGTGTGGGCATCTCCTGCGCCCTCTCGTTCTACGTCCTGTACCAGCTGGTCTTCGCCGGTGCGCAGAACTTCAACCAGGACATCTACACCTGGTTCGAGATCGGCAAGTACCACGCCTCGGTCGGTTTCATGGTCGACCGCCTCACCGCCATGATGATGGTGGTGGTGACCTTCGTGTCGCTGCTGGTGCACCTGTACACCATCGGCTACATGGAAGAAGACCCGGGCTATACGCGCTTCTTCAGCTACATCTCCCTGTTCACCTTCTCGATGCTGATGCTCGTCATGAGCAACAACTTCATGCAGCTGTTCTTCGGCTGGGAAGCGGTGGGCCTGGTGTCGTACCTGCTGATCGGCTTCTGGTACAAGCGCCCCACGGCGATCTTCGCCAACCTCAAGGCGTTCCTGGTCAACCGCGTGGGCGACTTCGGTTTCCTGCTGGGTATCTCGGCCATCCTGTACTTCATGGGTACGCTCGACTACCAGACCGCCTTCGACCACGCTCCGGAGCTGGTCGGCAAGACGCTGCAGATCACGCAGAACCACGCGTGGGATGCCGCCACGGTGATCGGCATCCTGCTGTTCATCGGTGCCATGGGCAAGTCGGCCCAGGTACCGCTGCACGTGTGGCTGCCGGACTCGATGGAAGGTCCCACGCCCATCTCCGCGCTGATCCATGCGGCGACGATGGTCACGGCGGGTATCTTCATGGTCGCGCGCATGTCGCCGATCTTCGAGCTTACCGAAGGTGCGCTGTCGTTCATCCTGGTGATCGGTTCGACCACGGCGTTCTTCACGGGCCTGATCGGCATCGTCCAGAACGACATCAAGCGCGTCATCGCGTATTCCACGCTGTCGCAGCTGGGCTACATGACCGTGGCGCTGGGTGTGTCCGCCTATAGCGGCGCGGTGTTCCACCTGATGACCCACGCCTTCTTCAAGGCGCTGCTGTTCCTGGGTGCGGGCTCGGTCATCATGGGCATGCACCACGAGCAGGACATGCGCTACATGGGCGGCCTGCGCAAGTACATGCCGGTGACCTGGATCACGATGTGGATCGGCTCGCTGGCTCTGGCCGGCACGCCGTTCTTCTCGGGCTTCTACTCGAAGGACGCGATCATCGAGGCCGTCGGCGAGTCGCATCGCTGGGGTGCGTCGTACGCCTACTTCTGCGTGATGGGTGGCGTGTTCGTCACCTCGCTCTACAGCTTCCGCCTGCTGTACATGACCTTCCACGGGAAGGAGCGCTTCACCGTCGCGCACCACGCCCATGGTCATGGCGCGCACGGCCACGACGTCCATGCCGTCCACCACGATGCGCATCATGACGACGCGCATCACGACGACGACCACGGCCACCACACGCCGGGCGTCCTCGAGCACGCGCCGCACGAGTCGCCGTGGGTCGTCACCGTCCCGCTGGTGTTGCTGGCCATCCCGTCCATCCTGATCGGCTTCTTCACCGTCGGCCCGATGCTGTTCGGCGACTGGTTCGGCAAGGCGATCCACGTGAACGAGGCCAACAACGTGCTGGGCGAGCTTGCGCACGAGTTCCACGGCGCTTTGGCCGCCGGCCTGCACGGCTTCATGCAGCCGCCTTTCTGGATCGCGGCCGCCGGCTTCATCGTCGCCACCTACGTCTACCTGTTCAACCCGTCGATCGCCGACAAGGCGAAGAACGCGCTGAAGCCGGTGTTCAACCTGCTCGACCACAAGTACTGGATCGATGAACTCTACTTCGCGGTGTTCGCGAAGGGCGGCGTGAAGCTGGGCGAAGGCCTGTCGAAGGTGGGCGATACCGCCATCATCGACGGCGCCATCGTCAACGGCTCGGCCGGCCTCGTGCAGCGCATCGCGAGCGGCGCCCGTCGTCTGCAATCCGGATTCCTCTTCCACTACGCGTTCGCCATGATCCTCGGTCTTATCCTGCTTCTCGGCGGGTACTGGCTGATCGGGCAATAAGGGAAACGAGCTCTATGTCGAATCACTTGCTCAGCCTGCTGATCTGGCTTCCGGTCGTCGGCGCCATCCCGGTGCTGTTGGCCGGTTCCGGTCGCCCAGGCCTCGCCCGCTGGATCTCGCTGCTGGTGGCGGTTGCCACGTTCGCCGCCAGCCTGGCCCTCCTGCCTGCCTACGACGCCGCCACGGGTACGATGCAGCTCAACGAAACGCTGAGCTGGATTCCCTCGCTCGGCATCAACTACTCGCTGGCCGTCGACGGTATCTCCGTCGCGCTCATCGTCCTGACCACCTTCACCCAGATCCTGGTGATCGTGGGTGCCTGGGAAGTCATCCAGAACAAGCCGCACCAGTACATGGCGGCGATGCTGATCCTCGAAGGCCTGATGATCGGCGTGTTCTGCGCGACGGACGCGTTGCTGTTCTACGTGTTCTTCGAAGCCATGCTGATCCCGATGTTCATCCTCATCGGTATCTGGGGTGGCCCGCGTCGCGTCTACGCCACGCTGAAGTTCTTCATCTACACGTTCTTCGGCTCGATCTTCATGCTGGTCGGCCTGATTTACCTGTACCACAAGACCGGCGGCAGCTTCGCGCTGTCGGACATGGCCAACGTGCACCTGACGCTCACCGAGCAGAGCTGGCTGTTCTTCGCCTTCCTGCTGGGCTTCGCCATCAAGGTCCCGATGGTGCCGGTGCATACGTGGCTGCCGGATGCCCACGTCGAGGCACCCACGGGCGGCTCGGTGGTGCTGGCGGCGGTGATGCTGAAGATCGGTGGCTACGGTTTCCTCCGTTTCAGCCTGCCGATCGTGCCGGACGCCTCGCACCACTTCGCCTGGCTGGTCATCGTGCTCAGCCTGATCGCGGTCTGCTACATAGGCTACATCGCGCTGGTGCAGCAGGACATGAAGAAGCTGGTGGCGTACTCGTCCATCGCGCACATGGGTTTCGTCACCCTGGGTATCTTCATCGCCTTCCTGCTGGTGCGTGACTCGGACAATGTCGAGGCGGCACGCCTGGGCATGCAGGGCGCCATGGTCCAGATGATTTCGCACGGTTTCATTTCCGGCGCGATGTTCAGCTGCATCGGCGTGCTGTACGACCGCATGCATACCCGACAGATCAAGGATTACGGCGGCGTCATCAACGTGATGCCGATCTTCGCCCCGTTCTACGTGCTGTTCGCCATGGCCAACAGCGGCCTGCCGGGTACCAGCGGGTTCGTCGGCGAGTTCATGGTCATCCTGGCCTCGTTCAGCGCCAACCCGTGGATCGCGTTGTTCGCCGCGTTCACCCTGATCATCGGCGCGGCTTATACGCTGTGGATGGTCAAGCGCGTCCTCTGGGGCGACATCAAGAACAAGCACGTCGCGGAACTGACGGACGTCAACGGTCGCGAGATCTTCATGCTGAGCGCGTTCGCCGCCGGTGTGCTGGTCTTCGGTATCTGGCCGGAGCCGCTGGTCCACCTGATGGATGCCTCGGTTGCTCGGATCGTCGAGCAGCTGGCCATCACCAAAGTCTGAGCGGGAACTATCCATGCCTGGTATCAACGACATCCTGATCCTGCTCCCCGAGGTTTACCTCGTGCTGGCGGCCTGCGTGCTCCTGCTCCTGGACGCCTGGCTCGCGCCGGCGCAGAAGGGCGCGGTGCACTGGCTCTCCATCCTGGTCCTCGTGATCGGCGCGTACCTCGTCGTCAGCGGCCAGCCGGATGGCACGGTCACCGCCTTCGGCGGCATGTTCATCCGCGACGGCGTGGCCGAAGTGCTGAAGCTGTTCTCGCTGCTGATCACGGCCGTGATCTTCGTCTATGCGCGTCCGTACTTGCGCGAGCGGGCCATCCCGTTCGGTGAGTTCTACACGCTGACCCTGTTCGCTACCGTCGGCACGATGTTCCTCGTGTCGGCGGGCAGCTTGGTCACCGTGTACCTGGGCCTCGAGCTGCTGACGCTTTCGTCGTACGCCCTGGTCGCCCTCAACCGCGACTCGCAGCTGTCTTCCGAAGCCGCCATCAAGTACTTCGTGCTGGGCGCGCTGGCCTCGGGCATGCTGCTGTACGGCATGTCGATGATCTACGGCGCCACCCACAGCCTCGACCTGCACACGATCCACGCGGCCATCGTCACCACCGAGTGGAAGACGCTGCTGCTGTTCGGCCTGGTCTTCATGATCGTCGGCATCGGCTTCAAGCTCGGCGCCGCGCCGTTCCACATGTGGATTCCGGACGTCTACCAGGGCTCGCCCACCGCCGTGACCATCTTCATCGGTTCGGCGCAGAAGCTGGCGGCGTTCGGCATGGCCTATCGACTGCTGTCCACCGGCATGGGCGATGCCGCGGGCGGCGCGACCGGCCTGGCACCGCAGTGGCAGATGATGCTGGCCACGCTGGCCGTGCTGTCGCTGGCCATCGGTAACCTGGTCGCCATCGTGCAGACCAACCTCAAGCGCTTGCTGGCCTATTCGACCATCTCGCACATGGGCTACCTGCTCTTGGGCCTGGTCAATGCCAGTCCGGAAGGCTACTCGGCCTCCATGTTCTATGCCGTCAGCTACGCGCTGACCAGCGCCGCGGCGTTCGGCATGATCCTGGTGCTGTCGCGCTCGGGCTTCGAGTGCGAGGAGATCGACGACCTGCGCGGCCTCAACCAGCGCTCGCCGTGGTTCGCCTTCCTCATGCTGCTGGTGATGTTCTCGCTGGCCGGTGTGCCGCCGCTGTTCGGCTTCTTCGGCAAGCTGCTGGTGCTGAAGGCGGCCGTGGACGCGGGCTTCCTCTGGCTGGCGCTGGTCGGTGCCGTGTTCGCCATCGTCGGCCTGTACTACTACCTGCGCGTGGTGAAGGTGATGTACTTCGACGCCCCGCTGGAAGGCACCGACGTGCGTGCCCGTGCCGACGCGCCGGCACGCTGGGTGCTTTCGATCAACGCCCTCGCGCTGCTGGTCCTGGGCTTCACCTGGGCACCGCTGCTGGCCTGGTGCCAGAAGGCCTTCGCCGGCTGATCGGGCAGGGCGGTTTGCAGTGAAAAAAAGCGCCGGTCTCCGGCGCTTTTTTTTGGAACGACGCCGGGGCGTGTGGTGATGTGGAGCATTGGGGGTAGGAGCGCACGATGTGCGCGATCCCTCGACATGGCAACGGCGACGGAAGCCATGCATGGCATCCGTGCAGGCGTTTCCGGACGCCGGGGAAAACACATACCGGACGCACGGAACGGCCTTGGATCCATGGGGCGCATGGTTTCATTCGCGACATATGGGTTTGGGGTTCGCACACATCGTGCGCTCCTACCGACCTTGTGCGGTGTGGCCCGAATATCCCGCGTTGCGCGCGCCACGAGGTCGCGTTTTGCGTCGTGTCATGGTCCGCCGCGCATCTTTTTCACACGAATGTAAAAAAGGGGCTTGCAAGAAACCGGCCACATCCATATACTTGCTGACTCTGATGCGGGGTGGAGCAGTCTGGCAGCTCGTCGGGCTCATAACCCGAAGGTCGTAGGTTCGAATCCTACCCCCGCTACCAGTTTTAAATGAAACGGCGCGATCTCTACCGGGATCGCGCCGTTTTCTTTTGTGGCGTTTGTTATGCAACGCCCGCCGCAGCGCCATAATGGCCGCATGTCCCTGCATGCCATCGTTGCCGCCAACCTTACGACCGTCGCCGTCGGCGTGTTGATCGTGGTGGTCTCGTTCAACCGGCTGTTGCACCTGATCTGGCCGTTCGCGCTGGTGATGCCTTTGATACCGACGTTCGCAGTAGCGTATTCTGGGTATCCCGATGGCGTGTACCTGTGGAGCTACCTTCCGATCGGTCTGGCCATCTATGCAAGACGCCGTATCGGTACGTTTCCGCGAGGGTAGGAGCCCGGCGTCGCGGTGGCTGCCGTTCGCCGCGTCACCCACCAGAACAGCAGCGCCAGCAGACTGACCGCCGCGCCCAGCAGGCACACGCCGCGCCAGCCGGCGTGGGCATAGGTCACCGTCGTGCTGATCGCGCCGACCCCGCTGCCGACGGCGTAAAACAGCATGTAGAGGCCAACCAGTCGGCTGTGCGCCTCGGGGCGGCTGCGTAAAATCATGCTCTGGTTGGTGACGTGAAGCGCTTGGCCGCCCAGGTCGAGCAACACGATGCCGACCATCAGTGCCCCGAGTGACCCTTCCATCAGCGACAGCGGCCACCAGGCCAGCAGCATCAGCGTCAGCGCCATCGCGCTGGTGCGCTGGGCGTATCCACGATCTGCCCATTGCCCGGCACGTGTAGCGGCAGCGGCTCCGACCACGCCAACCAGGCCGAACGCGCCGATGATCGTATGCGAGAAATTGTAGGGAGGTGCGCTCAACGGCAGTACCAGCGCGCTCCAGAAGATGTTGAACGCCGCGAACATCAATAGCGCCAGCACCCCGCGGACTTGCAGCATTTTTTCCTGGCGTAGCAGTGTCAGCATGGAGGCGATCAGGCGCAAATAGCGCATCGGATTCGCCACGGGAGGCAAGCGGGGCAGTCGCCGCCATAACGGTACCGCGATCAGCAGCATGAGTACGGCAGCGCAGACATACACACCGCGCCAGCCTGCCAGGTCACTGACGCCACCGGCGAACACCCGTGCCAACAGCAGGCCGATGAACACACCGCTTTGCGCTGTGCCGACCACCCGCCCTTGTTCGTAGGGTGTGGCGGCGCTGGCTGCGTAGGCGATCAGGCCCTGCGTCATCGCCGTGCCCAGCAAGCCCACGGCCAACATGCCCGCCAACAGTACCGGCGAGGACTGCGCGATGCCGACCGTCGCCAGTGCTACCGCCAAGGCGGGCAGTTGCACCGCCATCAAGCGGCGACGGTCTAAGCGATCACCCAATGGCACCAGCAACAGCAGGGCCAAGGCGCAACCGACCTGCGTGGCTGTCACCACACCGCCGACTGTCGCATGGCTGATGCCTAAATCCCGCGCCAGCGCGTCCAGCAGCGGCTGCGCGTAATAGACGTTTGCCACGCTCAATCCGCTCGCGACGGCGAACAGCCACATCAGGCTGCGCGGCATGCCGTGGGGCCGGGGCTGGACGTTGCCTTGGTCCGGCAGTGAGGCACGAGAAGCCTTCATGAGGTCAGGTCCATTCAATCTGGTTGCAGAAAAAAACCGATTGAAGGCTGCGCCATCTAGTTTTAAAATGCAACCGGAAGCCATCCCCACTTAGCAAGCAGGCCGATTCCATGCCGACGCGCAAAGCCATGAACGACGAACCTTGTCCTGTTGCGCGCGCTGTCGATCTGGTCGCAGATCGCTGGTCGTTGCTTATCGTGCGCGATGCCTTCGATGGCATGCGCCGTTTTGGTGATTTCCAGCGGAGCTTGGGCGTGGCGCGCAACATCCTCTCCGGCCGGCTTCGCAAGCTGGTTGATGCAGGCATCCTCCAGACGCAGGACGCCTCCGACGGCACGGCTTATCAGGAATATGTGCTGACAAAGCAGGGGGAAAGCCTGTTTCCCGTCGTGGTGGCGCTGCGTCAATGGGGCGAACAGCATCTGTTCGAGCGTGGCGAACGGCATTCGGTACTGATCGATATGCGCACGGGCAAGCCTATTCCGCGCATGGCGCCTCAGGCCAACGATGGCTCCGTGCTGCTGCCCGCGGCCACTAAAGTGCGGAAAGTGACGTAACAGGCGCGCGCGTAGGAGCCCACGATGTGGGCGAATGGCGATGGCGTTGGTGTGCGGCGGGTTTATCGCCCACATCGTGGGCTCCTACACGATGGCGGGCGTTGGCTTGGACATAAAAAAAGCGGCGCACGAGGCGCCGCTTGAAGATCACTGCCCAGGGGGAGCGGACAGTGATGTGGCACGGGGCGCGCTGTGCGGGTAGCACGGCGCTTGCTGGACAAGATAGCGGTCACGCGGGCGTTCGTCTGTCAGTGTTCGCCTACACGAATCCGGTAACCGGCCTGGATCCAAGGGCGGCTTGCGCCCGGCGTTCTTCCATGAATACTCTCCGCCATCAGGGACTCAGGATGGGGACGACATGGCTCGGATGATGCGTTGGATGAGCGCAGCGCTACTGGCGCTATGCATGGTGGGATGCAATCAGGATGCGCTGGTCGCAAAGTTCGCGCCTCACCCGCAGTCTGAAATCGCCAAGAAGGCGCTGGACGACTGGCACGCAGGACGCAACGACGCACTGCGCGCCGAGATGGACCCGGCCTTGCGCGATCAGGCGAGCGACGGTGCCCTTACCCGGATGACAGATCAGCTGCCTAAAGGCGAGCCCGATCAGAGCAAGCTGGTCGGGTCGAAATTCTTCTCGCAGGATGGGCAGACTCGCTACGACATCACGTACGAGTACCGATTCGCCGATCGGCGCATGCTCGGCACGGCGACGCTGATGACCCGCGACGGCAAGACGTCGGTGATCGGGCTGCATGCGTGGATGATATCGGCTGAGCAGGAGCAGGCCGGCACCTTCACGTTGACGGGGAAGGGTCCCGCGCAACTCGCGATGCTGTTTCTTGCCATTGCGGTTCCGGTGTTCTGCCTGGCCGTTTTCGTCATCTGTGTGCGCACGCCGAAATTTCGCTGGAAGCGGACCTGGGCCTTCTTCACCCTGCTCGGCGTGGTGACGCTTCGGATGAATTGGGCCACCGGTCATATCCGTCTCGACCCGCTGTCTTTCCAGCTATTCGGTGCATCTGTCCTCAAAGACGGCTACAACCCCTGGGTCATCGGAGTCTCGTTTCCCCTGGGCGCCGTGTTGTTCCTGTGGCGGCGCAGGCGATTGCCGCCCCCGGTACCCACCGAAGCCGTGTGATAAACGAGCCATGACATGAATAGGCGCGACCGCTATGCGCCAGGAACGCACGGATGAGCGGTCGAGTCGGCTTCGCCAAGAAACGCGCTCACGGTGCCGGTTTGGTTGAAAAAACCGGATTCGCCATGCCGGCGAGGCTATGCGAGCCGCTGCCCTGCATCTCGAGCACGACCACGTCGTTCTTGCCTTTGCGCAGCCACGCGGCCGGCACGTACAGCGACTGCTGAGGCCCGATGTCCCAGAACCGGCCCAGGTGGTGGCCGTTGATCCACACGTTGCCCTTGTGCCATCCGCGCAGGTCGAGGAAGGTGCCGGCTACGGTCGGCACGTCCAGCGTGCCGTGCCAGAACGCGGGGCCCGTGGGTGTGGCACCCGTCTTGAAGGCAAGGCCCGAGAGGTTGTCCAGCGGCAGCGGGTAGGTGGTCCACTGGGTAAGGTCCTCGCCGCCGGCCTGCACGGACTGGGTGATGCCCTTGGATTCCTCTTCCATGCCCGTGCCGATGTTGATCCGTCCCATGTTTTCCACCACGAGGTCGAGCGTGCTGCCGGCATGCAGGTCGACGGGCAGGGCATGTTCGTCCTTGCGACGGTCGAGCGTGCCGATGAGGCGTCCATCGACCAGCAGCGTGGCGTAATCGCGTACGTCGGCCACATCGAGCTTGCCCTGCGCGTCGCTGTCGAGCTTCTTTCGGTAGAGGATCAGCCCGTAGTTCTGGCCGAAGGTCTCCATGCCCTGCGGCGTCACGGTGGTACGGGGATGCGGGGACAGGGTCGGCAAGGCGTCGAGCAGGCCGATCGACTCGCGTAACTCGACACGCGCCACCGCCGTGGTCGGCGACGATGGCGGTGGTGCGGGAAGTCGCTCGCCCTTGGGCAGGTGGGCCGCGATCACCTTGCGCAAGGCCGCGTATTTCGGTGTCAGCCGGCCGGCTTCGTCGATGGGCGAGTCGTAGTCGTAGCTGGTGGTAACGGGCAGGTAATGGCCATCGTCGTTATTCGCCCCGTTCATCCAGCCGACGTTGGTGCCGCCGTCCACCATGTAGAGGTTGAACGAGATGTCGTGGTCGAGCATCCAGCCGACCGCGCCGGTCACTTCGTCGCTGCTGCGTGTGTTGTGTTTTTCGCCCCAGCGGTCGTACCAGCCGCTCCAGTATTCGCCGGCCATCTTCGGCATGCCTTGCATCGACGTGGCCGATCGCGCGAATGCGCGTTGCGTCTTGACCGCGTCGCCGGTGAAGTTGATGACGGAAAGCATGCCGGGCAGTGTGCCGCGGCTCATCCAGGTGGGGCCGGGTCCGTTGGACATGAAAAACGGCACGTCGAAACCTGCATCGAGCATCTGCTGGCGTATCGCTTTCATGTAGTCGGCGTCGTTGCCGACGTAGCCGTACTCGTTTTCGACCTGCATCATCAGGATGGGGCCGCCGTGGGTGGCTTGCAGCGGCGCCAGTTCCTTGCCGAGGCGCTTGAACCAGGCGGCGCTGGCCGCGAGGAAACGCGGGTCGTACGAGCGCACGCGCAGGCCGGCCGTGCGCAGCAGCCACGCGGGAAAGCCGCCGAACTCCCACTCCGCGCAGACGAAGGGGCCGGGACGCACGATGACGTTGAGCCCTTCTTCCTGCGCCGTGCGCACGAAGGTGGCGATGTCGTTGTCGCCGGTGAAATCGAAGTGGCCCGGCTCCGGTTCGCTCACGTTCCAGAACGCGTACGTGGTGATCGTATTGAGGCCCATGGCCCGCGCCTTGCGCAGGCGATCGCGCCAGTCGGCGTGCGGAATGCGTGGGTAATGCATCTCGCCGGAACGGATGACGTACGGCTTGCCGTCGAGCAGGAACTGCCCGTCCTGCACGGTGAAATGGGCTGGCGTAGCCGAAGCGGCGACGGGCAGCAGGCCGGCAGCGGCCAGGCAGGTGGAAAGCAGCAGGGGTAGTGGCTTCACGCAGCGCTCCGGCAGGGCAGTCGTTCGACGTTACACACGGCGATCCCGCCGTCGCAAGGGCCAACGGTCGTCGATCTCAAGACTGCGCCCGGTCGCCGTGGCACGGTGGCAGACCCCTCGCCATCCGGACCGCTCGTTATGGCATCTCCCAGGCGCCGCAAGGGCGTATCGCCGGTGTACGCCGAACTGGCATGCGCCACCCCGCTCGAGCGTATCGAGTTGATCCGGCGTGGCCTGCCACCCGCGCTGATCCTGGACCTGGCCTGCGATCTTCGGCTCAGTGAGGACAACCTGATGGTGTACCTGGGGCTGGTGCGGGCCGGTGTCCGCCAGAAGCTGGCCGACGAGGAGCGACTGACGCCGCAGGAGTCCGATGGGGTGATGGCGCTGGCGGTCTTCCTCGGCGACACGCTGCGCGGACACGACCCGGTGGCGGCCTTGCCGGCCGATGCGCAAATGGCCGCCGCGGCGTGGCTGGGCAGGTGGCTGCGCTCGCCGCATGTCGAACTTGAGCACCGGGCGCCGCTGCAGTTCGTGGACATTCCCCATGGCAGGGCGTTCGTGGCGAGCCTGCTGGCGAGGGCGCGAAACGCACGTCGTCGTTGACAACCAGCATGTGCATTTTCGGCAATAACGCAAGATCGTACGAGGGCGTTTTCATGGACGTTCGCGTCGCCGCACCTGTCCGTCGTCATCCGGCCTGTCGTCCGGCGCGTTTTTTTGTGCATTCCGTCGCGCGAAACCTTCGACCTGGCTCCACGACGTTCTCCTTGAAAGCCTGATGAAAGCTTAGCGTCGCATGGCTGTAATGACAGGGGGGAGAACGGGCGGAATGGTGGGGGGCTTCGCGATTTCCTGCGGTTTTAAGGGCTTAAGCGCAGGGGATCCGATGTGCCAGGGGGCGAGAAGGTCGCTTCGACCCAGGACGCCGATGTATCGGGCCACCGTTTCCGGTGGACCACTTACGGGCAGACGAAGGATCATCCATGAAGATCGACGCTTTTGGTTTCGGGGCAACGCGCAAGACGGCTTTGACGGTGGCTATCGCCTTGGCGATGTCCTCCCTTTCCGCGCATGCGGACGACGCCTGGGTCAGCACCCATACGCAGGCGGCCATGTCGCAGTCCGCGAACACGCAGACTCTCCTGGCCACCAGCAGCACGTCGGCCGCGCCAACCGGCGGCTACGTGCTGAACATGACCGGCTCACCGCGGATCGAAGGCGCCGCCGTCACCGCGATGGCCGCGGACCATCCGCTGCATGTCGAGGTCGCGCTAAAGCTGCGCAACCCCGATCAGTTGCAGACGTTCCTTGCCGGCGTGACCACGCCGGGCAACGCGCTGTTCGGCCAGTTCCTCACCCCGGCGCAGTTCACCGAGCGCTTCGGACCCACGCAGGCCCAGGTGGATGCCGTGGTGGCCCACCTGCGGCAGGCCGGATTCTCCAACATCGAGGTGTCGCCCAACCGCTTGCTGGTATCCGCCGACGGTAACGCTGGCGCGGCGACCAACGGCTTTCGCACCTCGATCAAGCGTTTCACCGCGAACGGTCGCGAGTTCTTCGCCAACGACGCCCCGGCCCTGGTGCCCGCTGCACTCGGCGACAGCGTCAACGCCGTGCTCGGCCTGCAGAACGTCTCCGTCAAGCACACGCTCCACCACGTCTACCATCCGGAGAATGTGGTCGTTCCCGGACCGAACATGCGCACCCAGGCGGCCGCTGCCGTCGCCGCGCACAAGCCCCAGGATTTTGCCGCGATCTACGGTGCGGGCAGCATGCCCGCAGCGACCAATACGGCCGTCGGCATCATCACCTGGGGGTCGATCACCCAGACCGTCACCGACCTGAACACCTTTACCTCGGGTGCGGGCCTGTCCAAGGTCAACGCGACGATCACCAAGGTCGGCAGCGGCACCTTCGCCAACGACGCGGACTCCAACGGCGAGTGGGCGCTGGACAGCCAGGACATCGTCGGCATGGCCGGTGGCGTCAAGCAGCTGATCTTCTACACCTCGGCCAACGGCGACTCGAGCTCATCCGGCATCACGGATGCGGGCATCACCGCGAGCTACAACCGGGCCGTGACCGACAACATCGCCAAGCTGATCAACGTGTCGCTCGGCGAAGACGAAACAGCCGCCCAGCAGTCCGGTACGCAGTCCGCGGACGATGCGATCTTCCAGCAGGCCGTGGCCCAAGGACAGACCTTCTCGATCGCCGCGGGCGATGCGGGCGTGTACCAGTGGTCGACCGATCCCAGCTCGGGTGCGCCGGGCTACGTGGCCAATTCCGCCGGTACCGTGAAGATCGACCTGACCCACTACTCGGTCAGCGAGCCGGCCAGTTCCCCGTACGTCATCCAGGTGGGCGGGACGCAGCTGTCCACCAGCGGCACGACGTGGTCGGGCGAAACGGTATGGAACGAGGGGTTGTCGGATACTGGCAGCGGCAACCTGCGCCTGTGGGCGACCGGCGGTGGCACCAGCCTCTACGAGACGGCCCCGTCGTGGCAGTCGTCGGTGTCCAGCTCCAGCAAGCGCGTGGGTCCGGACGTGTCCTTCGACGCGGCGTCCGCGTCCGGTGCGCTGATCGTCGTCAACGGCTCGACCGAGCAGGTGGGCGGCACCAGCCTGGCGTCCCCGCTTTTCGTCGGTGCGTTTGCGCGTATCGAGTCGGCGGCGAACAACGGCATCGGCTTCCCGGCGTCCAAGTTCTACCAGGCGTTCCCGACCCAGACCTCGCTGCTGCATGACGTCACCTCCGGCAACAACGGCTACCAGGGCCATGGCTTCGTGGCAGGCACCGGCTTCGACGAGGCCACCGGCTTCGGTAGCTTCGACGTGGGCAAGCTCAACACGTATGCCCAGGCCAACTGGGTCAGCGGCAGCACCGGTGGTGGTGGCACGGGCGGTGGCGGTACGGGGGGCGGCACCTCCAACGGCAATACGCTGCAGAACGGCGTGGCCGCGACGGGCCTGTCCGCGGCGAAGGGTGCCAAGCTGAACTACACCGTGGCCATTCCGGCGGGCGCGAAGAACCTGAAGGTGTCGATCTCGGGTGGCACGGGCGATGCCGACCTGTACCTCAAGGCGGGCTCGGCGCCGACCACCTCCAGCTACGACTGCCGCCCGTATGTCACGGGCAACACCGAAAGCTGCTCCGTGGCGTCGCCGCAGGCGGGTACCTACTACGTCATGCTGAACGCCTATGCCGCGTTCTCGGGCGTGTCGCTGACGGCTTCGTGGACCAACTGATCCGCGGTTGAGGATCGACCGGGCGTCCCTCCGCGAGGAGGGGCGCTTTTTTTGGGTTCTTCACGCATGACGGGGGCGTCTCGAAGCCGAAGCCGAAGCCAGAGCCAGAGCCAGAGCCCGTCGCTCGTATGGCGCGGCGAGGAGGCGCTGGGTGGTCACACTCTGCGCTCGGGCAGCGGCCGCAAGCGGCCGAACTCGCTCAGAGCGTAACCACCCAGCACCTCTGCGACGACAGAGGCAAACGGGGGTGGAGAGCGAAGCGGCGGCGACTTCGGGGTGCCATCCTGGAGACGCCTCCTCCCCGGTAACGCGCGAGAACCCTTTTTTGTCCGGTGCAGGATTCCCGGGCTCAGCGGAACAGGCGCCGATGATCGCCATTGGCGTACCAGTCCGCTACGCGATCGGGCACGAGGGACTCGATCGACAGCTCAGCGGCCACGAACATGTCCAGCGTGTCGATGAGGGCCATGCGCAACCGGTCGGCACCGGGGTCGCCGGGTGCGTTGTGGGCCGCCCATTCCAGCGTGTCCAGCATCCGCAGCGACCAGTCGTGCAGGAGATCGGCGCGCGCCGAAAGGTACTCGGACAGCCATCCGGTCAGGCCGAGGTCGAGCGGGAAGCCCTCGGTCTGCGCGATCTCACTCAGTAACGAGACGGCCTCGGCGTAGACGCCCCGGTACCATTCCGTATGTCCCGCCGCGGACATCGGCACCACCAGCGGGGCCATGGCCCGTTCCGCGGCGAAGGTTTCGATCAGCCGCCGCTCGATCCGCCGGGCGTCCTTTACTTTCTCGGTATCCAGCAGCAGGGCCCGGTCCAGATCGAAGAAGTCGAAGAAACGGCGGTGCAGGGTACGGAAGCGCGTGAACGGGTCCCGCGAGAAGCCGACCTTCAGCAGGTCCTGGTCGCGGCACGGCAGCACGTAGACGTGCGCCCGGCCCTGGGAGGCGAAGCGGGGGTAGGGGACATCGTTCTCCATGCCGTCCAGTATCCCGGAGCCGTGTCGTCGGGGCGTCGCCGACCTTGCGCGGGCGCCGGTAAATACGATAGACTCAGTGAATCTTAAGCACCATTGGCAAGGGCTTCGGCCTCTCACCGCAGGTGGCTTCAAGGAACTTTCTTTTTACAAGAAAGCCTCCTCGTGAGGCTTTTTTGTTGGGCGCACGGAGGCGTCCTGCGTCATTTTCGTGAGCGCCGTCAGGGCATCGCGGCGTACGCGGGAGGAAAGTGTCGGATACATCGGCGAACGAAAGGAAGGGGCCGTTCGCGCCCTTTTCTTGTTTCTGGCGACCGGAAAATACCGCAGGTAACGTGGATACAAACGCACTTTCACAACGCTTTTCAGGCATCGTGGCCGAACTGGGCCTCGAGGTTCTGGGCATGGATTTCGGGCCGTCCGACGGGCAGATCACGCTGCGCGTCTACCTTGACGTGCTGGCTGCCGAACGCGAGCGTCGCGAAGCGGCCGAGCAGTCGGTCGAGGTCACCGTCGAGGACTGCGAAGCCGCCAGCCGCGAGTTCTCCGCGTACCTGGATGTTGAAGACCCGATTCCCGGCAACTATGTACTGGAGGTCTCCTCCCCCGGTATCGATCGTCCCCTGTTCACGGCGGAGCAGTTCGCCCGCGTGAGCGGCCAGGAGGTCAAGGTGCTGCTGAGGGCCCCGATCGAGGGGCGCCGGCGCCTGAAAGGCAAGGTCATGGACGTCGCCGGCGAGCACATCGTGGTCGAGGGCGATGCGGGCCGATTCGAATTCGAGCATGCGGACGTCGAAAGCGCTCGCGTGGTTCCCGACTGGGTGGCACTCGGCTATGCGCCGCAGCCGAAGCCCACGCCGGGCGGCAAGAAACCTAAATAACGATTGATGGGGTGCCTCGGGGCATCCTTACGGGAGTAGCGGCAATGAGCAAAGAACTTTTGCTGGTAGTCGACGCGGTCGCCAATGAAAAAGGCGTACCGCGCGAAGTCATTTTCGACGCCATGGAAGCGGCGCTGGCCTCGGCCGCGAAGAAGCGCTACCCCGATGAGGATCCGGACATCCGGGTCGAAATCGACCGCAATACGGGCGACTACGAGACCTTCCGTCGCTGGGAGATCATCGAGGACGACGGCGAGATGGAGGATCCGTCCTTCCAGATCCGCCTGATGGACGCCCAGGACGAAGCCGGCGAAGGCGAAGTGGCCGAGGTCGGTGGCTGGATCGAGCACCAGATCGAGAACGCCGAGTTCGGCCGCATCGCCGCGCAGGCCGCCAAGCAGGTCATCGTGCAGCGCGTTCGCGAAGCCGAGCGCCAGCAGGTGGTCGACGCCTTCGTCGATCGCGTCGGCGAACTGGTCACCGGCATCGTCAAGCGCGTGGAGCGCGGCAACGTCTACCTCGACCTGGGCAGCAACGCCGAGGCGTTCATCCCGCGCGACAAGACGATTCCCCGCGAATCGGCCCGCGTCGGCGATCGCGTCCGCGGTTACCTGTACGAAGTGAAGTCGGAAGTCCGCGGTCCGCAGCTGTTCGTGTCGCGCAGCGCGCCGGAATTCATGATCGAACTGTTCAAGCTCGAAGTGCCGGAAGTCGGCCAGGGCCTGGTCGAGATCAAGGGGTGCGCCCGCGATCCGGGCGATCGCGCCAAGATCGCCGTGGTGGCCCACGACAGCCGCACCGATCCCATCGGCGCGTGCATCGGCATGCGCGGTTCGCGTGTGCAGGCGGTGTCCAACGAGCTCAATGGCGAGCGCGTCGACATCATCCTGTGGCACGAGAACCAGGCGCAGTACGTCATCAACGCCATGGCGCCGGCCGAAGTCCAGTCGATCATCATGGACGAGGAAAAGCACTCCATGGATATCGCGGTGGCCGAGGACAAGCTGTCCCAGGCCATCGGTCGCGGCGGCCAGAACGTGCGCCTGGCCAGCAAGCTCACCGGCTGGCAGCTCAACGTGATGACGCAGGACCAGGTCACGGCCAAGACCGAGGCCGAGCAGGCCGCGGCCCTGGCCCTGTTCCAGGACAAGCTCGAAGTGGACGAGGAAATCGCCAGCATCCTGGTGCAGGAAGGCTTCTCGTCCATCGAAGAAATCGCCTATGTGCCCAGCGGTGAACTGCTGGCAGTGGAAGGCTTCGACGAGGATATCGTCGAGGAACTCCGCGCCCGCGCCCGCGACGCCCTGCTCACGCAGGAGCTTGCGGCCGAGGAAGGCGTCGAGGAAATCACGGTCGACGAGGAACTGCTCGGCCTGGATGGTATGGACGAAACGATCGCCATCGCGCTGGCGGATCGTGGTGTTAAGACGCTCGACGACCTGGGCGACCTCGCCGTCGACGAGCTCATCGATATCGAAGGCATGACGGAGGAGCGCGCATCGCAGCTGATCATGGCTGCGCGCGCCCCGATGATCGCCCGCCTGGAGAAAGGTGGTTAAGCGCGAGACCGGAAGCGTCCTGGACGGACGCCTCGAGGGAGGCCACGAGGTCTCCCGCCATGGATGGAGGCAGCCGTACGGGTCATCGTCGGCACGTAAGGTTACGCGCGGGAACGGCGGAGAATAAAGAACGATGTCGGACGTCACTATCAAACAACTCGCCCATCAATTGGGCCTTCCGGTCGACAAGCTGCTCGGGCAGCTCGGCGAAGCCGGTATGAAATTTTCCGATGCGGAGCAGGTCATCAGCAGCACCGAAAAGGTGAAACTGCTGGGCTTCCTGCGTCGCACGCATGGCAAGAACGATGCCGCTCCCGAAGGGGAAGGCACCTCGCCGCGCCAGATCACCCTGAAGCGCCGCACCGTCGGCGAGCTGAAGGTGAACTCGGGCTCGGGTCGTGGCGCCGGTCCGGCCAAGACGGTCAACGTCGAGGTCCGCGCCAAGCGCACGTACGTCAAGCGCAGCGCCATCGCCGAAGATGCGTCGCACGAGCCGGAGCGCGAGGACGCCGTGCGCAAGCTGGCCGAATCGCAGGCCCAGCGCGAGCAGGAAGAATCGCAGCGTCGCGAGGAAATCGAGCGCCGCGAGCAGGCCGAAGCGGCCCGCCGCGAAGCCGAGGCCGAAGCGCACCGCCAGGAAGCCGCTGCCGCCGAAGCGCGTCGCCAGGCCGAAGAGGCCGAGCAGCGTGCGCGTGCGGAAGCCGCTCGCGCCCAGACCGAGGCCGCACCGGCTCCGGCGCCGGCGGATGCCGCGCCCGAGGCCACCGCGTCCGATGTCACGCAGCCCGCGCCCGCGGCGCTGGGTGAGGACGGCTTGCCGACCCACCAGACGGCCAAGCTCGACAACCGCAAGCTCGGCATGATCCTGCCGCGCATCCACGAGCCGCGTAAGCGCGAGCGTGTGGTGTCCAAGCCGGTTCCGCCGCCGCCGCCCGCTCCCGCACCGGCACCGGTGGCTGCCGCCCCGGCACCGGCCGCGGCGCGTGCCGCCGCGCCGGCGCCTCGTCCGGCGCCCGGCGCCGTGGCAGCCGCCAACGACACCCGTGGCAACGCCCGTCCCAAGCATGGCGGCGGTGGTGGCTCGCCCGGCGGCGGTGGCGGTCGTAACGACCGCGAAGCCGGCGGCAAGCGCTTCGCCGGTGGCGAAATGCACCTGTCCGAGGCCGATCGCGCCCGTCGCTCGTCCAGCAACAACCGGCGTGGTGGCGGCAAGGATCGCGGCCGCATGACGGCATCGCGCGGCGCCGCCTCCTCGGGCGGTCCGCACGGCTTCACGCGTCCCACCGCCGCGGTGGTGCGTGACGTGATGATCGGCGACAACAACCTCGTGACCGAGCTGGCCCAGAAGATGGCCGTCAAGGGTGCCGAGGTGGTCAAGGCGCTGTTCAAGATGGGCGTCATGGCCACGATCAACCAGACGATCGACCATGACACCGCCGCGCTGGTCGTCGAGGAACTGGGCCACAATCCGGTCCGCGCCACCGACAACGACGCCGAAGCCGCGCTTGCCACGCATACGCAGAACGCGGAGCTGGAAGGCGACAAGGTCACGCGTCCGCCGGTCGTCACGATCATGGGCCATGTCGACCACGGCAAGACCTCGCTGCTGGATTACATCCGTCGCACCAAGGTCGCCTCGGGCGAAGCCGGTGGTATCACGCAGCACATCGGCGCGTACCACGTCGAGACCAGCCGTGGCGTCATCACCTTCCTCGACACCCCGGGCCATGCGGCGTTCACGTCGATGCGTGCCCGCGGTGCGCAGTCCACGGATATCGTGGTGCTGGTGGTGGCCGCCGACGACGGCGTCATGCCGCAGACGCAGGAAGCCGTGAAGCACGCGCGCGCCGCCAAGGTGCCGCTGATCGTCGCGGTCAACAAGATGGACAAGTCCGGCGCCAACCCGGACAACGTCAAGCAAGGCCTCGGCCTTCTTGAAGTCATCCCTGAAGAGTGGGGCGGCGACACCCCGTTCGTGCCGCTTTCGGCGAAGACGGGCGACGGTGTCGATGCACTGCTCGACGCCATCTCCATCCAGGCCGAAGTCATGGAACTCAAGGCGGTGGCCGATGGCCGCGCTTCGGGTGTCGTGATCGAATCCAGCCTCGACCGCGGTCGCGGTCCGGTGGCCACGGTGCTGGTGCAGCAGGGCACGCTGAAGAAGGGCGACTTCGTCGTCTGCGGTGTCGAATACGGCCGCATGCGTGCACTGGTGGACGAAACCGGCAAGCAGGTCAACGAAGCCGGTCCGTCGATCCCCGTGCAGGTGCTGGGTCTGTCCGGCGTGCCCGAATCGGGTGACGACTTCGTCGCCGTGAAGGACGAGCGCTTGGCCCGCGAAGTGGCGGCCGAGCGTCTGCTCAAGCGTCGCGAAACCCGCCTGGTCTCGAAGTCCAACCGCCTGGAAGACATCATGGCGCAGATGGGCCAGGGCCAGGGCCAGCAGACCCTCAACATCCTGGTCAAGGCCGATGTGCAGGGTTCGGTCGAAGCGCTGCGCGATTCGTTGACCCAGATCGGCAACGAACTGGTCAAGGTGAACGTCATCTCGTCCGGCGTGGGCGGCATCACCGAATCCGAAGCCACGCTGGCGGCGGCCTCCAAGGCGCTGGTCATCGGCTTCAACGTCCGTGCCGATGCATCGGCACGCAAGGTGATCGACACCAACGGCCTGGATGTCCGTTACTTCTCGATCATCTACGACGTCATCGACCAGGTGAAGCAGGCGGCCTCCGGCCTCCTGGGCGTGGAGATCCGCGAAGAGATCATCGGTATCGCGCAGGTCCGCGACGTGTTCCGCTCGTCGAAGTTCGGCGCGGTCGCAGGCTGCATGATCACCGAGGGCCTCGTGAAGCGCTCCAAGCCGATCCGCGTGCTGCGCGACAACGTGGTGGTGTTCCAGGGTGAACTGGAATCGCTGCGCCGCTTCAAGGAACTCGTCGACGAGGTCCGCAACGGCATGGAATGCGGTATCGCGGTCAAGCAGTACAACGACGTGAAGGTCGGCGACCAGATCGAGTGCTTCGAGCGTATCGAAGTGCCGCGCACGCTGTAAAAGCGGGCAATGCGCCTCCCCGGCTCACGCCGGGGAGGCTTTATGCGTTTATGCACCCTATTAAAACTGGAGGCGGATATGCCGTCCCGTGATTTCAAGCGCACCGACCGCGTGTCCGCCCAGCTCCGCCGCGAAATCGGCGAACTGGTCCACGCCGCCGTGCGCGACCACGCGCTGCCCTCGGTCAGCGTGTCCGACGTGGAAGTAACCCGCGACCTCGACTGGGCCACCGTGTGGGTCACCGCGCTCATGCCGGATCAGTCCGCCGAAGTGGTCAAGGCGTTGAAGGAATTCGCCCCCGAGTTTCGTCACGCGCTGTCCAAATCGATGATCCTGCGCAAGGTGCCCCAGCTGAAGTTCAAGTACGACGAGTCGGTCGACAACGGCGAACGCATCGAGCGCCTGCTCCGCGAAAACCCCGTCCCGCCGGCCGATCCGGCCGACGAAGCCTGATCCACCCGCCCTAACCAAACCCACCCGCCCGTAGGAGCGCACGATGTGCGCGATCCAGGGCTCGCGATGGGGTGGGGTGGGGTGGGGTGCTGCGTCCGGCTCGCGATAGGTGGGGGGCTGCGTCTCCGCTTGTTGGCTTTGCGCGCAAGGGTGAGAGGTGCCACGTCGCCGCTTTGTTGGCTTTTTGCGCGAGCGGGTGAAGGGTGCCGCGTCGCCGCTTTGTTGGCTTTTCGCGCGAGCGGGTGAAGGGTGCCGCGTCGCCGCTTTGTTGGCTTTTCGCGCGAGCGGGTGAAGGGCGCCGCGTCTCCGCTTTGTTGGCTTCGCGCAAGGGTGAAGGGTGCCGCGTCGCCGCTTTGTTGGCTTTTCGCGCACAGCGTGCGCTCCTACATGTACTTATGACACGCCGAACTTTCCTCGACATCCACGGCATTCTCCTCCTGGACAAGCCGCTGGGCCTCAGTTCCAACCAGGCGTTGCAGACGGCGCGTCGGCTGGTGGGCGCGGCCAAGGGCGGCCACACCGGCAGCCTCGATCCGCTTGCTACCGGGCTGTTGCCGCTGTGCTTCGGCGAAGCGACCAAGATCGCCGGCTGGCTGCTGGGCTCGCGCAAGGCCTATGAGGCCGAGGTGCGCCTGGGCGCCACCACGACCACGGCGGACCTGGAAGGCGACATCGTCGAGACGCGGCCGGTGCCGCCGCTGGACGACGCGACGATCGAAGCGGCGCTGGCCCCGCTGCGCGGGCACATCGTGCAGATCCCGCCGGCGTATTCGGCGATCAAGCAGAATGGCGTGCCGCTCTACGTGCGCGCCCGTCGCGGCGAGGCGGTGGACGTGCCGGCCCGCGAGGTGGACGTCTACCGCCTTGAGGTGATCGAACGCCAGGGCGACACCGTTCGGCTCCATGTGGAGTGCGGCTCGGGCACCTACGTACGCAGCCTGGCGGTGGATTTCGGCGCCCACCTGGGCTGCGGGGCGCACCTGACCGGCCTGCGTCGGCTCTGGGTCGAACCGTTCATGGCGCCGGCCATGGTCACCCTCGACCAGTTGCGCGCTGCCGCCGAGACCGGTCCCGAACCGCTCGAGGCCCTGATCCTGCCGGTGGCCGCCGGCCTCAGTCATATTCCCCGGGTGGAACTCGACCCGGAGCAGACCCGTGTCTTCGGCTTCGGCCAGCCGGTGCCGCTGGGGCAGGGCGCGACGTCCGGCCGCTGCGGTGTCTGGGGCGCCGATGGGCGCCTCATGGCACTGGGTGAAACCGGCGAAGACGGCGTGCTGAGGGTGCTGCGGGGCTTCAATCTGCCGCCCGTGTGAACGGGCTTGTTGCCGCTACGCGCAGGACGTTACAATTACGTGCTCGTTTAACAGCTTTCATTCAAAAGCGAGGCTTGCGCAACTTCATCGGTAGCCGTTGAGGTTGCGCAAGTCTCGCATCCGCTTTTAAGGAATCGATACACATGCTTACTCCTGAACAGACCGGTCAGATCATCAAGGATTTCGGCCGCAAAGAGAACGACACCGGCTCGTCGGAAGTCCAGGTCGCCCTGCTGTCCGCCAACATCACCGCGCTGCAGGAGCACTTCGCAGCACACAAGCAGGACCACCACTCGCGTCGCGGTCTGCTCAAGATGGTCAACCAGCGCAAGAAGCTGCTTGCCTATCTGAAGAAGAGCGATCTCGCTCGCTACCAGACCCTGATCGAACGCCTCGGCCTGCGCCGCTAAATCACCGGAACAGGACGAGGAGAGATCGAAGTGGCGAAAGTAACCAAGTCATTCCAGTACGGTTCTCACGAAGTCACACTGGAGACGGGCGAAATCGCCCGGCAGGCCTCCGGTGCGGTCATGGTCAGCATGGGCGGCACGGTCGTCCTGGTGACGGTCGTCGCAGCGCCCAAGGCGCGCGAAGGCCAGGACTTCTTCCCCCTCACGGTCGACTACATGGAGAAGTTCTACTCCGCGGGTCGCATTCCGGGTGGCTTCTTCAAGCGCGAAGGCCGTCCGACCGAGAAGGAGACGCTGACTTCGCGCCTCATCGATCGTCCGCTTCGTCCGCTGTTCCCGGAAGAGTTCCGCAACGAGATCCAGGTCATCGCCCAGGTCGTCTCGCTGAATCCGGAAGTGGATGGTGACATCCCGGCGCTGCTCGGCGCCTCGGCAGCCATGTCGCTCGCCGGCGTGCCCTTCAAGGGTCCGATCGGCGCGGCACGCGTCGGTTACGCCAACGGCCAGTACATCCTCAACCCGACCGCCACCCAGCTGAAGACCTCCGACCTCGACCTCGTCGTGGCCGGCACCTCCAGCGCCGTGATGATGGTCGAGTCGGAAGCGAAGCTGCTCAGCGAAGACGTCATGCTCGGCTCGGTGGTCTTCGGCCACCAGCAGATGCAGGCCGCGATCGACACGATCAACGCCTTCGTCGCCGAAGCCGGCGTCAAGACGTTCAAGTGGGACGCCCCGGTCGCCAAGACGGCGCTGTACGACGCGGTCAAGGCCGCCGTCGGCAACCGTTTCGCCGAAGCCTTCCAGATCCGCGACAAGCTGGCCCGTCGTGACGTCATCAGCGCGCTCAAGAGCGACGTGAAGACGGCCATCGCCGCCGACGCCGAAGCCAACGGCTGGACCGATGGCGACATCGGCAACGCTTTCGGTGAAGTCGAGTACCGCACCCTGCGCGACGGCGTGCTCAGCACGAAGGTCCGCATCGACGGTCGCCAGCTCGACGACGTCCGCCCGATCTCGGTGCGTGTCGGCGTCCTGCCGCGCACGCACGGTTCGGCGCTCTTCACCCGCGGTGAAACGCAGGCCCTGGTGGTCGCCACGCTCGGCACCACGCGTGACTCGCAGATCATCGACGCGCCGGAAGGCGAGTGGAAGGACACGTTCCTGTTCCACTACAACTTCCCTCCGTTCTCGGTCGGTGAAACCGGTCGCGTCGGTAGCCCGAAGCGTCGCGAGATCGGCCACGGCCGTCTTGCCAAGCGCGGCGTGCAGGCCGTCAAGCCGACGATCGAAGAGTTCCCGTACGTCGTCCGCGTCGTCTCGGAAATCACCGAGTCGAACGGTTCCTCGTCGATGGCGTCGGTCTGCGGTTCGTCGCTGGCCATGATGGACGCGGGCGTTCCGCTGAAGTCGCCGGTCGCCGGTATCGCCATGGGCCTGGTGAAGGAAGGCAACGACTTCGTCGTGCTCTCCGACATCCTCGGTGATGAAGATCACCTGGGCGACATGGACTTCAAGGTAGCCGGTACCGCCGATGGCGTGTCCGCGCTGCAGATGGACATCAAGGTCGACGGCATCACCGAGGAAATCATGCGCACGGCGCTGGCCCAGGCCAAGCGTGGTCGCCTGCACATCCTCGGCGAGATGGCCAAGTGCATCACCGAAGCCCGCTCGGAAATGAGCGAGTTCGCACCGCGCCTGCTGACCATCAAGATCCACCCGGACAAGATCCGCGAAGTGATCGGCAAGGGCGGCGCCACCATCCGTTCGATCACGGAAGAGACCGGCACCACCATCGACATCACCGATGACGGCAACGTCGTGATCGCCTCGGTCAACCGCGAAGCGGCCGAAGCCGCCCGCAAGCGCATCGAGCAGATCGTGTCGGACGTCGAGCCGGGCCGCATCTACGAGGGCAAGGTCGCCAAGCTGATGGACTTCGGCGCATTCGTCACGATCATGCCGGGCAAGGATGGTCTGGTGCACGTGTCGCAGATCTCCAGCGAGCGCGTCGAGAAGGTCTCCGACAAGCTCAAGGAAGGCGACATCGTCAAGGTCAAGGTGCTGGAAGTCGACAAGCAGGGCCGCATCCGCCTGTCGATGAAGGCCGTCACCGAAGACGAAAACGTCACCGGCTGATCCATCGCCCTCGACGCATGAAGAACCCGGCGCTGCGAGGCGCCGGGTTTTTTCGTTCAGGGCTCGCCTTCGGCATCGCGTTTGGCCTCGGAGCAAGAGCCTTGGGCACTGGAGCAAGAGCCGGCGGGTAGCCCCCTCGGGGCCACGCCTGCGGCGACCCGTCAAGGAAAGGCCGCTGGCGCGGCCGTGTATTGATTGCCCTACGGGCCCGGGTCGGGCTTCGCACGGGGATTTTCGATTCGCCATCCATGGCTCAGCGAAAATGGCCGGCCGTCCTGGCCGGCCCCCTGCGGGCCTTTTCCGTTCGAAGCCCTCGCCTGCGGCTACCGGCCCCGAGGGGGCTACCCGCCGGCTCTTCCCAAGACTGAGGTGGGTTGTGACGCGAGCGGTCGCAGACGTGCAGGG
>NZ_JBSRXP010000007.1:0-193392 GCF_054055715.1 Luteibacter sp. PvP120 | reverse complement strand
TTTGTTTCTAGTGGGACACTTGCATTTGGTTGACTACTTCAGTCCACCGCAAGGCGTCCACACAATTCACCTGCGCACACTGTCAAAGATCTTTACTCGTTCCGCCGAAGCATTTCGCTTTCGTCGTCAGGACGTTTCGTCCTAGTGAGCCGCCCATTCTATATCGTTTTTCGTTTCCGTCAACACCCTCGTGAAGCTTTTTTTCGAGGTGGTTGGTGAAGCGAAGAACATGTCGCGTTGAGGACTTTCGTCGCGACCAGGAGGAGAAGTATAGGCGCGAGTAGTGCTTCTGTGAAGGGGTTTTCGACATCTTTCTGAAAAAAAGTCACACGGTAGACTTATTCCATCCGGTCACACTTATAAGGTGTCTTTCGATGATCCGTTTCGCCCTTCCCGTGTTCCTCCTCCTGGCGCCGCTCGGCGCCCTTGCCGCAACCTCGCCGAAGGTCACCCTGCACGGTGCCACCTTCTCGACGGAATTCGCCACCGACGACGCTTCGCGCGAGCTCGGGCTGATGAACCGCACGAACCTGGCAGCGGATCACAGCATGCTGTTCGTCTTCACCGACGACCAGCCACGCGCGTTCTGGATGAAGAACACGCTCATTCCGCTGGACATTCTCTACTTCGACAAGGCCCGCCGGCTGGTCGCCATGCAACTGCACGCCCAGCCGTGCAAGGCCGATCCCTGTGCGATCTACCCCAGCGGCGGTCAGTACGCCCGGTACGTGCTCGAGCTGAAGGCCGGCACCGCGGGCAAGCTGGGGCTGACGCTGGGCGATATGCTGGCCATCGACGGTGACCCGGGTACGGTGCGCTGAGCGCCGGACAGCAGGCGCTCGCACGGCACGTCGACGCGATAGGGCATCAGGCGGGACGGGTCCAGCGACGCCAGTTCGTCCCACTGGTCTTCGAAGGGTATGAAACGCTGCATGGTGTGTCCTCCACGGGGAGCACGCGTTGCGCGTGCCGTGGAGCCAATAAAGCAGGTGGTCCTGCCTTATTGCCGACGGGTTTGGGGCATAACGATGTCAGCCCCTACCCGCCCTCTGGCAAGAGTCCGCCGTACGGCTCAGACCTCGACCATCTCGAAGTCGTCCTTGGTGACGCCGCAGTCCGGGCAGGTCCAGGTATCGGGGATATCATCCCAGGACGTGCCCGGCTCGATGCCCTCGTCCGGCAGGCCCACGGCCTCGTCGTAGATGAAACCGCAAACGACACACATCCATTTGCGCGTGTTAGTGGGGCTGTTCTGGCTCATGGCGTGCGTCGTGTCGTCTTACGGAGAAGTCGTCCATTCTGTCATTCCCCGCGCGACGACGGTAGCGTGACCCGCCCCTCCCAAGGAAATGCCCCATGACCACCCTGATCCGACGCCGCCCTGACGGCAAAGGCGTGTACGCCATCACCGACGGCCCGCGGGACGACCTGTTCGCCGCCGTGGAAGCGGCCCTGGCCGGCGGGGTCCGCATGCTCCAGTACCGCGACAAGACCACGGACGCCGACCGGCGCCGGATCGAGGCGGACGAGATCTCACGCCTCTGCGCGCACCACGACGTGCCTTTCATCGTCAACGACGACGTGCCGCTGGCCCTGGCCACGGGCGGTGGCGTGCACCTGGGCCGCGAGGACGTGTCGATCGCCGAGGCACGCGCCGTGCTGGGTCCCGACGCGATCATCGGCGTGTCCTGCTACGGCTCGCTCGAACGGGCGCAGCAGCTGGCGGCAGAGGGCGCGGACTACCTCGCCTTCGGCGCGATGTATCCCTCGACGACCAAACCACACGCCCCCGTGGCCTCCCACGACGTGTTGACGCAGGTGGCCCGCCTGGGCCTTCCGGTCGTGGCGGTCGGCGGCATCACCCCCGACAATGGCAGGGTGCTGCTCGAGGCCGATGCCGATTACATCGCCGTGGTCTCCGCCATCTTCGCAGCCGACGACATCCAGACAGCCGCGCGCCAGTTCGCCGCGCTGTTCGACCCCCACCCCGGAATCCTTCGATGACCAGCAACCAGGAATTCTTCGCCCGCGCCCGTACCCTGATGCCCGGCGGCGTCAACTCGCCGGTACGTGCCTTCAAGTCGGTCGGCGGCGAGCCGTTCTTCACCGCCCGCGCCGACGGCCCCTTCCTGTGGGACGTGGAAGACAAGCGCTATATCGACTACGTCGGCTCCTGGGGCCCGATGGTGGTCGGTCATAACCACCCCGCCGTACGCGAGGCGGTCGAGCGGGCGGTGAAGAACGGGCTGTCGTTCGGCACGCCCTGCCCCGCCGAGGTCACGATGGCGGAGACCATCGTCTCGCTGGTGCCCTCGATCGACATGGTGCGGATGGTCAACTCCGGCACCGAGGCCACGATGTCGGCGATCCGCCTTGCCCGCGGCGCCACGGGCCGCTCCAAGATCGTGAAGTTCGAAGGCTGCTACCACGGCCACGGCGACAGCTTCCTGGTGAAGGCCGGCTCCGGCGCACTGACCTTCGGCGTACCCACCTCGCCCGGCGTGCCCAAGGCCGCCGCCGACCTCACGCTGACCCTGCCTTATAACGACATCGACGCCGCGCGCCTGCTATTCACCCAGGAAGGCAAGGAGATTGCCGGCCTGATCATCGAGCCCGTGGCCGGCAACATGAACTGCATCCCGCCGAAGGAAGGCTACCTGCAGGCCCTGCGCGACCTGTGCACGGAGCACGGCGTGCTGCTGATCTTCGACGAGGTGATGACCGGCTTCCGCGTGGCGCTGGGCGGCGCGCAGGCCCATTACGGGATTACCCCGGACCTGACCTGCTTCGGCAAGATCATCGGTGGCGGCATGCCGGTGGGTGCCTACGGTGGCCGCCGCGACCTGATGGAGCAGATCGCGCCCGCCGGCCCGATCTACCAGGCGGGCACGTTGTCCGGCAATCCCGTGGCCATGGCCGCCGGCCTGGCGATGCTGGAACTGATCCAGGCACCGGGGTTCCACGAGGCATTGACCGCCCGCACGGTGAAGCTCACCGACGGCATCCTCGCCGCCGCCGGACGTGCCGGCGTGCCGTTCAGCGTCAATCGCGTGGGCGGCATGTTCGGGCTGTTCTTCACCGGCGAGACGGTGGAGAGCTATACCCAGGCCACCACGGCGGATGTGGACGCCTTCAACCGGTTCTTCCACGGCATGCTGGAGCGCGGGGTGTACCTGGCGCCCTCGGCATTCGAGGCGGGCTTCGTATCCAGCGCTCACGACGACGATGTGATCGCCGCCACCGTGGCCGCGGCGGGCGAGGTGTTCGCCTCGCTGTAACGCCGCCGCCGCGCTTTATGGATCAGGCCACCTGCGACATCGTCGCGAAGGCCCGCAGTGCCTCGCCGAGGCGCTGCAGGCCTTCGGCGGTTTCCTCGTCGGTTAGGGTCAACGGCGGCACGATGCGCAGCACGTCCGGCCCGGCCTGCAGGATCAGCAGGCCATGGGCGGCCGCCAGGTCGAGGATCTCGCCGGCACGGCCCTTGTAGGCCTCGGCCAGCACCGCACCCAGCATCAGGCCGCGACCGCGGATCTCCGCGAACAGCTGAAGATCGTGGTTGAGCTTGTTCAGCCCCGCGCGGATGTCGTTGCCCTGGCGTTCCACGTTCAGCAGCACGGCGGGCGAGGCCAGCTTGCGCAGGGCCACGCGCGCCACGGCGGCGGCCATCGGATTGCCGCCGAACGTAGTGCCGTGCGCACCGAACTGCATGATGTCGGCGACCTTCGGCCCGGCCAGCATGGCGCCGATCGGGAAGCCGGCGCCCAGGGCCTTGGCCAGTGTGACGATGTCCGGGGTGACGTGATCGTGCGCGTGGGCGAATAGCGTGCCCGTGCGTCCCATGCCCGACTGGATTTCATCCAGCACCAGCAAGGCGTCGTGCTTGTCGCAGAGTTCGCGCACGGCCTTCAGGAAGCCTGGTTCGGCCGGCATCACACCGCCCTCGCCCTGCACCGGCTCCAGCATGACCGCCGACACGCCACCCTGAGCAAACACTTCTTCCAGCGCGGGCACGTCGTTGAAGGCGACATAACGGAAGCCGCCGGGCAGTGGCTCGTAGCCTTCCTGGTACTTCGGCTGGGCCGTGGCCGTCACCGAGGCCAGGGTGCGCCCGTGGAACGAGCCCTTGAAGGTGACGATGACACGCTCTTCCGGCGGCCGCCCCTTGGAGGTGGCCCACTTGCGTACCAGCTTGATCGCGGCCTCGTTGGCCTCGGTGCCCGAATTGCACAGGAACACGCGCTGGGCGAAGGGTGCGTGGGCGATCAGTTCCTCGGCCAGGCGCAGCGGCGGCTCGGTCCAGAACACATTGCTCGCATGCCACAGCTTGCCGGCCTGGGTGGTCAGCGCGGCGACGAGATCGGGATCCTGGTGACCGAGGGCGTTGACGGCGATGCCGGCGCCGAAGTCGAGGTAATCACGGCCTTCCGTATCCCAGACGCGGGCACCCTTGCCGTGGTCGAGCACCACGTCGCGGGGACGGTAGACGGACAGCCAGTAACGCTTGCCGAGGCCGATGAGATCGGAGGAATCGACAGGATGCGACGACATGAAACGAACTCCCGGACCCGGCCGCAGCGCCGGAACCCATACTGGAACGGATGGAATCGCACGGTACGCTCTGCGGTCCGACATCGATCCGTGGAACATGCATCCTAGCGAGACTGGCAGGGCCGGTCTACGCCGCTGCGCAGGCCTGTGCTTCGCAGGAAACCGCGCGCCGGCCGACTAGAGGAACAGGTCCGGCAACAGCGGCTGGCCCGGCGACACGGCGTAACGCTCGAAATCGGTAACCCCCTGCTCGCGCAGGATGTCCTCGTCGATGGCGAAATGCCCGGTGTAGTCGCGCGCGGGGCGGGTAAGGATGGCGTGCGCGGCGTCCGCGACGATGGCCGGGGTGCGGCAGTGTTCCGTGCGCACGCCCTCGATCATGGCGATGGCGGCGGTGGCGATCACCGTCCGCGGCCACAGCGCGTTCACCGCGATGCCCAGCGGCGCGAACTCCGGCGCCATGCCCAGCACGCACAGGCTCATGCCCATCTTGGCGATGGTGTAGGCGGTGTGCGGCGCGTACCAGGCGGGATCGACGGTGGGCGGCGGCGACAGCATCAGCACGTGCGGATTGGCGGCGTCCTTGAGGTACGGCAGGCAGGCCTGCGTCACCAGGAAGGTGCCGCGCGTGTTGACCTGGTGCATCAGGTCGAAGCGCTTCATCGGCGTGTCCGGCACGCCCTTCAGCCAGATGGCGCTGGCATTGTTGACCACGATGTCGATGCCGCCGAAGCGTTCGGCCGCCGTAGCCGCCGCCATGCGCACTTCCGCTTCCTCGCGGATATCCACCTTCAGCGGCAAGGCCACGCCGCCCTCGGCCTCGATCGCGGCGGCGGCCGTATGGATGGTGCCGGGCAGCTTCGGGTTGGCTACGCCGCTCTTGGCCGCGATGACGATGTTGGCGCCGTCACGCGCGGCGCGGAGGGCGATCGCCAAGCCGATGCCGCGCGAGGCACCGGTGATGAACAAGGTCTTGCCCTTGAGCGATGTCATGGCCATAGCACTCAGGCGCGCTGGAAACGCGGCAGGATGTCACGCAACTCGGCAAGGCGCTGCAGCGGATCGTCCAGTTCGAGCATGTGCTGGCACTCGTTGGCATCCAGCGGCAGCAATTCGGACAGCCGGAAACCGACCCAGCTGGCGTCGTCGCCCCGTGTGCCGATCTCGTGCCGCCATGGCGGCTGCATCTGTTCGGCCAGGCGTTCCAGGATGGTGCCGAGCAGGCCGAACTCCGCCGGCAGCGGCAGCAACGGTTCGTCGCCCCAGGGCGCGAGGTCGCCGCGCATCTGCCCGTCCGCCCGTATGCGCGTGCGGGTGACCCGGAAGCGCTGGCCGCCTTCCGCGACGATGCCGAGCAGGCCGTCCTCGCGGGAGTGGAAATCGGTGATGGTGGCCAGGGTGCCGACCGCGGCGGGCACGGCGGGCTGCCCCGCCTCGCGGCCGTCGAGGATCAGGCAGACGCCGAAGGCGCGGCCGGTGCGCGCGCATTCGCGCACCAAGTCGACATAGCGTGGCTCGAAGATGCGCAGCTGCAACTGGCCGCCTGGGAACAGGACGTTCGACAGCGGGAACAGCGGCAGGTCGTGCGCGGGCGTGGTAGCGGCCATGCCGTCGAGTCTACCTTGCGTCCAGCGCGTTGAAGAAGCGCCGGGGCGCACCCTCGAAGCCGCCGTTGGACATGAAGATCACCTGGTCGCCGGGCCGCGCGTCCGCCACGAGGGCATCGATCAGCGCATCCACGCCCGGCACCGTGGCGCCGCGACCGTCGAGCGCATCGACCACCTTGCCCGCGTCCCACGGGAGCTCGGGCCGGTGCAGGAACACCACGCGGTCGGCATCGGCCAGTGACGGCGCCAGCGCATCGGCGTGTGCACCCAGCCGCATCGAGTTGGAACGCGGCTCCAGCGCGACCACGATGCGCGCCGTGCCGACGCTGGCCCGCAGTCCCGCCAGCGTGGTGGCGATGGCCGTGGGATGGTGGGCGAAATCGTCGTAGACGGTGATGTCGCGTGCCTGGCCGATCCGCTCCATGCGACGCCGGGCGCTGGCGAAACCGGCGAACGCCGGCAGCAGCGCCACGGGATCGGCTCCGGCCGCGCTGGCGGCCGCCAGGGCCGCCAGCGCATTCATGACGTTGTGTCGTCCCAGCGAGCCCCAGCGCACCTCGCCCAGTACGTCGTCGCCACGGCGCACGCGGAAGTGCGACCCATCCGCCGACAGCAGCTCGGCACGCCAGTGGCCCGCGTCGATGCCGAAGGTCTCCACCGGGGTCCATGCGCCCATCGCCAGCACTTCCGCCAGGTAGGCGTCCTCGGCGTTGACGATCAGGCGACCGTTGGACGGCACGGTACGGACCAGATGGTGGAACTGCCGCTGGATGGCGGCCACGTCGGGGAAGATGTCCGCGTGGTCGTATTCCAGGTTGTTGAGGATGGCGATGCGCGGCCGGTAGTGGACGAACTTGGAGCGCTTGTCGAAGAAGGCCGAATCGTATTCGTCGGCTTCGATGACGAAGGGCTTGCCCGTGCCGCGGCGCGCGGACACGTCGAAGTTGCCCGGCACGCCGCCGATCAGGAAGCCTGGCGACTGGCCGGCGACTTCCAGCAGGTGAGCCAGCAGGCTGGTGGTGGTGGTCTTGCCGTGCGTGCCGGCCACCGCCAGCACCTCGCGGCCGCCGAGCAGGGTCTCGCCCAGCCACTGGGGCCCCGAGATGTAACGCAGGCCCGCGTCCAGCATGTATTCCACCGCCGGATTGCCGCGAGTCATGGCATTGCCGACCACGACCAGATCGGGCGCGGGCTGCAGGTGCGCTGCCTGGTAACCCTGCATCAGGCCGATGCCGAGCGCTTCCAGCTGCGTGCTCATCGGCGGGTAGACGTTGGCGTCGGATCCCTCGACGGTCAGGCCGAGCTCACGCGCGAGCGCGGCGACGCCGCCCATGAAGGTGCCGCAGATACCGAGGATATGGACGCGCATAGGGGGCTCGTCGGAAGGCCCGCCAGGAGGGCGGGCCTGGAGTGGATCAGGCGCTGGCGGCCTTGACGCCACCGGGCAGGACGTCCAGCACGCGCTGGGTGACTTCGTCGAGCTCGCCCACGCCGTCGACCACCTTCAGCTTGCCGCGCTGCTTGTAGAAGTCGGCCACGGGAGCGGTCTGGTCGGCGTAGATGCCCAGGCGCTTCTTCACCGTGTCCGGGTTGTCGTCCGGGCGGCCTTCCTTCTCGAAGCGGACCTCGCAGCGGTCGACAATGGCGGCGTCGGGCACCTCCAGCTTGACCACCACGTCCAGCGGCTGGCCGATGCGGGCCAGCACGGTATCCAGCGCGTCGGCCTGGGCCAGGTTGCGCGGGTAGCCGTCGAGGATGAAGCCAGGCCGGGCATCCGGCTCGCCCAGGCGGTGCTCGATGATGCCGAGCATGATGTCGTCGGGCAGCAGGTGTCCGGCATCCATCAGGCCCTTGGCTTTCAATCCGAGTTCCGTGCCGGCCTTGATCTCGCCACGCAGCAGGTCGCCGGTGGAGATGTGGGGAACGCCGAGGCGTTCCTTGAGGCGGGTGGCCTGGGTACCTTTCCCGGAACCGGGGGCGCCGAATAGCACGAGTCGCATTGATGCTCCGTTCGTCGGCGCGCGGGTAACCCCGCCACCGGACACAAGAAAATGGATCTCAAGGTAACGGCAGGGGCGCCGCGCCGTCAAACGGACGACATGCCGCAGGTGTGGGGCAGCCCGGGCGGACCTGACGCCTTCAAGCGGGGACGACGTCCATCGCGCTACCCTCGGCGCTCCGTTCACGCCCAAGGAAACCGCAGCATGGCCGCCGGAAAAATCCTCTACGCCCAGTCGGGCGGCGTCTCCGCCGTCATCAACGCCACCGCCGCCGGCGTCATCGAGACCGCCCGGGACAAGGGCATCCCCGTCTACGCGGCGCGCAACGGCATCCTGGGCGCGCTGCGCGAGGAGCTGATCGATACCACCCGCGAGGCCAAGGCCAACATCGCCGGGCTGAAGCACACCCCGGGCGGCGCATTCGGCTCCTGCCGCTACAAGCTGAAGTCGCTGGAAGAGAATCGTGCCGAATACGAGCGCCTGATCGAGGTGTTCAAGGCGCATGACATCCGTACCTTCCTCTATAACGGCGGCAACGATTCGGCCGACACGGCGAACAAGGTCTCGAAGATCGGCCAGGCGCTGGGCTACGAGGTCAACTGCATCGGCGTGCCGAAAACCATCGACAACGACCTGGTGGTGACCGACACCTGCCCGGGCTTCGGCTCCGTGGCCAAGTACACCGCCATCGCCGTCCGCGAGGCCAGCCTGGACGTGGCCTCCATGGCCGACACCTCGACCAAGGTGTTCATCATCGAGGTGATGGGCCGGCACGCCGGCTGGATCGCCGCGGCCGCCGGCCTGGCCGGGTCCGGCCCGAACGACGCGCCGCACATCATCCTGTTCCCGGAAAACGTGTTCGACCCGGAGACCTTCCTGGCCAAGGTGCAGGCCACGGTGGAAAAGGTGGGCTACTGCACGGTGGTGGTTTCGGAGGGGGTAAAGAACAAGGAAGGCACTTTCCTGGCCGAGTCCGGCGCGCGCGACGCGTTCGGCCACGCGCAGCTGGGCGGCGCCGCGCCGGTGCTGGCCGCGCTGGTGCGCGAGAAGCTGGGCTACAAGTATCACTGGGCCCTGCCCGATTACCTGCAGAGGTCGGCCCGGCATATCGCGTCGAAGACCGACGTGGAGCAGGCCTACGCGGTGGGCAAGAAGGCCGTGGAATACGCGGCTGAAGGCCTCAACGCCGTGATGCCGGTGATCGTGCGGGTGTCCGACGAGCCGTACAAGTGGAAGATCGAGGCGGCGCCGCTGGACAAGATCGCCAACCACGAGAAGAAGATGCCGCGGAATTTCATGTCGAAGGATGGCTTCGGCATCACCGCCGCGGCGCGCCGTTACCTGGCGCCGCTGATCCAGGGCGAGGTGCCGCCGCCGTATGGTGAGGATGGCCTGCCGATGTACGTGACACTGCGGAACACGTCGGTGCCGAAGAAGCTGCGGAAGTTCAGGATGGAATGAGGGGCGGGATCGATGACGGGTTGCATCGGCGATGAGGGGCCGGGATCGCCGACATCGTCGGCTCCTACAACAGCCGGTAACCACGTGCCCGGTGTAGGAGCCGACGATGTCGGCGATCCACCCCGCGACCACCCGCCCCATGCAGGAGCCGACGATGTCGGCGATCCATCCGCGACCACCCGCCCCATGTAGGAGCCGACGATGTCGGCGATCAGCCTCGCCTCACCCCAACACCTCCCTCATCAACCCCAGATCCCGCACGAAATCCGCATACCCCGCCTCCCGCGCCTCCGCATCCGGCAGGCGTAGCAGGTACGACGGATGCACGGTCGCCATGGCCTTCCGCCCGTCAGGCAGGTCGATCCACTCCCCACGTTGCGCCATCAGGCGAAACGACGTGCCAAACACCGACTGCGCGGCCATCGCCCCCAGGCACACCAGCGCATCCGGCTGGATACGGTCGATCTCCGCCGCCAGCCAGGGCCGGCATGCCGCCTGTTGCTCCACGCTGGCGCGCTTGTGCAGTCGCACCTTGCCGCGCGGCTCGAACCTGAAATGCTTCACCGTGTTGGTGACGTAGAGCAGATCGCGCTCGACGCCGGCCTCGCCCAGCGCACGGTCGAACAGCTTCCCCGCCGGGCCGACGAACGGTTTGCCCGCCAGATCCTCCTGGTCGCCCGGCTGCTCGCCGATCACCACGATGCGCGCGTGCGCCGGACCTTCGCCGAACACCGTCTGCGTGGCCGGCTTCCACAGGTCGCACGCGCGGCACTCGCGGGCCTGGGCGCGCAGCGCCGTGAGGCTGCCCTCGGGCGCGGCCACGGTCGCCTTCTGCAGGGGCGTGATCTTCTTCTTCGGGATCGTCGGCTGCTTGTCCACCATGGCCTGCATCCTCGGCAACGCGTCGCGCACCAGTTCGGGGATGAGCCGCGCTTCCGGCAGGTTCTTCCAGTACTTCACCGGCATCTCGCGACGCATCGCGTCCACCTTCAGCCGGGCGGGGTTGAAGATGCTGGCGTAATACGTGCGCCAGAGGTCTTCGAGGGCATCGTCGGACGGCGCGTCCGCGCGGTTGGCGCCCGGGCCGAAGGACAGCGTCTCGCCATTCCAATGCGCGGTGCGCAACGGCGTCAGCAGCGACCAGTGCATACCCGTGAACCGGCGCACGAAGAACGGCGCCACGCGCGTCACGATGTCGAACGACGGCTCGAACCAGGCCACGTACACAGTATCGTCGCCGTGGCGCACCTCGCGGAACCGCACGAAGGCCTTCATCTTGTGCATGTCGCGGCTGACCTGCTTCACGCAGACATGTGCCCAGGCCACGTCCTCGTCGGTGGCGATGCGCAGCAAGGCCTTCTCGCCGTGCGCCAGCCGCCAGAGCATGCGGTACAGCGTGGCGTGCCGGCGCGTATCGGTATGCGCGAGCACCGCATGGGCCAGGTTGAGGAAATCGCGCGGCACCGCGGGCACCCGCGTATGCACGGCGGGCGGCAGGCGATCGTCACCGCCGAACAGGCCGCCGGTCGCGCCCACCTGCCAGTCCACGGCCGACGGATCCACGTCGGCCAGCAGCAACGCGCGCGCCTTCGCCCGCCACGCGTCGAAATCCGACGGATCGTCCAGCGTCACGGACCACATGGTCAGCCGAACAGGTCGGGTTGCGACGGCTCGCGCAAGTCGCGTCGCAGCACGCCGCTTTCGTGATCACCGCGCGGACGATGGTCCACCGTCTCAACGAAGGGGGCCACCTTCTTCACCGGCACGCGCAGGCGGATCAGGTCGTCGTAGCGGATGCGCCGATGCCCGCGCATCGCGATCATCTTGTCGACCGTCTTCACGCCCAGGCCCGGCACGCGCAGCAGCGTTTCGCGGGGCGCGCGGTTCACGTCCACGGGGAAGGTTTCGCGATGGCGCAAAGCCCAGGCGAGCTTCGGGTCCACGTCCAGCGATAGCATGCCGTCGTCGCCCGGCGGCGCGATCTCGTCCGCACCGAAGCCGTAAAAACGCATCAGCCAGTCGGCCTGGTAGAGGCGATGCTCGCGGACCAGCGGCGGCGGCTTCAACGGCAGGATCTTCGACGCATCCGGGATCGGGCTGAACGCGGAGTAGTAGACGCGGCGCAGCCGGTAATTGGTATACAGGTTGGTGCTGGCCGAGAGCACGTCGCGATCGCTCGCGTCGTCGGCGCCCACGATCATCTGCGTGCTCTGCCCGGCGGGCGCGAACCGCGGCGCCTTCTTCTCGGCCTTGGCCTCGTCGATGGACAGACGCAGGCGGCCCATCGCGCTGCGGATGTCGCCCAGGTGCTTCTCCGGCGCCAAGGCTTTCAGGCCACCCTCGGTCGGCATCTCCACGTTGATGCTGAGGCGATCGGCCCAGCGGCCCGCCGCGTCGATCAACTCGGGCGAGGCATCGGGAATGGTCTTCAGGTGGATGTAGCCGCCGAACTTGTGCTCGCTGCGCAGCGTGCGCGCGACACGCACCAGTTGCTCCATCGTGTAGTCGGGGGACTGGATGATGCCCGAGGAGAGGAACAGCCCCTCGATGTAGTTGCGCCGGTAGAACTCCAGGGTGAGGTTGACCACCTCCTCCACCGTGAAACGCGCGCGCTGCACGTTGCTGCTGCGCCGGTTGACGCAGTACACGCAGTCGTACACGCAGAAGTTGGTCATCAGTATCTTCAGCAACGAGATACAGCGGCCGTCCGGGGCATACGCGTGGCAGATCCCCATGCCTTCCGTCGAGCCGATGCCCCCGCTCTTCAGCGAGTTGCGGCCCTTGCCACCGCTGGACGAGCACGAAGCGTCGTACTTCGCGGCGTCGGCGAGGATGGCGAGTTTGTCGGAGATCTTCATGGGGAGGGTTATCGTGCCAAAAGGCCCGTGCAGCCGTGTGAAGGCCCTCGCCCGTTATGATGACCGCCATCGCCACGGAGCCACCCCATGGACCTGATCATCCGCCACGCCACGCTGCCCGACGGCCGCCGGGATGTCGATATCGGCATCGACGAAGGCCGCTTCGTGGCCATCGAGCCCGGCCTGGCCGCCAGCGGCCGCGAGGAAATCGACGCCGGCGGGCGCCTGGCCAGCCCGCCCTTCGTAGACGCGCACTTCCACATGGATGCCACGCTGTCGCTGGGCCTGCCGCGGCTGAACGCGTCGGGCACCCTGCTGGAAGGTATCGCGCTGTGGGGCGAGCTCAAGCCCGACCTGACCCAGCAGGCCCTGGTGGACCGCGCCATGGCCTACTGCGACATGGCGGTAGCGCAGGGCCTGCTAGCCATCCGCAGCCATGTGGATATCTGCGACGACCGCCTGCTCGCCACCGATGCGTTGCTTGAAGTGAAGCGGCGCGTGGCGCCCTGGCTGCATCTGGAACTGGTAGCCTTCCCGCAGGACGGCCTGCTGCGCTCCCCGACCGCGAAGCAGAACCTGGTACGCGCGCTGGACAAGGGCGTGGAGGTGGTGGGAGGCATTCCCCATTTCGAACGGACCATGGCCGACGGCGCGGCGTCCATCCGCTGGCTGTGCGAACTGGCCGCCGAGCGCGGCCTGCGCGTGGACATGCATTGCGACGAGTCGGACGATCCGCTGTCGCGGCATATCGAGACCCTGGCGGCGGAAACGATCCGCACCGGGCTACAGGGGCGTGTTACCGGCTCGCATCTCACGTCGATGCATTCGATGGACAACTATTACGTGTCCAAGCTGCTGCCCCTGATCGCCGAGGCCGGCGTGCACGCCATCGCCAACCCGCTGATCAACATCACGCTGCAGGGCCGCCACGACACCTACCCCCGGCGGCGCGGCATGACGCGTGTGCCGGAGTTGCTGGACGCCGGCGTCAATGTCGCCTTCGGCCACGACTGCGTGATGGACCCCTGGTACGGCATGGGCTCGGGCGACATGCTGGAGGTGGCGCACATGGGACTGCACGTCGCGCAGATGACCTCGACGCGCGGCGTGGCGCAGTGCTTCGACGCGGTGACGACCAACGCGGCGAAGGTGATCGGGTGGGACGGCTACGGTATCGCCGTGGGCCATCGTGCCGACATGGTGCTGCTGCAGGCGGGCGACGCCTACGAGGCGATCCGGCTCAAGGCGGCCCGACTGCTGGTCGTCCGCGGCGGCAAGGTGCTCGCCCGCGCACCTGAACGACGTACGGCGCTGTTCGTGCCGGAACGCCCGTCAGAGCTGACGTTGGAGTTCCGGCCGGGGTCGATTTCCTGAACCGGCGGGTTCATTAGCTGTCGCGTCAATGAACGCTTTCGCCGACCTTTCCAAACGTAGGACTTTGCGTTCAGCGTCGTTTTCCTAGCATCCAAATCGTCGATCGGCCGCGGTGACCCGCGGTGTGACGATCGTCCTGGAGACCGGCTATGAAAACGATGATTCGCAGTGCCCTTGTCGCCCTCGCCCTGTTGTCCACGTCGGCAGTGTTCGCTCGCGATCACTACGATGACCATGGTCGCGGACGCCATGGCGAGTACCGTAACCATGGATGGCACGATCGCCGTTATGACGATCATCGCTATGGGTATCGCGACCATGGCTGGCGCGGGCATCGTCCGCCGCCGCCTCCGTATCGCCATCATTACTATGCGCATCCGGCGTACTACCACCGGCCGCCTCCGCCGCCGCCGCATCGTGGGTATTGGCATCGCTGAGACGCGGCGCCGTATTGGTCGCTTGCCGACATACTTTGACCGTTGGGTCGTTCAACTCCTTCCTCGGGAGGGAGTTGAACTTGAAGCAGGATGCCATTCAAGCTTGTGAGGTATGTCGGCTATAGGCCTTCAGAATACTTCAACGGTCTAGTGCTCCGATAAAGAATCGATCGATGAGATCTTCTAGAACGCTACCTTCGTCATTCGGCTGATACTCGCTATCAAATCCGGCTGCCATCAGCCTTGAAGTGAATGCATCCCTAAATTCTTCCGCCAAGTCATCTGGAATACTCAGCAAGAGCCTCTTTGCTGAGAGAATCATAGCTCCATCCAGTGCCGCACATTGCAAGGCACTCAAAAAACCAGCATGCCGCAAGTAGTGAAATTGCTCGGTGGTGAGAACGACGTCTCGCATACCCATCAAACCGCATAGCCAAGCATGATACCGGCAGAGATGACAAGGAAAAGGGCTAAGCCCACGCTGCCCGACCACCTTGCCAGCCTCAGCAGCAAGCGATGATGACTTGCAAAAGCCGGGTCGAGGTCTCGCCCCAGAAACACAACCCCCAGAAGCTTCATCTGTGCATTTGCGCCGTCTATGCCGAAGCCTTCTAAGCGCGCCTCTTTGGACAGCAGTGAGGCGAGACGCGCCATGCTGACCAGATAGCAGACAACGAGGATAAAAGCTGCCACACCCACCGCCGTCGTTGCTTCTTTCATCATTTTTTTTTGGACTTATCGGCAAGTTGGCGACTAACTGGAAAGTACGCCGGTGCGATTGCACCAACTCATATTCAGCGATCAGGCCAAAAGCCTGTCGCCAGAAATGTACCGAGGATAGCGCCAATCATCACCACTATGCCTCCCACCACGTGTCTTTTAATCGTAAGCCGCCTGACCAGCAATAAGTGCTCTTTCGCACGGCGTATCCCAGCTTGGTCGTTGGCCTTGATGAAGGACCCAGGACTGAAAAGAAAATCACTCTGCATCGATGATGCGGAGTATTGGAAGTCCAAGAAATTACCTTCTGCCCTGGCAATTTCTTCAGCTTCATTAACTCTTCGCCTAAGAGCAAGCATGTTGCGGACGACTAAAGTCAAACCGGGAAGGGCACCAACGAGAAAACCAATTTCAGATGAACTCACTACATCGCCCCCCAACAAAGTGAGGTCTCGCTTATATATTCGTTCTCGCGTCGCGACATGAAGCACTGGTCCTGTCACTACGACAGGCAGGCCTTGTCCACCGAATAATTCATGAAGGATTTGGCGTGGGATGCAGCCTCATCAAGAGATGCAAACATCCGGAATCCGGCGCCGGAAACGAATTGGCGCTGTAGCCCTTCGGTTGTGAAACCGAAAATTGCAAGGTCCGCATCTCGGTCGCCTATCCACATCCAGGAACGGTCATCGGGCAAAATGATGAAACGATGGGACGTGTCGTAGGGAGACAACGATGGCCCGGCGCGGTCGTCTTGCATCAGGAACGATTCGATGGCACCTGGGTCGTCGGTACCCGTCGCCACCAATCCTCCGAAGGAGCCAGCGTTAGCCCAATAATCCGCGGGGTCGGGAATCGTAAAGAACATGGCGAACGGCCGCGAATCGTTTCCTGCAGACCATGCGCAGGCTCCGCGAATGGTTTCGGGCAAGAAAAGAGCTGTGTAGTCGGAGTAGGAAAAAAATGTACAGGCACGGCCGACCGTATGTTCGAACGGGCGTTCCGTGTCATCGCCAGACAGGGTTGCCCAGCCACGAATTTCAGCACTGTCGACAAGTGGACTAAACATGGTCGCTCACGGTTTTGCTCGAAACAAAATTTCGCGACGGCATCCGGTGCGTGGGCATGACTCTATCTTTTCATGCAACGCCACCTATAGGCAATGGCGTGATTGAAGGTAGTCAGTCAAACGCACTCATAGGCGGTAGATTGCCCCCTCATAGTCTAGGAGGCCCACTTCTTCTCTTTGGTTTAGGTAGGACTCGGCTGCCGCAAGGATCTGCACCCCGGGAATACTTACCGCCAAGAGATTGTAAGCTTTGAAATATTCGGTGGTGCAACCTAGAGCGACGAGCTCTTTCGCAACATCATCAACAGACGTCCTGTCAAAGCAAACGACTCGCATCAGGGAGTTCGGCGATTCTGATACAACGCCATCAAACCAACGAACGCCGTCTAGAAGCCTTACTCGCACAGCGTCCCCTAGGCTTGCTTGTCGAGCAAAGAAAGGAATGTTATCGATGATGTAGGTATGAGGTGATTTTGACTCTTTTGCCCAGACCGACTCGCAACCAACCTCGGGATATCCATCTTCGTCTGGTTCTATCCTGAAGAAAATTTTTACCAAGTCACTCATCTACTTTACAGCCCCTGCGAAGTTAAAGTCTCGGCAACCAGGCGCTGTCGCCGACATTCTGGGCTTCATTGTGGCAGACGGCTACGTCCAGTTTCGTATGTAAGGAAACCTTTATTCTCAAGGCGTTGAAGCATATCCGCCAACGGCTGCTCATCATTCATGGGCACACTCAGAGCAAGAAGATTGTAAGAAGACCACTCCATTAAGGGACGACACTCAACGATCAACGCAAGCGCTACATTCCTTGAAACACTATCTCCTTCACCTAGCCAAACGCGATATGTGCACTGATCCGAACGCTTGATTATGCAAATATTCTCTCGCTGCCTGTCTACTTCAACCTCATCTCCCAGGGAAAGGTCATAGGCGAAAAACGGTATACAGCACAGGATGAAGCGACCGTTATCAGTCCTGTTCCACCAGAGCTGCTCCCATCGCCGTTGCCGTTCATCACTTTCGATGGGCACACGAAAAACAAAGTTAGACCGAGTCCGCCAAACTGGTTCCGAGTGAGTTGCTACATAATCGCCAACTTCGTAGTTCATCGTGTCACTTTCTTCATTTATGAGGCTGAGCGACATCATTGACAGCGCTCGCTGAGGCAACAATGCTGAGGTCGTCCTGCTGCCCCCCCCCCTCGCCAGCACCGTTCCTGCGGACTCGTCTAGTGTAGGTTCGCTCCAAAAACCTATGTCCCGGTGTAGGAAAATGCATTTTCAACATAGATGACGTTATTGTTGCTGTCGACAAACGCTCTATATCGTCTGCCGATGTGCCGTATTTCATCAACATCTCCACCGACCTCATAGCACCTCACCGTTCGAGATAGGTCTACGGTAGTTAAGTGCCGAGGCTCAGGAATACTTCCACCAGAATGCTGCCCGCCGCACGGAACATAAGCTAACTTCAGATTCTGCACCATTGATAAGAAACGTTCTTCGGATATCGGGAGAGTTAAATCAACCCGATATCGTTCGGTAAACGATTGTTCTCCACTTCCTGCAGCAACCGCTGCCTGCGCTACTGGCGGACCACGACCCTTGTCTTGACTACTGAAGTTACAGGCCGCCAAAACAGCTCCTGCAAATAACATGACAAGGACTATTTTCATATACGGCCCCATTCAGTAGCTACATACATTATTTGTTTCCACATGAATTGCCGGCACCCACTGGAATAGTCGGATTGTTGTTCGCATAGATAAACCTACTAAATTTATAGATGCCACCCTCTTTGGAGCCAAGGGTGTAGGCGCTCGAGAAGCGTCGGGCCTGCGGATCATAGTAGCGGGCTAATCCCCCCTGAAGTCGCCCATTGAAAGATTGCTGATGGTACGAAGCCTTGGTGACGCCGGCCTTAGGCCCTACTCCTTGACTGCATGCCTGTTCAGGCATCGCGCACGAAACCCATGATCTGTTGGTCGGGAAAAATCTTATTACTCGAAGCCAGATCGTTGCTCAAGTCAGGCTGGACGTCGGCGGCTTCCAAGTGAGGAGTTCAACAGAACTGAATACATCGCACGATTGAAGCGTAGTCGCAATTTTTAGAGATCCAGTCACCGATTTGAGACTGAATCTTACGTCGTCGTCGATGCTTATCATTACGTCTAGGTCACTGTTGATGGAACGGAACACGGCTGCATACAGAGATGTGCCGGCTGATATTGCATCGACAGGCACCTGTGCTACACGTCCAGCCTCCTCGATAATCTGCTCAAAGTGCGACGGGACCTCTCCTGGACTAGCTGGTCTTGTCCATTCCGTCCTAACACAGAAATCTATTCTTTCGACATCAGCGATGTTTCCGACTTCGAGCAAAGTCGTTGGGACGCTCCTCACCAATTCTCGTGAAATTCCGTAAGTTTCAAACTTGAACTCAATATCGAAATAGTTCCAAGTAAGTGCAATCCATTTTCCGCTATCCCTTCGGAAATATACCGACTCCCACTGAGGGTTTTTGTTGCTGTCGATAAAATACGAACCGCCTTTAATCTTGCGGAGAGCCTTGAGATCATCGGCTAGCGGTAAAAAACTTTTCCATATTTTCATGGTATTGGCTGCTGTTTATTTGGGATAGGACTGCCTCTTGAAAAAAGAATGTTTGCAGTCATTCACAAAATCTGGCTTCTTGGCCAGCCGCATGGGGAACGCCCATACCCGCGCGCACCGTCGCTATTAAAAGCATCAAGGCTGCTAACCACGCCGATCCCAACCGCAAGCGACGACGAACGATCGACATCGCGGAGTCTCCATCGTTGCGCTCCTGTGCCGGGGCCATCACGGCTCGCCCTGTTCGGCGGTAGCAGCTCGCGGCGTCGCATGCGCGCATCTTACTGGTCATCGTGCCCCCCCCTTGCTGCGGCAGGCTGTCAGAAAGCGCAGAGCCGTTGTAGACCACTGTGCAGATTTCCATTAGCTCTTATCCCGTGGTGGGAGCCCGTACTACCCACATGACCGACGCAGCGGGCTTGTGCGGACGGCGGCAGGTCATCTTTAAGTCAGCGCTGCTCGTACAGACAGCACCAGGGAGGTCAGGCTAGTTTAGCTCACGCTAAAGGGGCCGTACGCTGGCGAATTAGAACTAGGCGACTGAGAGACACAAGTCAAGCTGCCTCGGTTAAAACGCACAAGCTCACTGCGGACATTCATTGGACACCTTCTCACGGAGAACTGGACCCATTGAAGCGAATGCTTAGACCTTTCTGTCCCCGAAAAGCTTAGATAGGTCAGATTTAGACCACTGTGAAATTTTAATCCTCCAAAAGACATAACCGGTGACGCATCCAAGGAGGCCCGCGATAACGCTAAATGATAAAAAAGGCGACCAGTTCGCTCCTGAGCCAGCTGAAAGTGCTTGCTCCATCGACGTTTGCATAAAAAAAATGGATGCTACAACGCTACACAGCAACCCGATAACCACGCATCCGAAGGCCGAGACCCACGATAACCGATGAAATAGAAAATACAGAGGCAGCCCGGGAAGTAGAGCGACAGCATACGAAGCTGGTGCCACTAGAAGAAAAGCCCAGAGTCCCTCAAGAGGGTTTCCTATAAGGGAGATCAGCATCAAAACACAGGCCGGGATCAACGGAGCCAACAAAAACGCAGCTACCACCCTTTTTCCACCTCGCGGAACCATAGCTGTACCTCCTCGGCCGTTAGTTTGAGCAGGGCGTCTTTTAGTCAGCCGATCCTTCCGCCCCCAACGAGAATCAATGATTAGTCCAATAACAGAATCCTGCGCTTGCACTAGATACGCTTAGCAATATTTTCAACATTGCACAGCATGTATGTTCAGATGAAGGACCTTAAAATCTTGCCATGCCCAACGATCCTGCCCGCCCAAACGTTGAACGATACGCCTAAGCACAGAATGTGTGACACGTCGTTAGGCGAAAGGAATGCAATCGCCAATTCTCGGCTACTACCAGGTAAGAACGGCACACCTATGTCGGTCCGAAAATCGTAGCCGCGCGAATCATCAAACATGATGATTCCGTGGAAAACGCCGACAGGGATATCCGACAGGAATCCGCATTCTGAAGAAGGCAATAGATAAAGACTGACACGGGCGTCACAACGCATCTGAAAAATCCTCACGGTGAGGGAAGCGCCACGTTATCCTTAGCTGTCGGCTTAGGCCCTACAAACGAATTTGAGCAGTGAGCCATCGATCTCGCACCTGAGCCGCTTGTAAGAGCTGAACATCCCTATGCAGTCGAATCGTTGAGTACGAGCGATCCAGTAAATGGAGGGTGGAAATGGTTATAGTCCACCCTCCAAGATTCGATCTTTTCCTGCGCGTCTGCAAGCGAAAAAAACTAGTGCGTATTCAGACACTCGTCTTGCAGCGAGCCGTTGAAGAATTCCATGAACGGGTTGTCGGTGGGCTTTCCGGGACGAGAATAATCCAGCGTGATACCAAGGTATACCGCGGACTCTGCTCTCGCCTTAGTTCCGTACGGACGGCAGCCCGCATTACTCAGGATGTTTTCCGATGCTCGGCTTCGCTAACACCGTCCCTGGCGACTCGTGAAGATATTGCCCACAGCATCGTAGTTCGGTCTTTGCCGACGGCGATCTGACTCCCCGTGTCGAAGCCCAACCAGCGCTCAATCGCAAAACGCTGCGCTATCGCCCACGACAGGACCGGACTGGACTGAACTGGTTATGTTGCACTGACGATGGGGGCGCCCCAGCCGTCGTAGTTCACTTTGAAGAGCGCGGCGATGCACTTTATGAATCCCGAGACCAAAAGAATGACTTGCTGTTCCACTGCCATTGAAATCGTCACGACAACGCGATAACCGCCGACGCTTGATCTTTATCCGTCGAGATGAAAACGAAATCGACCGGCCGATGGCGGGCGAACACGTCGCCCTGCCGGTCGCGAAGCCGTAGCAGATCGATGTCCGCCTGGGAGGTAGATCCCAAGTCTTTTAAGATGCTCATCGCAGATCCCCAAGATGTTGTGAAGTAACTGAGCCCAACCGGCCACAGTGGCGAATACCGCTCTTCTTCCAAACCTCGATAGCCCGTTGCGAGCGTCCGAAACCGAGCTACCTTAGCCAACCTGGCCTTGATAGGTTCGACGCAGGCCAACGGATCATGAGCTTCAATGTGTTCGGGCGACTTGACGCAGCGCAGACCCGACGCGGCGGAGCGTTATCGGACAAAGGATGCCGTTCGGCAGTTACGTCATTGACCACGTGTCAGCCAGACGACAGTGAGAAGCAGTCTGCCAAAGTGCCGCTAGCTCCCTGGGAGTTCATCACAATGGCAACGGCAGCCGCGATTTGGGCGATGTCGATGCCGGCATTGGCAGCCGCCTCCAAAGTAAACTCTACGCCGTAGTCGGAAAATACACTGTTTCGATTAAGGGCGATCCAGACCAGGCGATCCGTGGCCGCGATGGCCATTGATGTCGCTGACTCATCGATCCGGCTTGCCCACGCATTGATCCAGGTGTCAGCGCTTGCCGCTATTCCGTGATCGAGGTAAGCCGCGGCCGCATCCAATGCCGCCTTGGCATCGTCGGACAGTGGCTGGATGGTCAACGCGAGCAGCAGTGCCAACCTCGGCAGCGAACGTGCGTCGTCACTGTTTGGAACGCCTCGCAGATCGGCCTCGACCGCATTGAGGATGGATCGCGTATCACGCAGTTTGACGTAGTCGATAGCACGTTGCGACGTCATGCGGTCACCATCATCACTCGTGGGTATTCGGACGATTGCGACCGGTGCAAGGGCATGGGTCGCCTCGGGTGGAGCGCGACGATCGAGCCATGCCGTCGCAAATTAATCCATTCACGTACCGCCCGCCGGCATCGCGGCTGATGAAAGGATCGCTAAACTTGTAAGCGAACGGACTAAGGGAGATTCTGTCGCCGGCACTTGGCGAATCGGAGTCGGCGCTGACAGACCGGTCGATGCTCAGATCGTAGTAGCAAGCTGATGCTGGCCAAGGACGGCCCGCGATGCTTCGGCCACTTCCCCAGCGGACCACTTACGACGTAGATGTAGGACTGTACGAGGCCGAATTACCTTTCCCGGCGCACGACGACCACCCAGGGTTACGATACGCCCGATGAGTCCCTGCCTCTTGTGGAACTCAATATTCGTAAAACGACGGGAGCCATTTCGTCGACGCTTAATCCGGCGGTCTCGGCAACACAAAGGATAAACTCCAAAGCGAAGGCAGACAAGCTTGTAACTCGATTCAGCGCAGCCCATAGAAGTCGCTCAATAGCGATGATATCTTCCGGCATATCCACTGGATTAGGCCTACCGACTCGCTGAGCTAGCTCACTTGTCCAGGCATCAGCCTCATTAACATCGCCGTAGAGCAGATAGTGACGCGCTGCATCTAACGCTTTGCGCTGCTCCAAACTCAGCTTCGCATCTAACATCTTGCATAACTCGCATGCAATTTCGGGAATAGAACGCGTGTCATCTATGCAGTCAACACCTTGGTCCTCGGCCCACTGGACAATGGACTCGATACTAACTTTAGGTTCGATGTTCATAATCGCCCTCGATAGGTTAAGGCGAAACAGTCATGACACGGAGATACTCAGAAACAATTTTGCAGCTGGCGCAGGCCTCCATCACATTCAGTGCGCCCGAGCCTGCGGTTCGAACAGTTGCCGCTGTTGAACCCTCGATCTTAGCTCCGGCATTCAATAGATTGCTATAAGCGTTAATTTCTCCGCAGCAACCATGAAAGACTGGTCTAACAGCTTCAGGTACGGCATCGAGTGCCTCTTGCACCAACGAATTTGTAGCCATACCCGGTCCGCCAGCGTTCGTACTCATCCCCGTGAAAATCTCTCCCGATTCCGTAACCACTGCCGAAGATGCCCCCCTAGTCGCTCCAGCCGACTGAGCGTCGATCGCCGCCTGCCTAGCGGCAGCTACTGCGACGTTGGATGCCTCTTCGCTCCCCAATGAAGCCACTGGACCAGCTTCGGGAAGTGCAGCAGCGGCAGCCAGTACTAACGTTGGAGCCGCCATGATGGCGGCGCCGGCTATCGCGATAGGTGCCAGGGGGCGGGTCGCTTCCGGGTGAAGTGCGAACGAGCGAGCCATGCTGTCGCATGTCACACCATCGACACACCTTCCATTGGCGTCCTGATTTACGACGGGGTTATTCGCAGCATAGGCGAACCTATTGAATGAGGCGGTATTGCCAGCCCTCGGCTCATCCCAATCGGAGCTAAGAAAGCGCCCTACGTCGGGTGCGTAGTACCGCGCTTGCATGTAAACCAGGCCGGAATCTACATCGTTCACATGCCCCGTATACCCCGGCCCCTGCTCCGGCGTACCCATCGCCTGCGTGCCGTAAGGCCGGTAATCAGCATTGCTAAGGATGTTCCCCGACGCATCGGCCTTCGTCAGCACCGTCCCCTGCGGACTGGTGTAATAGTAAGTAATCGTCTCCGCCGCATGGGCAACGCCCATGCTCGCGCAAACCATCGCCGTCAAAATCAGCAAGGCTGTCAGCCACGCCGACCCCGGCCGCAGGCAACGACGAACGATCGACATCGCGGAAGTTTCCATCATCACGCTCCTGTGCCGGGCCATCACGGGCTCACACTGTTCGACGGGCTGTAGGCCGAGCAGCCCACGGCGTTGCAGGCGCGCACTTTGTAGGTCAACGTAACGCCCGGTTGCTGCAGCGAGCTGTAGGACAGACCCGAGTCGTTGTAGACCAGTGTGTTGTTTTCCATCAGTTCGTATCGCGTGGCGGACGACTGCGCTGTCCACTTGACCAGCACCGTGGGTTTGGTCGGGCCGTGGTAGGTGGTCGTGAAGGTCGGTGCTGCCGGAGCCGAGGGCACCAGGGAGACCGTGACGGTTGTGGCATTGCTAAATGGGCTGCATGAAAGCGTGCTACAGGCTTGGACCTGATATGAGTAGTTCCCATTTCCTCTGCCTGAGGTCGACCAACTCGTCGAACTGTTGAATTGGACTTGCTGGATGCTTCCACCGTTCGCCGATTCGATAAGGTTGTAGCTAACGGCGCCGTTCATGGCGGACCAGCTGATGGTGTAAGCACCCGTATTATTGTTGCCGCCACCGGAGATAGTCGGCGTGCCAGGTGGCAGAATCACATTCACCGCTCCGCTGGTCGCATAACCGCCGCAACCGTTCGCATTGCAGGCGCGCACGCGATAAGACCAGTTGCCTGAGGCACCCTCGTTTACTGTGGTAGATGTGTCCGTCCCTGCCCACACATTGGTCCAGTTGCCATCACTGCTGTGGTCCACCTGGTAGGAGGTGGCATAGGTCGTCGAGGGCCAGCTCACCGCCACCGATCCCGTCGAGTTACCCGGTACGTTGATACTGGCCGGTGCGGGCGGAATGTGCGCGATGGTAACCGTATTGGAAACGGTGGGCGTGCTACAGCCGTTCGCATTGCATGCCGACGTGCGGAACTGATACGTCGCATCGCCTGGCCCATTGTAGAACGCGCTGGTTCCTGACCCGGTATAAAGCGTCGCCCAGGCGCCGCCGTTGGTGGAACACTCCGTTTTGTAGCTCGTCGTGTTGCTCGTCGCCGACCAGTTGACCGCGATGCTCGACAGGTCGCCAGCCGCCGTGGCGGTCGTCGACGCGGGTGAGGAAGGGGCCAGCACGGAGGGCGGCACAACGAAGTTGCCCGAGTTGGTCAGAAGATTGTTGTCTGCTCCAACAGGAGAGATTCCGTGGACGTAGATCGCCTGGCCAGCGTATTTCACGCGTTGCTCGTCCGTCAGCGTGATGGTGTAGCGATGTTTGGTGCCGCTCGAGTGGCATAGCTCCTGCACGGCGGACCCGGTGTCCTGATTGGCCGTCGCTATGGCTATGCCCGTTCCCGTGCCATACGGGCCGCCCACATACAAATGCACATCGATGGAGGCCGCCAACCCACTTGCACAGGCCCAGCCCGAGACGACGGCGTCGGCGCCGCTGGTCACGCCATCGACATAGCCCATCACCGTCGACGTCGTGGCCTTCCGGCTGGCGACCAGCTTTTTACCCAGGTAAATGTAGCTGGTGCCGTTGGTCGAGCCGTTGTCGTACTCCCACATCAGCTGACCGCTACTACTGTAGGCGTAATACGTCGTACCCGCCGACGTGACCGCCTTTACACGATGCCCCGTGGCGTCATAGAGGTAATCGCCCTTGCCGTTGACCGAGAGCAGGCGGTTGGCCAAGTCGAAGGTCATCGCCTGGCTGTCCTTGGCCGTCGTGTTGCCCTGAGCGTCATAGGTGAAGCTATGCACCGTGGCACCGTTATTGCTGATGCTCGAGAGCAGGTTGTTCGCGTCGTAGTTGTAGGTCTTCGTGCCGCTACTGTCGGTCACGCTGCGCAGGTTGTTCAGTGTATCGTAGGTGTAGCTTTCCGTGCCCCACAGATTCTCGGCATGAGATGACAGCAAGCGGCTCAGTCCGTCATAGGTCATCGACCGCGTGCGCTGCTTCGATCCCGTCTGGTCGTCAATCGACAGGATGTTGCCCACGGCGTCATAGCTCAGCCCTTCGCTGACGGCAATCTGGGCGCCTGTCCCGAAACTGAAACTGGACAGCAACAGGCGCGTGTTCTCGGCGGCCGAATAGGCGGCGCCATTGCCCAACGCGAAGCCCTCCAGCACGCCATCGGGATAATACGTCGCACTACTGGCGAACGAGCCGGCCGCAGTCGGTTGACCCAAAGCGTTGGACGTCATCGCCACCGTCTGGCCGTCGGGATACTGCACGCTGGCCAGGCGGCCATTGGCGTCATACCCGTAGCCGAGCGTCCACGACCAGCCATCCACCGATAGCACCTCCGTGGTGAGCAGGCCGAGCTTGTTGCGACCGTAGGACCAGCCTACGGTACCGGTGCTGTTGGCATTGCTGGACGAGGTGGCCGACGTCGACGTCGCGGGCCGGCCCAGCGCGTCGTAGGTGAAGCTCGTGGCCAACGTGCCGTTCGGATAAGCCACGGAGGTAACGCGGTTCATCGCATCGTAGGCATTGGTCGTGCGGGCCGCCGTGGCAACCTGATCGTAGCCGCACCCGGTACCGTTGAACGGCTGGCCGGCCGCGCTCCAGACCACGTTGTCGGCGCCATCGTAGGCCGCCATGGTGCTGCCCGTTTCCGGCTCCCACGAACGACACAGCCGATGCTGGTCGTCGTAGGTCATCGTGCGGGTCAAGTCACCCTGGGTCATCGAGAGCACGTTGCCGTAGAGGTCGCGGCTGATCGTCTGCGTCACGCCTTCAGGCGCTTCCACTTTGACCACGTTGTCGAACCCGGGTGTATCGAACACCTGAAAATGAGTGAACGTCGCGTTGCCCTTGGCATCCGTCACCTGACGTGCCCCGCCGGTCAGGTACAAGGTGGTGGTGACGAGGTTACCGTCCTGGTCGTACTGGGTGCTGGAGGTCGGGCGCCCCAAGGCGTCATAAGCCGTGGTCGTGCCTTGGGTGATGCTATCGCGGTCGGGCGTACCTGCGACCGGATAGGACACAAAGCTCTTGCGTCCCGCATTGTCGTAGCCGGTGCGCGTGGAGACGGCGAGTGCGCCGCTGGTGGCGTCCGACTGGGTCGAGATGACCGGGCGCAGCAGGACGTCAAAATCCGTCCGCTGATTCAGGTTGCCCTGTGTAGTGGTCCGCACCCAGTGGTTGCCACCCATGCCGCGCGCATCGGGGGAGAAGACGTAGCTATAGGTCTTGGGCGCCCACGCCGTACTGTCGCCGGTGGGGTAGTCGATGCGTGCGATGCGACCGATGGCGTCGTAGCCGTAGCTCGTGGTCGCGCCCGCCTGATCGGCGATCGCCGCGATCTGACCCAGGCCATCGACCGTCACCGCCTGGCTCGTTCCGTCCGGGTAGCCGATGCTGGTGGGAATGCCGCGGGTGTAGTTACCCAGTGTGGTGGTCTTGCCGTTACCGTCGGTGAAGCTGGCCAGTTGGCCTTGTGCGCTGAAGGTATAACCCATCACCTTCACCCCGAACCGGTCGCGCTCGGTCGGGGTGGCGGTGGCGCTGTCGTAGAGCATCTGGCTGACCGTCTCGCCGGTGCTCAGATTGATCGACTGGGCCGGCAGACCGATCACCCAGAGGCCGGCGTTGTCGGTGTAGGTAGACCGATCACTGACGCTGTAGCCGAAGTTGTTGGAACGGGTGACATCCTGCGGCCGCGCAAAGGCATCGAACGCGGTGGCGTTCCAGGTATACACGTCCGGCGTGGTGCTGGCCGCGGGGTCCATCGTGATCTGCTGCGTGGCCTTGGGCAGCTGCTCCTGCAGCTGCGCCGTGTTGATGCGTTCCTGTGGCGCATACCCCCACGGATGGGCATAGGCGCCGGACCGCGCGTCCTGGGCCGGCGTCGGATTGACGTAGGCGTAGGCGGTCGAGCGGCGTATCGCGGACGAGGCGCCACTGTCGTAGACGTCTTCCTTCAGCAGCTGGCTCTCGGTCCAGTCGTAGCGGTTGGAGAACGTGCTCCGCTCCAGGTGGCCATCCGGGTAGCTGACGTCGGTAGAGACCTGGGTGGCGCAGGCGGTCGTCGCGCAGTCCTGGGACCAGCTTTCATTCGCGGGCGAGTAGCTGTAGGTCCAGGAGAGGCCATTAGCAGGCAGACCGGTGCCCGAGAGCGTGCGCTGGGTGATCGCCATCCCGTAGGACGCGTTCGGTATCGCTGCCCAGGTGCTGACGCCATTGGGAATGGCGGGCAAGTTGGGGCCCGCCATGCACTCCTGGGGCACATAGGAGCGACCACGCTTGAGCGGCATGACGGTGTAGGACGCCATCAGTCCGGAAGGGTGGGTGACCGTCGCGGTATACGGTGTGTCCGCATTACCGGGTTCGGCGATGGCCGCACAGGTACCCCCGCGTCCACGCGAATCCGGCCACGCACCATTGAACGAATCGAGGTTGTAGCCCCAGCTGCTGCCATCCGGCTGCGTCACGGAGGTCAGCGTGTAGACCAGGTTCGTGGCGGACTTCACATAGCTGTACGTCCATGTCCGATTGCCTGCGTCGCCACCCTGCTCGGTAATCGTGCTCACCCGATGGCTGCTGGCACCCGTGCTGGCATCTGTCTCGTAGGTCAGGGTGACATGACGACCGTCGGACGCCGCAATGTCCGTGACGTCGTCGCCGCTGTAGGTATAGCTCACCGAGTTGCCGAACCGGTCTTCGATGCGGGTGACCAGCATCCGGCCTTCGCGACGCTTGATGAAATCTTCTGCCGAGGCAAACACATGAAACCCCGAGCGCGCGGCGAACGAACTCGATCCTAGGGGCCGGGTCAACGACGGCATGTAGCGATAAGCGATGTGATCAAGCCAGTACTTGGTGCCGTCGGGCGACACCGCGAGGAATCCCTCGATGGTGGTGTCATTGGCGGCATGCGCCAGGCAGCCTACCGCCCAGTTGCCACGGGTCACGATGGGATACGTCAGGCCCGCCACGCCAGGCGTGGTCGTATTGGCGGTGGAACGGCCCAGCAGGTCCTGGCTTCCCTGGCCGGGGATGCGCAACTGGTAGCCCTGCCACCAGGTCGCCGGCTCCCAATCCGAGCGCTTGGAGTCACCGGTCGGCGCGGCCACGCTGGGCGGCGGACCAAAGCTCGAACAAATCGCGCCCGGGCTGCCCGCTGCAACCTGCCAGCCCGTGACGTTGTTCTGCTGGGCTGTGACGGTGGATATCTGCGGCAGGTCGATGTCCCAGTCGCCGAAGGCACGCTCCTGAAGATCGGGCCGATCCTGGACACCGTGGAAGGTAAACGTGCGGCCGAGGGTCAGCGCTGGCCCTGTGCCGCTCAGCGATATATCGGTCTGGGCGAAGGACAGGGAGCCATCGTAGAGGCTGATCTTCTCGCCGAAGGGCGTGTCGCCCAGCGGCTGGATGTCCTCGTTGACCTTGATGAGCTTCTTGTACTCATCTTCAGGCTTGGCCGAGGTCTGTGCGCCTGCCGCGAAGGGCAGCGCCAGCGCGACGACCATCGACATCCCGAACGTCCTACGCGCCCACGAGCACACGACAGGTGCCCTCCCCTGGTTGGACCCTGTCATCGTTCTTCCCTTGGCCTTGAGCCATTACTCAGGGCGGGGACTGTAAGCGTCCGATTTTGTAGAGGTCAACACGACCTGGAGCCGTTACTGTCGTTATATGCACACCATGACGCTGCAGCGCCCCTGTGTGTGCCAACGCCTGTGAGCATAGCTGGGCATTGGTTGTAGTCCTTCCCCTACACAACGTGGCGGCATGGGCCTACACGTGGGCTGCGTTTTTCAGATCAACGCGTTCCCCGTGGCAAAGCCAAAAGCGCATACCCCTCCTTGCGCAGCGCACAACACCTTCCACCGCCTCCGGTGCCTATACTCGGCCCGGGCCCTGCCGGGCTCCCACCATGGGGAGGCTACGATGCTGCAGCAGTACGCTTTGTGGATCGCGCTGGCATGCGCGCTCGTTGCGATCGTGTATGGCGCATTCTCGGTCAGATGGGTATTGGCCCAGTCGCCCGGCAACGCTCGCATGCAGGAGATCGCCGCGGCGATCCAGGAAGGCGCCCGCGCCTATCTCAATCGCCAGTACGCCACCATCGGTGCCGTCGGCATCGTCCTCTTCCTTCTTATCGGCCTCTTCCTCGACTGGGGCACCGCGGTAGGTTTCGCACTCGGTGCCGTGCTTTCCGGGGCGACCGGCTACATCGGCATGAACGTGTCGGTTCGCGCCAACGTCCGCACCGCCGAGGCCGCCCGTAGCGGCCTTTCTTCTGCCCTGGCGGTGGCCTTCCGCGGTGGCGCGGTCACCGGCATGCTGGTGGTCGGCCTGGGCCTGCTCGGCGTGGCCGGCTATTACGGCGTGCTGTTGCATATGGGTTACGAGCGTACGCATGCGCTGCATGCACTGGTCGGCTTTGCCTTCGGCTCCTCGCTGATCTCCATCTTCGCGCGGCTGGGCGGCGGCATCTTCACCAAGGGCGCCGACGTGGGCGCGGACCTGGTCGGCAAGGTGGAAGCCGGCATTCCCGAGGACGACCCGCGCAACCCGGCGGTAATCGCGGACAACGTGGGCGACAACGTCGGCGACTGCGCGGGCATGGCGGCGGACCTGTTCGAGACCTACGCGGTGACGCTGATCGCCACGATGCTGCTGGGCGGGGTGATGGCCACCGAGGTCGGCCCGTCGGGCGTGCTCTATCCGCTGGTGCTCGGCGGTGCGTCGATCGTGGCGTCGGTGATCGGCACGTTCTTCGTCAAGAACCGCGGCGGCAAGATCATGAATGCGCTGTATGCCGGCGTGTTCGTCTCGGCGCTGCTCGCAGCGATCGCGTTCTGGCCGATCACGCAGTCGATGATGGCGGATTCGTCGTTCGGGCCGACCCGGCTGTTCGGCTGCACGATCATCGGGCTGGTGCTCACCGGCGCCATCGTGGTCATCACCGAGTACTACACTGCCACCGAGTACGGACCCGTGCGGCACGTGGCGCAATCGTCCACCACCGGTCATGCGACCAACATCATCGCGGGGCTGGGCGTGTCGATGAAGTCCACCGCGCTGCCCGTACTGGCAGTGTGCGCGGCGATCTGGGGCGCACACACCCTAGCCGGCCTCTACGGCATCGCCATCGCGGCTACCGCCATGCTCAGCATGACCGGCATGGTGGTGGCGCTGGATGCGTACGGCCCCATCACCGACAACGCTGGCGGCATCGCCGAGATGGCCGAACTGCCGGCCGAGGTGCGCGGCGTCACCGACCCGCTGGACGCCGTGGGCAACACCACCAAGGCGGTGACCAAGGGCTATGCGATCGGTTCCGCCGGCCTGGCCGCCCTGGTGCTGTTCGCCGACTACACGCACAACCTCAACCTGCATTTCGGCGGCACGGAGGTGCGCTTCGACCTGTCCAATCACTACGTGATCATTGGCCTGCTGATCGGCGGCCTGATCCCGTATCTTTTTGCGGCCATGGCGATGGAAGCGGTGGGCCGCGCGGCCGGTGCCGTGGTGGAGGAAGTGCGCCGGCAGTTCCGCGAGATCGCCGGGATCATGGAGGGCACCACGCGCCCGGATTACTCGCGGGCCGTGGACATGCTGACCCGCTCGGCGATCCGCGAAATGCTGGTGCCCTCGCTGCTGCCGGTGCTGGTACCCGTGGTGGTGATCTTCGGCTTCAAGTGGCTGGGCGGACCGGAGGCTGGGGCCCAGGCGCTGGGCGGCGTGCTGATCGGCACCATCGTCACCGGCCTGTTCGTGGCCATCTCCATGACGACCGGGGGCGGCGCCTGGGACAACGCCAAGAAGTACATCGAGGACGGCCACTTCGGCGGCAAGGGCTCCGAGGCCCACAAGGCGGCGGTCACCGGGGACACGGTGGGCGACCCTTATAAGGACACGGCAGGGCCGGCGGTCAACCCGCTGATCAAGATCATCAATATCGTGGCCTTGCTGCTGATTCCGTTGTTGTGATCGAGGGGCGAGGGCCACCCAGGCCCTCTAGCCCGAAAGTCATGGGTGGCGGGCCCCTCGGCGTGCGCTAAGGTCGGGGCCCGTTCTGCCTTACGGATACGATCCCATGCAACGACGCTGGATTGCGCTGGCCATCGCCCTTACCTTCATGGGCATGACCCAAGCCCACGATGCCCCGAAGACCCCTTCCGGCCAGGCCGCCCCGGCCGCCGGCGATGACGAAAACCTCTGGCTCGACGACATCGACGGCGCCAAGCCGCTCGCATGGGTCAAGGAGCGCAACGCCGAAACCGTGGCGAAATACGCCAAGAGCGAGACCTTCACCTCGCTGGATGCGCGCCTGCTCGAAGTGCTCGACTCCGAAGCCCGCATTCCGATGGTCTCGAAGATCGGCGATCACTTCTACAACTTCTGGCGCGACAAGGCCCACCCCAAGGGGCTGTGGCGGCGCACCACGCTGGCGGAATACCGCAAGGACAACCCGGCCTGGGAGACTGTGATCGACCTGGACGCGCTGTCCGCTTCCGAGAAGGAAAACTGGGTGTGGCACGGTGCGCAGTGCCTGCGGCCGGCCAATCGCCGCTGCCTGGTCTCGCTGTCGCGCGCCGGCGCCGACGCCGACGTGATCCGTGAGTTCGACCTCACCACGCGCAGCTTCATCAAGGACGGCTTCACCCTGCCCGAAGCCAAGACCCAGGTCGCCTGGATCGATGACGACCACCTGTTCGTCGCCACCGACTTCGGCCCGGGCTCGCTGACCGAGTCCAGTTACCCGCGCATCGTGAAGGAATGGAAGCGCGGCACGCCGCTGTCGTCCGCCACCACGGTGTACGAAGGCACCGCCAAGGACATGTCGATCTCGGCCTATCGTGACCTCACGCCCGGTTTCCAGCGCGATTTCGTGCAGCGGGCGCTGGAGTTCTACAACACCGAGACGTTCCTGCGCGGCAAGGACGGCAAGCTGGTCAAGATCGACGTGCCCAACGACGCCGAGACGGACGTGGAGCGCGAGTGGCTGCTGGTCGAGCCGCGCACGGCGTGGACCGTAGGCGGCACCACCTACCCGTCCGGTTCGCTGGTGGCCACGAAGTTCGACGACTTCATGGCCGGCAAGCGCGAGTTCACCGTGTTGTTCACGCCGGACGAGCACAGCTCGCTGTCGGGCCACTCGTGGACGCGCCATCACCTGATCCTCAACGTGATGCGCGACGTGGTCAGCCAGATCCAGATACTGACCCCGAATGCGAAAGGCCCCTGGACGAGCGAATCGCTGGGCGGCGCGCCGCCGCTGAGCACGATGGACGCCGGTGGGATCGATGCCGACGATTCGGACGAGTACTTCCTCACCGTGTCCGGCTTTCTCCAGCCGACGACGCTCTATTACGGCGTGCTCGGCCAGGGCGAACGCTCGGCCATCAAGCACAGCCCGGCGTTCTTCGACGCGTCGAAGTTCGCGGTCAGCCAGCACTTCGCCACCTCCAAGGACGGCACCAAGGTGCCCTACTTCGAGATCGCCCCGAAGGGCCTGAAAGCCGACGGTAACAACCCGACCCTGGTCTACGGCTACGGCGGTTTCGAGATCCCGCTGCAACCGGCGTATTCCGGCGGCGTCGGGCGCGCCTGGCTGGAAAAGGGCGGCGTGTATGTCATCGCCAACATCCGTGGCGGCGGCGAGTACGGCCCGCGCTGGCACCAGGCGGCCCTCAAGGCCAACCGCCCGCGTGCCTACGAGGACTTCGCGGCGGTGTCGCAGGACCTGATCGACCGCAAGATCACCAGCCCGAAGCACATGGGCATGATGGGCGGCAGCAACGGCGGCCTGCTGGCCGGCAACATGCTGACCCGCTACCCGCAGCTCTACGGTGCCGTGGTCAGCCAGGTCGCCCTGCTCGACATGAAGCGCTATACCCATATGTCGGCAGGCGCCTCGTGGATGGCCGAATTCGGCGACCCGGACAAGCCGGAAGAGTGGAAGTACATCCAGACCTTCTCGCCGTACCACAACCTGCACAAGGGCACCCACTATCCGGCCGTGCTGTTCACCACCTCCACGCGCGACGACCGCGTGGGCCCGGTGCACGCGCGCAAGATGGCCGCCCGCATGCAGGCCATGGGCCTGGATGCCTCGCTGTATGAAAACCTCGAGGGCGGCCATGGCGCGGCGGCGGACAACAAGCAGTCGGCCTTCATGAACGCACTGGCCTATACCTACCTCTGGGACCACCTGAAGTAGCCGGCCGGGGCCGCCTGACGTCGCTTTTGCGGCGCGGGCGGCTAGCCCGTATCCTATTCGGCCGCTTCCCTCCCCCATTACTCGTCAAGGAATCCCATGGGTCTGCATCTCGTTCCCGCCGGCAAGAACGTACCGGACGAAATCAACGTCATCATCGAAATCCCCAAGGATGCCGAGCCGGTCAAGTACGAAGTGGACAAGGAAAGCGGCGCGATCTTCGTCGACCGCATCCTCTCCACGCCCATGCGCTACCCCTGCAACTACGGCTACGTGCCGGGCACGCTCGGTGGCGACGGCGATCCGCTGGACGCCCTGGTGATCCTGCCGCTGTCGCTGGTGCCCGGCTCGGTGATCCGCTGCCATCCGGTCGGCATGCTCAAGATGAGCGACGAGGCAGGCGCCGACGAGAAGCTGGTGGTGGTTCCGGTGGAAAAGGTGTTCGCCGGCTACTCGCACATCAAGGACATCGCCCAGGTCTCCGGCCACTGGCTGGAGCGCATCGGCCACTTCTTCGAGCACTACAAGGACCTGGAGAAGGGCAAGTGGGTCAAGGTCGAGGGCTGGGTTGGCGCGGATGAGGCCAAGGCGGAAATCGTGGCTGGCATGGCTCGGTATAAGGCCGACCATTAAGCTCGCCTAGGCGGCTATCGCGCACATCGTGCGCTTTTGCATGTACGTTTATCGCCCACATCGTGGGCTCCTACAGCGCTCGTGTAGGAGCCCACGATGTGGGCGATAAACGTTTCGTGGCCCGACGTTGTCGCTTGATCTACGTCGACGTACATCGTTTATCGCGCACATCGTGCGCTCCTACATGGGTTTATTCGGGTTAACGGTGTATGCGGTTAGCCGCGGCCTAACAGCGTGCGCAGGTCGATGATGGCGGCGTTGGCGCGGGAGATGTAATTGGCCATCACCAGCGAGTGGTTGGCGAAGAAGCCGAACGGCGCGCCGTTGAGCACCACGGGGCTGCCCAGGTCTTTCTGCGATTCTTCCAGCTCGCGGATCACCTGCTCGAGGCTGGCGTCGGCGTTCTTGCTGCGCAGGATGGGGGCGAAATCGTGGCGGATCGCCTTGAGCTGCTCCAGCAGTGCCCAGGTATAGCCACGCGCCTCGTAGAAGTTGTCGTCGATCTTGTTCCAGGGCGTCTTGACGTACACCGCCCTGGCCGGGCCAGCCTTGCCGCCGACGTCGGCGTTGGGCGCCGCGTCCACCTTCAGCTGGCCTGCGGCGGCGGACAACCGTTGCGACAGTGAGCCGAGACGACCCGAGACCGTCTGCAGGTAATCGGCCAGGTTGTCGGCGCGGGCGTAGAAATGCGCGTTCGCATCCTCGGCGTCGCTCAGGCGGCCCAGGTAGTTTTCAAGGTCATCGACGGCCTTACCGTACTGCGACTCCGAGCTGGGCAGCAGCCAACGATCGTTCGGGCTGTTGAGCAGCGGATCGGCCTCGCCCAGGGACTTGTCTTCCGTGGATTGCGTCTGCGAGCGGCTCAGGTCGTTGCGCAGCGCACGCGAGAGATCGCGCGACGCCGTCAGCGAGCCGAATTCCCAGTTGGGCATGTTGTCCATGAACACGCCGGGCGGCATCTTGTCGTTGCTGAGGTAGCCGCCACGCTTGGTCATCAGCGTGTCGACCGACCGGATCAGCGTGTACGTGGTGACCGCGCCGGTGGCCATGGGTCGGCCGATGTCCTTCATATGGGCCGTGGTGACCGCGACCGGATCGAACTGTTCCGGCTCCTTGTCCCACCACCACATGAAGAACAGCATGACCAGCAGCAGGATCGCCACCAGGGTGGCGACCAGCAGGCCGATCGGGTTTTGCCTTCGCCGGGACGGCGCGGGAGTGGCGGTCGCATTCATGATGTCTTTCCTTATCGTCGCGAACGTGAGCGCCTAGCTTACCTAATCGATGCCGGGAGGACCGGATCAGTGCGAGGATGACTGGGACGGCTCCCAGGCCTGCACCGGCTCGCCCTTCGCGCCCAGGTTCTCCAGCAGGGTCGCCATATCCTCGGCGTGCTCTTCTTCCTGGGCCAGGATGTCTTCCATGATGCGACGCGTGGTCGGATCGTCGTCACCGATGTACTGGACGATCTCGCGGTAGCTGTCGATGGCGATGCGCTCGGCCACCAGGTCTTCCTTGATCATCTCCACCAGCGTGGTGCCTTCCACGTAATCCGCGTGGCTGCGCGAGAGCAAGCCTTCCGGATTGAAATTGGGCGTGCCGTCCAGCTGGGTGATGCGCTCGGCGATGCGGTCGGCGTGCTCCTGCTCCTCGCGCGCGTGCTCCAGGAACTCCGACTTCACGCTCTGGGAATGGATACCCGGCGCCATGTAGTAGTGGTACTTGTAGCGGAGCACGCAGACGATTTCCGTCGCGAGCGCTTCGTTGAGCAGCTTGATCACCGTTTCGCGATCGGCGCGGTAACCCGCGGTCACGGCGCCATCGTCGATGTGCTCGCGGGCGCGCTTGCGGATGTTCTCGATATCGCTGATGAACGGCTTCGTCGTGGCCATGGCCTGGTCTCCTGGGAGAGTGGGTAGGGCCACGACGGTAAGGACGTTGCTGGGAAAGCCGGGTGAAGAATGTGCGGGGTGAGAATCGTCCGCATTACGCGCACTTAGCGTCGTGCGCGCCTCACTGCGCTATGCCTTCGCCGTGCGCGGCTGATAGGCGTTGAGGAACATTTCCACGGCCGCCAATGCATTGGCATTGACCTCCTCGGCAAACTGCACCGCGCAGTCCTCGCAACCGAACAGGCGACGGATCAGCAGGTCGCCCTTAAGGAGCGCGAGGAACTGCGTGCTGGCCCGCGACACATCGGGAATCTCCAGCTGGCCGCGCGCCACGGCGCCCTCGAACAACCGCTGCATCAGCTTGTGCATGCGGGCCGGGCCTTCTTCCCAGACCAGGCGACCGAATCGCGGATTGCCGCCCGACTGGCAGTCCGAGAGGATCGCCCGGAACGTGCCGACGGTTTCGGTGTTGGTTTCCGTCGCCGCGTGCCGGCTGGCGATGTTGGTCAACGTGACGCGTATATCGGCGCCCTGGCTGAAATCGAACAGGTCGTCCGGGAGGCGTTCCTGCACGTGCGCACGGATCACTTCACGGAACAGGTTGTCCTTGTCGCCGAAGTGGCTGTACACGGTCAGCTTGGACACACCCGCCGCTGCAGCCACGGCATCCATGCTCGTGCCGGCGAAGCCACCCTGTGTGAACAGTGCCTTGGCCGCCTCGAGAATGGCCGCGCGCTTTTCCATGTCCTTGGGACGACCAGGGCCCTGCGGCTTCATTTTCGGGCTGGCGTTCATGGCTGCACCTTCACAAACTGAAAATATGACTTTATTATACGCAGCGGTTCAGTTATTTCCACTTTTCCTGCGGCGCATGCCGACAGGGGTGGAGACGACGGAAAGGCTGTCCTTCGTGTCTCGGAATGAAATGGGGTCGCCCTCGGGCGAAACCCAAGGCGTTCAGGGGCTTGCGGTCGCGGTTGTTCAGGCAGGAGCGAGCGAAGGCGCCCATGGGGGGTGACTTCCGTCAGCCCCATCCGGTGACTTCCGGCACTTAGTCGGGACACCACCGTAGCCGCAGCCTTCGATCCATTGGGAAAACGGGCGCTAAGCGCTTATCCTTTCGAACCTTTTTCAGCTTTTTGTACGGGACCCGACACCATGGCGATGAATTTCGAACAGGCACGGCAGAACATGGTCGAGAACCAGGTCCGCCCCTGGGAAGTGCTCGACGCCGACGTCCTGGAGACGCTCAAGGGCGTTCGCCGCGAGGATTTCGTCGCGCCGGCCCACCGTAACGTGGCCTTTGCCGACCTCACCCTGCCCCTGGGCCATGGCGAGGTCATGATGAAACCCGTCGTGGAAGGCCGCGTGCTGCAGGCCCTGGAACTGAAGAAGACCGACGAGGTGCTGGAAATCGGCACCGGCTCCGGCTTCCTCACCGCCTGCCTGGCCCGTCTTGCCGGCAAGGTCACCAGCATCGACATGCATGCCGACTTCGTGGACGCCGCGCGCGAGCGCCTGGCCGCCGCGATGGTCACCAATGCCACGGTCGAAACGGCCGAAGCGGTCAACGGCTACACCCCGACGGGCGTTTTCGATGCCGTCGTGATCACCGCCGCGGTGCATTCGGTGCCCGAGAAGTTCGTGCGCTGGCTGAAGCCGGGTGGGCGCATGTTCGTCGTACGCGGCGACTCCCCCGCGCAGACGGCGGTGCTCCTCACCCATGAGGGCGAGGGCCGCTTCCGTGAAGAGTCGCTGTTCGAAACGGACCTTCCCTACCTGGCGCATGCCGCGCCGGTGAAGCGCTTCGTGCTCTGACCCCCAGATTTTCCATTACCCACGAGGCGAAACCATGCGCTTGAAGCTGCTCACCGTCGCGCTGGCACTGGCCGCGATGCCTTTCGCGAGCCACGCCGAAGACCTGCTCGACGCCTACCGCCAGGCCCGGGCGAACGATCCGGTGCTGTCGCAGGCCGATTCCAACCGGCTCGCCACGGGCGAGACCGTCGTGCAGAGCCGTGCGCTGCTGCTGCCGCAGGTCAGTGCACAGCTGCAGCTGAGCCAGTCGGAGCCGAACGGGAGAGATCCCCTCGTCCTGAACGACGGCACCGTGGTCAGTAACGACATCGGTCATACCCGCACGCGCAGCTCCAGCCTTTCGGTCTCCCAGAGCGTGGTCGATTTCAGCCGCTACGCGGACCTGAAGGCCTCGAAGTCGTCGTCCGAAGCGCAGGACGCCACCTATGAGGCGGCCCTCCAGCAGTTGTCGACGCGCGTGGCCACCGCCTACTTCCAGGTACTGACCAACGACGACGCACTGACCTTCGCCAAGGCCAACGAGCAGGCGCTCGCCCGCCAGTTGGAACAGGCGCAGCAGCGTTTCGATGTCGGCCTGTCCGCCATCACCGACGTGCAGGATGCCAAGGCCCAGCACGATACCGCCGTGGCCTCGGTGATCACCGCCGAGAACACGCTGGCCGACTCGCGTGAGGCCCTGACCCAGATCACGGGCAAGCCGTCGGACAACCTGAAGAAGCTGCGTGAGCAGCTGCCGATGGACCCACCCACGCCCAACGATCCGAAGGCCTGGGTGGCCGAGGCGGTCAAGAGCAATCCGACCATCCTCGCGTCGCAGTACAACGTCGAGTCCGCGGAACACAGCATTTCCTCGGCCCGCGCCGCGCATCTACCCACACTGGATGCCACCGCCGGCTACAGCAAGAGCACCGCCTGGACCCAGAATGCGGGGACGCTTTCGTCCAGCAACACCAGCAGCAACGGCCGTGGTGGCACCACCGTCGGCCTGACCTTGAGCGTGCCTATCTTCTCCGGCGGTGCCACCCAGTCGCGCGTGCGCCAGTCGATCTACCAGCGCGATTCCGCGCAGGATTCCCTGGAAAGCTCCCGCCGCCAGGTGGTTCGCGACACGCTCAACTACTACCGCTCCGTGGTCGCCGGCATCAGCAAGGTCGAGGCCACCAAGGCGGCGGTCGAGTCGTCGGAAAGCGCGCGTGACGCCACGCAGGCCGGCTTCGAAGTCGGTACCCGCACCATCGTCGACGTGCTGATCGCGCAGCAGAACCTGACCTCCGCGCTCAGCGACTACTCTCAGGCCCGCCACCAGTTCATCCTCGACAAGCTGCTGCTGAAGCAGACCGCCGGCACGGTGGACGTCAAGGACCTCGAAGCGATCAACGCGCTGCTGCAGTAACGCATCGCAGAGGGGCCCGAAGCGACGGAACGACATACAACGTCGCCCGGGCCCTACATCGATGCGGCGCGTGGGAAAGCCATACTTTGCATGCCCATCCGGGCATGACTCAGTAAAGGACTACCCATGAAAATGCATGCAGCAGGTCTGGCCGCCTTGATGGCCTTCGTTCCCACCATCGCGCTGGCCACCGGCACGGCCACCACGTCGCACACCGACCATGTCATCTCGGTGGAAAAAGGCAACGCCGTCGAGCGCGTGGCCCGCGACATGGCGCACGCCGAACTGGAGCAGGCCTGCGCCAGCAAGGGCGGCTCCATCGTTCAGGTAACTTACAAGAGCACGCCGATCTGGGGCGGTTCCCACCCAGTCACGCGCGTGCAGGCCACGGCGGTATGCCGGGTAAGCGGCGCAGAGTGATTCGGTCATGGGCGGGCGGATTGCCCGCCCATCTTTATACGCGCGACGATGATCTGCCCCCACATCCATCCATGGACGAACATGGACCGTCTCCTCTTTAGCAAGGTCGAGGCCACCAAGGCCGCGGTCGAGTCGTCCGCCACCAGTTCATCCTCGACAAGTTGCTGCTGAAGCAGACCGCCGGCACGGTGGACGTCAAGGACCTCGAAGCGATCAACGCGCTACTGCAGTAGCAGCGCACGCACGTGCGCGACATGTGTTGAGGCCGAACCTTGGAGCTGCCGCGCCAGCTCAGGGGTCATCGAGAAACGATTCGCGCACGTGCGTGCGCTCCTACGGGTCGGTCTCAACCCAGGTCGCGTACACGGAAGAACGGGCCCTCGCGGGCCCGTTTTTTTTGTGTACCAGAGCGCCGCCTACACTCACACGCGCAATGGGCTTACAGCCGGCCGCGGGCGAGCCATAGATCATGGGCAGGCCCAACCGGGCCAAGCCACGACCAAGGACGCTCATGATCCGAACCAGCCTGTTCTCCGCCGCCGCGATACTCGCGGCATCCTCCGTTTTTGCAGAGGCGACATCGCCCTCGCCAGGCCGCGAGCCGAAAATCGTCGAGCAGGAAAGTGCCGTCGCGTTCGAATACGACGTCCGCAACAAGGGCGTGCTCGGTTCGTTCAGGCCGACCTATGAAGCCCTGTGGGCGGCCACGATGAAGAACTGCGACGCGCGGGGTGGTTATCTCGCCGAGTACCACGACGGCTTCAAGCGTAAGTATGTGGATACACGGGAAGGCGGCGTGCGCAGCAATGCCTACGCCACCTGCCGCATCGACGTGCCGGAAGAGCCGGCGCTCACCGGCAGCGAACCCACGCCCTTGGCCACCATCGCCCTGGGCACGGGCCTCGACGGGACGAAGGGACTCGTCGAAGCCTCGGGCAACAAGCGCCTGGCCTATCTCGCCGTTCGCGAAAAGGTCTTCCAGACCTGTCTCGACAACGATCGCCGCGTGCGCTTCATGAGCGTGGCGACCACGCCGAAACCAAACGGCGATACGACCGTGGAAGCCCGCTTCGCCTGCAACTCCGCCATGAACGCGTCGCCGCAGCGCGATTGAATCCCCCGTCTGAAAAGGATTTCCCCATGAAAGCACTCATCATTACCGGCCTGCTGATGGCCGGCAACGCCACCGCAGCCACCGCCGCGCCGCAGCCGTCGAACGTCACCCGCGAGTCGGTCGAGATTCTCCGCGGCCAGCTCGACGGCTTCGATCGTGTGGCGACCCAGAGACAGCTGCTCGACGTGATCGAGCGCGAGTGCGCGTCGATCGGCGGCACGGTGACGGACTACCACGTGATCGCTACCCCATCGAGCCTGGGCTTCAAGTTCGATGCCGAGGTGACCTGCCGTATCCGCTGACACGTCACCGCCCCTGGAGAGTACGGTCTGGCTCCGTTATACGGAGCCGACGCGGAGCCGCGCTTACTCCTGAAGCAGCGTATCGACCAGATCCATCACCTTGCCCACCGAGCCGCGCTCGCTGTCGAAGACATAGCGGGCGCGGTCTCCCATGTGCTCGCGCCGCTCGCGGTCACGCAACAGCGCCAGCACCTGCCCGCCCAGCGCGTCGCCGTCCTTCACCCGCTGGCCGCCGCCTTCGTCGAGCAGCGCCTGGGTGATCTCCTCGAAATTGAAGGTGTACGGCCCGACCAGCACGGGCTTGTTCAACGCCGCCGGTTCCAGCACGTTGTGCCCGCCGATGGATACCAGGCTGCCGCCGACGAAGGCCACGTCGGACGCGGCGAAGAAGCGCAGCAACTCACCCATCGAGTCGATGACGAAGCACTGCGTGGCATGCCCGGGAACGCCGTCGCCGCTGCGCGTGCCGACCTGGAAGCCCAGGCTACGCACCGAGGACTCCACGGCCTTGAACCGCTCGGGATGGCGCGGCGCGATCAGCAACAAGGCGTCCGGCAAGCGGCGCATCACGGCCAGGTGGGCCTCGAGCACGCACATTTCCTCACCCTCGTGCGTGCTGGCGGCGATCCACACCGGGCGCCCCGTGCCCCATGCTTCACGCATGGCCAGTCCGGCCTGCAGGGCTGAATCCGGCACCGGCATGTCGAACTTGAGATTGCCGCACACGGTGAGCTGGCTGGGCTCCGCGCCCAGCAGCCGGTAACGCGCGGCATCCGTGCGCGATTGCGCGGCAATGTGGCTGACGCAACGCAGCGCCCGGCGCACCAGCGAACTCATGCGCGCGTAACCGCGCAGCGAGCGCTCGGACAGCCGGGCATTGGCGATCAGCAGCGGGATGCCGTGCTTGCGGCAGGCGAAATACAGGTTGGGCCAGATCTCCGTCTCGACGATGACGGCCAGCCTCGGCCGCGTGCTGCGCAGGAAGCGCCTCACCGCAAAGGGCAGGTCGTACGGCAGGTAGACGCTGTGCACGGTGTCGCCGAACAACTGCCGTACGCGCTCGGAGCCCGTGGGGGTGACCGTGGTGACCAGCATGGGGGCGTGCGGATAGGACGCCATCAACGCCTTGACCAGGGGCTCGGCCGCGTTCACCTCGCCTACCGATACCGCGTGCACCCAGAGGCAGCCCGCCAGCCGGGGTTCGGGGAAGCGACCGAAGCGCTCGCGCCAGCGCACGTGGTAGTCGCCATAGCGCATGCCCCGCGCCATCAGGCGCAGCATCACCAGCGGGGTGAACAGGTACATCGCGAAGTTGTAGAGCACACGCAGCAGCACGCGAATCCCTGTTTGGTACGTGGCCCGTCAGTATAGCCGCGCCCATTCGTTACAATGGGCGGACATGCCTGGTATGCCCCGCCCCACCCTCACGCGTCACCTGCTCTCGCCCCGTCAATGGCCGGCGTGGGCCGGGGTGGGCTTCATCTGGCTGATCGCCCACCTGCCCTTCCGCTGGCTGATGCGGCTGGGGCGCCTGGCCGGCCGGCTCGCGCTGCACCTGAATCCGGAACGCCGGCGCATCGCCGCGACCAACATCGCCCTGTGCTTCCCCGAGCTGGACGCCGACGCGCAAAAGGCCCTGGTCCGCGCCAACCTGTGCGACGTGGGCATGATGCTGGCCGAATTCGCCCTGGGCTGGATGGGCTCGGACCGGGCCATCGCGCGCGTACCGGTGACCGTCGAGGGCCTGGAGCACCTCGAGGCCGCCCGCGCCGCCGGCCGAGGGGTCCTGCTGGTGGGGGGGCACTTCTCGCACCTGGAGCTGAGCGCCCGCCTGGTTTCCTCGCGTATCCGCATCGCCGGCATGTACCGGCGCATGGACTCCGAGGTGTTCGAGTTCGCGGTGCTGCGCGCGCGCCTGCATTACGCGGAAGCCATGTTCGACAAGGACGATATCCGCGGCAGCGTGCGCTACCTCAAGGCGGGCGGCACGCTGTGGTACGCGCCCGACCAGGACATGCGCAGCAAGGACAACGTGTTCGTGCCGTTCTTCGGCGTTCCCGCCGCCACGATCACCGCGACGCATCACCTGGCCCGGCTATCCAACGCGCTGGTCATTCCGTTCTATCACCGCCGCCTGCCGGACGATGCCGGTTACGTCATGCGCCTGGGCGCGCCGCTGGACGACTTCCCCAGCCAGGACGCGGCAAGCGACACGGCGCGCGTCAACGCACAGATCGAACAGATGGCGCGCGAAGCGCCCGAGCAGTATCTCTGGGTGCACAAGCGGTTCAAGACGCGACCGCCGGGCGCCGCAAAAATCTACTGAGACTTTCGCCGGGCTTTCGTAAGGGATAACGCCTACACACGCATCGGCTTTCTTCGCAAGGAACGAAAGCTTCGCGAAAAAACACGCGCGTAGAACGTCCGTCGTACCCTTCGGAGACGGACCTTTTTTCCCATGCAGTCGATCTTTCGCTTCGCGCGTTCCTTACGCGGCCGTGGTGCCTGGCACCGCAAGCGCTCGCACGTCGTGAATGCCGTGATCAACTACCTGGGACGCAGCCTCACGCGCTGGCGCCGTCACGACGCGTGGCTGGCCTTCCTGGAGACGCCGCCCATGGCAGGCGTCTCGTCGATCGACACCATCCTCACCGAGCGCTACCAGCACCGCTACATCCACAAGGCATGGCCGTGGCAGAAGCGCATGGACGTGTTGCGCGGGCACTACGAGTTCGCGCTGACGCATTTCCCGCGCCCGCTCTTCCACATGCTCTACCGCGAACGGACGGTGCTGCTGGGCAAGGTGACGCTGCGCAACGGCGAACCGCTGTCGCTGGTGCTGAAGGCGCCCTACCGCCGCGCGCGGGAAGGCGAGATGACCCTGTCGCTGGTGGACCACCAGGGCATGCAGCTGTCCTATGCCGCCTTCTCTTTCATGGACGACGGCAAGGCCATCGCGATCGGCTGCCTGCAGGGCGCGCCCAACCACGCCGGGCTGGAAGCCGTGCGCGAGCTGACCCGCCAGTGCCACGGCCTGCGCCCGAAGAACCTGCTGCTCTCGCTGATCCGCGCGCTGGCCGAGGCATTCGAGGTGGAGCGCGTGCTGGGCATCTCCAACGAGTCGCATGTGTTCGCCGGCATCGCGGACAAGGTCAAGGCCGACTACAACGGCTTCTGGCGTGAGTCTGGCGGTACCGAAACCGCCGACGGCTTCTACGCCATGGCGCCGCACGAGCCGGTGCGTTGCGAGACCGAAGTGGAAAGCAAGCGGCGCAGCGAGTTCCGCCGTCGCGAAGCCCTGCGGCGCGAGGCCTGCGAACTAGTCGTCGCGGCGTTCGGTTTCGAACGCGCCGTGGCCATGCCGCTGGCCGCCTGACATGCGTCGTTCGTACAGCTTGGCGTATTTCAGGAACGCGTAGAACGCGTGCACGCGGGCCGCGACGAAGCCGGCCCAGCCGCCCCGCCAGTGCCCCCGCCAGACGTAGTACCGCGCGAACGCGATGCTCGGGTACACCACCATGCGCAGGCGCAGGAACCGTGGCTGGCGGGTCAGCCGGTCGCGTACCTGCAACGACGAATACCGATTGGCCTTGTCCACGCGGCCGCCGATGTCGCGCTCGCCGTAGTGGTCGATGATGGCGTCCAGGCGCCGCACCGGCCCGTCGACACGCACGCTCTCGTGCACCTCGTGGCCGCTCATCGCGGCGCGCGTACGATCGAACAGGCGCACATAGTGATTCAGGCGCGCGCGGTCGGGCTGCCAGCGCCAGAACACCCATTCGCGGCGAAGCAGTTCGAAGCCGGCCACGTCCGGCGCGACCAGGGCGGCCTGGATACGCTCGGCGGCCAGCGCCGGCAGGGCTTCGTCGGAGTCGAGCAGGAGCACCCAGCGATGCGCGGCCAGGTCGATGGCGGCCTGCTTCTGCGCGCTGTAGCCCGCGAACGGCTGCACGTGCACACGTGCCCCGTGCGAGCGGGCGATGTCGACGGTGGCGTCGGTGGAGCCGGAGTCCAGCAGCAGGATGTCGTCGGCGAAACGCACGGAAGCCAGGCAGGCGCCGATGGTCGCGGCGTTGTCGAACGAAGTGACTACCACGGACAGCGGCTCACGCGCCACGGCGAGGCACCTCGTCGGTCGCATCGGGCAGGTCGGCGAACAGCGCCGCGCACCACACCGCGAACAGCCAGGCCGTGAGCAGCCCCCACCACGCCGAATAGAAGGCCATGTGCGTGTTGAGCGGGAAGAATATCGCGAACAGCGCGACGGTGGCCGGAAAGGCCCGCGCACGCGCCACCGGGCCGGCGCGCCACCAGGTGCATACAGCCAGCACGGTGGCAGCCAGCCAGGCCAGCAGGCCGAGGGTGCCGGTTTCCGTCGCGGCTTCCAGCAGCACCTGGTGCGGATGACAGGCGCCCTCGCCTTCGCCGCATTTCTCGGTGGTCAGGAAATGATCGCCGGGCGTGGCGACGGACGGATAGGCGACGCGGAAGCCGCGCACGCCGACGCCGTTGATCGGGTGGGCTGCGTAGAGACGCAGCGAGGTGGTCCAGATATCCAGGCGACCGGTCAGCGCGGTGTCCACCCCAGCCTCGGTACCTGTCAGGGCCGGCAACGTGTGCGCCATGCGGTCGCGGAAGCGAGGCGATACCTGCCAGGCCAGGGCACCCACCAGGGCGACGACCACGCCCATGCCGAGGCAGGCCACCGCGAACCGACGGAAGCTGCCGGCTTCGCGCCAGAGGAAGGCCAACGCCACCAGCGCGTAGCAGAGCCAGGAAGCACGCGACCCGGACAACAGCACCGGCCCCATCGCCAGCAGGAAAGCGGCCAGCAGGCCACGACGGCCCCAGCGTTCGCGCGCGGCCCACAACAGGAAGGGCGCCAGGGCGGACACTGCGGGGCCGAGCTTGAGGTTGTAGGCGCCGAAGATGCCGGACAGCCGCTCGGGATGCGACGCCCCGGCCAGGCCATAACCGGTGATCGCCTGCACCCAGGCATCGACGACCCACACCGCCACGACGACGGCCGTGGCGAACCACAGGGCGCGCACCTTGCCCGGCCGACGCATGGCGAAGCAGGTGTAGATGCCCAGTGGCGCGAAGCGAAGGATGCCGGCCACGGTGCCCCAGGTCTTGCCAGGCGCCACGGCATCGATCGCCGAGACCAGCGCCGCGCCCGCATAGGCCGCGAACAGCCAGAGGAAAAGCCATGCGCCGGGGTGGTGCCGCAGGGCCTGCGGTTCGCGCACCAGCAGCAGGATCGTGCCGACCAGGGCGAGGAACACACCCAGCTCCGCGCTGCGACCGAAGGGCAGCAGCGCGGGAATCAGCCACACGGGCAACAGCGGCGACGCCAGTCCCGCTTTCAGCAGGGCGCCGGGCCGTGACGCGCTCACGCGACCGGCGCGCCTTCGACCACTTCCGCGTACAGCGCCAGCGTGGCCGACTGCATGTCGACCAGGCGATAGCTTCGCGGCGGCGGGATGGGCGGGGCGAAGCGCAGGAGTTCCGCGGCGCGCTCGACCAGGCGCTCGCGGTCGCCGGGCGGCACGCGACCGGCCGGATAGAGCTCGGCCAGCAACTCGCCCACGCCACCGTGGGCATAGCCCAGGACCGGGCGGCACAGGGCCAGTGCCTCGACCACGGTGCGGCCGAACGACTCAGGGCGTACAGACAGTTGCAGCACCAGATCGGACAGCGCGTAGACGTCGCGCACGTCGGCACGCGCGGGCGAGATGACCACGCGGTCGTCGAGCCCACGCGCATGGATCAGCTGGCGCAGTTCGGCCACGTAGGCTTCGCGCCCCGGCTCGTCGGCGCCCAGCAGGAGCAGGCGCACGTCGATGGCGCGCTGCTGGAGGTCGGCCACCAGCTCGATCGCATCCGCATGGCCTTTCAGGCGCGTGCCGCGACCCGGCAGGGTCAGCAGCGGCGCACCGGCCAGTTGGGGGTATTGCTCGTGGAACGCGCGCTGCCAGCTGTCGTCGGGGCGGTAGCCGTAAGGGAACGCCTCGGTGTCGATGCCGCGAGGGATGACCGAGATGCGGGCGGTGTCGATATCGTTCGGGTAATGGCGCAGCACGTAGTCGCGCAGGGTCTGCGAGACCACGATGACGCGCTCGCCGCGCAGCAGCACGGCGCTGTAACGGCTGGGGCTGTTGAGTCCGTGCACCGTGGTGACGAAGTGCGGGCGGGGTTTCACGCCGCGCATCGCCCACCAGCCGATCCAGGCCGGCAGTCGCGACCGTGCATGGACGATGTCGGGCTGGACCCGGCGCAGCACGCGGCGCAGGGCGCCGACGGTGAGCAGGGTGGCCAGTGACTTGCGGCCGATCGGGAGCGTGACGTGCTCGCTACCCTCGGCCTCCAGCTGGGCGACCAGGCGACCGCCGGCCGACACCACCACCGAGCGATGTCCCGCCGCCACCAGGGCCCGGGCGATTTCGAGCGTCGAGCGCTCCGCCCCGCCCGAATGGAGCGAGGGGATCAGCTGCACGACGGTCATCGTCCGGAGCGGGGCGACGGTGGCCATGGGTGGGTCCGTTGAGGGTGGTGACGCAGGCGAAGCACGAAACGTGCCCGCAAGGGCGCGTTCAATCCTTCAGGACGTAGTTGGCACCGCAATACATGCACTTGGAGGTGCCGCCCTCGTCCTCGATCGCCAGGTAGACGCGCGGATGCGAGTTCCACAGGTACATGCCGGGCATGGGACAGGACAGCGGCAGGTCGGCGCGCGTCACTTCATAGCGGTTTTCGGCATTCGCCGGGATCAGCGGCGCGGCCGCAGGATTGGGTCGCATGGGGAAACTCCGGGCGAAACGGTGGAACCGGGATCTGCGATGGTAACAAAAAAGAAAACCCGCGCCGTCGCCGGCGCGGGTCTTTCACGGACCGCGAGGCCCGCGGGGCTTACTTCTTCTCAGCGGACGCGTCGTGGCCTTCGGTCGTGATGCGGATCTTGATCTCGTCCGACACGTTGGGCACATACGCGCCGACGCCGAAGTCGGAGCGCTTGATGGTGGCGGTGGCGTCGAAGCCGACCGACTGCACCTTCATCATCGGATGCGGGCCGACCTTGTTCAGCGTGACGTCGAGCGTGACCGGCTTGGTTACGCCGTGCGCGGTGAGGTCGCCGGTGACCTTCAGCTTGTCCTTGCCGGCCGACACGACCTTCGTGCTCTTGAAGGTGATGTTCGGGTACTTGGCGGCGTCGAGGAAGTCGGCCGACTTCAGGTGCTCGTCGAGCTTGGGCACGAAGGTATCCAGGCCGGAGAGCGGCAGGGTCACTTCCACGGTGGACTTGGTGGGAGCGGCCTCGTCGTACACCAGCGTGCCGTCGACCTGGCCGAGGTTGGCGGTCGGGTTGGAGAAGCCGAAGTGGTTCCAGCTGAACAGGACCATGGTGTGGGTCGGGTCGAGCTTGTAGGTGACCGGGGCGGCGACGGCGGTGCCGGCGGTGGCGAGCAGGCCAGCGAGGGCGACGTAACGGAGCATGCGCATGGGTGGTTCTCCAGCAGTGTGGGTACGACTAGGACGGCGGGAACGAAAGGTCACCGCGGGAAAGGGGTGTCACGCGATCTGCGCGGCTTCCTCGAAGCTGAGCCGCGGCAGGCGGTCATACAGATGCTGGCTGGCATCGCCATAGCCGATGTTCACCAGGAAATTGGACTTGACGGTGGTGCCGGCGAAGAACTCGGCATCCACGCCGGCCTGGTCGAACCCGGACATCGGGCCGCAGTCCAGGCCCAGGGCACGGGCGGCCATGATGAGGTACGCACCCTGCAGCGACCCGTTGCGCATGCCCGAGGACTGGATCATGTCTTCCTTGCCGACAAACCAGCTGCGCGCATCCGCATGTGGGAACAGCTTGGGCAGCTGGTCGTAGAACGCAAAATCGGTGGCCACGATGGCGGTGACCGGGGCCTGCATCGATTTCTCGGCGTTCGACTCGGCGAGGTAGGGCTTGAGACGCGCCTTGGCGTCGGCGGACTTGATGAACATGATGCGCATGGGCGACGAGTTGGCCGCGGTGGGACCGAACTTCGCCAGCTCGTACAACCGGTGGAGCTGGTCGTCGGTCACTTCCCTGGGCAGCCACGCGTTATAGGTGCGGGCGGTGAGGAACAACTGGTCCAGCGATGCATCGGACAGCGGAGCGCTCATGGATATCCTTGTACAGTGACGAGACGCCAAACTCTGGCATTCCGACAGTGTAAGCGCCCCGGCGCCCCGTGTGGACCGGTCGGACAAGGAACGAAGTGTGCAAAAAACGATACCAATCGCCGAGCGCGGCCCCTGCTGGGTGATCACCGACGGGGCGGCGGGCAACCGGCGACAAGCGCTGGCGCTGGCCGAAGCACTCACTCCCTCCATCCGCGAGATCGTCGTCGAACTGCGCGCGCCCTGGTCGTGGGCCGCGCCACGCCTGCTGCCACTCGGCCGGCTGGCGCTCGGTCGCCACGAGCACCACCTGCGGCCACCGTGGCCACCGCTCGTCATCGGCTGCGGCCGCGCCGCCGCCTGGGCGACACGGCAGGTCCGCCAGTGGTCGCAGGGGGCCACGCTGGCCGTGCAGGTGCTCGACCCGCGGCTGGACCCGCACCACTGGGACCTGGTGATCGCTCCGGCACACGATGGCCTGGCGGGCGACAACGTGCTCACGCCGCTGGGGTCGCTGCATCCGATCGACGATGCCTGGCTGGCCGACGGCCGTGACGCCTTTCCCTGGCTGGCCGACCTGCCCGGCCCGCGCCTGGGCGTACTGCTCGGCGGACACCGGCGTGGCGCGCCTTTCGAACGTACCGCCGTGGATGCGTTCCTGGCCGCCGTGCGCGCACGCCACGCGAAGGATGGCGGCAGCGTGCTGGTGGCGGCCTCGCGGCGCACGCCCGCCGCGCTGCTGCCGACCTTCCGCGAGGCCTTCGCCGGGCTGCCTGGGCTGGTCTGGACCGGCGACCACGACGGCGCCAACCCCTACCCCGGCATCCTGGCGTGGGCAGACCGCCTGGTGGTCACGCCGGATTCGGTGAACATGCTCTCGGAAGCCTGCGCCACGGGCGCCCCCGTGCACACGTTCACCTCGGCGCCACTGGACGCGAAGCTGGCCCGGTTCCATGCCGGGTTGCGGCAGGCCGGCCTGTTGCACGACCTGGACGCCGACACACCTGCCCGGCAGGCACCGCTGCGGGAAACCGCCCGGATCGCGGCGGACGTGCGCCGGCACCTGGGCCTGGCCCCGCTGGCCCCGCTGCCCGCCTAGCGCCCGAGACGGCTACGGAAGCCGGCGCGCAGGTCGGCCGCTACATGGGCGGCCTCCAGGGTGGCGTCCAGCGTCGCCAGCCGTCCGCGGAAGGCCGCCACTTCCGCCGCGAACCGGTCGGGGTGGTAGTCGATGAGCAGGTCGGCCTGCGCCGCGGCCGAGAGTTCGTCGGGAAGGCCGCCGAAGTCGACCCAGTGGCCTTTCAGCCAGGCGACGGCCTCGCGCACGTCACGCATCTGGCCGACCAGTCCGTCCACATCCGGCGCATCCGCGGGCCAGGTCACCTCGACCACCTGCGGCTGTGCCGCCGCGTGTTCGGGCAGCGCCACGTGCAGCGTGAGGTCGCGGCCCGTGAGTCGCCACGTGCCCGGCGCGCCATCGTCCGCGCGGGTGAGCGTCACGCCGTCGACGGTAACGCGCGAGGGCATGGCCACCGCGACGAAATCGACCGACCAGCGACGCGACGCGGGCATGCCCGGATAACTGCCGTCGCGTGCGGCGATGCGCAGGCGCATGCCGTGGGGTCGCTTCTCCGTCGCCAGCGCCGTGCGCGCGAAGGCGCTGCCACGATAGGCCTCGTCGTCGCCGGCATCTTCATACAGCTCGGCCGTGGCCTGGCCACCGGGGTACACGCGCAACGTACGTGCGCCGGTGTCGTGGGACACGCTCAGCGTGGGATCGGCGCTGGTGGGAACGATAGCGCCGGCGCGCGCGAACACGGGTGTTTCGTCCAGGCGGTAGCGTCCCTGCACCGTGCGATCGCCCCGCAACGAACGGCCCCGCACGGTATCGAACCAGGCACCCCGCGGCAGCCAGGTCTCGCGAACGGCGAAGCCGTCCGCACCCGCCGCCGCCGTGACCGGATCGACCAGCAGGTCGTCGCCGAACAGGTACTCGCCGTCGCTGCGATAGGAGCGATCGTCGTCGGGCCACGCGTAGTACAGCGGCCGGACCAGCGAGACACCGGTGTCGTATGCCTTGCGGGCCATGGTGTAGGTGTAGGGCAACAAGCGGTAGCGCGTCAGCACCGACTCGCGCAGGGCATCGAACTCGGCCGGCGCGAACCGCCAGGGCTCCTTGCGAAGGTTGGGGTTCTTGGTGGTGTGCGTGCGCATGATCGGGCTGTAGGCACCGAACTGCATCCAGCGCACATAGAGCTCCGGATCGATCCGTCGCGTGGCCGGATCGCTTTCGTCGCGGAAGGTGTGGCCGCCGAGGTCGTGGCTCCAGTAGCCGTACAGCACGTTCGATGCCGTCGCAGTGAACCGGGGCTGGAACGCCAGCGAGGCCCACGAGATGATCGAATCGCCCGAGAAACCCACCTGGTAACGATGATTACCGAGGCCGCCCCAGCGGTGGTAGATCAAGGCGCGCTTGCTGTCGGTCTGCTGCATGCGGGTGAAGAACACATGGTTGAGCCACCACGTGTTGCTCAGGCCCGGCATGGCCTTGGACTCGCGCCATTGCTGCCAGTCCAGCCACCAGAAGCTCACGCCCATGCGGTGCAGCGGATCGAGCACGGTGTCGAACAGGGCCGACATATAGGCGGCATCGGCCGCCTCGAATGGCAGCGGATGGGCGGGGTCGGCCTTCATCCGTGCCATGAACGCGGCATAGGCGTCCTCGTGCGGCAATACACCGGACGCGGGATGCAGGTTCAGGGTGACCTTCAGGCCCTGCTCGCCCAGCCAGTGCAGCAGCCGCTGCGGGTCGGGGAACAGGCTGCGGTTCCACGAGAATCCCGTCCAGCCGGGGGTCTGCCCGGCGACGTCCCGCTCGTTGCCGCCGGACGACAGGCCGGGCGTGGTATGCCAGTCCATGTCGATGACCAGCACGTCCAGCGGGATGCCATAGCGCGCGAAGTCGGCGGCCACCTGGCGCACCTCGCTGTCGCTGTAGTTCCAGTAGCGCGACCACCAGTAACCGAACGCGTAGCGCGGCGGCAGCGGCTCACGCCCGGCAACCTGCGCGAAATCGCCCAGCGCCGCCACGTAGTCGTGGCCGTAGCCGAAGAAGGTCCAGTCGGTGCAGGTGGCGCACTCGCGACGATGCACCCAGGGCAACGCCTCGCTGCCGAAGACGAAGCTGCCGGTGTCGTCGACCAGGTGCCAGCCGTCGCGTGACAGCAGGCCGTCGCCCAGGTCGAGCGGCGTGTTGTCGGACGCATGACGGTCGCCGTCCACCTGGTCCAGCGTGCGTGCCGTGCCACCGAGGTTGTGCGCTTCCTTCAGCCCGGGATGCCACGCCAGTGCGGGCGTGAGTTGCTTCGACGCGATGCTGAGGTTGTCTGCGCTGAAGGGGCCCGAGCCTTCCTTGTAGCGCAGCGTGAGCAGGGCCGTGCGGATGACCAGCCAGCCGTTGTCGTGGGACACGCTGGCGGGCACGTCGGCGCCGTTGCCGCGCGTGGCGAAGACCAGCGAAGGACGATCTTCGAACTGTGTCGACGGCGCGTATTCCATACGGATGACACGCGGGGTAAGGACCGTGAAGCGGGCCTCGCCACTGACGACCGGAGCAGCGTGCGCGGGGAGCGCCAGCATGGCGAGCAGGAGAAGGGCCGTGGACACCACGGCGGCCCGGATCACAGTCATTCGCATGCCCCCATCGAAGGAAGCTACGACTCTAGCACGCTGTTTCAGGCGTCCACATAGCGTGCCGCATCGCCCACCCAGCGCGCGATGAGGCGCTCGCAGCGCGCGGGGTGCTCGGCCATCATCGCCTCGGCCACTCGCTGCACCTCGGGCATGAGGTGGCCGTCGCGTGTGAGGTCGGCGATGCGGAACTGCAGCTGCCCGGTCTGCCGCGTGCCCAGCACTTCGCCCGGGCCGCGCAGTTCCAGGTCCTTCTCGGCGATGCGGAAGCCGTCGTTGGTCTCGCGCATCACCTGCAGGCGCTCGCGCGCCAGCCGGGACAGCGGCGTTTGGTAGAGCAGCACGCAGTTCGAGGCGATAGCGCCGCGCCCGACGCGCCCGCGCAACTGGTGCAGCTGCGCCAGGCCCAGGCGCTCGCTGTTCTCGATCACCATGAGGCTGGCGTTGGGCACGTCCACACCGACTTCAATGACGGTGGTGGCGACCAGCACGGCAAGTTCGCCGGCCTTGAACGCATCCATCACCGCCTGTTTTTCCTTCGGCTTCATGCGCCCGTGGATCAGGCCCACGGCCAGGTCCGGCAGGCCCGTGGTCAGTTCCGCGTGCGCGACCTCGGCGGCCTGCGCGTTGAGCTGTTCGGATTCCTCGATCAGCGTGCACACCCAGTACACCTGCCGCCCCTGCATGCAGGCGGCGTGGATGCGCTCCATGACCTCGTAGCGACGTTCGTTGGAGATCGCCACGGTCTGCACCGGCGTACGGCCGGGGGGCAGTTCGTCGATCGAGGACACATCGAGATCGGCGTAGGCACTCATGGCCAGCGTGCGCGGGATGGGCGTGGCGGTGAGCACCAGTTGGTGCGGAATGAGTGCGCCGTCGGCGCCCTTGTCGCGCAGGGCGAGGCGCTGGTGCACACCGAAGCGGTGCTGCTCGTCGACGATGACCAGCCCCAGCTTGTGGAACGCCACGCCCTCCTGCATCAGTGCGTGCGTGCCGACGACGACGTGCGCCTGCCCGTCCGCCGCACGAGCCAGGGCGCTCTTGCGTGCCTTGCCTTGTACCTTGCCGGCCAGCCACTCCACTTCCAGGCCGAGCGGCTCCAGCCAGGCGCGGAAGTTGCGCAGGTGCTGCTCGGCCAGCAGTTCGGTCGGCGCCATCAGGGCCACCTGGTAACCGCTTTCCACCGCGGCGACGGCGGCCAGCGCAGCGACCACGGTCTTGCCGCTGCCTACGTCACCCTGCACCAGGCGCAGCATCGGATGCGCGCGCGACAGGTCGCGTGCCACTTCCTTCGACACGCGCGCCTGCGCACCGGTAAGCGCGAACGGCAGCGCGGCCAGCAGGCGATCCTTCAGCGTGCCGGCGCTTTTCAGTGCCGGTGCCTTGCGCTCCTTCACCGCCGCGCGCATACGACGCAGGGTGAGGTGCTGGGTCAGCAATTCCTCGAAGGCCAGGCGCTGCTGCGCGGGATGCCGGCCCGCCTCGAGCTGGCGCAGGTCGACGTCCGTCGGTGGCCGGTGCACGTAGGCCAGCGCGTCGCGCAACGAGGTGAGCCCCGCCGGGCGACCGATGTCCTCGGGGATGAGTTCGAGGCGATCGTCGGTGGGCAGGTGGGCCAGCGCGCGACCGATGACACTGGCGAGGCGCCGCGGGCCCAGGCCCTCCGTGGTGGGATAGACCGGCGTGAGCCGCTCGTCCATCAGCACGGCCTCGTCGGCCTCGATGCGCTGGTATTGCGGGTGGACGATCTCCAGGCCTTGCGGGCCCTGGCGTACTTCGCCGAAGCAGAGCAACCGCGCGCCCTTGGGCAACTGGTCCACCTGCGACTTGCGGAAGTGGAAGAAGCGCAGCAGCAGCGGGCGTCCGGAATCGTCGCCGATGATCACCTTCAGCTGCGGCCGGAAGCGGAAGCCGCGCTCGACGTGCTCGACCACGCCCTCGACCTGCGCACGATCGCCCGGGCGAAGGTCGCCGATGGGCACGACGGTGGTGCGGTCCTCGTAGCGAAGCGGCAGGTGGAACCAGAGGTCCTGGACCTCGCGAAGGCCCAGCTTGCGCAAGGTCTCGGCCAGGGCCGGGCCCACGCCACCGAGCGAGGTCAGCGGCGCACGCCCGGGGTCCGCCGCCGGACTGGCGGCGGACGGGGGTGTCGCGCGTCGGGCCACGGGAACGGGGCGGGCCTTACGGCAGGACGAGGATCGCGTCGACCTCGACCTGGGCGGCCTTGGGCAGGCCCGAGACCTCGATGGTGGAACGCGCCGGGTACGGCTGCTGGAAGTATTCGGCCATCACCGCGTTCACGGCGGCGAAGTTGCCCAGGTCGGTCACGTAGATGCCCACGCGGACGATATCCGCCAGCGTGCCGCCCGCCGCCTCGGCGACCGCGACGAGGTTGTCGAACACGCGCCGCGTCTGCGCGGTGATGTCCCCGTCGACCAGGTTGCCCGTGGCGGGATCGAGCGGGATCTGGCCCGAGAAATACACGGTGTTGCCGGCACGAACGGCCTGCGAATACGGGCCAATGGCGGACGGCGCCTTGTCGGTAGCGATGGTGCTGCGGGTCATGGGGAGGGTCCTTGTGGGATCGACCGCCAGTCTATCCATGCCGTGGAATCGCCGCTAGCGAGGTGTGCCCGCACCTCGCGGTAGGAGCGCACGATGTGCGCGAAAAGCCAACAAAGCGGTGCAGAGGCAAGACCTCAAGGGCTACGCAAGCCCCATTCGCGCACATCGTGCGCTCCTACCCACGGCAATGGGGGACCGTGCGAGTGGTTGGGGACGGCGCGGGTGGTTGGGGGTGGCGCGGGTGGGGTCGTCAGAGCGGGTGGCGGTACACGCCGCTGACGACGCCGGTGCGGCGGACGCGGCGCATGACGTCGGCGAGGTGCTTGCGGCCCTTGACCTCGATGGCGAACAGCAGCGTGGCGGCGGTGCTGTCGCGCTCGATGTATTCGACGTTCTCGATGTTGGAACCGGCATCGGCGATGGCGGCGGCCACGGTGGCGAGCACGCCGGGGCGGTTGAGCACCTCGATGCGCAGTTCGGCGCGGTAGTCGCCGGCCACGTCGCGGTCCCACTCGATGGCCACGATGCGCTCGGGCGTCTTGCGGAATTCCGGTACGTTCGGGCATTCCACCCGGTGCACCACGATGCCCTTGCCCGAGGACAGGAAGCCGATGATCTCGTCGCCCGGCAACGGGTGACAACAGTTGCCGAAGCTGAGCACCCCGCGCTCGGCACCGCTGATGCGGATCTTTTCCGCGCTGTGCTGCTGCTCGGACGACGTCTGCGGGCCACCGGCGCCCGGGCCCAGCAGGCCGAGCAGTTGCACGGCGACCTGGTCGGCGAAACGGTTGCCCAGCGCGATCTCGGAAAGCAGTTCTTCCAGGCGCTTCAGCTTCGCGTCTTCGAGGAAGCGGTCCAGCGTGGCGGCCGGCACGGCGTCGAGGCTCATGCCACGCGCATCGAGCGCGCGGTCGAGCATGCGATGGCCGAAATCCACGGCGTCCTCGTGCTGCAGGTGCTTGAGGTACTGGCGAATGGCGGTACGCGCCTTGCCCGTCACCACCGCCTCGAGCCAGGCGGGGTTCGGCACGGCGGAGGGTGCGGTGATGATCTCCACCTGCTGGCCCGAGACCAGGCGCGTGCGCAGCGGCACCAGCTTCTTGTCCACGCGGGCCGCTACCGCGTGATCGCCCACGTCGGTGTGCACGGCATAGGCGAAATCCAGCGCCGTGGCGTTGCGCGGCAGCGAGAAGATCTCGCCGCGCGGCGTGAACAGGTAGACCTCGTCCGGGAACAGGTCGATCTTGACGTTTTCGAGGAATTCCGAGGCCGACGGTGTATTGGCCTGGCTATCGGCCAACGCGGACAACCACTCCCGGGCGCGAGCCTGCGCGCTGTTGGACGGACCGGAGTCGGTCTTGTAGGCCCAGTGCGCGGCCACGCCGCGTTCGGCCACCGACTCCATCTCCGAGGTGCGGATCTGGATCTCGATGGGGGCGCCGAACGGACCCAGCAACACGGTGTGCAGCGACTGGTAGCCGTTACCCTTGGGTATGGCGATGAAATCCTTGAAGCGGCCGTCCACCGGCTTGTACAAGCCGTGCACGGCGCCGAGCGCCATGTAGCAGTGCATGGCGCTGTCGGTAATGACGCGAAAGCCGTAGACGTCCATCAGCTGCGCGAACGATTTATGGTCGCCGCGCATCTTCGAATAGATACTCCACGCCGACTTGATCCGGCTGACGGCGCGGCCGGGGATCTTCTCGGCGGCCAGGCGCCCCTCGAGGGCCATCTCGATCTTCGCCATGGCCTCGCGGCGATTGCCGATGGCCGCCCGGATACGCTCGCCGATGATGCGGTGGCGATCCGGATACAACGCCTTGAAACCCAGGTCCTGCAGCTCGGCCTTGAACTTGTTCATGCCCAGGCGCTGCGCGATGGGCGCGTAGATCTCCAGCGTTTCGCGAGCGATGCGGCGACGCGAGGGGGCGTCCTTCGCCCCCAGGGTGCGCATGTTGTGCAGACGGTCGGAGAGCTTGATCAGGATGACGCGCAGGTCGCGCGCCATGGCCAGGAGCATCTTGCGGAAGCTTTCCGCATCGGCTTCCTGGCGGCTGGAAAACCGCATCTTGTCGAGCTTGGTGACGCCGTCGACCAGCTCGGCCACGGTCTCGCCGAATTCGCCGGCCAGTTCGTCCCGCGCCAGCCGGGTGTCTTCCAGGGTGTCGTGCAGGATGGCCGCGATGATCGTCTCGGCATCCAGGCCCAGTTCGGCCAGCACGTGGGCCACCGCCACCGGGTGCGTGATGTAAGGCTCGCCGGATTTACGCGTCTGCCCCTCGTGCGCGGCGGCACCGATGAGGAAGGCGCGCCGGATACGCAGCACCTGGTCGTGCGGCAGGTAGGTACCTACCCGTTCTTCGAGAGCCTGGACGTAAGGCGGCACCGGGCCGTCGTCCAGCACATCGGTCAGTTTCTTGACGGGAATGACTTCCATGGAAGGCCCTGTGCCGTCAGCCGGCACAGCCTCCCGCGCGCGGCGTCAGCGGCCGCGCGTCAGGGCGCGCAACGTTCGGATAAATGCAGGGCCGACAGCGACCCGGCATCATCAGTCATCCCCGCCCTTGGAGAGGTCGTCGTCCACTTCCGTGGCGGCCCACTCGAGGGCTTCGCGCTCGGCACGCTCGCGGGCGGCGCGGTCGATTTCGTCGATCATCTCGTCGTTGACGCGGCGGTCGGCGATTTCGCGCAGGGCGAGCACGGTCGGCTTGTCGTTGTCAGGATCGATGGTGGGCTCGGCACCCTTGGACAGCTGGCGCGCGCGCTTGGTCGCCATGAGCACCAGCTCAAAGCGGTTGTCGACTACCTCAAGGCAGTCTTCGACGGTAATTCGGGCCATTTCTAATCCTTGACAATAAAGATACTTCTGACCGGGCAGTTTAGCGGTCCGGCCCATTGGCTGGCAATGAGGGGACGGGTATCATGTGGGGTTCTGACCAGGAAGGGCGGGTAGTAGTGCAAATAATAAAACCAGGCAGTACACTAACCCATCGCCCCACCCCCGAAGCCACTCCGATGCGCCCCATGCCCCTTTTCCGGATCATCCGTCGTGCCGTCGGCCTCGCGTCGCTGGCGCTGCTTGCCGCGTGTCACATCGCGCCGCCCCGCACCGACGACCCGAACGAAAACTTCAACCGGAAGGTGTACGCCTTCAACGACAAGCTGGACAAGGCGATCATCCGCCCTGTCGCGGTAGGTTACCGGAAGATCACCAACCCGCCCGTCCGTACGGCGGTCAGTGACTTCTACACCAATATCCGCCTGCCGATCACCATCGGCAACCAGCTGCTCCAGTTCCGTCCCGGCCAGGCGGCCGTGACCACGGGTCGCTTCGTGGTGAACCTGACCATCGGCGTCCTCGGCTTCAAGGACCCGGCCAGCATGCTCGGCATGCCGCTGTACGACAGCGACTTCGGCGTCACCCTGGCCCGCTGGGGCGTCCCCGAGGGCAACTACCTGGTCATGCCGCTGATCGGCCCGACCACGGTGCGCGACGTCTGGCGCCTGCCGGTAGACAGCTACTTCTTCGACCCGCTGAGCTACCTGAGCCGCAACCACGACTTCCACAGCGGCCAGTACTACGCCCCGTCGGTCCTGTACCTCATCACGGTCCGCGCCCGCGCGATCGATGCCGAGAGCTTCCTCGCTTCGGCCTACGATCCGTACGTGTTTCTGCGCGACGCCTATCGCCAGCAGCGCCTCTACCAGATCTACGACGGCAATCCGCCCGCCGAAGCGATCGAGCAGATGCAGGGGCTGAGCGACAGCAACAAGGATTTCGACCCGGAGCAGCTTCTGGACGAACAACACAAGTGGGAACGGTCGAACGGGCAGAAGCCCAACTGATCAAGAAAGGGCCCTTCGGGGCCCTTTTTTTGGTCCTGGCTTGGGCGGTTTTCGGACGTGGGTGCGTCGGCGGCTCGGGGACTCGGGGACTCGGCGGCTCGGCGGCTCGGGAACTCGGGAACTCGGGGTAGGAGCGCACGCACGTGCGCGACATGTGTTGAGGCCGTGCCTTGACCCTCGCGCGTTAGCCCATGCGTGGACGCGACGCCTTTCGCGCACGAGCGTGCGCTCCTACACACCTATCGGGGACCTCAGCGCTTGGACGTGTGACCGGCCCGCCAAATCGCACCCATGAAAAAGGCCCCGCAGGGCCTGGATCAAACGATCATCGACACAAACAAAGCTAGAGCAACGCGTCGACGCCCGACACCCGCGCCAGCGCATGCAGGCCCTGCGGCGCACGGGCGACCGAGATCGCCCTGCCCTTCGTCCTGCCATGGGCCAGCAAGGCCAGCACCGTAGCGAGACCGGCGCTATCGGCGTGCGACACGCCACCCAGGTCCAGCACGGTATGGTTGCCGCGATCCAGCTCGGCGCGGGCGCCGTCAAGGGCCGCGGCCGCCGTGGCGAACGTGAGATCGCCGGACACCGCGAGGGTGTCCGGCGAGGGCGTCGCCAGCGAGAACGACGCCTGGCTCACTTGCCGGCGCCGCCCGTGTCTTTCTTCATGTCGTCGATGGCGCCCGCACCCTTGGTCTCGAGGTCGGTGGTCAGCTTGTCGAGGCCTTCCTTCTTGATCTCGGCATCCACCTGGTTGCGGTAGTTGGTGATGTACGAGATGCCTTCGATGATCACGTCGTAGGCCTTCCAGTCACCCGACTTCGACTTGCGGAACGCGTAGTCGACCGAGACCGACTTGCCGTCGTCGAGCATGACCTGGGTGCGGACCACGGTGCGCTTGTTGTTGAGGTCGCCGGAGGAAGGCAGCACCTTGACCTTGCCGCGCGTGTAGTTCAGCAGGCCTTCGGCGTAACGATGGGTGATCGAGTTGTAGAACGCCTTGGCGAAGCGTTCGCGCTGCTCGGGGGTGGCCTTCGAGGCGTTCTGGCCCAGCACCAGGATCGACGCATAGTCGATATCGAAGTGCGGCAGGAACGTATCGTCGATGACCGCGATCAGTTTCTCGTGATCGTTCTTGAGCTCGGCCTGATGGCCTTCGATGGCCTTGCCCAGGTCGTCGGAGATGGTCTGGACGATCTGCTCCGGGCCCTGCTGCTGGCCGGCGGAGGCCGGCGCGGCATCCTGGGCGAGCACGGGTGCTGCCACGACGCTGCCGAGGGCAAGGGCGATGGCGAGGGAAATCTGACGCAGCATGCGATGTCTCCTGGACCGGCTTACTTCTTGCCGGCGTTATCGGGGTTGGCGCCACCCTGGGGGGCACCGTTCTTGTTGTCGCTCGGCGAGCCGTTCACGAGGAACTTGCCGATCAGGTCTTCCAGCTGCAGCGCGGATTGCGTGAGCACCAGCTCGTCGCCGTCCGCGAGGTATTCCGGCGAGCCGCCCGGCTGGATCGCAACATACTGGCTACCGATCAAACCGCTTGTGAACACCGCCGCGGCCGAGTCATCCGGTATCTGGGAGTAACGCTTGTCGATCGCAAGGGTCACGGTGGCTTCCGTGGCACCCGGCTTGACCAGCACCGACGACACGCTGCCGATCGGCACACCGGCCAGCTTGACCGCCGCGCCCGGCTGCAGGCCACCGATGTTGGTGAAGTTACCGGTGACGTGGAAGGTGCCGCCCAGGCGATCCGGGGCGCTGCCGCCACCGAAGAACTTGCCGAGCATTTCTTCCAGCTGCTGGGCCGGACGGGTGAAGGCGAGCTCGCCGCCAGCCTTCAGCGGGGTCTTCGACTGGCCGTACTGCAGGCCCACGTACTGGTCGCCCAGGAGGCCGCTGGTATAGATCGTCGCGACGGAATCGTCCGGGATGTCCTTCCGGTTGTCGTCGATGGCCAGGGTGACCTTGGCTTCTTCCTTACCCGGGACCAGGTCGATCGACTCGACCGAGCCAACCCGGACACCGGCGACCTTGACCGGCGCGCGCGCCTTCAGCTGGCCGATGTTGGAGAAGCGGGTGGAGACCTCGTAGCTGGAACCGCGGTGCGCGTTGGCCACCGAGGTGGTCTGCGTGGCCAGGTAGGCCAGCGCGGCAAAACCGAGCACGATGAACAGGCCGGTGCCGACGGCATAGGAACGTCTTTGGGTCACGGCACGATCCTCGAAGGGGAAAGAAGGGAAGGGAAAGTCATGGCGGGTCTCCGGTGCCTCAGATCAGGAACGAGGTGAGGACGAAGTCCAGCGCCAGGATGGCGATGGACGAAGCGACCACCGTGCGGGTCGTCGCATAGGCGACGCCCTCGCTGGTGGGCGGCGTGGTGTAGCCCTGGAACACGGCGATCAGCGAGACCACGATGCCGAAGGCGAAGGACTTGAGCAGGACACCGTTGATGATGTCCTTGTGGACGTCGACGGAGGCGGTCATGTTCGACCAGAACGTGCCGTTGTCGATGCCCAGCCAGGTGACGCCGACCAGGTGGCCGCCGAACACGCCCATGGCGCAGAACACGACACCGAGCAGCGGCAGCGCGATCACGCCGGCGAGGAAGCGCGGCGCCACCACGTAGGCGATGGGATCGACCGCCATCATTTCCATGGCATCGAGTTGGTCGGTGGCGCGCATCAGGCCGATTTCCGCCGTCACCGAGGTGCCCGCGCGACCGGCGAACAGCAGCGCGGTGACCACCGGGCCGAGCTCGCGGTAGATGGCGATGGCCACCACGGTACCGGTGGCCGAGGTGCCGCCGAAGATCGACAGCACGTCGTACAGCTGCAGGCCGAGCACCATGCCCACGAACAGGCCGCAGGTCATGACGATGGTGAGGCTCATGGCCCCGACGAACCAGATCTGCCGGAGCGTCTCGCGGAAGTAGCGGAAGCTGCGCGGGATGGCCGCCAGTACGGTGAGCAGGAACAGGCCACTCGCGCCGATCTGGGCGAGGCTGCGGATGACGACGTTGTCGTCCCGGGTGGTCATGCCTTGTCTCCGGGGAAACCGAGCGCGGTGGCGTAATCGCCCGCGGGATACTGGAAGGGAACCGGGCCATCGATCTGCCCGCCGAAGAACTGCGCCGTCCACGGCGAGCCGTCGGTGGCCAGGGTGGCCGGGGCGCCCTGCGCCACGACCTTGCCGTTGGCGATGAGATAGACGTGGTCGGCCACCTTCTGCACCGCGGCCAGTTCGTGCGCCACCAGCACGCTGGTGATGCCGAGGGTTTCGTTGAGCGTGCGGATCAGCAGCAGCACCTGGTTGAGCGCGATGGGATCCAGGCCGACGAAGGGTTCGTCGTACAGGATCAGGGCCGGGTCGAAGACGATGGCGCGGGCCAGCGCCACGCGCCGCGCCATGCCGCCGGAGAGCTCGGTCGGCTCCAGCTTCGCCGCGCCGCGCAGGCCGACCGCCTCGAGCTTGTTCAGCACGATGTTGCGGATCAGTTCCTCGGGCAGGTCGGTGTGCTGGCGCAGGGGAAAGGCGACGTTCTCGAACACGTCGTAATCCGTAAGCAGGGCGGAATTCTGGAAGAGGTAGCCGATCCGCTCGCGCAGGCCGAACAACTTCTCGCGTGACAGCGCGGGGACATTCTGCCCGTCGACCTCCACCGTGCCGGCGTCGCCGCGCATCTGCCCGGTGATGTGCTTGAGCAGGGTGGTCTTGCCGGTGCCGCTGGGACCCATGATCGCGGTGACCTTGCCGCGCGGGATGTCCAGGTCGAGCGCGTCGAAAATGGTCTTGCCGTTGAGCACGGTGGTCAGTCCGCGGATGCGGACGATGGCGTCGTCGGTCATGGGGCCAGCAACTCCTGGATCAGCGTTTCGTGGCGGCGCGCCGCCACGGGCGCGCGCTGGCGTACGGCGCGGACGATCGACTGGAGGTCCGCCAGGGCGTCCTCGAAACGGTCGTTGACGATGATGTAGTCGAACTCGTGCGCGTGGGCGATTTCCTCGCGCGAGTTGAACAGGCGGCGCTCGATCACTTCCGGCGCGTCCGAACCGCGGCCGCGCAGGCGGCGTTCCAGTTCCACCCGCGAGGGCGGCAGGATGAACACGCTGACGCAATCCGGCTTGCCCTGGCGAACCTGCCGCGCGCCCTGCCAGTCGATCTCGAGCAGGACATCGGCGCCGTCGGCGAGTTTTTCCTCTACGACGATGCGGGAGGTGCCGTACAGGTTGCCGTGGACTTCCGCGTGTTCGAGGAAGATGCCGTCGGCGATCTCGCGCTCGAAGTCCGCGCGCTCGACGAAGAAGTAGTGACGGCCGTATTGCTCACCCACGCGCGGGGGGCGCGTGGTGTGCGAGATCGACAGGGAGATGTCCGGCTCGCGCTCCAGCAGGGCGTTGACCAGCGTCGACTTGCCTGCGCCCGAGGGAGCGGCCACCACGAACAGGGTGCCTTCGATCATCCGCGGGTGTCTCGTGGGGGGTTCATGGCCTCTCCGTGAGCCGGCAACAGGCGCTGGCCGGCATGGACCGGGGCGCGTGCCGTGGGGCAAAACGCGATTGTAGCGAAATTATGGCGTGTCCCGGCTTTCGCGAGGGCTTCGGCCGGACGAGGCCGACCTCCCGGCGCGCGTCCGGACTCTCCTACAGTCGCTGGCCAGGCCGGTCGCGGACCCGGCCAGCGGGGCGCCGTCACCCCTGGGCCAGCGCGTAATCGAAGCCGGCCCGCACCGCCGCCACCTGCGCGTCGTTGCACTGCTGCGGCGTAGCCCGCGGGCTGTCCGGGTAGACCTCGGTGGTGGTGACATAGCGGGCATCGGTGATGCCGGCACAGAGTCCGAGAACCTTCACGTCGTATTCGATGACGCCCGGCGCGACGACGGGCGAGCCGATGATCTCGCCCCGCTCATCCGCCGGGGCGATATGGGTGACCTTCGCCACCGCGTCGATCATCACCTTCTGGAAGGCCGGCTGCGGGTTGGCCACGCTATCGACCAGGTAGAACCCGTCGGGAATCTCGCCGGGCTCGTAAGCGGTGCCGTCGCGCGCGGCCAGGGCAGGACGGAACTCCGATTCGTCCGAATCGGTGGTCTCATGCAGGTCGATATGGACCAATACCTTGTCCGCCAACGGCGCCAGCAACCGGACCAGCGCCGCCGACTCCGCCGCCGGGCTGTCCAGGCGGAAGTTGCGGTTGGGGTCGATCGCGTCGGGATTCCAGCGCAGGATGCGCTCGTAGGCCCAGGGGCTGACGCAGGGAACGACCAGCAGGTTGGCCCGGCCGGTGTAGTCGGCGCCGTGGTCGCGAACGAATTGCAGGGCGCCTTCGACACCGCTGGTCTCATAGCCGTGCACGCCGCCGGTCACCAGCAGCACGGGCAAGGCGTCGTTCCAGTCACGGCTGCGGATCGCCAGCAGCGGGTAATGGCCTTCTGCATAGTCGAGCGCACCGTACTCGCCGACCTCGAAACGCTGGCGCAGCGGCTCGATCGCCCCCAGGACATCGTCGGCATAGCTGCGCTTCCTCACCTGGCGGGCGCGCCAGGTGGCGGCGTCCGCCGCGGTCCAGGGCTGGCCGGGCGTACCGACGGGATAGAAGGGGGTAACGTTCATCGTGCGCGACCTTGCGGGTTCGGGTAGCCGCCGAGTGTCCCTGTCCCCGGCCGGCAGCTCAACCCCTGCCCGCGCTCAGTCGCGTTGGCGCTCAGGCGGCCACGCGCAGGTGGTCACCACCGAACGATGGTCGAGGACGCTGAAGCCGAGCCGGACCGACGTGCCGCGCGGCAGCGACGGTGCAAGGTCTTCGGCCACATCCGCCTCGATGATGCCCTCGTCATGCGAGGCGCGCCGCAGTGTCAGTGCCGAAAAGTCGAAGATCCGTCCCACCGTCGCCGCGGTGGCCTTGAAGAAGCTCTCCTTGGCCGAAAACGCGGCCGTCAGCGCCGTCGCGCGATCGGTATGCACGACCAGGTCGACCAGCGCGGCCACCTCGGCCTCGGTCACCACCGAGACGAGGATCGCTTCGATGGCGCTGTCGGACACCACGTCTTCCAGGTCCAGCCCCACGCCGCGAAGTGGCCCCACCGGGAGGGCCACCGCGGCCGCCATGCGGGACGCATGCGTGATGCTGCCGATGAAACCCTCTGGCCAGCACGGCGCCCGCGACGCGGACGTGCCCAGGTCGCCCACGTGGACCCCCGCCGCGGCCAGCGCCGCCAGGGCGACGCGCCGGCCGGCCAGGTACTCAGCGCGCCGCTTGGGCACACTGCGTTCGATGGTGGGCGGACAGGCGATGCCGTAGGCCGCAAACAGCGCCGCATCGGACTCGGCCGGATCGAACGGCACGACGAACGCGTCCGGCAGCCCGCCGGGGTGTCGCGACAGGGATAACCTGGCCATGTCGTGCATCGATCAGTCTTCCATGTGATGGGGCAGCGGGAAACAGTATGCTGCCCGATGTGAACGATAGCCGTGGCCAGGTGATACTCGACAACGCGCGCGACGGATGGGCGGAGGTCTTCTCACGCCCGTCGCGCACGTTCGTGGCACGACAGCCGGCCGACGTGCCCGATACCCTCGCGGCCATGCAGCGCGCGCTGGCCGAGGGCCACTACCTGGCCGGTTATTTCAGCTACGAACTGGGCTATGTCCTGGAACCGCATCTCGGCGACCGGCTACCCGCCGAGCGGCAGGTGCCGCTGATCTGGTTCGGCCAATACGACGAGCCGCCGACGATCCTCCAGGGCGATGCCATCGAAGCGCTCTGGCCGCGGGATCGCGTCTACGCCTCGCCGTTGACGTTCGAATGGGACAGGAATGCTTACCGGAACCGTTTTGACGCGGTCATGGAGGCGATCCGCCGGGGCGACGCCTATCAGGTGAACCTGAGCATGCGCGCGCATTTTCGCGTGACCGGCGATGCCCGCGCGCTCTACGGACAGCTTCGCCATACGTCCGGCGGCGCGCACGGCGCGTTCATCGACGACGGCGAGCGTCAGTTGCTGGGTTTCTCCCCGGAACTGTTCTTCGCCCTCGACGCCGAAGGCACCATGACGACACGCCCCATGAAGGGCACCGTGCCGCGAGGCGCGGACGACGTCACCGATCGGGCCCAGCGCGAGGCGTTGCGGCACAGCCTGAAGAACCGCACCGAAAACCTCATGATCGTCGACCTGATCCGTAACGACCTGGGTCGACTGGCCGTGCCCGGCACGGTGGCGGTGCCCGAACTGTTCACGGTGGAAACCTACCCCACTGTCCACCAGATGACCTCCACCGTGCAGGCGACACTGCCGTCCGGCAGTCCTATCGCGAGCATGCTGGCCGCGCTGTTTCCGTGTGGCTCGATCACCGGTGCGCCGAAGATCCGCGCGATGCAGATCATCCGCGACCTGGAAGCGTCGGCGCGCGGCGCGTATTGCGGTGCCATCGGCCATTTCGCGCCCGATGGCGCAGCCCGCTTCAGCGTGGCGATTCGCACGCTGACCGTCACCGACGGCGTGGGCGAACTGGGCGTCGGCGGCGCAGTGGTCAGCGATTCCGATGCCGACCAGGAATACGACGAGTGCCTGTTGAAGGCGCGTTTCTACGAGGCCGGGCGACGCCCGATCACGCTGCTGGAAACGCTGCCCTACCAGGCCGGGAAATGGCCACGGCTGCACGGGCACCTGCGACGGATGCGCGACGGGGCGCGGGCACTGGGGCTTACCTTCGACCTGTCAGCCGCGACGACTGCACTGCGCAAGGCGACCGCCGACGCCGGGGCGACGACCCGCAAGGTGCGGCTGGTCCTGCACGACGACGGCAGCATGACCGCCGAAAGCACCGCCATGCCACCGACGCCCGATGTCATGCGCTTCGTCATTGCCAGCGGATGCCTGCGCAGCGACGACCCTCTGCGTGGTTACAAAACGGGTTGGCGCGAAACCTACGACGACGCGCTTGCCGAGGCGAAAGCCTGCGGCGCGGATGAGGCCATTTTGCTCAACGAACGCGGCGAGGTATGCGAGGGCTCGTACACCAACCTCTTCATCAAAGACGGGCACGGCCTGCTGACGCCACCGCTGCACACCGGCGCCCTGCCCGGCCGGTTGCGTGCGGCGCTGATCGCGGCCGGGCGATGCCGGGAGGCCGTGCTCACCCTCGACGACCTGGAAAGGGCCGACACGATCTACCTGGGCAATTCGCTTCGCGGCCTGGTAAAGGCGGCTCCCCTATCAGTGCAGCATGCGAGCAAAGCGCGTACGGTCGCCAGCACCCGGCGCGTCGGCTAGCCGCGACGGCCGCGCATACCAATGACTTATCCGCATCCTGCGAGGTAGCGCCTTATGACCGCCGATACGCCCGTCGATCCGAACCTGCAAAGCGCGGTGGCGATGGCTGCCGCCGCACTCGACGATCCAGCGCAGCGCCCGCGAGTCACGTCGTTCTTCGACGAGACCACCTTCACCATCAGCCATGTGGTGCAGGACCCGACGAGTCGCGCCTGCGCGATCATCGACAGCGTGCTGGATTTCGACGCGCCGAGCGGCCGAACGGCGACGACGCATGCGGAAGCCCTGGTGCGATGCGTGGTCGAGCATGACCTGCAGGTGGCGTGGATTCTCGAAACCCACGCGCACGCCGATCACCTGACCGCCGCGCCGTGGCTCCAGCGACAGACCGGTGGGCACCTGGCGATCGGTGCGCAGATCACGGCCGTCCAGCACACCTTCGGGGAGGTGTTCAATGAAGATGAGCGGTTCGTGCGCGACGGCCGCCAGTTCGATCACCTCTTCGACGACGGCGAAACCTTCACGATCGGCGCGCTGCGCGCTATGGCGCTGCATGTGCCCGGACATACGCCGGCATGCATGGCATACGTCATCGGCGACGCCGTCTTCGCGGGCGACACGTTGTTCATGCCGGACTACGGCACGGCGCGCTGCGATTTTCCCGGCGGAAATGCCCGAACACTCTATCGATCGATCCGGCGACTGATGGCGCTCCCCGATGCCACGCGCGTGTTCATGTGCCACGACTACAAGGCGCCAGGCCGCGATCATTACGCATGGGAAAGCAGCATCGGCGCCGAGCGCACCGGCAACGTGCATGTCCATGAGGGCGTGAACGAGGACGCGTTTGTGGTCATGCGTGAGGCCAGGGATGCCACGCTGGCGATGCCGCGACTCCTGCTGCCGTCGATCCAGGTCAACATGCGGGCGGGCCATTTTCCCGAGCCGGATGCGAACGGCGTGCGTTACCTTCGCACGCCGCTGGATCTGCTGTGACCGCCGCCTCGCTTGCGCCCCTGGCGTGGTACTGGCCGGGGCTGGGTGGCGGCATGGCTCTGCACCGGGCGGTCCATACCCGGTCGCGCTGATGCCTACTCGATATTCTGCACCTGCTCGCGCATCTGCTCGATCAGCACCTTCAGCTCCACCGCCGCATTGGTCGTACGCGAATCCACCGACTTCGAGCCCAGCGTGTTCGCCTCGCGGTTGAACTCCTGCATCAGGAAATCGAGGCGGCGACCCACCGGCTCCTTCAGCGCCAGCACGCGGCGGGCTTCGCCGATGTGCGTGGTCAGGCGATCCAGTTCCTCGTCCACGTCCACGCGGGTGATCTGCAGCACCAGCTCCTGCTCGAGGCGGCCCGGCTCTACCGGCTGACGGATATCGGCCAGGCGTCCTTCCAGGCGGGCGCGCAGCGCGGCCTGGATCTCGGGCAGCCACACGCGCACGTCGGCCACGATCCGCTCGATGCCGTCCAGGCGCTCCTTCAGCATCTCGCCCAGCTTTTCTCCCTCGCGGGCACGGGTGTCGTTGAGCGCCACCAGGGCGTGTTCGAGGACATCCAGCAGGGCGACCTGCAATGCGTCGGCATCGGCGTCGGGCTGTTGCAGCACGCCGGGGAAGCGCAGCAGCTCGGTGAACTCGATAGTCATGCGCGGGAAGCGCTGTTCGAAGTCCAGGGCCAGCTCGGACAGGCGCGCCAGCATGGCACCGTTGACCCGGGGGCCTTCGGCGGCGCCGGGCTCGGCGCGCAGGCGCACGGTGATATCCACCTTGCCGCGGGACAGCCGGGCACCGATCCGCTCGCGCAGGGCGCTTTCGAAGCTGCGCATGTCCTCGGGCAGCCGCGGGCTGATCTCCAGGTAGCGGTGGTTCACGGTACGCAGCTCGCAGGTGAGCGTGCCGGACGGGCCCGCGCGCTCGGCGGAGGCGTAGGCGGTCATGCTGCGGATCATGGGGGGCTCGCTTGCGCGTGGAGGAAAGGCGCAATGGTAAACTGACCCACCGCCCGCGCCCAAATCAGGCTTTCCATGACCCTTTCCCGTCCCAGCGGCCGCGCCGCCGACCAGCTGCGCGCCGTCACCATCGAGCGCCACTACACCCGCCACGCCGAGGGCTCCGTCCTGGTGTCCTTCGGTGACACCAAGGTGCTCTGCACCGCCTCGGTCGAGGAACGCGTACCACCGTGGCTGCGCGGCAAGGGCGAGGGCTGGGTCACCGCCGAGTACGGCATGTTGCCCCGCGCCACCACCGACCGTAACCAGCGCGAAGCCGCGCGCGGCGGCCAGGGTGGCCGCACCATGGAGATCCAGCGCCTGATCGGCCGCTCGCTGCGTGCCTGCGTCGATCGCGCCGCCCTGGGCGAGCGGGTCATCACGCTGGACTGCGACGTGATCCAGGCCGACGGCGGCACCCGCACCGCGGCCATCACCGGTGCCTATGTGGCCCTGGTCGATGCCGTATCCACCCTTACCCGGCGCAACGCGATCAAGCGCAATCCGATCCTCGGCGCCATCGCCGCGGTCTCGGTGGGCGTCTACAACGGCGTGCCCGTGCTCGACCTCGATTATGCCGAGGACTCCAACTGCGACACCGACATGAACGTGGTGATGAACGACGGCGGTGGCTTTATCGAGGTGCAGGGCACGGCCGAGGGCCATGCCTTCCGCCGCGACGAGATGAACCTCATGCTCGACCTGGCCGCCAAGGGCATCCAGGACCTGGTGATCGCGCAGCGCGCGGCGCTGGAGTCCACGCCATGACCGAGGTGCGCGCGGCCACCGACGCGGACCTGGATGCCATCGTCGCCATCCACACCGCGGCGTTCGGGCGCGACACGGAGGCGACCCTGGTGCGTCGGCTGGTCGACGCCGGCCGGGCCACGGTGTCGCTGGTCGCGGTCGATGAGGACGACACGGTGCTGGGCCATGTGCTGCTGTCGCCGGTGACCATCGAGGAAGGGGACGACGGCAAGGCCCTCGGACTTGCGCCGGTGGCCGTGCATCCGGACCACCAGCGCCAGGGCATCGGCCACGCGTTGATCGAGGAAGGCATCGGCGCCTGCTTCGTCCAGGATGCGCGTGCCGTGTTCGTGCTGGGTTCGCCGGCGTATTACACGAAATTCGGTTTCGGCAAGGCGTCGGCGCACGGCCTGCACGATACCTACGAGGGCGGTAACGCCTTCCAGGTGCTGCCGCTGACCGTCGACGGTCTGGCGGGCTATCGCGGACGCGTCGACTACGCGCCGGAATTCGCCGAAGGGGGGCTCTGAGCCATGCGCCTCGTGCTTGCCTCCAGCAACGCCGGCAAGGTGGTCGAACTGGAACAACTGCTCGCCGGCAGCGGCGTGGAGCTGGTGCCGCAGATCCGCCTGGGCGTCACCGACGCCGACGAAACCGGCCTGACCTTCGTCGAGAACGCCCTGCTCAAGGCACGGCATGCCGCACGCCTGACCGGCCTGCCCGCGCTGGCCGACGATTCCGGCCTCTGCGTGGATGCCCTGAACGGCGCGCCCGGCCTCTATGCCGCGCGCTATGCAGGCACCCACGGCGACAGCGCGGCCAACAACGCGAAGCTGCTGCGCGAGCTGGCCGGCATGCCGGCCGCCCGGCGCACGGCGTATTTCATCGCCGTGCTGGTGGTGCTCCGGCACGCGGACGATCCGGCCCCGCTGATCGCGGAGGGCCGCTGGCACGGGCGCATCCTCGAGGCACCACGCGGCGAGGGCGGCTTCGGCTACGACCCGCTGTTCCTTCCCGACGGCCATGACGTGAGCGCGGCGGAACTGGACTTCGCCCTGAAGAACCGCCTCAGCCACCGTGGCCAGGCACTGGACGTGCTCAAGGCGCGTTTCGCCGAACTGGCATGACACTGACTCCCCCGCCGCTGTCGCTGTACGTCCACATGCCGTGGTGCGTGCGCAAGTGCCCGTACTGCGATTTCAACTCGCATGGCGTGCGCGGAACGCCGGCCTATGGGGAGTACGTGGACGCCCTGCTGGCCGACCTCGACGCCGACCTGCGCGACATGGGCGAGGCCCTGCACGGGCGCACCGTCGGCACCGTGTTCTTCGGCGGCGGCACGCCAAGCCTGTTCTCGCCCGAACTGGTCGGTCGCTTCCTCGACGGGGCGAAGGCGCGCCTGCCCTTCGCCGCCGAGGCGGAGGTGACGCTGGAGACCAATCCCGGCACGGTGGAGCATGGCCGCTTCGACGGTTACCTCGCCGCCGGCATCAACCGCATCTCCTTCGGCGTGCAGAGCTTCGATAACGCCAAGCTGCACCGGCTGGGCCGCATCCACTCCGCGGGCGAAGCGGTGAAGGCCGTGCGCAGCGCGCAGGACGCCGGGCTGGACAACATCAACATCGACCTGATGTACGCCCTGCCGGACCAGGACCTGGCCGGCGCACTGGACGATGTCGACCAGGCGGTGGCGCTGGCACCAACGCATATCTCGCATTACCAGCTCACCCTCGAACCGAACACGGCCTTTGCCGCCAACCCGCCCCCACTGCCCGACGACGACGCGGCGTGGACGATCCAGGAGGCCTGCGAGGTGCGCCTGGCCGACGCGGGCTTCGGTCAATACGAGGTGTCGGCGTATGCCCGGCCGGGACGTCGCTGCGCGCACAACCTCAACTACTGGCGGTTCGGCGACTACCTGGGCATCGGTGCCGGTGCGCACGGCAAGATCAGCGACGTCGGTGGCGTGCGTCGGCGCTGGAAGACCCGCCTGCCGGCGGCGTACCTCGCTGCCGCTGGCCAGCCGGCGCGCATCGGTGGCGACAGCTACGTCGATGCGGACGACCTTCCCTTCGAGTACATGCTCAACGCCTTGCGCCTGATCGACGGCGTACCGATGGCGGACTTTACCGAGCGCACGGGGCTCGCCCCCGACGCCATCGCGGGCGGATTGATGCGTGCCCGCGGGCGCGGCTGGCTGGTGGACGATCCGACCGTCCTGCGGACGACCGCACTCGGCCAGCGCTTCCTCAACGACGTGATCGAAGCCTTCATGAGCTGAACGGCCGTCGCGCCCGGCCACGCCAAATCTGCCTAGTTCTTACGCCCTACGCCGAATGCACGCAGCGGTTCCGCTGGCGCCACCTCCTTCGCCAACCTAAACTTGCGCTGAAGGTCGAGGAGGACCTTACCCATGAACGCAGGCACTCCCCCGCCACACGGCAGGACGGGACCGTATCCCGTCGCCCTTTCGCCACGCGCCGAATGCGAAGCGCAGCAGGGGCTTTCGCTGTGCCTGACGTGGCTGGACGTGCCGCTGCGGGAGTCGCTGCGCGAATTCGACCGGCGTCTTTTCGCCGTGGCAGAGAGCAGCCGCAATCACCTTGAGCAGCAGGCCTGCTTCGAAAGCCGCGGCATCGTGGAGCGCGAGGGCGCCGCCTTTCGCAACCGGTTCGCCGCGCACCTGACCGAGGGGTTCCGCGGCTTGGGCCAGGTAACCGACGCCGCACCGACGCGGGGCGAATCGCTGGCCACGGGACTGAGTCTGGTCGATCCGGAAGACCAGGAGATCGACGGTGCGCTGGCCAGCATGGCCTCGCGCGGTGAAGCGCGCAGCGCCAGCAGCCTGTTCGAACTGGGCTACCGGTTGGCCGTCCTGGCCGGCACGCCGCCGCTGGAGGGTGAGGCCCTGCCCGCCGGCCCGCGCGCGCTGGCAGCGGCACTGAAAGCGGCGGTCCGGCCCCTGCCGTTGACCACCGCGCATCGCCTGATCCTTTTCCAGTCGGTGGATGCGCGCGTGCTGGCGCAGAGCGAATCCTTCTACGGCGCCCTCAACGAGCATTACCGCACGCGCGGCATCCTGCCGGGGTTTCGCGTGTATCCCAACGTGCGCGTGTCCGCGCCGCCGGCCGTCGAGCGCCGTTCCCGACCGCGTGAGGCCCCGGCGTCGCTGCCCGGTGCAGGCGTCGGCGGCGAGGCCATGCCCGGGACATCCGCGGAAGGACACATCGGTGTACTGGAAGGCCTGCGCAACCTGCTGACCACCCGCCTGCAAACCGGCCACGTGACCGGCTTCGCCGCCGGCCGTATCGCCTCGGACGACGAACTGCAGACGGCGCTGATGGCCCTGCAGGGCCACGTCAGCGATGTCACCGGTGCCGCGCAGCGCGAGATCCGCAGCGCACAGGCCCTGCGCGACGAACTCCTGGCCCAGATGGATCGCACCCGGCCGTCGGGTTCGCCGCCAGCCGAACTGTCGTCCGAGCAGGGCGACACGGTGGAACTGACCGCCCTGCTGTTCGAGAACCTGGGCCAGCAGGTGGCTGCGGCCAGCCCGGCCCGCGCCGTGCTGGGTGGCCTGCAGTGGCCCATGCTGCGCGCGGCAGTGAACGACCGCGGCTTCTTCGACCAGCCCGAGCACCCCGCGCGCCGCCTGCTGGATACCGTGGGCGAGGCCGCTCACCAGTGGCTCGACCCCGCCGACGGCGAACCGGATGCCGCGCTGATCGACCGGCTGGAACGGCTGGTCATGCAGGCCAGCCACGCCCAGGTGATCGACCCCGCATGGCGGGCCGATATCGAGCAGCAGATCGCCCTGCTGGCGCGCAAGGCGCATGTCGCCGAGCGCCGCCAGATCGAGGCGATGGAAGGGCGGGACCGGCTGGAACGGGCGCGCCAGCGCGCCACCGACATCATGGACGAGCGCATGGTGAAGGACGCCACGCCACGCGGGGTGCTGCGCATCCTGCTGGAGCGCACCTGGGCCGACGTGATCGCCCTGCATATCCTGCGGGGCGGTGAAAACGGCGAGGCGTTCCTGCACTGCCTGGGGGTCACGGACCAGTTGCTGGGCCGCCGCCCCATCGCGGACGTGCAGAAGCTGCGTGCCGACGTGGAGCGCGGCCTGGAACACCTGGGCATGCATTCAGCCGAAGCCTCGCAGGTGGCCGGCGGGCTGTTCGAACCCGCGGGGCACGACACGGCCGATACCGACCTGGCCCCCACCGAAGTCGCCCTGCGCCTCAAGCAGCGCCCGCGCCTGGGCGAAGGCACCGCGCACGGCGATGTTCTCGCGCCGGTGGCACCGACCGCACTGGACGAGGCCGCGCAGCACGTCTACGACGGCTTCGCCACCTTGCGCTTCGGCACCTGGTTCACGTTCACCCAACCCGACGGCAGCGAGTCCCGGCGCAAGCTGGCCTGGTTCTCGCCCGCCACCGGGCGCTGCCTGTTCGTCACGCCGCGCGGCGGCCGCACCGAAGACATCGACCTCACCCGGCTGGCCCGCCTGATCGCCACGAACCAGGCGCGGGAATGGAAAGAGCAACGGGTGTCCCTCATCGATCGCGCCTGGCACGCCATCGCCCGCAACCTGCGCCGCGACAGCGGCGACACCCGGCGCATGGCAGGCAACGCATGAACCGCGACTTCGAACAACGCCGAGCGCCGCGCAAGCACGCCAACTCGCCCATGCCGATCGTGGATGGGATGACCGACCGCGTGCTCGGCCAGCTGGTCAACCTGTCGGCTACGGGGCTGATGCTGTTGGGGTCCCATGCGCCGCGTAGCGGGGCGGTGCACCAGGTGACCTTCATGCTGCCGGGCATCCAGCAGGCGGAATACCGCGCGGAGATCGGCATCCAGGAGCAATGGCACGAACCGGCCGCCGCGGCGGGCCAATTCTGGTCCGGTTACCGCATCGTGGCCGCTAGCGACGACGACGTGCGCGCCATCGATGAATGGATCGGCCCTCCGGCGGACTGAACGGAAGCCTTTGTCCATGCTTTACGACGCACCGCGTGGGGGGTCACCATCGCTGCTCATGAGCGATGCCACCACCATCCTGGTCGATACCGAACTCGAACGCGACGACGCCGCGGCGGCCGCCATGGCGCTGTATCGCCGCCTGGTCGGCGACGGCAGCATCGGCGCGCTGCCCACCCACGGGGCCGACCCGTATTTCCCCTTGCTCGAGGGCAGTTTCCTCGCCGGCAGCGGGGTGCGCGCCATCGGCCTGCATGCCAGCGCGCACCGCTGGCGCGAGGACGACACCGGCGGCGCCATGCTGATCGAGGGCGGACGCGAGAACGGCATCTTCTGCCCGTACGACGGCAGCTTCCGCATCCGCTGCCCGGAATGCGACCAGCCGCTGGCCCCCGGCGACGAGGGCAGCGAAGCCCTCGAGGAAGCCCTGGCCATCTGGTGCGAATCGCCCGATTCGGCTTACGTGGCCTGCCCCGCCTGCGCGAACTGGACCCCGCTGACCCAGTGGCGGTCGCCCACCCACGATTTTGCGGTGGGGCACTTCGCCATCACGCTGTATGGTGCCCACCTGCACGCGCTGACCGGCGGTGGCGACGACCATGCCGCCACGCTGCTTCGCCACCGCCTGGGCGATCTGGCCAGCGACTACGCCGTGGTGTTCGCGCGCGCATGACGGTAGCGCTCCACCCCTTCCCATCCCCGGAGATTCCCATGAACGACGCGCTGGCCGCCCTGTATCCCCAGCACCTCGCCACGCTGCGCGAGCGCACCGACACCGCGCTAGCGCGCGGCGGCTTCGAGCATCTGGTCGTGCCGGCCGGTTGCCCGATCACGAAGTTCCTCGACGACCTGGACTACCCGTTCGTGGTCAATCCGCACTTCAAGCACTGGTTGCCGCTGCTGGACGCGCCGGGCAGCTGGCTGGTGTACACCCCGGGGGAGAAACCCAGGCTGGTGTTCCTGCAGCCGCGCGACTACTGGCATGTGGTGCCGCAAGCGCCGCAGGGCTACTGGGTAGACCAGTTCGACATCGTGGTGGTGCGCAAGCCCGCCGATGCGATCGCGGAACTTCCCTCGCCGGCCCGCAGCGCCATCATCGGCGACCGCGACTGCGGGTTCGACCAGGTGTGCGCCAACAACCCGCCGGCGGTCATCGACCACCTGCATTACCACCGCGCATACAAGACGCCCTACGAGCTGGAACTGATGCGCGAGGCGAGCCGCCGCGGCACCCGCGGGCATCGTGCCGCGGAGCATGCCTTCCGTGAGGGCGCCAGCGAGCTGGGCATCCACCAGGCCTACCTGGCGGCGGTGGGCCAGCTCGACGCCGAGCTGCCTTATGCCAGCATCGTCGGCCTCAACGAGCACGGCGCCGTGCTGCACTACACGAACTTCGATCGCCACGCGCCGGCGGAGAGCCGCTCGTTCCTGATCGACGCCGGTGCCGGCGCCTCGGGTTACGCCAGCGACATCACGCGCACCTACGCCGGCCGCGATGCCGGTGAATTCCAGGCGTTGATCGATGCCGTGGACGCCGCGCAGCAATCGTTCGTCGCCCGCGTGCGTCCCGGCCAGAGCTACCCCGACCTGCACGTGCACGCGCACCATGCGCTGGCCGGTGTGCTGCGCGATCATGGTTTCATCCGCATGAGCCCCGAGAGCGCCGTCGAGTCCGGCGTGTCGTCCGCGTTCTTTCCGCACGGGCTGGGCCATGGCATCGGCCTGCAGGTGCACGACGTGGGTGGCTTCCAGGCGGCGGAAACCGGCGGCACCATCGCCAAGCCGGAAGGCCACCCCTACCTGCGCCTGACGCGCCCACTGGAAGCGGGCATGGTGGTGACCATCGAGCCGGGCATCTACTTCATCGACATGCTGCTGGCCGAGCTGAAGGACAAGCCGTTCGCCGACGACATCGACTGGGCCCGGGTGGACGCGTTCCGCCCGTACGGTGGCATCCGCATCGAGGACGACGTGGTCTGCCGCGAAGGCGAGCCGGAAAACCTGACCCGGGATGCCTTCGCCCTGCTTTAGGCGTCACACCTTCAGGTAGATGCCGCGGCGGTCCATGCCGCGGACGATCAGCCACCACAGCGCGACGAACACGACACCCCACGCCGCCGACGGCACGTAAGGGCCGAACAGCGGCGTCATCCACCCCGCAAAGGCCACGCGGTACAGCGGTGCGGTAACGCCCAGTGCGATCAGCAGGTACACCATGAGCCCGGATCCGGCATAGGCGGCGATGGCGTTCAGGCCGAACGTCCTGCCGGGCACCCGCCAACCGCGCACGTCGACGAGGACGTGCATGAGCGCGAGGATCGCGAACGACCAGCCCGCGGCCCACAGCACGTAGCCAGGCGTCCAGAGGTTCTTGTTCCACGGCCACACCCCCTGCAGGGCCCAGCCGGCCAGCGCGCACACCACGGCCGCGCCAAGCAGGTGACGCCACGCGCCCCGGCGCAGCCAGGTACCCGCGCGTACGCCGATCAGGGTGGTGACCAGCGCCGGCAAGGTGGCCAACAGGCCTTCCGGATCGTGCCCGCGGCCGGTAACGGCATCCACGACGTAGACGAACGGCCCGAACACGGCGCTGTCGAGACGGCTCACCCAGTTCGTCCACGGCGCCATGCCGCCGGCAAGCAACACGGCCCCATAAAGCACCAGCAACGCCACGCCGACAAGGTCGCGCGCGGCGCCGCGCACGTGAATGGCCAGCAGCGCGGCCAGGGCGAAACACAGGCCGATACGCTGCAGCACGCCCGGCAGGCGCAGGTGTGCCTCGGGGATGGCGAGCCAGGCGACGACGTTGAGCAACAGGCCCAGGCCGACGATGCGCAGCGCGCGGCGTATCGCCGCACGCCGGATCGGCGGCCTGGCCGCGCCAGCCTCGATCCGCGGCACGATCGCCAGCGCGATCGACACGCCAACGATGAAGAGGAACAGCGGGAAGACGAGGTCGGTCGGCGTGAATCCGTTCCACGCGGCGTGCTCCAGCGGCCACCAGACATGGCCCCAGTCGCCGGGATCGTTGACCAGCAGCATGGCGGCCACCGTGAGCCCGCGGACGACGTCCACCGAGCCATAGCGCATGGGGGTCTGTGACATACCGGATCGGGGTTCCCGCGGGGCGTGAAGGAAGCATACGCGATCAGTCCGTTGCGACAATCGGCCACCCATCGCGGCGGCCGATGCGGGCATACGATGCCGTCAGTTCTCCAAGAATCCAGGAGTCGCAACCGTGGTTGTCGACCGCCCACCCCTCCGTCGTCGCTGGCGCGACCGGCCGCTGAAGCGCCTCGTGCTCGAGCTCGCGGTCATCATCGTCGCCAAGCTGGCCCTGCTGATGCTCATCTGGTACGTGGCCATCCGGCCGCTGCCCCGTGCGGATGTGTCGCCCGCAGGCGTCGGCCGTGCCTTCTCACCCGTCTCCGCCTCCACCCAGGAACCCCACCCATGATCGTCGACCCCGATGTCGTCGGCCTGTCGCGCTTCCAGTTCGCGCTGACAGCGCTTTATCACTTCCTCTTCGTGCCCCTCACGCTCGGGCTCGCCTTCATGCTCGCGATCATGGAGAGCGTGTACGTGATGACGCGCCGCGAGGTATGGAAACGCATGACCCAGTTCTGGGGCGTGCTGTTCGGCATCAATTTCGCCATGGGCGTGGCTACCGGCGTCACCATGGAATTCCAGTTCGGCACCAACTGGGCCTACTACTCGCATTACGTCGGCGACATCTTCGGCGCGCCGCTGGCGATCGAAGGCATGATGGCGTTCTTCCTGGAAGGCACGCTGGTCGGGCTGTTCTTCTTCGGCTGGGATCGCATCTCGCCGGTCAAGCACATGCTGGTGACCTGGTTCCTCGCCCTGGCGACCAGCCTCTCCGCGCTGTGGATCCTGATCGCGAACGCATGGATGCAGAACCCCGTGGGCGCCGCCTTCAACGCGCAGACCATGCGCATGGAGGTGACCTCGTTCTCCGAGGTGATCTTCAACCCGGTGGCCCAGGCCAAGTTCGTGCACACGGTGAGCGCGGGCTACACCATGGGTGCGATGTTCGTCCTGTCGATCAGCGCGTGGTACCTGCTGCGCGGACGCAACATCGAGTTCGCCAAACGCTCGATCACGGTGGCGGCCAGCTTCGGCCTCGCCGCGTCACTGTCGGTGGTCGTGCTGGGCGACGAGTCCGGTTATACCATTTCCGAAAACCAGAAGATGAAGATGGCCGCCATCGAGGCCATGTGGGAAACCGAACCGGCGCCCGCGTCGTTCACGCTGTTCGGCCTGCCCGACGTGAAGAACCACACCACCCATGCCGCCGTCACGGTGCCCTGGGTGATGGGCCTGATCGGCACCCGCTCCATCGACGAGCCCATCCCCGGCATCCGCAACCTCGTGGAGGATGCCAAGGTCCGCATCGGTGAGGGCATCAAGGCGTACGACGCCATGCTGGTGCTGCGCGAGAACAAGGACGATGCGCAGGCGCGGGCGATCCTGGCGGCACACGACAAGGACATGGGCTACGCGCTGCTGTTGAAACGCTTCATGGACGATCCGCGCAAGGCCACCCCGGCCGACATCCAGCGCGCCGCCGACAGCACCATTCCCAACGTGCCGGTGCTGTTCTGGTCGTTCCGCATCATGGTGGCCTGCGGCCTCTACTTCATCGGGCTGTTTGCCTATGCGTTCTGGCGCGCCAGCAAGCGCCGCCTGGATGGACGCCGCTTCCTCACCGCCGCGCTGTGGAGTTTGCCGCTGCCCTGGGTGGCCGCGGAGCTGGGCTGGGTGGTCGCTGAATACGGCCGGCAGCCCTGGGCGATCGAGGGCGTGCTGCCCACCGCGCTGGGCGCCTCGTCGCTCACCGCCGGCCAGGTGTGGATCTCGATCGGCGGCTTCGCCCTGTTCTACACCGCACTGGCCATCGTCGACGGTTACCTGATGCTGAAGTTCGCACGCAAGGGCCCGGACGGCCTGGGCATGTGGCCGCATCGTGCCGACGCCCTCCCCGCCACCGCGCAAACGGCCTGAGGTCAACACCATGTTCGACTACGACACCCTTCGCATCATCTGGTGGGCCCTGATCGGCGTGCTGCTGATCGGCTTCGCCATCATGGACGGCTTCGACTTCGGCGTGGCCGCGCTGCTGCGCGTGCTGGGCCGCGATCCGCACGAACGCAGCGTGCTGCTGGAAACCATCGAGCCCACGTGGGAAGGCAACCAGGTGTGGTTCATCCTCGGCGGCGGCGCGGTGTTCGCCGCGTGGCCGCTGCTGTACGCAGCCTCGTTCTCCGGTCTGTACGTCGCGATGTTCGTGCTGCTGGTGGCCTTCATCATCCGGCCCGTCGGCTTCAACTTCCGCGAGAAGGTGGACGACCCGCGCTGGCAACTGGTCTGGGACAGCTGCCTGATCGCCTCCGGCGTCATCGTGATGCTGGTCTGCGGCGTCGCCTTCGGCAACCTGTTCCTCGGCCTGCCCTTCCACTACGACGGCGATCTGCGGATGACCTGGGACGGCAGCTTCTTCCAGTTGTTCCGCCCGTTCGCCCTGTTGTCCGGCCTGGTCAGCCTGAGCATGCTGCTGGCCCATGGCGCGTGCTGGGCGGCGATGAAAGCCGACCATGTGATCGCCGAGCGCGCGGCGAAAATCGCCCGCATCACGTCGCTGGCCTATCTGCTGCTGTTCGCCCTGGCGGGTGTCTGGCTGGCCTATGGCATTCCAGGTTTCGCCATCTCGGGGCCCATCCCCGCCAACGGGGTGTCAAACCCGCTGGGCAAGCATGTCGTCATCGGGGGCACGTGGTTCGCCGGTTATGCGACGCACCCCGCGTTCTGGGCGGCACCCGCACTGGCACTCATCGGCGCGCTGGGCGTACAGGCCTTCGTCGGCCGGCGCGGCTTCGCCGGGTTCTTTTCCAGCTCGCTCGCGGTCGCCGGCACCATCCTGTCGGCGGGTTTCGCGCTGTTCCCGTTCCTCATGCCCTCGGCCACCTTCCCCGTGTCCAGCCTCACCGTATGGGACGCCTCGTCCAGCCGCGGCACGCTGTGGCTGATGCTCGGCGTCACGGTGGTGTTCATCCCGCTGATCCTGCTCTACACGGGCTGGGTGTATCGCGTGATGCGCGGCCGCGTCACCCTCGAACACGTGCGCAAGTCGCACAACATGTACTGAAGGAGCAACGACACCATGTGGTATTTCGCCTGGATACTCGGCCTGGGACTGGCCTGCAGCTTCGCCGTGCTCAATGCGATGTGGTACGAGGTGCACTCGGACGACGACGCGAGCCGGAAGCGCGACCCGATGCCGAAGCACGAGGGGCATTGATCCGCGTGTGCGCGGGTCTCAACGCTCCAGATCGGCCGGCGCCTTCGGCACCATCGCGGTCATCACCTCCGGCGCACCGCGGGTCACCGCCACATCGTCCTCGATGCGGATGCCGATGCCGCGCCAGCGTTCGTCGACCCGTTTGTCGTCCGGCGGGATGTAGATGCCGGGCTCGACGGTGACGACCATGCCTTCCTCGAGGATGCGGGGCTCGCCGTCGATGCGGTAGTCGCCAACGTCGTGCACGTCGAGGCCGAGCCAGTGACCCGTCTTGCTGGGGAAGTAAGTCTTGTAGCTGCCTTCGGCGATAGCACGCGCTGGGTCGCCGGGAAGGATATCGAGGGCGCACAGGCCGTGGGCGATCACGCGTACCGCGGCGTCATGCGATTCGGCGAACGAACGGCCGGGCCGCACGGCGTCGATAGCGGCCAGCTGCGCCTCGTGCACGATGTCGTAGAGCGCCCGCTGCGTCGGCGAGAAACGCCCGCCGACAGGGTATGTGCGGGTGATGTCGGACGCGTAGCAATCCACCTCGGCGCCGGCGTCGATCAACAGCAGGTCGCCGTCGCGCAACGTGGCGCGGTTAGCGTGGTAGTGCATCACGCAGGCGTTGGCGCCGCCGGCCACGGTCGGCGGGAACGCGGGAAAGGCGCCCCGTCCGCGGATGGTGCGAAGGATCTCGCCTTCGATCTCGTACTCGGCCACGCCGGGGCGCGCCATGGCCATGGCGGCGACGTGCGCCGCGCCGGCCACCTCGGCGGAGCGGCGCATCAGGGCCAGTTCGTCGCGGGACTTGAACAGGCGCATGTCGTGCAGCAGGTGGCTCAATGCCACGAGGTCCTTCGGTACCACGCCGCCGCCCCGTGCGGTGCGCAGGCGACGCATCCACGCCAGCAGACGGGCGTCGAAATCCGGCTCCTGGCCGAAGTGGCAGTACACGCGTGCCCGGCCCTCGATCATGCCGGGCAGGATGTCGTCGATATCGTCGATCGGGAACGCATCGTCCAGGCGCAGCTCGCGAGCGGCGCGATCCGTGCCCATGCGCTCGCCGTCCCAGCGCTCGCGCTCGGCATCGCGCTCGCGGCAGAACAGCACGGTTTCACCATGCGCGCGGCCCGGCAGCAGGGCCAGCACGGCATCCGGTTCGTCGAAACCGGTCAGGTAATGGAAGTCGGAATCCTGCCGGTAGGGCCAGGGCGCATCGGCATTGCGCATGCGCTCGGGCGCGGCGGCGAGGATCAGCACGGCGTCCTCGCCGGTCATGCGCATCAGCTCCCGGCGCCGCCGGGCGTACTCGGCCGCGGCGATCAATGCAGGGTGTCGTTCGCCGTCCGGGGGGCTCGGCTGAGTTCAGCGTGCAGCAACATGGCGCCGGCACGGACGAACTCTTCCAGTTCGGTCAGGCTTTCGTCGTTGACATCCTCGTCGGCGTCGAACTCGAAGTCCGTCGTGGCGATGCCGGCCATGTCCTGCAGGACCTCCTTCGCATCGTCACTCATGCCCTTGTTGGCCTCGACCGAGCCACCCAGGCCGAACCCGCCCAGGAAGCCCTGCACCCAGTCGGTCAGGCCCTCCGCCCGCTCCGCGGTGGGCGCGTCGTCGTCAGGCAGCCAGGGCGAGAAGGTCAGGTCCGGATCGGCCAGCCATTCCTCGGTCTGGTGACGCAGCCGGGAGAGCATCGCCTGTTCGTCGGCGGACGGGGCCGGATCGGGCTCGAGCTCGATCGCCGCCAGCACGTCATGGCGGGGAAAGCGGCCACCGGCACAGATGTAACCCACGAGGGAGCCATGGAATTCGCTGACCGACAGGGTCAGCTTGCAGCGGGCGATGAGCTCGGCGATCTCTTCCGGATCGACGGTCTGGTTGGCCGACATGGCGGCTACTCCTTGGGGCGAGAGCGGGCAGTCTAATGCAGCCATCTTCGGCCTGCTTCCGTCGAAGGCCTTCACGGATTGCCGACACGGCGAAAACGTCCTGTTATAGTCCGCGCATGACGAACCCGGATGCCTTCAAGACCGAACTGGAAGCCCTGAGCGCCACGCTCGACCGGCTCGTCGATACCGTTCGCCGTCTCACCGAGGAAAACCGCAGCCTGCGGCACAGCCAGGAGCAGCTGGCGAACGAACGTGCGGGGCTGATGGCGCGCAACGAACAGGCGCGCAGCCGCGTGGAAGCGATGATCCAGCGCCTCAAGGCGCTCGAAAACACCGGCTGAGGCCACCTTTATGAACGCCACCGCCAGCGAACCGGTCTCCCTCCGCCTGCTCGATCGCGAGTTTCACATCGCGTGCGCCCCGGAAGAACGCCCCGGCCTGATCGCCGCCGCACAGTTCCTCGACGGCAAGATGCGCGAGCTGAAGGCCCATGCCAAGGCGCCCGGCTTCGACCGGATCGCCGTGCTGGCGGCCGTCAGCATCGCCCACGAGCTGCTTTCGCTCAGAAAGGAGCACGGCTCGCAGGAACAGGTGCTGACCGACGGTCTTGCCGCACTGCGCAGAAAGCTTGATGGTCTGCTCGACGCGCCGGTAAAATAGCCTCGGGCGTTCCCTGCGGTGTTCGCCAGCGCACTTTACATTTGCCTTGTTCCTACATACGACCCCGGGTCGGCTTTTGGTGGCTGTTGTGCATGTCCGCCTTCGTGCGGAAAGCCTTGATGCCGCCTAGCTCTCCCACCTGATCCTTTGGATCAAGGTCGTTTGGTGCGCAGCGGCATCGCGGAGAACGCCTCTCCATTCTCGCCGGTCGGCCCGCAGGGCCGGTCAGCGCCCTTCCCGCGGCACCGGGCGGGGCGGCTCGACGGCAACCTTCCGACCGTGCCGTCCGGCTGAACGTCCATGTCAAAGCTCCCCGAGAGACGCGAACTTCGAGCCGACCTCGTCCAGCGCCGACGCCAGCTGAAGCCGGCCGAGCGCGTGGCCGCGGCGCAGGGCCTGCGCCAGTCGCTGGAACAACTCCCCGAATTCGTCACCGACACGCATGTGGCCGGCTACTGGGCCACCGGTGGCGAGCTGCCCTTGAACCTCGCCATCGCGCCGCTTGCCGAGCGCGGGCAGACGTTCTACCTGCCCATCGTCACCAAGTCGGGCGGCAAGCGCCGGCTCACCTTCGCCCCGTGGGCCACGGGTGAAGACGTCGAATCCAACGAAATGGGCATCCCCGAGCCGAAGGCGTCCGGCAACATCGTCGAGGCGAACAAGCTCGACCTGGTGCTGGTGCCGCTGCTGGGTTTCGACCGCAAGGGCAACCGTCTGGGCTTCGGTGGCGGTTACTACGACCGCAGCTTCGAGTTCCTGCGCGGGCAGCCACGCCCGGCCAAGCCGCTGCTGGTCGGCGTCGCCTACGATTTCCAGGAACTGGACACCATCGAGACCGCCGAGTGGGATATCCCGCTCGATTACGTCGCGACGGACAAGGCCCTGATCGACTGCACGAGCGGCGCCGCATGAAGTACTGGCTCATGAAGTCCGAGCCGGATACGTTCTCCATCGACGATCTCAAGCGCAAGGGCGTCGAACCCTGGGACGGCGTACGCAACTACCAGGCGCGCAACTTCATGCGCGACGGCATGAAGGTCGGCGACAAGATCTTCTTCTACCATTCCAACACCGAGGTTCCCGGCATCGTCGGCATCGCCTCGGTGGCGTCGCCCGCGTATCCGGACGAAAGCCAGTTCAACGCCAAGTCCAAGTACTACGACGAGAAAAGCACGCGGGAAGAACCGCGCTGGATGCTGGTCGACGTCAAGTTCGAGCGTAAGCTCGCCCGCACCATCACGCTGGACGAACTGAAGAAGATCGACGAACTCGCGGACATGCCACTGGTGCGCAAGGGCAACCGCCTTTCAGTGATGCCGGTGGCCAAGGGCGACTGGGATTTCATCCTCACGCTGGAAAACGCATGAGCCAGGACAACGAAAAGCGTCTCGCCGCCGAAACCGCCGCCTTCCGCTACGTGGGCGAGGGCGGTTTCCGCGGCGGCATCATCGGCGTCGGCACGGGTTCCACCGTCAACTTCTTCATCGACGAACTGGCCCAGTACCGTGACCGCATCAAGGCGGCGGTGTCCAGTTCGGACGCTTCCAGCGCGCGCCTGCGCAAGCTCGGCATCGACGTGCTCGACCTCAACGCCGCCGGGCGACTCGACCTCTATGTCGACGGCGCCGACGAATGCGATCCGCACAAGCGCCTCATCAAGGGCGGTGGCGCCGCGCTCACGCGCGAGAAGATCGTCGCAGCCGCCTCCGACAAGTTCGTCTGCATCATCGACGCGAGCAAGCAGGTGGACGTGCTGGGCACCTTCCCGCTGCCCATCGAAGTGATCCCCATGGCCCGCAGCCATGTGGCGCGCGAGATCGTCGCCCGCGGCGGCCAGCCGGTGTGGCGCGATGGCGTCGTCACCGACAACGGCAACTGGATCCTCGACGTGCACCACTGGCGCATTACCGACCCGGTGGCGCTGGAAGCCGATCTCAACCAGATCGTCGGCGTCGTGGCCGTCGGCCTGTTCGCGAAGCGCCCAGCCGACGTGGTGATCGTCGGCAATCGCGAGATCTGAGAAAGCCCCGCCCTAGCCTGCGCGCGGGATGTCCGCAACACAGGTAACCTCGCGCCATGACCCTCGAAACCGTTCTCCTTGTCGTCCTGCTGGTCACCGTACTGGCGTGCCTCGCCTTGCTCTTCGTCGTCGTCTCGCGCAGTGGCAGGCAGGACGACGGCAGTGCCGCCCGCCTGGACGGCCTGCGTGACGACACGCGCCGCCTCGAAACCGTGCTGCGCGACGAGCAACGCGCGGGTCGCGGCGAGCTGGGCGAGAGCTTCGGCCAGTTCCGCACCCACGTGCAGGAGCAACTGCAGCACGCCGCCGAGCGCCAGCACGAGCGCATCGAGGCCTTCGGCAAGCGGCTGGACCAACTGACCGAGCGCACCGATCTCGGCCTGCAATCGTTGCGTCAGGGCCTGGGCGACGATGCCCGGAAAACGCGCGAGGAATCCGCCGTCACGCTGAAGCATTTCGGCGAGCTGCTCGACCAGCGTTTCGGCACGCTCACCGCCGACAACGAGAAACGCCTGACCGATGTCCGCACCACGCTGGAAACCCGGCTGGGCGCCATCCAGCAGGACAACGCAGCCAAGCTGGAACAGATGCGCGCCACCGTGGACGAAAAACTGCAGTCCACGCTGGAGACCCGGCTGGGCCAGTCGTTCCAGCTGGTATCCGAACGCCTGGAGGCCGTGCAGCGCGGCCTGGGCGAGATGCAGGCGCTGGCCACCGGCGTGGGCGACCTCAAGCGCGTCCTGACCAACGTGAAGACCCGGGGCACCTTCGGTGAGGTACAACTGGGCGCCCTGCTCGAGCAGATCCTCGTGGCCGAGCAATATGCCTCCAACGTCGCCACCGTGCCGGGCTCCGCCGAGCGCGTGGAATACGCCATCCGCCTGCCCGGTGGCGACGACGACAGCGGCCCCGTGTGGCTGCCCATCGACGCGAAATACCCCGTCGAGGACTACCAGCGCCTGCTCGACGCCCAGGATGCCGCAGACCTGGAAGGCGCCCTGCTCGCCGGCAAGGCCCTGGAAGTGCGCGTGCGCGAAGAGGCACGGCGCATCCATACCAAGTACGTGTCGCCGCCGCACACTACCGACTTCGCCATCCTCTTCCTGCCGACCGAGGGCCTCTACGCCGAGGTGATCCGTCGGCCGGGCCTGTCCGACCAGTTGCAGCGCGACCATCGCGTCACCATTGCCGGCCCCACCACGCTGACCGCCCTGCTCAACAGCCTGCAGATGGGCTTCCGCACCCTGGCCATCCAGAAGCGCTCTTCAGAGGTCTGGCAGGTGCTGGCGGCGGTGAAGAACGAGTTCGGCAAGTTCGCCACCGTGCTGGAACGCACCCAGAAACAGCTGGACTCGGCCACCAACAGCATCAAGAACGCCGGGGTACGCACGCGGGCCATCGAGCGCAAGCTGCGTGGCGTGGAATCCCTCGGCGGCGAGGAATCGCAAAAACTTCTGGATCTCGGTGCCATCGACGAGACCGACACCCCGACGGAAGATGCCGGCGACTGAGCCGGCCCGGCCTGAACATCGCTACACTATGTGTTTGCCCCGTCGAGGAACCGTCACGATGAGCGACGACAACAAGTCCCGCCCGGTCAGCCGTGAGCAGGCCGAAGAAGCCGTGCGTACCCTGCTCCTGTGGGCAGGTGAAGACCCGCAGCGCGAAGGCCTGCTCGATACCCCCAAGCGCGTGGTCAAGGCCTACGGCGACTGGTTCAGGGGCTACGACGAAGACCCGGCCGAATACCTGCGCCGCACCTTCGAGGAAGTGGCCGGCTACGACGAGATGATCATCCTGCGTGACATCGAGTTCGAAAGCCATTGCGAGCACCACATGGCCCCGATCATCGGTCGCGCCCATGTCGGTTACGTGCCGACCGACCGCGTGGTGGGCATCAGCAAGCTGGCTCGCGTCGTGGAAGGCTTTGCGCGCCGCTTCCAGGTGCAGGAAAAACTCACCGCGCAGATCGCGCACTGCATCGACGACACGCTGCGTCCCCGTGGCGTCGGTGTGGTGATCGATGCCGCCCATGAGTGCATGACCACGCGTGGCGTCCACAAGCGTGGCGTCTCCATGGTCACCAGCCAGATGCTCGGCAGCTTCCGCGAGGACCCGCGCACCCGCGGGGAGTTCCTCAGCTTCGTCGGCATTCCCCGTCGCTGACCTTGGGCGGGCCGGCCGACACACCTCTCCACGATGAGCGCCTGCAGGATCTTTTCCGCGACGGCGTAGTCGTCGAGGACATCCCCACCCTGTTTCCGCTGCTGCGCGGGCGGGGCCTGCTGCGTGCATTCTCCGCGCTGTTCCATGGCGGCGAGGCGCAGGTGCTGTTGCGCCTGCTGGTCCTGCGTACGCTGGGAGGCCGCACGCATGCCACCGAATGGACGCCGCAGGAGATCCGCGATCACCTGGCGTTCGTCGATGCGGTCAAGCTCGACACGGTGGTCCAGCGCCTGAAGGACCACGAACTGCTGGTCTACGACGGCGAGACCCAGCGTTATCGTGTGGGCCTGCCGGGGCGCAAGGCGCTGGCCGCCCTGGCCGTGATGCTCGAGTTCGAGAACGACGACGACGACGGGCTGGGCTACCTCACCGCGCAGCTGGCCGCCGGCCAGGCCGTGGGCCGTGTCTCGGTCGATGAACTGGGGCACCTGCTCTCGCGCCTGACCGAACTGAAGGACGACTTCGACCGCGCCGTGTTGTCCGGTTCGGAGCACCGCATCCGGCGCGCCGCCGAACGGCTGGATTCGGTGTGGACCTGGGTGGAGAAAGGCACCGAGGTGGTTGCGGGCATCACCGTCAAGGAGGACCTGGAACCGGCTGCGCACCGGCTGGCGCAGGCCGTGGGCCGCGCGCAGAGTGCCCTGCTCAGCCAGGCCGGCACCTTCCAGCGCGAACTCAACAAGATCGACCAGCACCGGGTGCACCTGGGCCGCACGGGTCTGTCGTCGTCCGACCTGGTCGGCTGGCTGCGCGCACAGGATGTCGACGCGCTGGCGTCATTCGAGGATGGACAGCTGCTGCTGCCGTTGCCTGCGCCCTTCCTCCACGACCAGATCGCGTTGGACGTCGCCGAGTTCGAGCTCCTCGAGCGCGAGCGCCTGGCCGCCGAGACGACCGCCCTGCCCGGCGCGGAACAACCGCCGGACACCGCCGACCTGGCGATGGACGAGGAAGACCTGCGCTTCCTCGGCGAATGGCATGCCGAGCTGGCCGCACTCGTCGCGCCACGCGAGCTGTCCGACACGCTGATCGGCGACGACTACGCCCTCTCCGCCTACCGGTTGTCGCTGCTCGGCCTGCTCGGCGATCCCGAATCGGCCGCGCTGGAAGGCGGCACCGCCGACCTGGCCCGGCTGCCGCTGGCGCTGGAGATCGAGCCGCGACTGATCGACACCGACCTGCCCCAGATCGCGCGGGTCAGCGCCGGACGCCTGCGTCCGCGCGACACCGCGAAGGACACCCCCGATGCATGACGATACCGCCACCTTCGTGACCCGGCTGCTCTCCCAGCGCTGGCTGCCGCGCGACGACGTACAGGCGCGCAAGGCGCTGCTGGACGACGGCTTCCGCGAGGAACTCGACCGTCGCCTGGAAGCCGTCGGCCTGGAACTGCGCGAGCACCCCTACGCCGCTTACATCGGGCTGGCCGTGGCCCGCAAGAGCGAGCGTGCCGTGTTCGGTGGCAGCGACAGCTGGATTTCCAACACCCTGCAGCTCGACCGCGACGGCGTGGCCCTGCTGGTCGTCCTCTGGGCACTGATCGTGCTGCCCAAGCGGCAGCGCCAGATCGAACGCCAGGCGGTCGATGCCGCCGCGTCACAGGGCCAGATGTTCGCCGAAGGCAAGCCGATACCGCGCGATCCGGCCGTCTCCCCCGTGATCGCCGAACGCACGCTTCTGGCGGACTTCGGCGACAAGCTGGGCGGCAAGACACGCGTCGGCTTCAACCTCGGCACGCTGAACCGGCTGGGCTTCATCATCCGTCGCAAGGGCGATGTGGCGGAAGGTCCACTGCTGGACCTGGCCTTCGACTACGAACGTACCGCGCGGCGCATCCTCGACGGCGCGCTGGCCGACCTGCTGACCGATGCCGCGAACCGTGCGCCCGTGCCGGACGACGACGGGGACGACGACGAAGCCGGCTCAGCGACGATCCATCCGGAGGAGCCGTCCGATGTTTGATTTCCGCAGCCTCGAGGTCGTCCACTGGGATTACTGGCAGCGTTTCAGCCTGCCGCTGGATACCAACATCGTCACGGTGGTGGGGCCGAACGGCTCGGGCAAGACCACGCTGCTGGACGCGTTGCGCACGCTGCTGACCATCGACTGCGCGGGCAACCGCGACTACAAGAGCTACCTTCGCCACAACGGCATGCCGTACGCCTGGCTACGTGCCCGCGTAGGCAACGTCCCGGGACCGAGTGGCGAGCGCCCGTTCTTTCCGCTGATGGACCGCGAGGTGACCCTCGCCTGCCGCATCCAGAAGAAGGGCGGCGAATGGACACGGCAGTACGCCGTGCTGGGTGGCGATGTCGGCATCGAGGAGATCGACGCGCGAAACGATTTCCTCGGGCTGCGCGACTACCGAGTCCGCCTGGAGGGCGCGGGCCTGTCCCAGGCGATCCGCCGGGTACTGACGCTCGAACAAGGCGCCACCGACAAGCTCTGCCAGCTGCCGCCCAAGGCGCTGCTCGAACTGGTGTTCGACGTGTTCGGCGACAAGGCCGTGCTCGACGACTACCAGCGCGCGCGCAACGAACAGGTCGAGGCCGACCGCGAGCAGCACGGGCTCGAGCACCAGCTGTCCCTCATCGGTGCCAGCCTGCAGGAAACGGAAGCGCGTGCCCGCTCCTACCAGGAATGGACCGCGCTGAAGAACGAGCGGGTCGATCTGGTCGCCAGCGTGCTGCCCCGGGTGGAGTTGGCGGAACTGGCCGGCGGTATCCGGGGCGCGCGCCCGCAGCTGATCGGCGGCAAACGTCGCGTCACCGACCTGGAGCGCCGCGATGCGGACCTGACCCGCCAGCTCGGCGATTTCGACGTCACCGGCGAGGCCTTGCGGGCAGCACAGAACGAGGCGGACACCGCGCGCCAGCAGACGCGCAAGCTGCTGGACGCCGCTCGCGGCGAACTGGCGCAGAACGACCTGCTCATCAAGCAGGAAGCGCGTCTGCGCGAGATGGTTGCCAACCAGGGCGGTGCCGATCACGAGCGCCTGGCCGATGTCGCACGCGACGCGCGCAGCACCGTCCATGCGCTGCAAGCGGAAGAAGGTGTGTTGCGCCAGCGGCTGACGACCCTGACCGGTCAGCTGGCCGCGTGGCGCAGCGGGCGTCGTTACACGCCCGAGTTCGAAGCCTCGTTCCGCCGTGCGCTGGACGAAGCCGGCATACGGCACAGCATGCTCAGCGAGATCGTGGAGATACGCGAGCCACGTTGGCAGCCGGCGGTGGAAGCCGTGCTGGCGGGCTACCGCCACGTGGTATTGCTGGACGATCCGCGCGATCGCGAAACCGCGTGGAAGCTGGGCGAACAGCATCGTTACAAGCACTTCGTCGTGGCCGACCGCGCACCCGCCGAACGGGCCCATCCGCGCTCCCTGCTCGAGGTGGTGGACTTCTCCGCGGCGGCACCGGACTGGTTGCTGCGCAACCTGGACCGTATCCGCCGGGTGGAAGACATCGCCGAAGGGGCGACGTGTGGCAAGGACCAGGACTGGATCACGCCCCAGGGTTACTTCCGCGAGCGTCGCGGCGGCCGCCACCTGGGCGTGGACGACATGTACTTCGGCAGCGGGGCGCGCGAGCGCCAGCTGCGCGATGGCGAAGCGGCGCTGCGCGAGATCGAGACGCGACTGCGCGACATCGCTGCCGAGCGCAAGGACGCCATGGCGCGCGCCGCCGATGCCGAAGCGATCCTGCGCGGCGCCAGCGCCAGTAGCCAGCTGGCCGACCGCGCGGACGAGTTTGCCGACGCGCATGCCCAGCAGCCGCGCCTGCAGGAAGACGTGCAACGCACGGCGGACAGCCACGCGGCTGCGGAGACCCACTACGAGGCCATCCGCGACAAGCGCCTGAAGACATCCAACGCCCGAGACAACGCCGCACGCGAGCAGCGCGACGTGCAGCGCCAGCTCACCGACGCGGGCCGGCAGCACCACCAGTTGCGCAACGAACAGATCGAACGCCTGCGCGCGTTCCGCGCCAAGCGCATGCATATCCCGCTGGCGCAGCGAAGCCGGGCCGCCATGGCGGAACTGCGCGAACGCTACGAATCGGCCAGGGCTGTCGAGCGCGAAGTGATACGTCTCGAGCAACGTCTGGCGGAGGGCCACTGGGAAGAAGACCCCAGCGTGGTCGCGCTGCGCGAAAAACTCTGGGCAGACCACGAGGGCCTGAAGCTCGACCTGGACAAACGCCGTGCCCATCTGGAGCGCGCGTCACGCATCACGCACGAGGCCCGCGGCGCGTACATCCAGGTGCTACGCAACACCGTCCGCCGTTATGCCCGCAACCTCAAGGTGCTGGCCGATCTGGCCGGCATCGGCGTGGACGTGGACCTGCCCGAGCTGAGCAACGACGATTTGGCCCTGGCCTCGGCCGCGCTGCAGGTGCGCTTCGAGTTCGACAAGAAGGGCTGGATCGGCATGGACGACGGCGAAGCGTCGGGCGGCCAGCAGGTCATGAAGTCGCTGTTGTTGCTGGTGGCACTGATGCGCGACGAGGACCGCCCGGGCGGCTTCGTCTTCATCGACGAGCCGTTCGCGCACCTGGACATCTTCAACATCGACAAGGTGGGCGCGTTCCTGAAGTCCACCCGCGCCCAGTACATCCTGACCACGCCGGCCACGCACAACATCAACGTGTTCCAGCCGTCCGAACTGACGTTGGTGACCAGCAAGCGCCGTCCGGGTGCGACCTGGGCGCAACCGCTGGCCGTGCTGAGACGCAGGAGCGAAGTGGCGTAGTGGGGCTACATCCAAAGCCGGAGCCAGAGCCAGAGCCGCCGTTGCTTGTATGGCGCGGCGATGAGGCGTCGGGTGGTCATCCTCTGAGCGAGTTCGGCCGCTTGCGGCCGCTGCCCGAGCGCAGAGGGTGACCACCCGGCGCCTCCTCCCCGCAGCCGCAGCCGCAGCAGCTAGCGGGTCAGTAGTACCGCACCTTCCCAGCTTTCGGACGGTCTTCGTCCGACTCATCCAGCGCGGCGTTGCCGGCGTCTACAGGTACCTGCCGCATCGGATCGTGTTCGTCTTCCTCCGGCCGCACCCGCGCGTGGTGACGGGCGATCAGCCAGGCGGCCGCGATGGCACCCAGGCCGAGGCCGGCGCCGATCACGATGCCCAGCGGGCGACGACGCACATGGCGACCGGCTTCGGCCAGCGCCTCGGAGGTGAGCGAACCGGCGCGGCCGGCGTACTGGCGGGCGGTGCCCAGCGCCTGGTGCTTGCGGCTGCCGGTGACCGAGCCGATCGCACGCTCGGCCTTGCCGAACATCTCCTCACCGAAACTCTTGCTGCGCAGGAACGTCATGGGGTGTCTCCTTCTATCGAGGCGCACACCATGACTCCAGCGACGTGATGATTTCGCGGTGCCGCCGTGGAGGCGGCGAACCGCCGGCCGTGACATCAGGCCAGGCTTTCCAGCCAGGCGTCGTCGGACCCTTCCTCCACGCCTTCGAACAGGAACGTCGACAGGTAGCGCTCTCCCGTATCCGGCAACATGGCCAGGATGACGCTGCCCTCCTCGGCGGATTCGGCGTGGGTGAGTGCCGCTGCCACGGTGGCACCGGCCGAGATTCCGACGAAGAGACCTTCTTCCTGCGCCAGGCGACGGGCCGTGTCGCGTGCCTGGATGTCGTCCACCGGGATATTGGCGTCGAAGACCGAACGGTTCAGCACCTCGGGGATGAAGTCCGGGGTCCAGCCCTGGATCTTGTGCGGCGACCAGGGCTTGTCGGCCAGCAGCGGCGCCGCGGCGGGCTCCGTGGTGACGATACGGACCTCCGGGCGTGCCAGCTTGAGCATTTCGCCCACGCCGGTCAGCGTGCCGCCGGTGCCCCACCCGGTGACGAACGCATCGAGACGGCGGCCGGCGAAGTCCTGGAGGATTTCCGCCGCCGTGGTGCTGCGGTGATAGGCAGGGTTGGCCGTGTTGCGGAACTGCCGCGGCAGGAACCAGCCGTGCTTCGCGGCCAGTTCCTCGGCGCGCCTGACCATGCCGCTGCCGCGCTCGGCAGCGGGGGTCAGGATGACGCGGGCGCCGTAGGCGCGCATCAGCTTGCGTCGCTCGACCGAGAAGCTGTCGGCCATGGTGGCGACGAAACGGTAACCCCTGGCCGCGCAGACCATGGCCAGGGCGACGCCGGTGTTGCCCGACGTGGCCTCGACCACGGTGTCGCCGGGCTTGAGCAGGCCCTTCTGTTCGGCGTCGCGGATCACCGCGATGGCGAGGCGGTCCTTGACCGATCCGCCGGGGTTGAACGACTCGACCTTCGCGTAAAGCGACACATGGGAGGGCGCAACGCGGTGCAGGCGGACGATGGGCGTGCGGCCGATGGTATCGAGGATGCTCTCATGGATCATGGGGAAGTCCTTGGCGGCGATACGGGGATCCACGACGTTACTCCCCCCGCCCCGGGGCGACAAACCCGGCCGGATCGCGCAGACTGCCGGGCATGAATCGACGTCCATACGTTTTCGCCGCCGGCCTGTTCCTGGCCCTGGCGGCCTCGGCCCAGGACCTGCCGCGGACACCCGCGGACTACCTGCGCCGCATGGACGCCAACGGCGATGGCCGCATCGACGAGGCGGAATACGTTCGCTACATGAGCCAGGGCTTCCTGCGCATGGACATCAACGGCGATGGCGTACTCGACGCCAACGACGGGCCCATGCGTCCGGGTGCGCGTCCCGTCCGGCTGGACGCCTTCCAGCGCGACCTGATCCGGCAGTTCCACAAGCTCGACCGCAACGGCGACGGTTACCTCGACGCGCGCGAACTCTCGCAACCGCCGCGCTGAAACAGGTCGACACGGCGCGCCCGCCGTGGGTTACCCTCTGGCCCACTTCGGGGAGAGCGGATGACCACCACGGAATTGTTCCTGATCGCCATGACGATCATTCTGGGCGTGCCCTACCTGATCTGGCGCATCTTCCGCACGGATTACTGGGCGCCGCTGGTGGTGGTGCAGATCCTGACCGGCATCCTGCTGGGCCCGGGGCTGCTGGGACGGATGTTTCCGGCCTACTACGCCACGGTGTTCGCGCCGCCGGTGATCGCCGCGCTCAACGGCATCGCCTGGTGGGCGGTCATGGTGTTCGTGTGGATCGCCGGCATCGAGCTCGACCTGCGCGAGGTCTGGAAGCAGCGCCGCGAATGCGGCACCACGGCAGCGTTCGCGCTCGGCATCCCCCTGGCCACCGGCTGCCTGGCGGCGCTGGGCATGCTGGCCTGGCGCGACGGCTGGATGGGCGAGGCGGCCACCCCGTGGCAGTTCGTCCTGGGCATCGGCATGGCCTGCGCCGTGACGGCGCTGCCCATCCTCATCCTGCTGATGGAGAAGATGGGCATCCTGCGCGAACCGCTGGGACAACGGGTGCTGCGCTATGCCAGCCTCGATGACCTGGCCATCTGGGCGGTGCTGGCCGTCATCCTGCTGGACTGGCAGCGGGTCGGGCACCAGGCCGCGTTCCTGGGCCTCTTCGCGATCGCCGCCCTGGCCATCCGTCGCCTGATGGCCCGTGTGCCGGAGGCCGATCGCTACATCATCGGCCTGGTCTGGCTGGCCGCGTGCGGCTACGGCGCGGACGCCTGCGGCCTGCATTTCATGGTGGGTGCCTTCCTCGCCGGCGCGGTCATGGAGCGCGAGTGGTTCACCCTCGAAAAACTCGATGGCCTGCGCCATAACGTGCTGCTGGTCATCATGCCGATCTACTTCCTTTCCACCGGGCTGCGCACGAACTGGCAGATGGGCGGCACCGCCGTGTTCGTCGCGGCCGGGGTGCTGCTCGTGGCCTCGATCGCCGGCAAGCTGGCCGGCGTGGGCATCGCAGGCAAGCTGCTGGGCTGGGCCCGGGGCGATGCATGGACGATCGGCTGGCTGCTGCAGACCAAGGCACTGATCATGATCATCTTCGTCAACGTGCTGCTCGACCGGCACATCATCACCAGCGAAACCTTCACCGCCTTGCTGCTGATGGCCGTGGCCAGCACCATGCTGACCACCCCGATCGTCGCGCCCCGGCTGCACCGCCCGATGCACCGCGGCAAGCCCGAGCAGGCCCGCCGCCGCGCCACCGCTGAAACGTGAGCTAATTCGTAGCCCCCGTCGTATGATGGAACGAATTCGGCATAACACGATGGTTGGGGCGTGCGTTGGACAACCAGCTATGGGAAAGCAAATACCACGAGGCCGTCGACCGACTGACCCGTGAAGAGAGCCAGTGGCGGACCGCCGAGTCTCTGCTGCGCCAGCTGGTGGGTTGCCTGGGCCGTGCCGCGCATGGCGCCAACGATCAGGTCGACCCGCATATCGAACGCGTCGCCAACGCCCTGCACGGCCCGGTCGACGCGATGCTGCTCGAGCCGCTGGTCCACGGCCTGAGCGAGGCGCTGGACAGGCTGGGCGACCATCCCCAGGCCACCCTGGAGGAACGCTCGGTCGCCCTCGTCCGCGCACCGCGCAGCGAGCACGGTTCGTCCGTGCAGTCGGCGCTGAGTCGTCTGGTCGACCGCATCGTGGTGCTGCCCAAGCTGGCCGATCGCGCCAGCGACCTGCGCCACGATGTGGCCGATGCCGGCGACCTGGTGGCCCTGGCTGTCTGCGGCGACCGCCTGGCCGACCTGGTCAACGAGCAGCGCATCGGCCTGCAGCGCGAGATAGAGGCCCTGCAAGCGGTGCTTCGCCATGTCACCGGCCGTCTGGACGAGATGAGCCAGTACATGTCGCGCGAGCTGGCCGACCAGAACACCGGCGAGGCCAACGGCCAGGCGCTGGACGCCTCCGTGGCGCATGAGATGCGCCTGCTCGGCGAGGCCGCACTGGAACTGGAAGACATCCACGAGCTGCGCGAGCGGGTGGGCGACAGCCTGGAGACGATCGCCGAGTGCTTCCGCGAGTTCCGCGACCGCGAAGGCGGCCGGCTTACCGCGTACCGCGAGCGCGCGGAAAAGATGCGCCAGCGCATCGAGCAACTGGAAACCGAGCGCAACGCCCTGCAGCGCTCGCTCGAACGCGAGCACGAGCTGGCGCAGACCGACACCATGATCGGCATGCCCAACCGGCTGGCGTATGAAAAACGCATCGAGGTGGCGTTCAACGCCTGGCAGATGGCGGGCCGGCCGCTCTGCGTCGCCGCCATCGACATCGATCACTTCAAGAGCATCAACGATACCTACGGCCACACCGCGGGTGACGCCGTGCTGCGCATCATCGGCCAGGCCCTGGTGAAGCACGTGCGCCCGTGCGATTTCGTCGCCCGCTACGGTGGCGAGGAATTCATCGTGCTGTTCGATGGCGCCGACGAGAACGAAGCCCTGCAGGTGTGCGAGCGCCTGCGCGGCAAGATCCAGCACCTGGCTTTCCACGCCAGCCGGCAGCCGGTGCGTGTCACCGCGTCCATCGGCCTGGCCCAGTTCCAGGCCGGCGACACGCCGCAGACCGTGTTCGACCGCGCCGACCTCGCGCTCTACACCGCCAAGAACGGCGGCCGCAACCGCTGCGTCATCGGCTGACGCCGAACAGGCTGCCCACCGCCGCGGTCAGCGCCATGGCCGCCGCGCCCCAGAAGACGATGCGCAGGGTGCCACGGAACACGCCGGAACCCGCCAGTCGCGCCGACGTGGCGCCGAGCACGGCCAGGGCAAACAGGGACACGACCACGACCGCGGCGGTCATGGCCGACCGTGGCGCAAGCGCCGCGGCGGCGATAGGCAGCACGGCGCCCACGGCGAAGCTTGCCGCGGAGGCGGCCGCCGCTTGCAGGGGCCGCGCCGCGGTCGCTTCCGACAGACCCAGTTCGTCGCGCAGGTGGGCACCCAGCGCGTCGTGCGCCATCAGCTGGTCCGCCACGGTGCGCGCCAGCGTGCGATCGAGCCCGCGCAACACATAGATCTCGGTCAGCTCGCGGTGCTCACCGACCGGGTCTTCCGCCAGTTCGCGCGATTCCAGCGTGCGCTCCGCATGCTCGCTGTCGGCCTGCGAGCGCACCGACACGTATTCCCCTGCCGCCATGGACATGGCGCCGGCCACCAGGCCGGCCATACCCGCCAGCAGGACATTGCCGACGCCCGCGGCGGCCGACGCCACGCCGACCAGCAGGCTGGCCGTGGAGAGGATGCCGTCGTTGGCGCCGAGCACGGCCGCACGCAGCCAGCCGATCCGGTCCAGCCGGTGGTGTTCATGGTGCCGTTGTCGGTGCATCCTCGTCCTCCTTCCGGATCGTGCCTTCGACGCGTTCCTCGATGCGCGAGACCAGCCAGCCGATGGCCAGCGCGCAGGCAGTACCGAGCAACACTTCGCCCAGGCGATAAAGAGCGGTTTCCCACAAGGGGCCCGTGTTGGGCACGAGCAGGAGGATCGCCGCGGTGATGCCACCCACCCGTGCCGCGGCACCCGCATTGAATATCCAGCAGGCGACGGTGACCACGGGAAGCGCCACGCAGAAGGACACCAGGTTGCCGGCGCCACCGATCCACAGCCCGAAGAGGCCGGCCGCGCCACCGAATGCCGTGCCCACGATGCGATCACGCCCGGCCCCGCGCGTGTCGCCGAAGTGTGGCTGGACGACTGCCACAGCGCTGATCGCCGCCCAGTACGCCTGGCCGGTATGCAGCGCATGCCCGATGAGATAGGCCACGCTGGCGGCGACCACGGTCTTCAGCGCCATGAAGATGCCGGTGCGCACGCGGCCACCCAGCGGCATGGCGCGGAACATCCGGTCCAGCATCGCCTGCGCACGATGCAGGCGGCTGGCATGCGTGGCGGTGTCGGTACGGGCGTCGGCGGGGTTCATCGCCTTATCGTAGCGAGGAACCCTGTCGACGCGCCGCGACAGCGGCGCTTACGACTTGAGTTTCCACCCGGTCCGGAATATCCACCACACCGCCGTGAGGCAGACCAGCAGGAAGCCCACCGTCGCGCCCACGCTCACCAGCACGTTCACGTCGGCCTGGCCGTAGAAGCTCCAGCGGAAGCCGTTGACCAGGTAGACCACCGGATTGAACATCGTGATCGTCTGCCACGCGGGTGGCAGCATCGAGATCGAGTAGAAGCTGCCGCCGAGGAAGGTGAGCGGCGTGATCACCATCAGCGGCACCACCTGCAGCTTCTGGAAATCGTCGGCCCACAGCCCGATGATGAAACCGAACAGGCTGAAGGTCACCGCGGTCAGCAACAGGAAGGCCACCATCCACACCGGGTGCTGGATCTCGTAGGGCACGAACAGCCGTGCCGTCAGCAGGATCAGCAGGCCCAGGATCACCGACTTGGTCGCCGCCGCGCCGACGTAACCGATCACCACCTCCACGTACGACACCGGTGCCGACAGCAGCTCGTAGATGGTGCCGGCCCATTTGGGCATGTAGATGCCGAACGACGCGTTGGAGATGCTCTCGTTGAGCAGCGACAGCATGATCAGGCCGGGGATGATGAACGCCCCGTAGCTCACGCCGCCGATGGCGCCCATGCGCGAGCCGATGGCGGCACCGAACACCACGAAGTACAACGAGGTGGACAGCACCGGCGAGGCGATGCTCTGCATCAGCGTGCGGAAGGTACGGGCCATCTCGAAGCGGTAGATGGCGCGGATCGCGTGGAAGTTCATGCGCCACCCCTTACCAGGCTTACGAAGATGTCTTCGAGGGAACTCTCGCTCGAGTGCAGGTCCTTGAAGTCGATACCCAGGTCGCTCAGCTTGCGCAGCAGCACAGCGATACCGGTGTCCTCGCCCTGCGTGTCGAAGGTGTAGATCAGCGAGGTGCCGTCGGCCCCGAGTTCCAGCGGCCACTCACGCAGGCCATCCGGCACGGCGTCGAGCGGGGTCTGCAACGAGAGCGTCAGCTGCTTCTTGCCCATCTTGCGCATCAGCGTCTGCTTCTCCTCGACGATGACGATCTCGCCGCGGTTGATGACGCCGATGCGGTCGGCCATCTCCTGGGCTTCCTCGATGTAGTGCGTGGTGAGGATGATGGTGACGCCGGACTCGCGCAGGCGGCGGACCATCTGCCACATGTCGTGGCGCAACTCCACATCCACGCCCGCCGTGGGCTCATCCAGGAAGAGTACGCGCGGCTCGTGTGCCAGCGCCTTGGCGATGAGCACGCGCCGTTTCATGCCGCCGGACAGCGCCATGATCTTCGCGTCGCGCTTGTCCCACAGCGACAGGTCGCGCAGGATGCGCTCCAGGTGCACGGGATTGGGCGCCTTGCCGAACAGGCCACGGCTGAACTTGACCGTGGCCCATACCGTCTCGAAGGAATCCGTGGACAGCTCCTGCGGGACCAGCCCGATCAGGCTGCGCGCGGCGCGGAAATCCTTGCGGATATCGTGGCCGTCGACGAGCACGCTGCCGCCGGTGCCGTTGACGATGCCGCAGACGATGCTGATCAGCGTGGTCTTGCCGGCACCGTTCGGGCCCAGCAACGCGAAGATCTCGCCACGCCGGATATCGAGGTCGACGCCGTTGAGCGCGCGATGGCCGCTTTTGTATTCTTTGGTCAGTCCGCGGATCGCGACGATGGCGTCGGGCGCGGTGGTGGAAGCATCCATGGGAACCCGCGATGTGGAGGGGTAAGACGGCCGATGGTAGCCCCTGGCGCCGTGGGCCGCGAGACCTTGTGGAAACGTCCGGCGGCCCCAGATCGACGCAATAACTTCGCCCCGGAATGCCCATGTCCATCTCCCTGTACGACGCCACGGTGCCCGTCTTCGCGCGTGGCTTTCGCGTGCTTTCCGACCTGCTGACCAAGGCGGAGGCGCACGCCACCGATGCGTCCGCGTTGCTGGAAGGCCGACTTGCGCCGGATATGCTCACCCTGACCGGGCAGATCCAGCGCGCCAGCGACACCGCCAAGTTCGCGGTGGCCCGGCTGAGCGAGGCCCAGCCGCCCTCCTTCGAGGACAACGAGGCCAGCTTCGCCGACCTGCGCAAGCGTCTGGACGCCACCGTCGCCTGGATCGAGTCGGTCGACCGCGACGCCATCGAGGCGGGGGCATCGCGCACCATCGCCCGCACGTTTCGCGACACCGAGTACACCTTCACCGGCCAGAGCTACGTGCTGACCTTCGCCCTGCCCAACTTCTTCTTCCACGTGACCACGGCGTACGACATTCTCCGCCACCAGGGCGTGCCCATCGGCAAGATGGATTACCTGGGCGTCGCCGGATGAGCGAGGGCCTTCGCCGCTGCGCCTGGGGCGATGCCGACGAGTTGCTACGCGATTACCACGATCACGAATGGGGCGTGCCCGAGCATGACGGGCGCCGCCTCTGGGAAAAACTGGTCCTGGACGGTTTCCAGGCCGGGTTGTCCTGGCGCACCATCCTGGCCCGCCGCGACGGCTTCCGCCGGGCCTTCGACGGCTTCGTGCCGGAGGTGGTGGCTGCATACGGCCAGGCCGACATGGAACGCCTGCTCGCCGATCCCGGGATCATCCGTTCGCGGGCGAAGATCGCCGCGGCGATCGGCAATGCCAGGGCCTATCTGGCCATGCAGCAGGCCGGGGAGGATTTTTCCCGTTTCTGCTGGGATTTCGTGGGCGGCACGCCCCTCGTCTGGGAAGGCGCCGTCCCGCCCAACAGCCCGCTTTCCGCGCAGGTCTCACGGGCGCTGAAGCATCGCGGCTTCAGCTTCGTCGGCCCCACCATCGTGTTCGCCTGGATGGAAGCCACCGGCCTGATCGACAGCCACGCGGCGCACTGCTTCCGCCGCGGTTAACGGCATTTTTAGCCCTCCCGGCGTAGGTTGGCTACGAGGCCGTCACACCGGCCCATCGTCTGGTCCACCCAAGCGTCAGTGAGGGTCCCATGGCTTCCAGCTCCGCACAGCTCTTCATTCCCTATTGCACGGCCCCGCAGGGTCCATGGGTGGTTCGCCGCGCTTCCGCGCCGCTGGCGCGCTACGCCAGCCAAGCCCTCGCCATCGCCGCCGCGGAAGACCTCGCCCCCGCCATGTCCGACAGCCTGGGCCTGCCCGTGGAAATCCACGTGCAGCAAGCCGACGGCACCTGGGAAGAACACACCTTCGTCGTGGCCGGCCTGGTGGCCGGCCTGCCCACACCGCCTGCCGGCATCGTCCGTCACGCGTGAGCGTCATGGGGTGAGACGTCGATGAGGTAACCTTGTCCGGTTGCCTCATCCCTCTCCGTACCCATCGATGCTCACCGACGACACCAAAGCCGCGATCCGCGCCGCCTACACGCGGCTGAAGGACGGTCTTGCGGGTTTCCGGGGGCGCTCGGCCCAGCTGAAGATGATCGCCGAGGTGGCCAAGGCATTGGCCGAGCCCGCCGGCGCCGCGGTGATCGAAGCCCCCACGGGCACCGGCAAATCCATGGCCTATCTCATCGCCGGCCTGGAAGTGGCGCGCGCCCAGAAGAAGAAACTGGTCATCGCCACGGCCACCGTGGCGTTGCAGGAACAGCTGGTGCAGCGGGACATCCCGCAATACCTCAGCCTGTGCGGCGTCGAAGCGAAGATTGCCCTGGCCAAGGGCCGCGGCCGTTACCTGTGCCCGCGCAACCTGCGCATGGCCGGCGCGGAGCCCGCCGCGCAGACCGGCTTCGATTTCGATGCCGACCTGGCCCTGTGGTCGCGCCCTCCGGCGGAGCGCGACACCAAGGCGGTCGAGAAACTGGCCGCAGCGTTCGAATCGCGCGAGTGGAGCGGCGATATCGACACCAGCCCCGAGCCGCTGTCCGACCTGGTGCGCGGCATGATCACCACCAGCGCGGGCGGATGCACGGGGCGCAAGTGCGGCGCCTTCGCCGTGTGTCCGTTCTTCGTCGCCCGCCGCGCCATCGGCGAGGCCGACATCGTCGTGGCCAACCAGGACCTGGTGCTGGCCGACCTCACCATGCCACGCGACGAAGACACCTTCGGCGGCGTGATCCTGCCCAAGCCGGAAGACACCCTTTATATCTTCGACGAGGCGCACCACGTGCCTGCCAAGGCCATCGACCGCGGCGCGGCGGATGTCCACCTGGCCACTGCCGTGCGCCGTATCGGCCGCCTGCAGAACCAGATCCACGGGGCCTATTCGCTCACCGACAAGGAAAGCATCGGCAACCTCACGCTGGAGGCCGGCGACGAGAAAATGCTCGCCATGTCCAACGCCCTGGAGGAGATCGAGCGCGAGATCCGCATGACGTGGACACCGTCGTCGAACGAAACCGAGCCCGTGTTCCGCGCATCGCTGGGGCAGCTTCCGGAAAACTGGAAGATGCACGCCGAACACCTGCACCTCATCACCCGCGACATCCAGCGCTGGTTGCGCACGGTGCGCCGCACGGTGGTGGAAATGGAAGCGGGCGGCCCGACCCAGGAAGCGCTGTCGCGCGAGCTGGGCGTGGCCCTGGAGCGACTCGAGCGCCAGGTGAAGACGTGGTACGCCTGGTCCACCGACGACAGCGACACCGGACCGCCGCTGGCCCGCTGGGTCAGCATGACGCCGGAGCAGCAGCTGGTCTGCCACGCCTCCGCGGTGTCGGCCGGCGGCCTGCTGCGCAACGTGCTGTGGGACAACGCATCCGCCGTGGTGATGACGTCCGCGACGCTCAGCGCCGGCGGTAATTTCCGCGGGTTTGCCGATGCGGTGGGCCTGCCCAACGACGCCGTGACGCTCAGCCTGCCCTCGCCGTTCGACCTCGAACGCCAGGCCACCCTGAGCGTGCCCAGCATGAAGACCCTGCCCGACGATCGCGAAGGGCACGCCCGCGAGATCTCCTCCTGGCTGGCGCAAAACCTCGACTGGGACGCGGGCAACCTCGTGCTGTTCACCTCGCGGGCCAAGCTCGACCGCGTGCTGCAGACGCTGCCCATCGAGTTCGTCCGCAAGGTGCGCGCGCAGGGCTCGCTGTCCAAGCAGCAATTGATCACCGAGCACCGCGAGGACATCGAGGCCGGCAAGGGCAGCACGCTGTTCGGCCTGGCCTCGTTCGGCGAAGGCCTGGACCTGCCCGGCAAGCTGTGCGAAACGGTGGTGGTGACACAGCTGCCGTTCGCGGTGCCTACCGATCCGGTCGGCGCCACCTATGCGGAGTGGCTGGAGTCGCGCGGACGCAACCCGTTCATCGAGGTGAGCGTGCCGGATGCCACACGCATCCTCACGCAGTATTGCGGCCGGCTGATCCGCACGGAAACCGACACCGGTCGCATCGTGCTGCTGGATCGCCGCGTGGTCACCAAGCGCTACGGCACCGGCATGCTGCGGGCCCTGCCCCCGTTCGCGCGCGATATCGAGCGCGTCGCGTGAGCGTGATCGGTTTCGCACGCTTGCGTGCCGTGCCGTGGAAGAACGGCCTGGGCATCACGCGTGAGATCCAGGTCGAACCCGCCGGCGCGACGATGGACGATTTCCTCTGGCGGGCCAGCATCGCGGAGGTCGACACGGCCTCGCCGTTCTCGGTGTTTCCCGGCATCGACCGGACGATCGTGCTGCTGGACGGCAACGGCTTCACCATGACCCTCGACGAAAACCGCGTGCACGCGCTGACCACACCCTGTGTACCGTTCGCTTTCGCTGGCGAGTCGCGTGTCGAGGTCGCCCTGGCCGGTGGTGCCACCCGCGATTTCAACCTGATGGTCCGGCGCAGTCATGCACGGGGCCATGTCGATGTCGAACGGGGCCCCGCCATGCTCGAACATCAGGACGTGGCCCTGCTGCACCTGGCACGGGGCCATGCCGAGGTGGACGGCGTGGCGTGTGTCCCGGGGGACAGCGCCATCGGGCCACGCACGGTGCGGCTCGCTGCCGACGCGGTGGCCCTCTGCGTGCGGGTGGTCCTGCTGACGCGATGAACGGCCAGGGTTGGCGTGTCGTCCGCAAGTTCAAACGGGGTTCAAGCCCCGGTGCGCATCGTAGGGGATCGTTCCCCCGGATCTACACCATGCGCATCGCCCTCACGGCCCTCCTCCTCTCCATGGCCACCACCGGCGCCCTCGCCAGCACGCCGGTCACGGCCGTGTCGCACCTCGACCTGGATCGGTACGCCGGCACCTGGCACGAGATCGCGCGCCTGCCCATGTGGTTCCAGCGCAAATGCGAGAAGGATGTCACCGCGCATTACACGCCCCGGCCCGACGGCACGGTCACCGTACACAACGCCTGCGTGACCGCCGAGGGCAAGACCATCGCCAGCGATGGCGTGGCACGACGGCCCGAGCCGTTCGCGCTGGGCAAGCTGCAGGTGCGTTTCGCGCCCGCGTGGCTGTCGTGGGTGCCGCTGGTCTGGGCGGATTATTGGGTGATCGCGCTGGACGACGACTACCGCTGGGCGATGATCGGCCAGCCGGGCCGCAAGTACCTCTGGATACTGTCCCGCGAGCCCTCGCTGGACCGGAAGACCTTCGAGGAACTCAAGGCGCGCGCGGTGTCGATGGGCTACGACCTTGGCCCGCTGATCGTCTCGGGCAAGGTCGACTGACGCCATGGCTGCCTCGGACTCTTCGGGCACTGCCGGCGCGTCCGGCCCTTGCCCCTGCGGCAGCGGTCCCTCCTATGCCGCATGCTGCGGCCGCTGGCACGCCGGCGAGGCCGCCCCGACCGCCGAAGCGCTGATGCGCTCTCGCTACAGCGCCTATGTCCTCGGCCTGGAGGCGTATCTGCTGGATACGTGGCACGCATCCACACGGCCATCCCATCTCGGACTGGCCACGCAGTCGCCCCGACCCACCTGGCTGGGGCTGTCGGTGAAACGCCATGACAATCCGTCGGCGGACACGGCTGTCGTCGCGTTCGTGGCGCGCCTGCGCATGGGCGGCGGCAGCGCGGAGCGCATGCAGGAGACGAGCCGCTTCGTGCGCGAAGACGGGCGCTGGTTTTATGTCGACGCGGCGTCCTGATCCACGGGTGGCCATCTCCCTTCCCGTTCCAACCGCTCGTACCATGTGCGCATTCCGCTGTCCTCCGGTGCGTAGTCGCCCCTCGCCGACTTCCAGATAAGCGGTGGCTCTCGATTCCTGAGCTTTTCGGTGGCCGCCTGTGCCGTACCTGCCTGCACCAGCTTGCCGTGCGCCTCGGTGTACTCCTTCAGGGCATCGCCGGTGAACAGCTTCCCTTCTTTTCCGTGGGAAAGAACGCGTGTAAGTATGGCCCGCTCCAGCGCAGATAAGCTTTCGTAAGCATTCGCATAATCCGCAGCCCGGTCTTGCTCGTAGTGATGGGCCTGGATGTCGAGCAAGTCGTGGAAATTGTCGTCCGTCAGCCGGCTGAACGGTCCGGCCACCCGGGTTATGGCGTTCTGGATTTCCTCAGGACGATGGTCGAAGCGAACGAACGTTTCGTACAGGCGTTGGTTGTCGATGGCGAGCGCTGGTTTGGCAACCCGAAGGTGCCCTGCAAGGAAGTCCATGTAAGGATCGCCGAGCAGCGGCAACTCGTTGATCGTCGATCCCAAGAAGGGCGTGCTGTTGCCATGCACCAAGCGCAACAGCTTGTCGCGGTCGGAGCCCGACATCACCAGACCAAGCCGGGTAACACCGGGGCTGTTGATGGTATCCCGCGCCGATTTGAGCGCGAACATGGCATTCATGCCTTCCTTGGATGTGATGGCGTGCTGCGCCTCATCCACGATCAGGACGACGGGTCTTTCGACTTTCTCGATGAGGGATTTGAGGGCATCGGCCAGACTGGCGCCGGGCTTGCTGCCGATATCCCCGAGATTGAACTCCACACCATGGATACTGACTTTGCTGAGCCCCACGGCTTGAGCAGCGCGTGCTACGGCACCCTGTGCCTTGGCAAGGGCGCTAGCGATGGTGTTCGCAATCAGTTCACCGGGATCTGTGCTGGGATTCTTCCAGAGATCGACGTAAAGCACCAAGGCATCCAGCTTCTCGAGAGCCGGGGTCAACTCTTCGATAAGGAATGTAGATTTGCCCGTTCGGCGAGGCGCGCCGAGGAACAGGGTGCTCGACGTGAAGAGACCGGCTTTCAGGACCAACGTGGCGGACTCGGTGGCGACATCCGGACGCTTGAAATGCAGTTCCATGGTTTTACGTGTCAAAAGTCTAGTTTACTTAACTTAAGCTTCGCTACTTAATTTTTCAAGAGCGACTTCAAGTGCATGTATTTAGTAATTTTTTTCTTTTAAATCAGTTTTTCCATTCTCACTTAATTTAAGTGAATCAACTTAAATCGAACCAGATGAGGGATATCGGTGGCCGGCGATAACGGCACGGCGGTCTGCCAGGCCATCCGCGAGCGACGCCTGCTGGCCATCGAATACGGCGGCACGCACCGGCTGGTGCAACCGCATGTCTATGGGGACGACCACGCCGGCCATCGCCTGCTCAGCGCCTATCAGGTGAGCGGCGACAGCGCGTCGGGCGCGTCCCGGGGATGGAAGTCGTTCCGCATGGACCGGGTCGGCTCGGTGGTCTTGACCACCGAGCGGTTCCATGGGGCGCGCACCGACTACCAACGCGACGACGGCGCCTTCGCGCGTGTGCTGTGCCAGCTGTGAGCGCTGGTCAGACGATCGAGCGGGTGACGCCGCCATCGACACGGATCGCGGCGCCGGTGGTGCCGGAGGCCTGTTCCGAGGCGAGGTACACCGAGGCGTTGGCGACCTCTTCCACGCTGAGCAGGCGCTTGATCAGCGACGTGGGACGATGGGTCTGGATGAAGTCCTTCTCCACCGCTTCCATCGCGATGCCCTGTTCCTTCGCGATCTTGCCGAAGAACTCGCTGACACCTTCCGACAGGGTCGGCCCGGGAAGGATCGCATTGACGGTAACGCCGGTACCGGCCAGCACCTCGGCCAGGCCGCGCGACACACCGAGCTGGGCCGTCTTCGTCACGCCGTAGTGGACCATCTCGGCCGGCACCTGCACACCCGATTCGCTCGAGATGAACTGCACGCGGCCCCAGCCACGTTCGGCCATGCCCTTGGCGTAATGACGCGACAGGCGAACGCCCGAGTTCACGTTCACTTCGAAGAAGCGCGTCCATTCGGCGTCGTCGATGGCGAAGAAATCCTTCGGCTCGAAAATGCCCAGGTTGTTCACCAGGATGTCGGTGTCCGGCACGGCGCGGGTCAGCGTCGCCGCCCCTTCGGCCGTGCCAAGATCGGCGGCCACACCGGTGACGGTGGCGTTCGGCGCGGCTTTCTTCACGGCAGCGATGGCGTCGTCCACACGGGCCTGGGTGCGCCCGGTCACGACCACGGCAGCCCCCGCGACGGCCAGGCCGGTGGCGATGGCCAGGCCGATGCCAGCGGTGGAGCCGGTGACGATGGCATGGCGCTGGCTGAGATCGATGTGCATGGGGTGGCTCCGGACAGGAAAGGATCACCTTATCGTCGGGGCGCAGCCGGCGGGGATCAATTGCCGGCCGGGCAAAAGAGCCTTTCCGCCGGGGAAAGGGCGGATCAGCGCGGCACGTCGGCGTCGATGCGGGTCTCGCCCTCGAACACGCCGTGGGGCCCGAAGCGACGCTCGCCGATCATCGTGCGGCCCTCGTTGTCGACGAGGATCACGGTGCTGGCGCGCGTGCCGTAGTGTTCCCCGACGATGAACGCGCTGGAGAGGAAACGCTCGCGCTCGATGCCGATACCCGTGTCCGGCAGCACGTCGTCGGGCCAGACGCCGCGATCGGCCAGCAGCGCGAACAGCCTGTCAGGGTCGCCGCTGCCGTCTTGCGCCAGCCAGTCGCCAAGCCGCTGGACCAGCGCGCGCGTCTTCGGCCACGGCGCGTTGAAGTCGGCATTGCTCAGGCCATGCACGCCGGCGGCCACCGGCTGCGCACGGGCCACAGGGTGGTTGCCCAGGTAGTACGCGTCGTCATGATCGAAGGTCAGCAGGTTGAACGGTCGATAGTCCCGCGCGCTGGCCATCAGTTCGATGGCGTGGGTGCGTGCGGGCAACGTGGCGCCGAGATAGTCGGCCACCAGCAGGCCCCGTGACAGGCCACTGTGGTCGGCATGCATGTCGCGCACGTTGGTGATCACGCCGACGCGTCCATCCGGGGCGACGCCGGCCCAGGTACCGCCGGCCTCGAGGTCACGACCCGCGAGGATCTGCGGCGCCTCGTCCCACGCGGCCAGCGGCGCCGTCGGCCGCGCATGGAACTCGTCGCGGTTGGCGACCAGCACCAAACGCCACTGCGGGTGGGCGCGCCAGGCAAAAGCGATCAGGCACATGGCAGCGTCGGGGCGTGCAGCGGCATGCGCCCATTGTGCGCCCCGTAGGTCACGATGACCATGTAGGAGCGCACGATGTGCGCGATGGGGGGTGCGTCATCGCCGCTTCGTCGGCTTTTCGCGCACATCGTGCGCTCCTACACGCGGCTTTTCGCGCACATCGTGCGCTCCTACACGGCCTGGCGGAGGGGGGCCGTGTGTTTTGCGGTGGCGAGCATGCGCACGATGGAGGCGGCGGCTTCGCGGCCATCGTAGACGGCACGGACGACCAGATCGGCGCCGCGCACGTTGTCGCCACCGGCAAACACCTGCGGATGGCTGGTCTGCAGCGGCAGGCGACCTTCGCCACCGACCGCGATGCGTCCGCTGTGATCGCGTTCGATGCCGAAGGCGTCGCACCAGTCGGGCGGACTCGGCTGGAATCCGAAGGCCTGGATGACGACGTCGGCCGGCAGGTCGGTTTCGCTGCCTTCGATGTTCTGCGGACGCGGGCGACCGTCGAGGCCCGCCACCAGTTGGGTCTCGACGACGCGAACGGCGGTGATGCGGCCGTCCTCACCCAGCAGGGCCATCGGCTGGCGCTGGAACAGGAAGCGCACGCCCTCCTCGCGGGAATAGCCGACTTCGCGGCGCGAGCCGGGCATGCTCGGCTCGTCGCGACGGTACACGCAGGTGACCGAGGCGGCACCCAGGCGGATGGCCGTGCGATTGCAGTCCATGCCGGTATCGCCACCGCCGAGCACCACGACGTGCTTGCCGGCGAGGTCGTACTCGGCGGACGGCTCCTCGTCGCGCAGCAGCCGCTCGGTGTTGCCGATGAGGAAGGGCAAGGCATCATGCACGCCCGCCAGGTCACGACCTTCCAGTTGGCCGTCCACGTAGGTGTACGCACCGGTGCCGACGAACACGGCGTCGTAATTGGCGAGCAGGTCGTCGAACGCGATGTCGCGCCCGATCTCCACGCCGAGGTGGAAGGTAACGCCCATGCCCTCGAGCACCATGCGCCGCGTGCGCACGATCGCCTTGTCGAGCTTGAACGGCGGGATGCCGAACGTCAGCAGGCCGCCGATCTCGTGCTGCCGGTCGAACACATCGGCAGCGATGCCCGCGCGACGCAGGCGATCCGCGCAGGACAGCCCGGCCGGACCGGCACCGACGATGGCCACTCGCGCACCGGTGTCCTTCACCCGTGACAGGTCGGGGCGCCAGCCCTGGCGGATGGCTTCGTCCGTGGCCCAGCGCTCGACGCTGCCGATGGTGACGGCGCCGAAATCGCCCTGCTCCAGCGTGCATGCGCCCTCGCACAGGCGATCCTGCGGGCACACGCGACCACAGATTTCCGGCAGCGGATTGGTCTCGTGCATCAGCGTGGCCGCTTCGAACAGCCGTCCGTCCTGGACCAGCTTCAGCCAGTTCGGGATGTAGTTGTGCACCGGGCAGGCGTGCTCGCAGTACGGGTTGCCGCAGTCGATGCAGCGTTCGGACTGCGCGGCGGCCTCCGGAGGGGCGAAGTCGCCGGAGATTTCGCCGTATCCCAGCACACGCACGGCGACCGGCACCGTGCGTGGCGTCTGTCGCGGGATCTCGAGGAAACGGAAATCCTTGCTGCTCATGCGGCACTCCGCAGTTCTTCCGCCAGCGCATCGAGGCTGGCGGCCTTGGGTTTGACCAGCCAGAACCGCTGCAGCAGGCCACGGAAATCGCCCAGCACCTGGCGGCCCCAGGCGGAGTCGGTGAGTTCGGCATGCCGGGCGATGAGCTGGCGCAGGTGCTGCATGTAATGTTCCATGCCCTCGTGCGAGATACGCACGATGTCGACGAGTTCGTGGTTGTAGCAATCGACGAAGTTGCGCTCGATGTCGAGTACGTAGGCGAAGCCGCCGGTCATGCCCGCGCCGAAGTTCAGCCCGGTGCGACCCAGCACCGCCACCACGCCGCCGGTCATGTATTCACAGCAGTGATCGCCGGCGCCCTCGACGACGGCCAGCGCCCCGGAATTGCGCACGGCGAAGCGTTCGCCGGCCTGGCCCGCGGCGTAGAGTTCGCCGCCGGTCGCGCCGTAGAGGCAGGTGTTGCCGATGATCGAGGCATCCTGGCTGGCGAAGGGCGAATCCGCCGGCGGACGGATGACCAGACGGCCGCCCGCCATGCCCTTGCCCACGCCGTCGTTGGCCTCGCCGGTGAGGTCAATATGCACGCCGGCGGCATTCCATGCACCGAGGCTCTGCCCGGCTGAGCCGAACAGGTGCAGGTTGACCGGCTTGCCGCTCATGCCCATGTCGCCCCAGCGACGGGCCACGTCACCGGAAAGGCGCGCGCCGATGGCGCGGTCGGTGTTGACGATGGGATAGGTGAAGCTGCCGCCCAGCCCATCCGTGACCGCTTCACGGGTTTCCGCGGCGATGCGGCTGGCGAGGGTGGCCGGATCGCGCATGGGGTTGCGTGCGAAGGTGCAGGCGAAGTCCACCTTCGTACCCAGGCCGTCCTCGCTGATGAGCGGGGCCAGGTCCAGGCGCTCTTGCACGATGGTAACGCCCTCGCGCTGTTCGAGGCGCCCGCTCTGGCCGATCAGCTCGGCCAGCGAACGCACGCCCAGTTGCGCGAGGTGGCGACGGACATCCTCCGCGATGAAGCGGAAGTAGTTCATCACCATCTCGGGGAGGCCGATGAAGTGTTTCTGCCGCAGCACGGGATGCTGCGTGGCCACGCCCGTGGCGCAATTATTGAGATGGCAGATGCGCAGGTACTTGCAACCCAGCGCCACCATCGGGCCGGTGCCGAAGCCGAAGCTTTCAGCACCCAGCAGCGCAGCCTTGATGACGTCGAGGCCGGTCTTCAGGCCACCGTCCGTCTGCAGGCGCACGCGACCGCGCAGGTCGTTCAGGCGCAACGTCTGCTGGGTTTCCGCCAGGCCCAGTTCCCACGGCGTGCCCGCGTACTTGATCGAGGTGAGCGGGCTGGCGCCGGTGCCTCCGTCGTGGCCGGACACGGTGATCAGGTCGGCGCCGGCTTTCACCACGCCCGCGGCCACCGTGCCTACGCCCGCGTGCGAGACGAGCTTGACCGAGATCAGTGCCTTCGGATTCACTTCCTTGAGGTCGTGGATCAGCTGGGCCAGGTCTTCGATGGAATAGATGTCGTGGTGCGGTGGCGGCGAGATCAGGCCGATGCCCGGCTTGGCGTAACGCAGCCGCGCAATGGTGGCATCGACCTTGTGACCGGGCAGCTGGCCACCCTCGCCCGGCTTGGCACCCTGGGCGATCTTGATCTGCAACACCTCGGCGTTGACCAGGTAGCTCGGGGTGACGCCGAAACGACCCGAGGCCACCTGCTTGATCTTCGACGCGCGCTCGGTGCCGTAGCGCGAGGGATCCTCACCGCCTTCGCCCGAGTTGCTGCGCCCACCGAGCCGGTTCATCGCGATGGCGAGTGCCTCGTGTGCTTCCGGCGACAGGGCACCCAGCGACATGCCCGCGGAATCGAAGCGACGGAGGATGTCCTCCACGGGCTCGACCTGGTCCAGCGGGATCGGCGTACCCACGCGTGGCACCAGCAGGTCGCGCAGTGCCGAGGGCGGCCGCGTATCCACATGGTGCGCGTACGCTTCGTAGTCGGCGTAGTTGCCCGTGCGCACCGCCACCTGCAGCGTGGCGATGACATCGGGGTTGTACATGTGGAATTCGCCACCGTGCACGTACTTGAACAGGCCGCCGGCACGCAGCGCGTGCGCTTCGTCCCAGGCTTCCGCGGCCAGCAGGCGTTGCTCGCGTTCCAGGTCGTCGAAGGTGGAGCCACCGATACGCGAGGGCGTACCCGGGAAACAGGCTGCCACCACTTCCGGCGACAGGCCGACGATCTCGAACAGCTGCGCACCGCGATAGCCCGCGACGGTGGAGATGCCCATCTTCGAGAGGATCTTCAACAGGCCCTTGCGGATACCGCGGCGGTAGTTGCGGCCGATCTCGCGCGGTGCGCCCTCGCCGTTGCGGATGTGTCCGCTGCGGCCCATGTCGAACAGGCTCTGGTAGGCCAGCCACGGATAGATGGCCGTGGCACCGAAACCGATCAGGCAGGCGAAGTGGTGGGGATCGCGTGGCGTGGCCGTCTCGACCATGATGTTGCACTGGCAGCGCAGGCCCTTGTCGACCAGCCGCGCGTGCACGGCGCCGGTGGCCAGCAGCGCATGGATGGGCAGGAGGTCGCGACGCGGGTAGCGGTCGCTCAGGAACACGATGCGCACGCCCTTGCGCACGGCGGCTTCCGCCTCGTCGCAGAGTTGGGCCAGCGCCTGCTCGAGGGTTTCGTCCGCGCCGTACATGAGGTCGAAGCGCGGCGTGTCCGCGTACTCCGGATTGGCCAGGATCTGGCGCAGCTTGCGCTGGGAGAGGATCGGCGAGTTGAGCAGGATCTGACGGGCGTTCTCCGGCCCGAGGTCGAAGATGTTGCGCTCCTGGCCGATCTGGGTGACCAGCGACATCACCAGCCGCTCGCGCAGCGGATCGATCGGGGGGTTGGTCACCTGGGCAAAGCCCTGGCGGAAGCGGTCGAACAACGGACGGATCTGCCGCGACAGCACGGCCATGGGCGTGTCGTCGCCCATCGAACCGGTGGCCTCGGCTTCGGTTTCGGCCAGCACCTTCAGCACCGACTCGCACTCCTCCCGCGACAGCCCGAAGAGCTTCTGGTAGCGGCGCAGTTCGTCCGCCGGCAAGGGCTCGGCGGCCAGGCTGGGATCGATCAGGTCGGATTCGAGATAGGTGACGCCTTCGCGCAGCCAGTCGCGGAACGGGGCACGCCCACGGTTGATCGCATCGATGTCGGCATCGCGCAGCAGGCGATGCTCGCGGAAATCGACGGCGATCATCTCGCCCGGCGCAAGGCGACCCTTGGCGACGATGCGCGCCGACGGGACATCCCACAGGCCGGCTTCGGAGGCCACGATCAGGTGGTTGTCGTCCGAGAGCGCCCAGCGCGCCGGACGCAGGCCGTTGCGGTCCAGCGTGCAGGCGGCATAGCGTCCGTCGCAGATGACCAGGCCGGCCGGGCCGTCCCAGGGTTCGCTGTGCAGCGCGTAGTATTCGTAGAACGCGGCCAGGTCTTCGTCGATGTCCTCGCGCGCGGCGTAGGCCGGCGGCACCAGCACACGCATGGCGGTGAGCAGGTCCATGCCACCCATCAGCAGCACTTCGAGGGCGTTGTCGAGGCTTTCCGAGTCCGAGCCGCTCTGGCGCACCAGCGGACCGATGTCCGACAGGTCAACGTGCTCGGAGCGCATGACGGCCGTGCGCGCCTGCATCCAGCGACGATTGGCGCGGATGGTGTTGATCTCGCCGTTGTGCGCCAGCAGGCGGAAAGGCTGGGCCAGTCGCCACTGCGGCGAGGTGTTGGTCGAGAAGCGCTGGTGGAAGACCACCGCGTCCGCCACCAGGGCCGGATGGGCGAGGTCGGGATACACCTGGCGCAGGCGGCCGGGCGCGGCCATGGCCTTGTAACCGATGACCTCACCGGACAGCGAGACCACGTAGAACTGCCTGTCGTCGGCAAGGCGCAGTTCCGTGCGACGACGCGCCCGGAACAGCGCGGCCTCGAACGCCGCGACGGGCATGTCGCCCGGGGCGTCGACGAATACCTGCCGCACGCGCGGCATGGACGACGCAGCCAGCGGGCCGCAGGCCGCGGTATCGACGGCGACATCGCGCCAGCCGGCGACGGAAAGTTTCACCGCCGCCAGCTCGTCCTCGAGCACCCGGGCCGCGGCATCGTCGCCCTGCGGATCGAGGAACACCACGCCCGCGGCGAAGTGCGTAGCCAGCGTGATGCCCGCTTCTCCAGCGAGCGCGCGCAGCCACTCCACCGGGCGCCGGATGAGCACGCCGCAGCCGTCGCCGCTGATGCCGTCGGCATTGACGCCACCGCGGTGGGAAAGACGGGCGAGTGCGTCGAACGCCGTGTCGACCAGCGCGGCGCTGGCGTGACCGTCGATCTGCGCGACGAGACCGAAGCCGCAGCTGTCGTGTTCGAACGCCTCGTCATAGAGGCGCGGAATGCCTTGCTTCACCATCCGCCTCCTGGTGGCTTGGTTTTGCTGGGGTGGCGCATGCGTGGCCCCACGACCTGGAACGGCCGACTCTTCACGCATGCGCAGAGGACGAGCGACCCACTTTAGTCACATTTGCCGCGGCGCGTCAAAGCGTTCGGACGTCCAAACACGAATGCAACGAAAATCTTACGGATGGCCCCCGCAGACCACTGCGCGCGAATGGCGCCCGTCAGCGCCTGCAAGGCCATACCAGCCCCTGCCGCCGGTCCGTGCCGGCCGGGCGGCCGTTCGACTGGTACCGGTGGCGCGGCGGGGTACAAAAGTCCCTCGGGGCATTCCCGGGCACGGACAGGCGGCCCGGCCCCGGGATGGGTAATAATCGCCGGATGCGCCCACGTCCCCGCCTCGCCTTCATCCTCGCCCTCGCCGCTGCCTCCCTCTCGCCCACGCCACCCGCCCTGGCGGCCCAGGATGCGAAGGCACGGACGCAGCAGGAGGAAACCCGGCAGAAGCTGGAAGGTGTCCGCAAGGACATCGACAACCTGACGAAGGAACAGCGCGAAACGGCCAACGCCCGCGACAGCGCCAATGCCGCGCTGGCGAAACAGGCCGAGCAGGTCTCGGCTGCGGCGAAGGCCGTGCGCGCCACCGACGGCGACCTGCAGCAGCGCCAGCACGACCTCGAACAGCTGAACACGCAGCGCGCCAGCATGGAAGCCGGTCTCTCGAAGCAGAAGGATGCCCTGGGCGACCTGCTGCGCGCCACCTACACGCTGGGCCGTGGTTCCGACCTGCAATTGCTGCTGGGCGACGAGGACGTCAACCGGATATCCCGCGCCCTGGCGTATTCACGTTACTTCCAGGACAACCGGGTCGAGAAGATCCACGGGCTGCTGGCGGATCTTTCCCGCCTGCAGGAGGTCGAAGCTGCCATCACGGCCGAACAGCAGAAACTCGAGGCCACCCGGGCGGAGCGCGAGGCACGCGCCGCCGAACTGGAGAAGCAGCGGACCAGCCAGGCGAAACTGGTGGCCGAGGCGGATTCGAAATACAAGGACCAGGCCCAGCGCATCGCCGCCCTCAAGCAGAACGAGCAGGACATGAACGCGCTGGTCGCGCGACTGCAGAAAGTGATCGACGAGGCGGCCAAGGCGGCCGAGCCCGCACCGGCGCCCAAGGGCGCGCCCGCCGCCGCACCGGTGGGCAACCTGCGCGGCAGCCTGCCCTGGCCGACCAACGGGCCGGTGCACGCCTTCGGCAGCGGCGTGATCATCGTCGCGCCGCGCGGCAGCGAGGTAAAGGCCGTGGCGCGTGGTCGCGTGGTGTTCGCGAACTTCCTGCGCGGCTACGGCATGATGATCATCGTCAACCACGGCAACGGTTTCATGAGCATGTACGGCAACAACGAGACGCTGCTGCACGGCGTGGGCGACATGGTGGAGGCCGGCGAAGCCGTCGGCACGGCCGCCGCGCCCGCCGGTGACAACGGCGCGTACTTCGAGCTGCGCCAGGGTGGCAAGCCCATCGATGCGCGCGGCTGGCTGAGCAAGAAGCATTGATCCCGGAGACACGCATGCGCCAGCACCCCCTTCGTCTCGCCCTCGCACTGGCCCTTGCCGGTGCGGTGACGGTTCCTGCCGCCGATGCACAGCAGGCGAAGCCGACGCCCATCCGGCAGCCCGATGCGCCCGCGGCGTCGTCCACGTCGGCCGCCAAGGTGGCCAGCCAGGCCGACGACACGGTGGACCTAGACGACATTCGCAATTTCACGCGGGTGTACCACATCGTCCAGCAGGCCTATGTCGAGAAACTGGACAACAAGACGATCATGAAGGCCGCCATTGGCGGCATGCTGCAGAACCTCGACCCGCACAGCGAATACCTCGACAAGGAAGGCCTGGCCGAACTCGATGAAGACACCACGGGCCAGTACGGTGGCCTGGGCATCGAGGTACTGCAGGTGGACGGCAGTCTGAAGATCGTCTCGCCGATCGACGACACGCCCGCCTCGCGCGGTGGCATCAAGGCCGGCGACACCATCCTCAAGGTGGACGGCACGGTCGTCGACAGCCAGAACATCGACGACGCGTTCAAGAAATTGCGCGGCGATCCCGGCAGCAAGGTCACGCTGACGATCCTGCACGAGAAATCGGACAAGCCGATCGACGTGCCCCTGGTGCGCGAACGCATCGCGGTCACCAGCGTCAAGCTTCGCCAGCTCGATCCGGGGTATGTCTACATCCGCATCAGCCAGTTCCAGGAAGATACCTCGACCGACCTGGACACGAAGCTGGCGGCATGGATCGCGAAGAACGGCGCGCCCAAGGGCGCGGTACTGGACCTGCGCTCCAACCCCGGCGGCCTCCTGACCACGGCCGTGGGCGTAGCCGACACCTTCCTCGACGCGGGTACCATCGTCACGACCAAGGGCCGCCTGCAGGACGCCAACCTGCGCTTCGACGCGCACCCCGGCGACCTGTTGAAGGGCGCACCGATGATCATCCTGGCCGACAACGGCACGGCGTCTGCGGCGGAGATCGTCTCCGGTGCGCTCAAGGACAACCATCGCGCGCTGATCATGGGCCGGCGCACGTTTGGCAAGGGCGTGGTGCAGACCGTATTGCCGCTGGACGCGGACCACGCGGTGAAGATCACCACGGCGCGGTATTACACGCCCAACGGCACATCGATCCAGGCCGAGGGAATCAAACCCGACATCGCGCTGGCGGATCTGTCGGTGACCAAGAGCGAGACGGCACCCCAGCTGATCGGCTCCGAGGCCGACCTGCCCAACCACCTGGTCAACGAAAAAGCCTCGGCCGACGAGAAGGGCGCCGCCGATGACGACGGCAAGCTGGCCACCCAGGATTACGCGCTGTCGCAGGCACTGAACGTACTGAAGGGCCTGGCGCTGGGTCGCGCCGCCACGCACACCCCTTAGGCCGGCAACCCCGCAGGCCATGACGCGCACCGCGCCGCAGCCGCGCGCGATGCGGGCCGCCGGGTCAGGCGACGGGGTCCGCCGGCGCGGGCTTGAGCAGGAACTTCACGGCCAGCAGCCCGAGCTCGTAGAGGATGCACATGGGCACGGCCAGCATCACCATGGACAGCAGGTCCGGCGGCGTAATGAACGCCGCGATGGCGAACGCGCCGACGATGGCGTAGCCCCGGCCCTTGCTGAGTTTTTCCGCATCCACGACGCCGATCGCGGCCAGGATGACCACCGCTACCGGCACTTCGAAGCACAGGCCGAAGGCGAAGAACATCAGCATGACGAAATCGAGGTAATGCGTGATGTCAGTCATCATCGCGACGCCATCGGGCGTGACCGCATTGAGGAACTTGAACGCCGCCGGCAACACGACGAAATAGGCGAACGCGCAGCCTGAGTAGAACAGCACCAGCGACGCCACCAGCAACGGCCGGGCCAGGCGCTTTTCGTGCCGGTACAGCCCGGGGCTGACGAAGGCCCACAGCTGGTAGAGGATCATCGGCATGCTGATGAACAGCGCGCAGAAGAACGCCAGTTTCAACGGCGTGACGAACGGGCTGGCCACCTCCGTGGCGATCAGGTGCGCGCCCTGCGGCATGCGCTCGACCAGTGGCTTGGCCAGTTCGGCGTAGAGGTGGTTGGCCACGGGTACGAGTGCCAGCAACACCACCAGCAGGACGACGATAGCGCGCAGCAGGCGGGAGCGCAGTTCGATCAGGTGGGAGAACAGGCCTTCTTCGACGACGTCGTCGCTGGAGGGGCCGGTGTCAACGGGGCTCATGTGGTTCGTTCCGGGGCGGCGTGGACTCGCCGTAGGCCAGGGGGAGCATGTCGCGTGCCGGATCGGGCACGCGGCCCTCGGCATGGGCTACCTGCGGCTCGGTAAAGGCGTCGCGCGCCTGCTCCCCGGCCTGCCGAGCCTCGCCCGCCGCGGCGCGGAAATCCTCGCGGACGCTGTTACCAGCGGCACGGATGTCATCGCGCACGCTGTCGTGGGTGGCCCGGGCGTGCTCGGCCGTCTCGCGCAGGGTGCGCTTGATTTCCTCGGCCTGGATCTCCCGCTCGACTTCGGACTTCACGCTGTCCCAGCCGTTGCGCATGCGCCGCAGCAGGGCGCCCGCCGTGCGCGCGGCATGGGGCAGGCGCTCGGGGCCGAGCACGATGAGCGCCACTACCGCGAGCAGCAGCAATTTACCGAAGCTGATCTCGATCATGGCGCCGCCGGGATCACGGAGTGCGGTCGCGCGGCTCGACGGTTTCGGTGTGGGTCGGCGGCACCGGGGTGACCGGCGGCGGATCGGCGCGCAGTTTGTCTTCGCGCTCGCGGGCCGCCCGTGCTTCTTCGTCGCCGTCCAGGCCCTTCTTGAAGTCGCGCATGGCACCGCCCAGGTCCGAGCCGATGTTGCGCAGCTTACGCGTGCCGAAGATGAGCACGACGACGAGCAGCAGGAGGACGATGTGGGTAATGCTCATGAAAACCTCTCAGGCCCCGCTCTGGGAGCCGGTGGGACGGCCCGCGCGCCACGCGGCGCAACGGGTTGGGACGACGATCAGCGGTTAGTGTACTCCTCCAGCTTATCCCTGAAATCGACTACTTCGCTGGGGACGTTTGTCACGCCGCCTTCGAAAATGCGACGCGGCGTGATGCCGGGGCCGTAGATCTGCTCGTTGGTGTCCTCGTCGATGGCGATGCGGCTGCCATCCAGCGCGACACCGGCGAACAGGCCCTTGGCGCGCGAATAGGTGTAGATCTCGGCCTTCATCTGGCCATCGGTGGCCGCCGTCGCAGAGCGACCGACCGGGCCCGCCGCCGCGGAGGCGTTGGCACCCATCGTGAACTTGCCGTTGATGATGCCGTCGATGCCGCGATCGGTGCGGAAGACGAGGATGACATCGGTGGACTGGATACCGGCCTGGAAGCCGACGCCGGCACCACCCACCGAGATGAAGTTGGGGTTGGACCAGGTACCGTCGTGCGTCTTGATCGAGATCAGGCCTTCGCCCTTGGAACCGGAGAACACGAAGCCGCCCTTGACCATGCCCGGGATGATGGCGATGGCGCGCGCATTCCTGAGCAGGTCGGCCGGCAGCGATTTGTCCGGGGCGTCGTCCATCATTTCGGACAGCACCCGCACGGCCTCGCGCGCCTGTTTGCGCGGCGGATCGGCGGCCTGGACGGCCAGCGACGGCAGCAGGGCGAGCAGGCCCAGGGCGAGCAGGCGAAACGGACGAGATGACATCGGGTGGCTCCTTTCGTGACGCGGAATGGCAGCGGGTGCGACAGGGACTACAGGCCTCGACACCCCGGCATATGGCAGACTGCGACGATCCTCGCGAATGCCGGACACCGATGCCTGGTTCACCAAACTATACCGGCCTTGCCGGCTATTCCCACGACACCGTGCCCCAGGCCGGTGTGCTGCTGGTTAATCTCGGTACACCTGAAGCCCCCACCGCGGCGGCCGTACGCCCCTATCTGGCCGAATTCCTCGGCGATCCGCGGGTCATCGAGTACCCGCGACTGCTGTGGAAGGCGATCCTGCACGGCGTGATCCTGCGGGTGCGCCCCAAGCGTTCCGCCCACGCCTATTCGCGTGTGTGGACTCCCGAGGGCTCGCCCCTGCGCACGGGCAGCGAGGCACTGGCCGCCGCCCTGCAGGCCGAGCTCGGCCGCCGTCGCAGCGGGCCCATCCGCGTGGCGCTGGCCATGCGCTACGGTCGGCCCAGCGTGGCCGCCACCATCGCGCAGTTGCAGCGCGAGGGCGTCCGCCGGTTGCTCGTGCTGCCGCTGTATCCGCAGTATTCCGCGACCTCCACGGGCAGCGTCTTCGACGCCGTGGCCGATACGATCAAGGGCCTGCGCTGGCCGCCGGAACTGCGGCAGGTCAACGATTACCACGACGAGCCCGCCTACATCGCCGCCCTGGCCGCCAGCGTGCGCGAGCATTGGCAACGCCACGGTCAGGGCGAGCGCCTGCTGATGAGCTTCCACGGCATCCCCGAGCGTTACGTGCGCAACGGCGATCCCTACTTCTGCCAGGCCCATGCCACCGCGCGCCTGCTGCGCGAAGCCCTCGGGCTCACGCCCGAGCAGGCGCCGATGAGCTTCCAGTCGCGCGTGGGACGCGAGCGCTGGCTGCATCCGTACACCGACGAGATGGTGAAGTCGCTGGGCGCCCAGGGCGTGAAGCGGATCGACGCGATCAGCCCGGGCTTCGCCGTGGACTGCCTGGAAACGCTGGAGGAAATCGCCATGCAGAATGCCGATTTCTTCCGCGAGGCGGGTGGCGAGACACTCCACTACATCCCCTGCCTCAACGCGCGCCCCGACCATGTGGGTGCCATCGCGGACCTGGTGCTGCGGCACACGCAGGGCTGGCCGGAGTTCGCCGAGGACTACGACGCGGTGGCCGTGGCCGCGCGCCTGGCCGCCTCGCGCGAACGCGCCCGCAAGGCCCACGCCGATGCGTGAGCTGCGTATCGCCCTTCCCGGAATGGAACTGGGCGGCATGAGCTGGGGCGAGCCGGATGCGGCACCGCTGGTCGCCCTCCATGGCTGGCTCGACAACGCGGCCAGCTTCGCGCGGCTTGGGCCGTTACTCGCGGATCGTTTCCACGTGATCGCCCTGGACCTTCCCGGCCACGGGCATTCGGATCACCTGCCCGAGAGCGCCACCTATACCCATCACGACTACGCACGCGCGGTGCTGCTGGCGGTCGATGCACTGGCCCTGCCCCGCTTCCACCTGCTCGGCCATTCGCTGGGCGCGGGCGTGGCCACCATGGTCGCCATCGCGGCCCCGGAGCGCGTGCGGGCACTGGCGTTGATCGAAGGCCTGGGGCCCCTGGGCGACGACGGCTCGCGCACCCTGGACCGGTTCCGTGAAGCGATGGCGCCGAGACCCGAAGGCAACCGGCCGCTGCGCGTCTTTCCCGCCATCGACGATGCGACCCGCGCCCGCGCGCTCGCGAGCGGCCTCGATGCCGGACTGGCCCGCCCGATCGTCGAGCGCGGTTTGCGCGAGGTCGATGGCGGCTACAGCTGGCGCAGCGATCCGCGCCTGTCACGGCCCACCGCCATCCGCCTCGCCGAGACGCAGGTCATGTCGCTGCTGCTGGGTCTTGCCGCGCCGACCTCGTTGCTGCTCGCGCGTCCGCATCCGCCCTACCTCGAACCCGAGGCCCTGCAGGTGCGCATCGACTGCGTCGACCAGATCGAGGTGACCCACATGGACGGCGGCCATCACCTGCACCTGGAACACCCCGACGCCGTGGCGACCTGGATGCACGGGATGCCATGACCGGCGGCCATCGCTCCCTGCTCGCGTGGGTCACCCGTCTCTTCCCGCTCTGGGCGATCGTCGTCTCACTGGTCGCCTACCTGCACCCCGGGGTGTTCCTGCCGGCGGGCGCATGGATCGTCCCGCTGCTCATGCTGGTGATGTTCGGCATGGGCGTGACCTTGAGCCTCGACGATTTCAGGCGCGTGCTGCTACGCCCGCTGCCGGTGCTCGCCGGCACCTTCCTGCATTACCTGGTGATGCCGCTGGCCGCCTGGGCACTGACCCGCGCGTTCGCCATGCCGCCGGACCTCGCCGCGGGCATGATCCTCGTGGGCAGTGTTGCCAGTGGCACCGCCTCCAACGTCATCATCTACCTTGCCAAGGGCGACGTCGCACTGTCGGTCACGCTGTCGTCGGTATCGGCACTGGTGGGCGTGGTCGCCACGCCGCTGCTCACGCGGCTGTATGTGGATACGCGGGTAGCACCGGACACATGGGCGATGCTGGTGAGCATCGTGCAGATCGTGGCGCTACCGATCGGACTGGGGCTGCTTGTCCACCACACGCTACGCGGCGTCGTGCGGCGGATCGAACCGGGCCTGCCCCTGTTCTCGATGACTTGCGTACTGATCCTGATCGGGGCCGTGGTCGCCGCCAGCCAGCCGTCCATCGCCACGGTGGGCGCGATCACCGTCGTCGCCGTGATCCTGCACAACGCCATGGGGCTGTTGGGCGGTTACTGGGGCGGCCGGTTGTTCGGCTTCGACGAATCGACGTGCCGCACCCTGGCCATCGAAGTGGGCATGCAGAACTCCGGACTGGCCGCGACGCTCGGCAAGCTCTATTTTTCGCCCCTGGCCGCGCTGCCCGGTGCGTTGTTCTCGGTATGGCACAACCTGTCGGGCTCGATGCTGGCGGGATACTGGTCGGGCAAGCCGACGCGTAAGGTCGGGTGAACCGGCCGGCCCGTCAGACGACGGGCTCGAGGCGGAAACCGGGCTGCACGATCGGATCGACCAGCCAGTGGTCGGCCAGCAGAAACGCGAACAACACCATCAGGTACACGATGGAATAGTTGAACATCTTCATGGCGAACAGTTCGTCGGGCGGGTTGAACATGCGCGCGGCGTACCAGAGGAAGCCCAGGCCCAGGATCACCGCGCCGAACAGGTAGATCAGGCCGCTCATGCCGGTGAAGAACGGCAGCATGGTCACGACGAACAGCAGGATCGTGTAGAACAGGATGTGCCAGCGTGTGAACACCACGCCGTGGGTCACCGGCAGCATCGGCACCTGCGCGCGTGAGTAATCGTCGACGCGGAAGATCGCCAGCGCCCAGAAGTGCGGCGGCGTCCACACGAAGATGATCAGCAGCAATTGCAGCGCGAAGGGATGCAACGAGCCCGTGACCGCCGTCCAGCCCAGCATCGGCGGCGCGGCGCCGGCCAGCCCGCCGATCACGATGTTCTGCGGCGTCGCGCGCTTGAGGTAGGCGGTGTACACCACCGCATAGCCGATCAGCGAGAAGAACGTCAGCACTGCCGTCAGCATGTTCACCAGGAACACCAGCACCAGCATCGATACGATGCCCAGTGTCATGGCGAAGACGAACACCTGCATCGGGGTGAGCTGGCCGGTCGCGAGCGGGCGGTGCGAGGTGCGCGCCATCAGCTTGTCGATGCGCTGGTCGATCAGGTGGTTGAACGCGGCCGCCGATGCGGACGCCAGCCAGATGCCCAGCGTGCCGAACAACGCCGCATGCCACGTCGGCAGCACGCGGCGGCCGTCGGCATCCACGGCCAGGAACATGCCGATGACGGCGCAGAAGACCAGCATCGCGACGACGCGCGGCTTGGTCAGCTCGAAATATTGCGCGGCTTTGCTCACGGGAACTCCGGGGTGACAGGCAGTCGCTGCGTGCTGGCCAGCGCGGCCAGCAGCGTGAACAGCAGCAGTGCGGCCACGCCATTGTGCGCCGTGGCCACCGGCAACGGCAGGCCCAGGTGCACGTTGCCGATGCCCAGCAGCACCTGGGCCACCAGCACCACCGCCACGGCGATGCCGACCTTGCGCAGGCCTCCACGCGCCAACCGGTGCGACAGCCAGCCCAGGTAGAGGAAGGTGACCAGCGCACCGATGCGGTGCGCCATCTGGATTGCACTGCGCGCGGCCATGTCGAGCACGCCACCCTCGTAGTTCACGCCGATGCCGCGCCACAGGACGAACGCCTGCGGGAAGTCGGTCTGCGGCCACCACTGCCCGAGGCACTGCGGGAAGTCCGTGCCGCAGGCCAGCGCCGCGTAGTTGGAACTGGTCCAGCCACCCAGCGCGATCTGGCAGACCAGCACCGCGATACCGACGGCGACCGGCGTGCGCAGCGCGGCGAAGCGATCGTCCGGTGTGCCGACACGCCACCAGCGCAAGGCAGCCCAGGCCAGCAGCGCGAACGTGGCAAGGCCGCCGAGCAGGTGGCCCATCACCACGATCGGCTTGAGCAGCAGGGTGACCGTCCACATGCCCAGCATGGCCTGGAAGATGATGACCGCCAGCGCCGCTACACCGATGCGCCATGCACCGGGACGCCTCAGCGTGGCCGCGGCGACCAGCGGCAACGCGATGGCCAGCGCGGACAGCAACGAGGACACCATGTAGGCCCCGCGCATGTACATGGCCACGCCGGCGGCGGCGAACACCGCTGAGGCCAGCACGGCGACCACCGCCATGCGCCGGCGCCATGCCGACATCACCGCGATGGCCAGCACCATGAAGCCGAGGCTGCCGGCGAGGAAACGATGCACCTGCTCACGCCATGCCTTGTGCGTCTCGTAGGGCCGGTCCGGGAAGGCCTCGTTGGCGCGGGCGATGTCCTGGGCGTGGCCGGGCCAGGTGGCCTTGCCGTAGCACGTCGGCCAATCCGGGCAGGACAGGCCCGCGTTGGACAGGCGCACGAAGGCACCGAACATCACGATGCAGAACGCGAACAAGGCCGCCAGCAGGGCCAGCATGCGCAGGGCTTTCAGGGCACGGGAAGACATCAGCGGATCACCTTCTGCATGTCCTTGCGCAGGCCGCTCGGGTCGAAGCCCGCGGGATACCAGGACAGGGCGGTGGCATTGGATTCGACCAGCACGGCGGCGACCGTGTCCGGCTCGGTGGGACGGAAACTGTCGAAGGCCTTCGCGGCATCGGTGCCGATCGCCCAGTCAGGCATGACGCCCTCCGCGCCGGGCGCCGTGGGTGGCGTACCGAGGTAGAGCAGGCGCAGGCGATCGGCGTTGCGGTTCAGCACGATGCGGGCGTTGCGCATCAGGGCCAGCGTCTGCAGGCATTGCGCCGCGCACCCCGGGCCGGGCAACGCGACCAGCGTGAGGCGCGGCTCGCTGTCGCGCCAGGCCCACGGTCGCCCGGCGACATCGACATGGACATCGGCGACGCTGCGCTGCGGAACGATCGGGCGTCCGTTGCCCTTGCCTTCCGGCTGCCAGCCGCTAAGCGTCAGCAGGCCGGCGGCGGCGATCGGCGCCAGGAACACCAGCATGATCAGCACGAGCTTGAACCGGCCGGTGCCGGGCGTGCGGGGGGATACGTTCGGATCGGTCATGAAGACGGGGGCCGGTTCGGGCGTCGCTTGCGATGCAGGAGGACGAAGATCACCACCGCCGCGAGGGCGAAGGTGAACCACTGGAAGGCATAGGCGCGGTGGCGGGCGGGCGGCATGAAGCCCGGGGTCCAGTCGCGTGCGTAGATGCTGGCCGGATCGGCGTCCAGGAGGAGGACACGAGGATACAGCGCGCGCCCCAGGTCGTGGCCGATCTCGGCGAGGTCGACATAGACCATGGTCTTTTCGGCGCCGTGCTGCTCCGGCAGGCGGTCGCCCCCGAGCCTTACCCCGACACCGGGCGACGGCACATAGAGCCCGCGCAGCGTGGTGGGGCCGGCGGGAAGCGGCGGCAGCCGCGGGTTGCCACCCCCCTCCTTCGGCAGGAAACCGAGATCGACCAGCAGCCAAGGCACGCTGCCCTGGGGAGCGAAGGGCGCGTACACATGCACGCCGACCCGGCCCGCATGGGTCTGGTCGTCCAGCAGGTAATAGTGACCGGGCAGGAAGCTGCCGCTCACCGCATACCGGGGATAACGATCCACCGGCGGCTGTGCGGCGGCGGGACCGAAGGCTTCCACGCCCGCCGAGGCGGATGCGGCGTAGCGCCGCAGCAGTTCGTCCTTCTCATCCGCGCGGTGCAGCTGCCACATGCCCAGGCGCACGAAAGCGAGCACACCCACCAGCGTGAGTGCGACAGCGAACCACGTCGGGCGCCGCAGGAAAGTCATGCAAGACGCCCCGCGGCCACGGCTATACTCGAATTGTCGATAGGGCGCGGAGCCGTCACGTGGAAACCATCTACAAATATGCGCTGGTGATCCTGCTGCTCGTGGTGTTGTTCAACCTCGGGCAGGCCCTGTTCTTCATGATGACCGACAAGGGCCAGAGCAAGCGCACCGTATGGGCGCTCACCCGCCGGATCGGACTCTCGTTGCTGCTCATCGCCATGGTGGCGCTGGGCATCTTCATGGGGTGGCTACACCCCCACGGGGTCGGTCAATTCTAGCGCGCGTGGCCGGGGGGCCAAGGCGCGGTGCGGCAATCGGTGCCGCAAGGACGATCAGGCCAGGGCGGCCAGGACGTTGTGGGGGTCCTTGCCGATGGCGCGCAACAGCGCCCGGGCCGGGCCGGTAGGCGCACGCCGCCCCTGCTCCCAGTTACGCAGCGTACCCACGTCGACATCCAGCAGCAGCGCGAACTTCGCCTGGGACAGACCCGTGGTTTCGCGCAGCTGCCGGATGGCGGCTGGATCGACGTGGAACATGCGCGACGCCTTCCGCTCGCCACGGAGGATGCCGTCCATTTCCTGGACGCTTTCCAGCAGGTCTTCGAAGAAGGTGTTCATGGCAAAGCTCCCTGACGCGATGATCGAATCGTGCGTCAATGACGTACATACGTCAATGACGAATAGCCAAGGCTCCCGAGGGTGTTGGTTGACAGGTCGGCAACTGCGCGCGAGGATCGAACCATGAACCGCGCCGTGGCACTCATTACGCTGATTAGCATCGCCATCCCCTGATGGTGGGTTGAATCACGCGCGCAAGGTGACCGACAACCCGCCCTACCGAGGCGGGTTTTTCATGACCGCCTCCGGAAAAAACGCATCGTCCGGAGACGTACCGCATGTCCCTACCCGCACCACGCCAGGCCAGCCAGGACGAACCGCTTCGCGACGCCTCGGATTACCTCCGCCTGGTCCTCACCGCGCGCGTCTACGACGTGGCTCGGCGCACGGAGTTGCAACACGCCGCGGTGCTGTCCGAGCAACTGGGCCACGACATCCTGCTCAAGCGCGAGGACACGCAGCCGGTGTCGTCGTTCAAGCTACGCGGGGCCTACAACCGGATCAGCCGTCTGGACCCCGCGTTGCGGGCCCGCGGCATCATTACCGCGTCGGCGGGCAATCATGCCCAGGGTGTGGCCTGGTCGGCGGCGAAGCTGGGCATTCCTGCTGTCATCGTCGTCCCTGAGACGGCGCCGCAGGTGAAGGTGGCCGCCACGCGCCGCTTTGGCGGCCCCACCGTGCAGGTCATCAAGGCCGGCGACTCTTATAGCGACGCCTACGCCCATGCGGTGCGGCTTCAAAGCGAACGCGGCATGACCTTCATACCCGCGTTCGACGATGCCGATGTCATCGCCGGGCAGGGCACGGTGGCGATGGAAATCCTGAGTGAGCACCAGGGACCCATCGACGCGATCTTCGTGCCGATCGGGGGCGGCAGTCTCGCCGCCGGCATCGCCGCCTATGTAAAGGCGCTGCGACCCGACATCCGCGTCGTCGGGGTACAGACGCAGGATTCCTGTGCCATGGCGCGCTCGATCGACGCCGGCCACCGGCTCGAGCTATCCGACGTCGGGCTGTTCTCGGACGGCACGGCCGTGAAACTGGTGGGTGAGGAAACCTTTCGCCTGTGCAAGGCCTACCTGGACGAGGTGATCCTGGTCGACACGGACGAGGTGTGCCGCGCCATCAAGGACATCTACCAGGACACACGGCGTTTCGTGGAACCAGCGGGCGCCCTCGCGGTGGCAGGAGCGCGTCGTTACGCGGCGCGGTGCACCGCTGATGCCGACGCCGCACGACTGACGCTGGTGGCCATCGTCTCCGGCGCCAACCTCAATATCGACCGGATACGATTCATCGCCGAGCGTGCGGCGGTGGGTGAATCGCGCGAGGCGCTGTTCGCGGTGAGCATCCCCGAGGAACGCGGCAGCTTCCTGCATTTCTGCGAACTGGTCGGCAACCGTAACGTCACCGAATTCAACTACCGGATGGACAGCCACGACCGTGCACGGATCTTCGTGGGCGTGGAGATCGATGAGCCCGCCGAAGAAGCGGCGCTGGCCGCGGTGTTCGAAGCGGCGGGATTCGCCGTGGTCGGCCTGGGTAACGATGAACTTTCCACGCAGCATATCCGCCACATGGTGGGCGGCCGATCCGCTGCAGCGCACGACGAGCGTCTGTTTCGCTTCGCCTTCCCCGAACGCCCCGGCGCCTTGATGCGTTTTTTGCGCTCCATGTCGCCCAGCTGGAACATCAGCCTGTTCCACTACCGGAACCAGGGCGCCGACTACAGTTCGACCCTGGTCGGCATTCAAGCGGGCGCCGGGGACGATCGGGAACTGACGTGCTTCCTCGATCGCCTCGGCTACCCGTACCGGGAAGAGACGGACAATCCGGCCTACCGTCTCTTCCTGCGTTAGACCGCCGGATCAGTCGGCCGCGGGTGGCAGCAGGTCCAGGGTACCCACCGGAGACACGTTGCCCGCTTCGTCGGAGCCCTTCGCACAGACACGGAGCGGACCCTTGGACTTGGGCAGGCTGAGGAACAGCGACGTCAGCTCGCGATAGTTGCCTTCGTCGTTACAGTCCGTGGCATGGAGGCGGCCGACCTTGACGATGGGCGGCGACACGTACGGGCTGTGGATCTTGACGATCCAGGCGGCGTCGCTCTCGTTGTGAACGGCGGGCCGTGGCGTGGCGGTCGGCGCGGTGTCGTCGATCACGCGCAACATCACACTGGCGCGCTCGGGCGACTGCCAGTCGTTGTCGATATCGAGCTGGCCCAGGACACACATGGCGTAGACGCCTTCCGCCGGTCCGACCGGAAGCCGGTCCATCGGCTGCTCGCGCGCTAGTGCCGGGGCACTGTACCCGTCGAGGCTGGCGCAGTCCGTGGTGGCCGCATCGCCGTGTTTATAGCGAATCCAGCGCGTGTCGTCGCTGACGACGATACCCCAGCGGGCGGGCGTGACCTCGCCCTCTTCCACGACCTGGCTGCGCGTGTACTGGCCGATGGTGCGTTGCAGGGCCACGCCGTTGCCAGAGTCCAGCCACTGCGGGTTCCAGTCGCCGCTGGCAAGCAAGGCATTGCGCAGGGGGGCCACAAGGCTCAGATAGCTGGCTCCCGCCCGCGAGAAGGGCTGCCTGCCGGTCAATTCGCATGGACGATCGAAACCGCAACCGTCGAAGCGCGGGTCGACCATCGTGCCGAGTACACCCACGATCTGCGAGGTACCACGGCGCAGCACCGGCGAACCGGACGAGCCGCCCGCGACGCCCGCGCAGTCGGTAGCCGATTCACGAAGGAAGAAGCGCTCACCCTCGAACAGCCGTACCGGCTCGCTGGCCTCGCAGGTGGACAGGCGCAGGAACCGTTCGTCGAGCGGTACGTCGTTGGCGGGAATCTGCGGCAGATCCACCGGGAGCGTGCCGATGATGCCGGGCGCGGACGGAACCAGCGGGGTGATGCCGATGGCGGCCAGTTCGCCGTAGGACACCGACAGGCGAAGTACCGCGATATCCATGCCCTTCGTCGTGGCATACAGGATGCGCTCGACGCCGACGGGCCGGTGCACGGCCTGCGCGTCCTGGAAATACGCAGGGGTGAAGCGGTAACCGGACGGGGCAGCTTCGTCAACCAGCACCTGGTTGGGGACGAGCTCCCGCCCGAGCACGCAGTGACCCGCCGTGAGCAGCAGCGCCGGACGGCTGCCGTAGGGAGATGCGGAACCGGCGACGATGGCGCCGGTGCAAGTGCCACCATCAGGCGCATCGATCAGGCCGACGGCGCGAAAACGCGCGTCGCTGGCCGAGGACAGCAGGGGCGTTTCGGCCGCGGCGACGCCCGAGGCGAAGCCAAGCGAAAGCAGGATCATCGACAGGCGCGACAAACGCGTGGTGACTTTCCGTGTCATGGGTACTCTCCGTGGGTGCTGAGGGCGACCTTCGTCATGAAGGCGCACGGAGAGTTTAGAGCGAGGCTTACGCAGAGGCCGTCAGGGCAGCGCCGACAGACGTGTCAGCGCTTTCTTAGAGCACGTAGACGAACAGAAAGAGCGCCAGCCAGACCACGTCGACGAAATGCCAGTACCAGGCCACGGCCTCGAAGCCGAAGTGGTCGTCCTTGCTGAAGTGACCCTTGGCGCAGCGCAGCCAGATGATCGCCAGCATGATCGTGCCCAGCGTCACGTGCATACCGTGGAAGCCGGTGAGCATGAAGAACGTGGCGCCGTAGACACCGCTGCCCAGCGTGAGGTTGAAGTGCTCGTACGCTTCCGCGTACTCGTGCGCCTGGAACCACAGGAACAGGCAGCCCAGCAGCACGGTGGCGCCAAGTCCGATCAGCAGGGGCTTGCGATGGCCGGCCTTCAGCGCATGGTGCGCGATGGTGATGGTGACGCCCGAGGACAGCAGGATCAGCGTGTTGAGCAGCGGCAGGCCCCACGCAGCGATGGTCTGGAACGAGCCGCCGATCTTCTGCGGGCCGCCACCACCGTTGGCGCCCCACGATGCCTCGTAACCCTGCCAGACGAACTGGTGGGTGAGCACGCCGTGGCCTTCGCCGCCCAGCCAGGGCACCGAGAAGATGCGCGCGTAGAACAGGGCGCCGAAGAACGCGCCGAAGAACATCACTTCGGAGAAGATGAACCACATCATGCCCATGCGGAACGAACGATCCACCTGGCTGTTGTAGTTGCCCGCCAGCGACTCGCGGATCACCGAGCGGAACCAGCCGAAGAACATGCCCAGGATCATCACGATGCCGATCCAGAATAGCGGCTTGCCGAACGTGCTGCCCTCACCGGGTTGCGCGTTCAGCCAGTGCGCGGCACCGAACACCGTCACGAACATGGACACCGCGGCCACGATCGGCCAGTAGCTCTTGCTCGGTACGAAGTAGACGTCTTGTTGCTGGTGACCCATGGTGGTTTCCCGTGGATGTCGCGTGTTAGCCGATCAGACCCGGAGCATCTGTACGATCGAAAGGAGGAAGACCGCGATCGCGAAACCGCCCGCGATCAGGGCCGTGCGGCGTGCGCGCCGGCGGCGCGCCTCCATGGCGATGTCCGTGACGCCCTGCATCGATCAGTGTTCCGTGTTGCCGTGGGCCAGTTCTTCGTCGTGGATCACCGGCGGCACGTCGAAGGTATGGAACGGCGCCGGCGACGGCACGGTCCACTCCAGGCCCCGGGCCCCTTCCCACGAGCGGTCGGCCGCGCGCTTCTTCGAGAAGAACACGCAGTGCACCACGACGCCCAGGAAGATCAGCTGCGAGGCGCCGAACCAGAAGCCGCCGATCGAGCTGATCATGTTGAAGTTGGCGAAGGCCACGTTGTAATCGGGAATGCGGCGCGGCATGCCGGCCAGGCCGAGGAAATGCTGCGGGAAGAACAGCACGTTGACCGAGATGACGCTGGACCAGAAGTGGATCTTGCCCCAGGTCTCGCTGTACATGTTGCCCGACCACTTGGGTATCCAGTAGTACGCGGCGGCCATGATCGAGAACGCGGCGCCGGTCACCAGCACGTAGTGGAAGTGGGCCACGACGAAATAGGTGTCGTGGTACTGGAAGTCCGCCGGCGCCAGGGCCAGCATCAGGCCGGAGAAACCGCCGATGGTGAACAGGATGACGAACGCGATGGCGAACAGCATCGGCGTCTCGAAGGTCATCGAGCCGCCCCACATCGTCGACACCCAGTTGAAGACCTTGACCCCCGTGGGCACCGCGATGAGCATCGTGGCGTACATGAAGAAGATCTCCGCGCCCATCGGCAGGCCCACGGCGAACATGTGGTGCGCCCAGACGATGAACGAGAGGAAGGCGATGGAGGCGATGGCGAACACCATGGCGCGATAGCCGAAGATCGGCTTCCGGGCGAAGGTGGGGATGATCTCGGAGATGATCCCGAACGCCGGCAGGATCATGATGTAGACCTCGGGATGCCCGAAGAACCAGAAGATGTGCTGGAACAGCACCGGGTCGCCGCCGCCGGCGGCATTGAAGAAGTTGGTATGGAAGTACTTGTCGGTCAGCAGCATGGTGACCGCACCGGCCAGCACCGGCATCACCGCGATCAGCAGGAACGCCGTGATCAGCCAGCTCCACACGAACACCGGCATCTTCAGCAGGTCCATGCCGGGCGCGCGCATGTTGAGGATGGTGGCGATGATGTTGATCGCACCCATGATCGAGCTGATGCCCATCAGGTGGACGGCGAAGATGGTGTACGCGATGGACTCGCCCTGCAGCGACAGCGGCGGGTACATGGTCCAGCCGCCGGCAGGGCCGCCGCCCGGCATGAACAGGGTGGACAGCAGCAGGATGAACGCGAACGGCATGATCCAGAACGAGAGGTTGTTCATGCGCGGCAGGGCCATGTCCGGCGCGCCCACCATCAGCGGGATCATCCAGTTGGCCAGGCCGACGAACGACGGCATGATCGCGCCGAAGATCATCACCAGCGCGTGCATGGTCGTCATTTCATTGAAGAAATACGGCTGCACCAGCTGCATGCCCGGCTTGAACAGCTCCGCGCGGATGACCATCGCGAAGGCGCCGCCGATGAAGAACATCGTCAGCGAGAAGATCAGGTACAGCGTACCGATGTCCTTGTGGTTGGTGGACATCACCCATCGCTGGAAGAACCCCTTCGGGGCCCCGTGGTGATCGTGGTGGTCGTGGGTGGCTGCGTGGGCCATAACCTTGAACCTCTACCGAATGCTTGAGCGGGTTAACCCTGGGGGACCGGGGCGGGGGCGTTCTGGGCGGTCGCGGCGGCCTTGCGGACCCGTGCCTCGTCTTCCTGTGTCGCCAGCCACTGTTCGAATTCCGCCTTGGGCACGGCCTTGACCACGATCGGCATGAAGCCGTGGTCCTGGCCGCACAGTTCGGCGCACTGGCCGCGGTACACACCCGGCTCCTTGATGTTGGTCCAGGCGGCGTTGGCGATGCCCGGAATGGCGTCCATCTTCCAGCCCAGCGCCGGCACCCACCAGGAGTGGATGACGTCGCCGCCGACGATGATGAAGCGGATCTTGGTGTGCACGGGGACCACCAGCGGCTTGTCCACGTCGAGCAGGTAGGTCTGGTAGCCGTCGACCTGGATCTTGCCCGGGTCGAGGTTGGAACGAAGCTGGCGGGTACGGTCCGAGGTTTCTTCCAGCTTGGACATGAAGCCGACCTTGTCGACTCCCTTGCCCTTGTAGTCGACGTAGTCGTAGCGCCACTTCCACTGGTAACCGGTGACCTTGATGGTCATCTCGGCGCCGGTGGTGTCGGCGAACGAGGTCAGGCCCCCCGTGGCGAGGTTAGCCAGGAAGACCAGGATGATGACGGGGATGACCGTCCAGACGATCTCCAGCCGCGTGCTGTGCGACCACTTCTCGGCCACGGCACCGCGCGACTTGCGGAAGCGGAACATCGCCACGAACATCGCGCCGAAGACGATGATGCCGATGACCACGCAGACCCACAGGGCCACCATGTGCATGGCATAGGGCGACCACTCGCTGACCCCCTTGGTCATGTTGAGCTGGTTCGGTTCCGGGTTGGCCCATGCCGCCCCGCCGAACAGGGCGAGGGCACTCGCCACGCACGCCGCCTTCCATCGTCCGATGCCGCCAGATGTCATTTCTTGCACCTTTAGTGAACCTACCTGCGCGTCTGGCCTGAGACTTCGGACAGCAGCACCATGAGTTTCCTGGACACCTCGACCCTTTCCTCTTCCCCCAGGAAGGCGCCGATTTCGAGCTCGTTACCGTGTGACGTGAGCAACAGGCGCTGCCGCCCGCCTGCCGATGCCAACCCTACCCGTACCCAGTGCGTCTGGAAACGGACGATCCGATGCCCCGGCACGGCACGGACTTCGAGCGTGTCGGGCCCTACCACGATGCGCTCACCCTTGCCGCCGGCCCGCCAGGCCGCGCCAAGCGCGAACCCGACGACGAACGACTCCGCCAGGGCGAACACGGGAGCGAACACATTCCCCTGCCACGCGCCGAGCGACGCCGTTGCCAGCGCCAGGGCCGCCAGGCCCACCACGACCCGCCGAAGACCGCGCCGGTCCAGCGCCCGGTTGGGCCGGAGCCACAACACGCGCGGCCCGCCCACGGCATTCGGTCGAAGCACGATCATGGAAGTCGTCGCGTGCCTTGAACGTTGGGATGATAGGGCGGTAGCCAGTAAGCGGCAAGGTTGGGAAGCGGCGCGATGTCGCAGGGGTGCCACGCCGGCGGGCCCCGCAGCGCAACACACATGGCGCATCGGCCTCCCTTACAATAGGCGTTCCCCCTCGCCCCGATCCCCTCCGTGAACCCACAGATCCTCCGTCCCGAACTCCCCACCGGCGCCGAGCCGGCGCGCGCGCGTATCACGTCCGCCTGGTTGCGCGACGAAACCGAGGCCGTGAACGACCTGCTGGCCCAGGCTACCCTGCCGCCGACCGAGCGCGAGCACGTCATCGACGTGGCCGCCGGCCTGGTGACGCGGGTACGCGCCCGCGCCAAGGACCAGAGCGCCGTCGAATCCTTCATGCGCCAGTACGACCTGTCCTCCGAAGAGGGCGTGCTGCTGATGTGCGTGGCCGAGGCGCTGCTGCGCATCCCCGACAAGGCCACGGCCGACAAGCTCATTCGCGACAAGCTGGGCGACGCGAACTGGAAGAAACACCTGGGCCAGAGCGAATCCGTGTTCGTCAACGCCTCCACCTGGGGCCTGATGCTCACCGGCCACCTGGTCAATCTGGCGGAGGAAACGCGCCACGACTTCACCTCCGCGCTGCGCCGCCTGGTCGGCCGTGCCGGCGAGCCCGTGGTGCGCCTGGCCGTGCGCCAGGCCATGCGGATCATGGGGCACCAGTTCGTGATGGGGCGGACCATCAAGGAAGCCCTGGACCGTTCCGCCGAAAAGGAGCATGCGGTCTACCGTTACTCGTACGACATGCTCGGCGAGTCGGCGCTGACCCAGGCCACGGCGGAGCGCTATCAGCAGGACTACCGTGACGCGATCAACGCGCTCGGTGGCCGCGGCCCGTTCCCGAACAACCTCGAGGCCCCGTCGATCTCGGTCAAGCTGTCGGCGCTGCACCCGCGCTACGAAGTGGCCAACCGGGCACGCGCACGGGTCGAACTGGGCGCCAAACTGCTCGAACTGTCCCAACTGGCGTTCAAGAACGGCATCGCCCTGTCCGTGGACGCGGAAGAAACCGACCGCCTTGAACTGTCGCTGGACATCATCGGCGACGTCTTCGCGCATCCGTCGCTGGAAGGCTGGAACGGCCTGGGCATCGTCATCCAGGCGTACCAGAAGCGTGCCCCGTTTGTGATCGACTGGGTGACCGAGAAGGCCCGTGCCACCGGCCGTCGCTGGTTCGTGCGGCTGGTGAAGGGTGCCTACTGGGACGCCGAGATCAAGCGTTCGCAGGAAAACGGCCTGTCCGGCTACCCGGTGTACACGCGCAAGCCGAACACCGATGTCTCCTACCTGGCCTGCGCGCATCGCCTGTTCGCCGCCGGCGGCGACGCGGTGTACCCGCAGTTCGCCACGCACAACGCGCACACCATCGCCGCCATCCACCACATCGCCAAGGGCCGCCCGTACGAGAACCAGCGCCTGCACGGCATGGGTGCGGACCTGTACGCGGAGGTGATCGGCAAGGACAAGCTCAACGTGCCCTGCCGCGTGTATGCGCCGGTGGGCAGCCATGAGGACCTCCTGCCCTACCTGGTTCGCCGCCTGCTCGAGAACGGCGCCAACACCAGCTTCGTCAACCGCGTGGTGGACGAGAGCGTACCGGTGCGCGACCTGGTCGCCGACCCGTGCGAGACGGTGCGCGCCTTCAGCTCCATTCCCCACCCCCGCATTCCCCTGCCGGTCAACCTGTACGGCGAACTCCGGAAAAATTCCATGGGCATGAACTTCGCCAACGACAACGAGCTGAACGAGCTCGCCGACGCCGTCAACCGCCACAGCGGCCCCTGGGCCGCGGCCCCGCTGGTCGCCGGTGGCGCCGCCGCCGGCACGAAGACCGAGGTCACCGACCCGTCCGACCGTCGTCGCATCATCGGTACGGTGGAAAACACCGACCCGGCGCTGGTCGACAAGGCGCTGGCCGCGGGCGTGAAGGCGCAGCCGGGCTGGGATCGCCTGCCGGCCGCCAGCCGCGCCGCCATTCTCGAGCATGCCGCCGAGCAACTGGAGCACAACCGCGCCGAGTTCATCGCGCTGTGCGTGCGCGAAGCGGGCAAGAGCCTGCCGGATGCGATTGCCGAGATCCGCGAGGCCGCCGACTTCCTGCGCTACTACGCGACCATGGCCCGCCGCCTGTTCGGCCAGCCCGAGCAGTTGCCGGGCCCCACCGGCGAAAGCAACCAGTTGTTCCTCAATGGCCGCGGCGTGTTCGTCTGCATCAGCCCATGGAACTTCCCGCTGGCGATCTTCCTGGGCCAGGTGGCCGCCGCGCTCGCCGCCGGCAATGCCGTGATCGCCAAGCCGGCCGAGCAGACCTCGCTGATCGGCCATGCCGCGGTCAAGCTGCTGCACGCCGCCGGCGTGCCGACCGACATCCTGCAGTACCTGCCGGGCGATGGCGCAACGGTCGGTGCCGCGCTCACCCGCGACCCCCGCGTGGCCGGCGTGGCCTTCACCGGCTCCACCGACACCGCCTGGGCGATCAACCGCGCCCTCGCCGCGCGCAATGCGCCCATCGCGGCCCTGGTCGCGGAAACCGGCGGCCAGAACGCGATGATCGCCGACTCGTCCGCCCTGCCCGAGCAGATCGTCAAGGACGTGATCGCCTCGGCCTTCCAGTCCGCCGGCCAGCGTTGCTCGGCGGCGCGCGTGCTGTTCGTGCAGGAAGACATCGCCGACAAGGTCATCGCGATGCTGGCCGGCGCCATGGCCGAGCTGACCGTGGGCGACCCGGGCCTGCTCTCGACCGACGTCGGCCCGGTGATCGACGAGGATGCCCGCCAGATCCTGGTCGACCACGCCGCACGCATGGACCGCGAAGCGAAGAAGATCGGCGAGGTGGCCCTGCCGGCATCCACCGGGCACGGCACCTACTTCGCGCCGCGTGCCTACGAGATCCCGTCGCTGGACGTGCTGACCCGCGAGATCTTCGGGCCCGTGCTGCACGTGATCCGCTGGCACGGCGCCGACCTCGCCAAGGTGGTGGACCAGATCAACGCGACGGGTTTCGGCCTCACGCTCGGCATCCACAGCCGCATCGACGACACCATCGATTACATCGCCAGCCATGCGCGCGTGGGCAACTGCTACGTCAACCGCAACCAGATCGGCGCGGTGGTCGGCGTGCAGCCGTTCGGCGGCGAAGGCCTGTCCGGCACTGGTCCCAAGGCCGGCGGCCCGCACTACCTGCTGCGCTTCGCCGGTGAGCGTACGCTCACGGTGAACACCACGGCGGCGGGCGGCAATGCGTCGCTGCTGACCATCGGCGAGTAATTGCGGGCCGCCATTATCGTTATGCGATTCAGCATCGCCCGTACCAAGACCACGTCCCGAAAGGCACGTGGTCTTTTTTTGTCACGCTCCGGGAGCCACATCGGGCCCCTTTAATGAGACAAACCGATCATGCTGAAGCGCCGACATCGTCATGCGATTTCGGCACGCGCGAGGCCCGGCCGCTGTATGCAAAAGGAACCGCTCTTTCGGCGAGGTCCACGCCGTAAGCGCACCTCCCTGGGGATCGGGCTTATGCTCGACGGGCGGTAACCACCGCCACGTTGCTAACTTACTGCGCCGCAAGAGGCGCGTGTCCAGGGAGGACCTATGAACAACGACAAGCATCCCCCGCTCACCATGAGCAAGCCGGGGCAATGCCCCAGCGAACTGACCACTGCCATGCCGGCCATCACCTTCGATGCGATGCCCCTCGGTCCGCTGCCCAAAGGAGCGAAACGGGAGGTGGAAGGGCACACTGTCCAGGCGCACACGTCAGGCATCGCGTTCACCGACGCACCGGAAACGTATCCGAACATGATGGAAAACACGGTGATCACCGCCACTGGCGCGTCCGAGTGCATGGTCGAGATCACGTTTCGTGACAGCGTGGTCACCGTAGCCGTGGGTGTCTACCAGGCCGAGAGCGGCCAGGGCGTATTGACGTTCCTGGACGAGCATGGTCAAACTCTCGGACACTACGAGACGATCGACGGTCTGACGCAGTATATGTACTCCTCCGACGGCAAGACCAAGACGCTGCGCTGGACCTCAAGGGGCGGCGCCTCGCTCGACGACGTCTATCTGCTCGGCGTCTGAAGCACTACGGGGGCGTCATCCGCCCCTTCAAATAGCGTCGGCCGGAACCCGACGCCCACCCCCAAAGGGAGGGCCGCAACATGACGTTGCAGTCAGTGGTTCCGATCATGCCTGCCCTGCAGGTATCCAAAGCCGTCGCCACGTCCGCAACGAGCGGGCAGGGCCCCTCGATATCCCCGCGCGATCTGGTCGGACCCCGACTTGGCATCCTGGCCGACGAGCCCGTCACGGACGCGCTGGCCGGCGCACAGGAGGGTGTGATCCCGCCGCAGGGACGTCGTGATCTCATGCACCTGGTGATCCTTACCGGCGACGCCGGCGCCATGCTGGAAGCCGATAGCGATCGCATGGTACTGACCGGCATCCGCGGCGCGCGCAACGATTGCCGGCTGCTGCTTCGCCAGGCGTACGGCACGGTGCGCTGCGAGGTGCAATCCGCCGGCGCGGAGGCGCACCTGGGCTTCCTCAGCTGGCGTCACGGTGCCTTCGAGGAGGTGCAGACGATCCATATCCAGCGGCGCCCCGTGCGCGGCTACCAGGGTGGGAACGGCGGCCGGCTGATCACGATCGTGGAGTACCGGGCCGAGCCCCTGCGCGAGGTCCACGGGCTGGTCTGGCGTGGCGGATTGCTGCGCATCGAGAGCCTGTGCCTCACACCCTAGGTTTCCGCGCAAAACAGGACACGGCGACGTAGCACAAGCCGCCGCCTGACACCCTCCCACCATCCGAAGGAACGGACATGCAAATCACGACGGGCATCCCATCATTTGCCGTGCCAAGCCGTTCGCGCCGCCTGCTGCTGTGTCTCATGACCGCCCTGGTCGCAGCGTGTCAGCCCGTGCCACGCCCCTCGCCGGTGCCGATGTCCTTCGTGTACGCATCGCGCGAGTGGGGCGAGGATGTCGCCGCTGACATGACAAGCCGGTATCGCGACACACGAAGGTCGTGCAGCGGCCAACTCGCATTGCGTTGCTCCGGCATCCTGTTCAGGGCCACCAGCAATCCCGCAAACACCCACGCGTGGGACCCCAGCCCCGAGTCACTGACGAATGGTGGCGTGTCATTTTCGTTCCTACGCCAGGATGCGACATTTCGGGCGCTGGCGTCTCAATACGATCATGGCCTGATCTTCTTCGCGTATGACGACGCGCCTGAAAGCCGGACGTCTCCCCAGCCGTTATGCGTATTTCCCATCGATGCGGGTACCACGGGCCGCCTGCCGCCAGGCGGTTGCGGGCAACAGACCGCATTCGTGGTTCCCGCCCCGGCGAAGAGTGCCCCATGCCAGAGACAGGGCATTACCACCGGTATTGCATGGGTGGCCCATTTCAATGCGCTCGGCGGCTCTGGTGATGTGAAGCGCCATGGCACATGTGGTTTCAGCCTGGACGGCTCGGACGCGTCGTCTGCCTTCATGGCGTCGATCGACGCCATGCCCTCCATTGCCTCATGGCTCGATACGTTGACCAACGAAGTGCGCATCAAGGTATGGAACAGTGGGATGGGCAAGCAATTGCCCATCGAAGCCTTTTTCTATACGCGTAGCAGCGGGCTTGCGCTGGCCCGAAGGGACCAGAAGGATTATTCGGATGTCACGACCATCAAGCGACCGATCATCCGGCTCACGCTGCCGACGCGCAACGCGGAGGCGCGCTTCGAGTTCGTGACCTCCGATCAGGCGATCATCGGCGACGGGCCGCCCATTTTCGACGCCCGCCCGCCCGTGCTGGAAGCGACGGGCAACGACGGCCGACTGCTGAGACTGAGCGACTTTTATTCCCGGGAGTACGTCACGGTCAATGTTCCCCGGTACTCGAACATGGCTTATGGCGACCGGGTACAGGTCCGCTGGCAGGGTTTTGCAACGTATGTCACCCCGCAGAAGACAGTCGCCACGCCTGGCGATCTTCACTTCAGTATTCCGCGCATGGAAGTGGTGGACTCGATGGGCGGAAAGGTCGGCATCACGTTTACCGTGACCCAGGGAACGACTCAAACGACGTCGGCGAACTTTGGACTGACCGTCGCGAACCAGACGCTGGCGCTTCCTTCTCCAACCTTCAGTGCGGCGGCGCGACGCGTCACGGTCGCCTATTCCGCGATGGCAGCTGGCCATCTCGTCGAGGTTCGCATCACGGGTGCCACGAACCGATATACCGGAGAAAAAACGGCCACCGGCTCGACCGCATTGACCTTCGACCTTCCCGCGGAGTGGGTAGCCGAAAATCGCGGGCTGCCCTGGTCGATCAACTACACGGTCAGACCCGGTTCCGCCGAAAGCCGGCAATTTTCCCGCTATTTGCGCCTGCCGGCTTCGCCGGGATCCGTGGCCACCGCTCGCCCCTGAACCCGCGTGAAGCCTGACCCACGACTGACGGTGGCGCTCCCATGACGGAGCGCCACCGCGGCGACTTACTTCAGTCCGCGATCCTGCAGCATCGGTTCGATCGACGGCTCTTTGCCACGGAAGTCGCGGTAGAGCTTGCCGAGTTCCTCGGTGTTGCCACGCGAGAGGATCTTGTCGCGGAAGATCTGGCCGTTTTCGCGGGTCAGGCCGCCGTGCTCCTTGAACCACTCGAAGGCATCCGAGTCGAGCATCTGCGTCCACAGGTAGGCGTAGTAACCGGCCGCATATCCGTTGCCCCAGATGTGCTGGAAATAGCTGGACCGATAGCGCGGTGGGACCTGCGCCAGGGTGAAGCCGGCCTTCTTCAACGCGGCCGCCTCGAACTGGTCGACGTCCTGCTTCTTGTCGCTGGCCGGCAGCATGTGCCACTGCATGTCGAGCAAGGCGGCCGAGATCAGCTCGCTCATGGCGTAGCCCTGGTTGAAGCTCTTGGCTTTCTTGATCTTCTCGACGAGTTCCGCCGGCATGGCCGCGCCGGTCTGGTAGTGCTTGGCGTAGTTGGCGAAGACCTTGGGATCGGAGGCCCACTGCTCGTTGAACTGCGAGGGGAACTCGACGAAGTCGCGCGGGGTGTTGGCGCCCGAGAGTGACGGGTACTGCGAGTCGGCGAACATGCCGTGCAGGGCGTGGCCGAACTCGTGGAACATCGTGGTCACGTCGTCGAACGACAGCAGCGCCGGCTGGCCCGCCGCCGGCTTGGTGAAGTTGGCCACGTTGTAGACCACGGGCTTGTCGCCGAACAGCCTGGACTGGTCGACGAGGTTGCTCATCCAGGCGCCGCCATTTTTGTTGTCACGCTTGAAGTAGTCGCAGTAGAACAGCGCCATCGAGGTGCCGTCCTTGTCGAACACCTCGAACACCCGCATGTCAGGCTGCCAGGTGGGAATGTCCTTGCGTTCCTTGAAGGTGATGCCGTAGAGCTGGTTGGCGGCGTAGAACACGCCGTTCTGCAGCACGTTGTCCAGTTCGAAGTACGGCTTGACCTGCGCTTCGTCCAGGTCGTACTTCGCCTTGCGAACCTTCTCGGCGTAGTGGTCCCAGTCCCACGCCTGCACCTGGAATCCACCCTTCTCCTTGTCGATCACATCCTGGATGTCCTTCGACTCCAGCCGGGCGCGAGCGACCGCGGCCGGCGCCAGGCGCTCCATGAATTTCTCGGCCGCCGCGGGCGTCTTCGCCATCTGGTCGTCGAGGCGCCAGGCGGCGTAATTGGGGAAACCCAGCAACCTGGCCTGCTCGGCGCGCACCTGCGCGATGCGCGTGATCGTGTCGCGCGTGTCGTTGGCGTCGCCATGTTCGGCGCGCTCCCACGATGCCTTGAACAGCTTCTCGCGCGTGGCGCGATCGTTCATGCCCTGGAGCGCCGGCTGCTGCGTGGTGTTCTGCAGCGTGACCACGTACTTGCCGTCCAGCTTGCGATCCTTCGCGGCATCCGCCGCCGCGGCGATGTCACCGTCCGACAGACCGTCCAGCGACTGCTTGTCGTCGACCACGAGCGCACCGGCCTTGTTGGCGGCCAGCAGCATGTTGGTGAAGCGGGTGCCGAGGGTGGATTCTTCCTTGTTGAGTTCCTTGAGCCGGGTCTTGTCGGTTTCCGACAGCTTCGCACCCGCATGCACGAAATTCTTGTAGGTCACCTCGAGCAGGCGTGCCGATTCGGGATCGAGCTTGAGCGATGCGCGCTTGTCGTAAAGCGACTGCACCCGCTTGAACAGCTTGTCGTTGAGATAGATGGCATCGCTGTGCGCGGCCAGTTCGGGCGAGAGGTTTTCCTCGGCCTTTTGCAACGTGTCGTTGGTGTTGGCGCCCGTCAGCGCGTTGAATGCGTTCTGCGCACGCTTGAGCAGCACGCCGGATTTCTCGAACGCCACGATGGTGTTGTCGAAGGTGGGCTCGTCGGTCGCATCGGCGATCGCGTTTACCTCGGCCAGTTGCTGCTTCATGCCCTCTTCGATCGCCGGCTGGAAGTCGCCATCGGCAATCTTGTCGAACGGGGGCGCATGGAACGGCAGCGTGCTGGCGACCAGCAGCGGGTTCTCATGCGGGACGGGTGCAGCAGCCGTGGCCGCCGCGGCGGGACTCGACGGTGCCGTGCCTGCGGGTGCTGGCGTGGCGGCCTTGTCGGCGTCGCCGGACGAGGAACAGGCGGCGGTGAGGGCGATCGAAATGGCGATCACGAGGCTACGGACCTTCGGCATGGCGGGATGTCCCCTGCGGTGAGCAAAACGCCGACTCTAGCGGTGCAGGGCCGGCGGGGACAACCGCCATGGACCGTGGACGGCTCAGCGGGTATCGCGAAGCTCCCAGCTCGAGCCGATCAGCAGGTTGAGCCGGTGCTTCACCAGTCGCATGGGCAGCGAGGTGGTCAACTGGATATCCGTACGGTCGTTCGACAGCTCGCCGGACGCGGAGGCCGCCCCGTCCACCGCGCCGAGGCTCGGATCGACCTCGTCGGGATCGGGCTGCTTGGCGCGCCAGCGCTGGAACAGGTCGTCACCGCGCATGGCCGCGGCGATGTCGGCGGCGAGCTTGTCGGGGCCGATGCCCTGGAACGACAGCTCGGGGTCCGGGCCCTTGGCCCGGCTCATGTCTTTTACCGAAAGGTAGTAGGTGGTCATGCCGCCTTGTTACGTCCGTACGCGTGAAGCCGCCGTCAGCCCAGCAGCGAAAGGTCGAGAAGGTTGGCCGCATCCACCGGGGCGATGCGGTAGGGGAGCACGCCCAGGCACGGGGCCGGCAGGTAATCGCGCAGCGTGCCGATGTTTTCCTCCAGCAACGGCATCGTCGGTTCGATGATGTTGGCGATCCAGCCGGCGAGGCGGCAGCCATCGGCAGCGATGGCCCGGGCGCTGAGCCGGGCATGGTTGATGCAGCCCAGGCGGATGCCGACCACCAGCACCACGGGCAGGTTCCAGCGACGGGGAAAATCCTCCGCGGAGAGGCCCGCGCCAAGCGGCACCAGCCAGCCGCCGACGCCCTCGACCACCACCCGCTCGTAGTCCACGCCGAGTGCCGCGAACGCGTCGTCCAGCGGCGGCCAGGTCACCTGGCGACCGCTGCGGGCCGCGGCGAGGTGCGGGGCTACCGCGTCCTCGAAGGCGAGTGGGTTGACGAGCGTGTACGGCGGCGGTGGCCAGCTGGCGGCTTGCAGGTCCAGGGCATCCTGGTTACGCAGGCCCTCCCGCGTGCGCCCGGATCCGCTGGCCACGGGCTTCATCCCGGCGACCCGTTCGCCGGCCTGGCGGAACGCGTGCACCAGGGTCTGGGCGGCGTGCGTCTTGCCGATGCCGGTATCGGTACCGGCGACGAAGAGATGTCGCGACATGCGTGGGCGGCCTTGCGGGAGCGATGGCATGGCACCATACACGGCTTCCTATGACGAAATGAACGGGAACCGCCATGTTCGAAGCCAAGGCCATCGCCACCGGGGACAAGGCCGCGCTTTACGCGGAACTGCTGCAACAGGCCCAGGGCCTGATGCACGGCGAGACGAACGTGATCGCCAACGCCGCCAACTTCGCCGCGCTGGTCTACGACGCCGTGCCGGAACTCAACTGGGCGGGGTTCTACCTCTACGACGGCAGCGAACTGGTGGTCGGGCCTTTCCAGGGCAAACCGGCGTGCATCCGCATCGCGCTGGGACGCGGCGTCTGCGGCACGGCGGCACAGACGCTGCAGACCCAGGTGGTGCGCGACGTCCACGACTTCGACGGCCACATCGCCTGCGATGCCGCCTCCAATTCGGAAATCGTGGTGCCGCTGACGAAAGCCGACGGCAGCCTGTTCGGCGTGTGGGACGTGGACAGCCCCCGCGTGGCCCGTTTCGACGACGAGGACAGGAAGGGCATGGAGGCGCTGTGCCGCGCCTTCATGGCCACACTGGGCTAGCCGGCGGGCGCGGGCGCGCCTAGACCAGTTCGTGCGGGCGCGGCGTCGCCAGCAGTTCCATGACGCGGGCGCGCGCCTCCTCGATACCGGTCTTGGCCGGCGACGAGAACACCTGCGCGGTGCCGCGCACGTTGTTGGTCCGGAAATCCTTGCGCAGGGCCTCCAGGGCGGCCGAGGCCTGCCCGCGGGAAAGCTTGTCGGCCTTGGTCATCAACACATGGCAGGGCAGGTCGGTAGCCGCGCAGAACGCGAGCATCGTCCGGTCGAAATCCTTCAGCTCGTGGCGGATGTCCACGATCAGCACGATGCCTCGCAGGCTGCGGCGCATCTTCAGGTAGGCATCGATCTCGCCACGCCAGTGCATGCGCATGGCTTCGGGCACCTTGGCGTAGCCGTAGCCCGGCAGGTCGACCAGCCGCGCATCCACCGGCGCCTCGCCCTCAATCTTCAGCGGGGCCAGGTCGAACACCACCATCAACTGGGTGCGCCCCGGTGTCTTGGACGTCCGGGCCAGGCCGTTGTGGCCGGTCAGCGCGTTGAGCGCGCTCGACTTGCCGGCGTTGGACCGGCCGGCGAACGCCACCTCGGCACCCTGGTCGTAGGGCAACTGGGTGATTTCGTTGGCGGCCAGCACGAAGCGGGCACTGTTGAGGGGGTTCGAGGACATGTGCGGCTGGCCGGAAGGCGGGGATCGACGGTCGGGCAGTGTATGCGATACCGCGCGCAGCCGCGCGCCGACGCGGTTTGACCGGGCTCTCCCGCGCCCCCCATAATCTTTTGATCGCGGCGCGCTGGGGAGCTCGCCCGACTCGGAAGCATCCCTCCTGGAGAGACGTATGAAGTTTCGGCACGCCGCCGCTGCCATCACCGCGATGCTCGTCATGAATTTCGCCACGGCCCAGACGGCCGCGCCCGCGAAGGCGGCGACCGCGCCGGCGCCGGCCAGCACCGCGGCCAAGCCCGGCGCCAATCCCGCCACCGATCCGGCCACCCCGGGGATGCCCACGACCGAGACCACCACCGCTCCCGTCGGCGGCACCACCGCCGCGGTCAAGCCCGGCGACGCCGCCACCGGCCAGGGCAAGGCCGCCGCCTGCGGCGCCTGCCACGGACTGGACGGCAACTCCAGCGATCCGCAATACCCGCGCCTCGCCGGGCAGAGCGAGCAATACATCGCCGCGCAGCTGGCCGATTTCAAATCCGGCAAGCGCATGAACCCGATCATGATGGGCTTCGCCCAGCCGCTCAGCGAGCAGGACATGCATGACATCGGTGCCTACTTCGCTACCAAGGCATCCCTACCGGGCGTAGCAGATCAGGCCTATGTGGATAAGGGCCAGACCCTCTACCGCCAGGGCGATGTCACCCGCGGCATCCCGGCCTGCATGGCCTGCCACGGTCCGGACGGCGGCGGCAATCCCGGCGCCCGCTACCCACAGCTGACCAGCCAGCACGCGAAGTACATCGAGTCGCGGCTGAAGGCCTGGCACGACGGCAACGCGCAGAGCGACGACCCCCACGCACGCATCATGATCACCATCGCCCAGAAGCTGGACGACAAGGATATCGCCGCCGTGGCCAGCTACATCGAGGGCCTGCACACGAACGAACCGACGCAGGCCGCACCCACGACGCCCTGATGGCGTTAAAGTTGGACGATCGAACGGGCCCCTTCGGGCCCGTTCTCGTTCTCGAAGGTAAGAAAAGGAACCCCGATGCGTATGCGCCTTCCCCTCCTCTGCGTGGCACTGCTGGGCCTTGCCGCCTGCGGCTCCGGCAACCAAGACGCCGCTTCCACGCCCCCGCCAGCCACCTCGGCCACCGCGGCGCCGGCCGCCACCGCACCGGTGACGCCGCCAGCCAGCGCCACCTCGACAGCGGCGAGCACGCCCGCCACCGCAGGTAGCAGCGCGGCGGCGGCCCCCGTGCCCGCCGCGGAAGCGGACGACAAGCGCCCCGCCCCCAAGCCCTTCGTCGACGATGGCAAATGGGTCGAGGGCAAACAGTACTTCCGCATCGACCCGGCACAGCCGACCAGCACGCCGGGCAAGATCGAAGTCACGGAGGTGTTCTCGTACGGCTGCCCCGCCTGCTTCCAGTTCCACGGCATCGTCGACCAGATGGTCAGGGACCTGCCCCGCGGCACGGTCATGACGTACACGCCGGCATCGTTCCGCCCGGACGAGAACTGGCCGCTGCTGCAGCGCGCCTATCTCACCGCGCAGGCCTTCGGCGTGGACAACCAGAGCCACGACGCGATGTTCGACGCCGTGTTCAAGAGCGGCGAGCTCGGCATCATGGACCAGCAGACCAACAAGCCCAAGGCGCAGTCGGCCTGGCCGACCATCGACGACGTGGCGAAGTTCTACGCGAAGTACGGCGTGAAGCCGGAGGAATTCGTCGCCACGGCCAATTCCTTCACCATCAACACGAAGATGAAGCGCGCCGATGAACTGATCCGCGCCTATGAGGTCGATAGCACGCCGACCATCGTGGTGAACGGAAAGTACCGCTTCACGGCCGCGACGGCCGGTGGCTATCCCCAGTCGATCGAGCTGGTGCAGTGGCTCATCAGCAAGGAAGCCGCGGGCAAGTAACCGCGTTCCCGACCCTTTACGGAGATCTCCATGTTCAAGCGTTTATCGCTCCTTTTCGTGGGCCTGGCCCTCACTGCCGCGTGCAGCGCCAAACCGGCCGACCCCGCCGCCGCGGCCAGCTACACCGACGGCACGCAGTACGTCACCATCGCCAAGCCGCAACGCCTGGATCCGAAGGACGGCAAGGTCGAAGTCGTCGAGGTGTTCTCGTACGGGTGCGTGCATTGCGCGCATTACGAATCCTATGCCGAGGATCTGCAGAAGCAGCTGCCCAAGGGTGTGGTGTTCCGTGTCATCCCGGCGGCATTCAACGACGCCTGGCTGCCGTATGCGCAGGCCTACTACGCGGCGAAGCAGCTCGGCGTGGCCGAGAAGGCCCACGCGGCCTTGTTCAAGGCGATCCATACGGACCATTACCCCGTTCGCACCATCGACGAGCTGGCCGACTGGTACGCGCAGAACTACGGCGTGGACAAGGCGAAGTTCATCCAGCTGGCCACCAAGGACGACACCATCCACCAGCGCATCCTCGCCGATAGCAAACTGATCCAGGCATGGGGCATCGACGGCACGCCCACGGTCGTTGTGGACGGCAAATACCGCAGTGCGCAGATCAAGGACTTCGACGAGCTCAACGGCGTCACGAAGTACCTGGTCGACAAGGAACTCAAGGGCGGCAAGTAAGCCCCGCGCCCACCCGATGCCCCCCGTTCACATGGCGGGGGGCATCCTCTGGCGCTACCGCCGGACGAGACCCAAAAGCACCCGCACATGACCCGCTTTACGCCGCCCCCCGTCATCGCTCCGGAACGCACCCTGCGCCTGCTGAGCTGCAACATCCTCGCCGGCGCCAGCGTCCAGCGTTACAGCGATTACGTCACGCGCAGTGTCAACGCGGTGCTGCCTGCACGCTCCAAGCTCGACAACCTCGATTCGCTCGCCCAGCTCCTGCACGAATTCGACGTGGTCGGACTGCAGGAAGCCGATGCGGGAAGCCTGCGTTCCGGCTTCCTCAACCAGACCCGTTACATCGCCGAAGCCGCCGGCATGCCTTACTGGAGCCACCAGCCCAACCGGCCGATGGCACGCGTGGCGCATTCGGCCAATGGCCTGCTGAGCCGGATCGAGCCCAGCGAGGTCATCGACTACCCGCTGCCCGGTCGCATCAAGGGTCGCGGCGCGCTGTTCGTGCGCTTCGGCACAGGCACCGACGCGCTGGTGGTGGTCATCGCGCACCTGTCGCTCGGCGCGGCAGCGCGCATGGGCCAGCTTGGATTCATCGCCGAACTGCTGGCACCGTTTCCCCACGCGGTACTCATGGGCGATCTCAACACCGAGCCTACGTCGCCCGAAATGCGTCGGCTGTTCGAGAAGACCGCGCTGCAGCCGCCCGCGGTCAGCACGCCCACCTTCCCCAGCTGGAAACCGCGCCGCGCGCTGGACCACATCCTGACCTCCGCGGACATCGCGCTGGACCGGACATGGACATTGCCCCGCGCCTTCTCCGATCATCTGCCGCTTGCCGCTGAAATCCGCCTGCCGCTCGCGCTGGCCGAGGCCGCCGGCGCCCTGCCCACGAGATAACTCCCTCATGAAGTCCAGCCTGCGCGCCGCCCTGCCCTGGGTCGTCATCGTCCTCGTCGCGCTCGGCGCCACCGTGTTGCGCTACGGCTTCATCGAACCCGCCGACGCGGCGCATGCCTGCGACGGTGCCGACGGCCCCTGGTGGTGCGCTACGCGCAACCTCATCGTGCAGGGCTTCCTGACCTACGCCTACGGCTACGCCGCCGTGCTGATGGCCCTGGTCGCCCTGTTCTGGCGCAGCACGGTATCCGCCGTGCTCGCCGCGTCGCTGGGCGTCATCGCCCTGCAGCTGTACTGCTACGAAGGCGGCGCCCTGGCGCTTCTGATCGGCGCCCTGCGCCTGGTCCGCGTGCAATACGACCGCACCCTCCCCGCCCCGGCAAATTAGGGCCATGCAGGAGCGCACGATGTGCGCGATAGGCCGACGCGCAGGAGCGCACGATGTGCGCGAAAAGCCACGCGTAGGAGCGCACGATGTGCGCGAAAAGCCACGCGTAGGAGCGCACGATGTGCGCGAAAAGCCAACGAAGCGGCGAAGAGGCATCCCCATCGCGCACATCGTGCGCTCCTACACGTTGGTATCGGGCTCGGGCAGGCGCGCGCGGCGCCAGGCGCTCAGCACCGGTAGCGCCATCGCCAGGTTGAGTACCAGCCAGCCCCACGACACGGCGTTCGCGCCCTGCTCCTGGACCACGACGGCCACCGCCAGCAGCGGCAACCACACGGCCAGCAAGCGTTCCTCCACCAGGGGCATCAGCGTGTCGTTGCGCGTGCGCAGCACGCCGAGCACGAGGAACCCGATGCACGGCAGCGCGAACAGGCCGATGGGAAAGTCGCGGTAGCGTCCGTTGAACACCAGCAGGATGCCGTAGAGCGTGAGGACGAACATCCAGAAGAAACGCTGCGGCGTGAATGCGTCGGACCAGGCGATGCCGAGGCGCCGACGCTCCACGGGGCGCGGCGCTACCGCGGCAGGATCCACCGGCGAGGCCAAGCGCGCCGCGATGGTTCGCGACAGCGACACGGCGGTGAGCAGCGCCAGCAAACCGATGACGATGCCGACCGTCCACTCCACGTCGTTGCGCGCGGCGAACGACAGCAGCCGCAAGTGGGCGGCCAGCGCGGTGCCCGTGGCGAAGCCGGCGAACGCGAGCGCCGCCCAGCCCGATACCCCCCGCCAGCGGCGACGTACCGCACCCGCCGCCACGAAGACCAGCGCCATCAAACCACCCGCGGCGATGGCCCACGTCCAGCGCGGCTCTTCGACGATGGGGCCCTGCATGGCGAACTTGGGTTCGGCATCCGCGTCGAAAATGCCCCAGTAGCCGCCCACCGTGCCTTCCAGGTCGCGCTTCCACGGCTGGTCGAAGGCCTCGATGACGTTGTACGGCATGTCCACCGTCGCCGCGTAGTTCAGGAATTCGCGCATGTAGCGCGCTTCGTTGACCAGGCTGGCGTTGGCGTCGCGACGCGTGCGGCCCTCGCTGGGCCAGCCGGTCTCGCCGATCATGATGGCCTTGCCCGGAAACTCACGCTTCATCTTCTGGTACACGTCCGCGACATGGCGCACCGCGTCCTCGGGCGCCACCGGCTGGTCTTCCCAGTACGGCAGGATGTGGATGGTGAGGTAATCCGTCGCCTTGGCCAGCGCGGGATGCTTCTGCCAGAACTCCCACACGTCGGCGTAGGTCACCGGAACGTCCGTGGCCTTGTTCACCCGCGCGATGTAGCCGGCCAGTTCCTTCTCCGACAGTTCGCCGCGTAGCAGCACCTCGTTACCCACCACGATGCCGCGCAGGCTGTCGTGATCGCGCCGCGCCGCCGCAAGACCCAGCTGGATCTCTCGCTCGTTCGCGGCCGGATCGCGACCCAGCCAGATGCCCATCAGCACCTTCATGCCGTAGCGGCCCGCAAGATCGGGAACAGCCCCCAGGCCCTGGCCCATCGAATACGTACGTACGCAATCGAAACGCGTGGACAACGCCTTGAGGTCGGCGTCGATGCGCTCGGGGGGAATGAACGCATGGATGTCGAACGGCGTTTCGCCCTTCAGGCGGAACGGCGCGTAGGACACACAGGCAATCTTGGCCGTCGGTGAGTCCGGCAGGGCGATCGGGCGGCCGAGGACGAACCAGTACCCCGCACCGAGGACGACGGCCAGGGCAAGGATGAGCCAGGCGAAGGGTCGCGCCAGGCGCGCATGGGAGAGATGGGGCGGCATGCCGTTCCAGTTGCCAGAGCGTAAAGGAGGAAACCGTCCAAGCTTAGCGGACCCGCACGGGCCGGAGCGATGCCTCCCGTGCGCAGCGTTCATCAAGCCTGCGCACCCGCTTCGCTTACAATCGTCGTGTAAGCACCCGTGAAGGAATCCCGATGGTCTTCGCCCCGAAGGCACTACGACGCAGCGTCCGCTCGTTCCGCCTCATGGCCGGTCTCGCCCTTGCCGCCTGTGGCCTCGCCGTCACGCTGGGCGCTTCGGCCGAGGGTACCGACGCCGAGCGCGCGCGTTTTCGCCAGGCCTATGCCGTCGCCCAGCAGGGCGGCGACGCGTGGCGTGCCCAGGCCGGCGGCCTCGAACACTATGCCTTGTTCCCCTACCTCGAGGCAGCCGCCCTCGAGCACGACCTGCGCACCCTCGATCGCGCACGCGTCGAGGCTTACCTCAATGCCAATCGCGGGCTGATCCCCGCAAGCGACCTTCGCCGCGATTTCCTCACCGAACTCGCCCGCCGCAAGGACTGGGCCACCTTCACCGCGATGTACCAGCCGGGGCTCGGCGACGCGCTGAGCTGCTTCGCCCTCCAGGCCAAGCTGTCCCGTGGCGAGCCGCTGGTGTTCGCGACCGACCTGGCGGACCTGTGGAAGAAGGCCAGCCTGCCCGACGCCTGCGACCCGGTGCTCGGTGCGGCGCACGACCAGGGCCTGCTGACGCCGGATCGCCTGTGGACACGCATCCAGACCGCGGCCGAGGCGGGCAAGGGCGGCACTGTCGCCGCTCTGGCCGGCTGGCTGCCGGCCGACGATGCCGCGGCGGCCCAGCGCATCGCCAAGGCACTGAACGATCCCAATGGCGCGCTGCGCGACGCGGCCACGTGGCCCGACACGCCGCGCGGCCGCCAGGCCGTGACGCTTGCCCTGCAGCGCATGGCGCGCAAGCAGTCCACCGTGGCCGACAGCGCCTGGACCACCCTGGCCCCCCGCTTCGCCCTGAGCGAGCAACAGAAGGGTGCCGTCCTCAACGCCCTCGCGCTGTTCCACGCCACCGACTTCGACGAATCCGCGCTGGACCGGCTGGCGGCGCTGCCGGCGGGTGCCCAGACCGACGCGACACGCGAATGGCGGGTGCGCGTCGCGCTGGCCAGGCAGGACTGGCCGGCGGCGCTGACCGCCCTCGATGCCCTGTCGCCCGCGCAGAAAGACGACGGCGAGTGGCGTTATTTCCGGGCACTGGTGCTGGGGCGGTTGAACCGGCAGGCGGAAGCGCGGGCTATCTACCAGAACGTGGCACAGGAGGCGACGTACTTCGGCTTCCTCGCCGCCGACCGGCTCGATGCGTCCTATGCGATCTGTCCGGCCTCCATGGCCACCGACGAGCGTCGCGAGGCCTCGCTGCTGGCGGAGCCGGGCCTGGACCGCGCGTTCGAACTCTACGCCGTGGGCATGCAGAAGTACGCCCGCCGCGAGTGGACGGCCGCGCTGGCCGGACGCGATGCCGACACCCAGCGACTCGCCGTGGACCTGGCCTTCCGCAAGGGCTGGTACGACCGCGCGGTGTTCGCGCTGTCGTCCGGCGATGCCCTGCGCCTGTACGAGCAGCGCTTTCCGCTGGCACGCCAGGACGGCGTGGTCGAGCAGGCCAGCCAGGCGGGCATCGAAGCACCCTGGGCCTACGCGATCATCCGCGCCGAGAGCGCATGGATGACCGATGCACGCTCGGGCGCCGACGCGCGCGGGCTCATGCAGCTGCTGCCCGGCACGGCTTCGCTGGTGGCCAAGCGCAACGGCCTGGCATGGAACGGGGGCGACAGCCTCTACGAGCCCACCACCAACATCATCCTCGGCACGCGCTACCTCGCCCAGATGGCGGCGCGCTACAACGGTGCGCCGTGGCTGGCCAGCGCCGCGTACAACGCGGGGCCGAACAAGGTCGACCAGTGGGTGAGCGCGCGCGGCACGCTTGACCCCGACCTGTTCGTCGCCAGCATTCCTTACAAGGAAACCCGCGAATACGTCGCTCGCGTCATGGCCTTCGCCGTGATCTACGACTGGCGCCTGACCGGCAATGCCCTGCCGATCGGCTCGCGCATGACCCGCTTCGGCACGTCTTATTCGCTTCCGTCGGCAGGTGCCGTCCGCAAGACGGTGGCCTGCCCGGCGCCCGCCGTGACCCGCCCCACGCCACCGACAGCTCCCGCCGTCTCACAGCCGGCACCCGCCGAGGCGACATCCGCCCCGGCCCCTCAGGAACCCCAGAGCTGATCCGCTTGGCGTCGAGCGCCAGGCGGCCTAGGCTGAACTCATGAACGCTCAACGCATCGTCATCCTCGGCGGCACCGGCTTCGTCGGCAGCACGCTGGTTCCCCGGCTCGCGGCCGACGGGCACTCCCTCCTGCTGCTCTCCCGCAACCGCGAGGCGCGCCGGCACAGCGCGGTAGGACGTCAGGTCACCACCGTCACCGCGGATGTCTACGATCCCGCGGCCCTGCGGCGGCACATCGCCGGCGCAGATGCCGTCATCAACCTTGTCGGTATCCTCAGCGAGAGTGGCCGGAACACGTTTGAGCGCGCCCACGTGGGCCTGACGCGTCTCGTCATCGAGGCCTGCCAGGCCACAGGCGTCCACCGCCTGCACCAGATGAGCTCGCTCAAGGCCGGCCAGGGGCTATCGAAATACCTCCGCTCCCGCGGCGAGGCCGAAGCCCTGGTCAAGGCATCCACGCTGGACTGGACGCTTTACCAGCCCAGCACCATCTTCGGGCCGGGCGACGGCCTGGTCAGTCGGTTCGACGCCCTCCTGCGCCTGGCGCCGGTCATTCCGCTGCCACGGCCGCAGGCGAAAATGGCGCCGGTATACGTCGGCGACGTCGCCGAAGCGATCGCCCGCTCGGTCGCCACGCCCTCCGCCAGCCTGCTGCGTACCTTCGAGCTGTACGGGCGGGAGACCTGGACCCTGATCGACATCGTTCGCGCCATCCGGGATGCACGCGGCCGCCGCCGCGTGGTCCTTCCCATGCCCGACAGCCTGGGTCGCCTGCAGGCGCAGTTCGCGCAGTTCGTGCCAGGCAAGCCCTTCACTCCGGACAATTTCCTCTCGCTGCGTACGGATTCCGTCGGCAAGGTCGACGGCCTGGCCCAGCTCGGCATCGCACCCCAGTCGTTCGCCGCCTGGTTGCCTCGTCTGTTGGGCCAACCCGTCCGCCAGCGGCGGCTGGACGAGGCGCGCACCAAGCGCCGCCCCTGACACGCCGATGGAGATCTACCTCGTTGGCGGCGCGGTCCGCGATCAGTTGCTCGGCCGCCCCGTGGTGGATCGCGACTGGGTCGTCGTGGGGGCAACCCCGGACGACATGCTCGCCGCCGGCTTCAAGCCGGTCGGCAAGGATTTCCCCGTCTTCCTGCATGGGCAGACGAAGGAGGAATACGCGCTGGCGCGCACGGAGCGCAAGACGGGCCGCGGCTACCACGGCTTCGCGTTCCACGCGGATCCCGGCGTCACCGTCGAACAGGATCTCGAGCGCCGCGACCTGACCATCAACGCCATCGCCCAGCGCGACGACGGCAACCTGGTGGATCCGTTCGGCGGGGTCGACGATATCCGCACGCGTACGCTCAGGCATGTCTCGTCGGCCTTCGCGGAAGATCCGGTACGGCTGCTGCGCGTCGCGCGTTTCGCAGCGCGATATGCCCCGCTGGGCTTCACGGTCGCCGACGATACCCTGGCGCTGATGCGGCGCATGGTGGACGACGGCGAGGTGGATCACCTCGTGCCCGAGCGCGTGTGGACCGAAACGCGCAAGGCACTGGCCGAACCCCGGCCGTCGGTGTTCCTGCAGGTGCTGCGGGACACCGGCGCCCTGCGCCTGCTGTTTCCCGAGGTGGATGCGCTCTACGGCGTCCCCCAGCGGCCGGAATACCACCCCGAAATCGATACGGGTATCCACGTGCAAATGGTGCTGGATGCCGCGGCGGTGCTGGCCCCGGGTGATGCGCTGGTCGGCTGGTGCGCGCTGACCCACGACCTGGGCAAGGCCCTGACACCGGCGCATGTGCTGCCCCGGCACATCATGCACGAGCAGCGGGGCGTCGAGCCCGTTCGCGAACTATCCGCCCGGCTGAAGGTGCCTGCGGAATACGCCTTCATGGCCGAGATGGTCTGCAAGCACCACCTCAACGCGCACATGGCGTTCGAACTGAAGCCGACCACCGTCCTCCGCCTGCTCGATGCCCTGGGCGCCCTGCGCCGACCGGAGCGCCTGGAGACGTTCCTGCTCGCCTGCATGGCCGACAAACGTGGACGCGCCGGTAGTGCCGATGCGCCCTATCCGCAGGCCGACTTCCTGCGCAGCTGCCGCACCGCGGCTGCGGCCGTCACCTCACAGCCCTTCGTCGAACGGGGCTTGCAGGGCCCCGCCATCGGCGAGGCGATGAAGAAAGCCCAGGCCGCGGCCATCGCCGCCGTGCCCCGCCCTACCGCCTGACGCCCGGTCCGGCGAGACTTACAGACGGGAGCCCTGGTCCGCCGCCATCACCTCGGCCGGCAACACGCCCGGGTCGATGTCCCTGGCGAACATCATCACCTGGAAGCGCTCGCCCATCTGGTCGGGCAAGGTCAGCTTCTTTACTTCCTGTGACAACCGGAAGCGCGCCGCTTCGTCGGTCAGAGCCAGGTAGTCGTCCTCGAAAACGTCCTGCAAGCCAGCGGCGATCAGGAACCGCGCCTGCGACAGGTAGGCGGCCACGCCGAACCCCGCGTTGTTGCCCGCCTCCGCCAGCGCCGTGAAGTCCACCGATGCGGTCAGGTCCTGCAGGCCCGGCAGGTGGAAGGCGTCGTTGTGGGCACGATGGCGATAGAACGCGCGCAACGTGCCGTCGGTGCGCTCGGGCAGGTAGAACTCCCCGCGGGTGTAGCCGTAGTCGACGAAGAGCATCGCGCCACGACGCAGCGTGCCGGCCACCGCCTGCATCCAGTACGGCAGCTGCGGCAGGATCTCGGTGCGGTAGCCATCGGCGAAGTCGCGGCCCAGGTCGCGCTCTACATGGCGCACGGCGCCGCGGACCAGGGCATCCGCCGGTCGATCGCTGCGCATGAACCGGCCCTCGCCGTCGAGCACCACGTGCTCTTCGTAGATTTCGCCCTCGCGGGCCGTGATCCGTGTGGTCGGCAGGGCATCGATGACTTCATTCGCGAAGATCACGCCCTCCCACTCCGTTTCCAGCGGACCGTCCAGCCAGCTCACACGTGCGGCCACATCGGCCGGCAGGGTGGCCTGCAGCCGCTCGCGCTGTCGCTCGCGCAGGTCAGCGCTGGGTTCCAGGATCATGAACCGTCGCGGCGCACGGCCGGCGGCATCCAGGGCGCGCAGTGCCGCTTCGGCGAAGGCGCCGCTGCCGCCGCCGATCTCGAGCACATCGGCCTCCGGCCCCAGCGAGGCCAGTACCGGTTCGAACGCGCGGACGACACAGCGGGCGAACAGCGTGCCCAGTTCCGGCGCGGTGACGAAATCGCCATCCGCACCGAACTTGGTCTTGCCTGCGCTGTAGTAACCCAGGCCCGGCGCGTAGAGGCACCGCTCCATGAAACGGGAGAACGGCATGGGACCGTGGCTCGCGATCTCCTCGCGGAGCAGGGCGGACAGATGGTCGGAGTGGGCGCGCTCGTCGGCGCCGGGATCGGGAAGCTTGGCGGTCATGCCTTCAGGATAATGGAAGGCATGACCGCATGGTCACCTCGATGTGAGGACTCAGAAGTCCTGCTGCAGCGAGAGGAACACGCCACGGCGCGGCCCGAACTGCGGTGCGCCCACGCCGATGCCCGAGCCGTCACGCAGCTGGTAGGTGCGATCCAGCGCGTTGACCAGGGCGAACTGCGCGTGTGTCGCGCCCACGCTGGTCAGGTTGAAGTCGTGCGCCACGCTCAGGTTGAGCTGGAAGTACGCCGGCATGGTGTCGCCGTTGGGGACGATGCCGTCGCGACGCAGGCCCGAGCCGAACAGGTAGTTCGCCCCGATGCGTGTGCTGTCGTCGAACGCGTAGCTGATGCCGCCCGACGAGGTGTACTTCTGGTCGTGGTCGAGGTGGATGAAGTGGTCCTGGATGTAGGCCAGGTCGTCCGGAGCGAAGTTGTACTGGCCGGTGATGATGCGCTTGCCCACCGAGCGGTTGTACGAGAAGTTGAAGTAGGCGGTCAGCGCGCCACCGTCGTAGTTGACGGTCAGCTCGTCGCCCTTGACCTTGCCCTGGTCGTAGTTGAAGGTCGAATAGACGACAGCGGCACCGAACTGCCCTTCATCCTGGATGCGCGACACGTTGCGCCGGTAGCTGTCCAGGCCCACGGTCCACTGCGTGCCCAGCTTCTGCGAGATACCCACGTCGTAGTAGCTGCTGCGCTCGGCCAGCGGCGTGTCGTTGCCGTTGTCCGGCAGCGCGTTGGTCGTGCCGACGAACTTGGCGATCGAGGTGGGGCTGATCGACTCGCTGGCCGGCGGCGTGAAGTAACGCGAGTAGCCGGCGTGGATCGTGGTGCCGTCCACCGGCTGGTAGACCACGCCCAGGCGCGGGCTGAGCTGGCTTTCCGGCTTGAACGCGTTGTACTTGTCGGCGCGCACGCCGTAGTTCACCGTCCACTTATCGCCGATGCTCCACTCGTCCTGCAGGTAGAGCGCGTACGTGCGCGCCAGGATGCGGCTGCTGTCGAGGATGTTCAGCGGCGTGGTGGAGGTCTGGTTGCCGTCGCCGTCGGCCGGGAACACCAGGGCGTTGTTGGTCGACGTGGCGCGCTCGAACTCGCCGTAAATGCCGTAGCGGAGGGTATGGCTGTCACCCAGCGGCGTGGCGAAATCCGCCTGCAGCGTGGTGGCGCGGTTCGCGCGGCGCACGTCCGAAGCGACGCCGTTGAACATCAGGTCACCGATGTCGTCGGGCGTGAAGTCCAGGCTGCTGTAACGCTCACCGGCCGAGACCTGGTAAGCGGTGTCGCCCATCTTGCCCTGCAGGCTGAGCACGCCGAACCGGGTCTTTTCCTGCTGGCGCTCGTCGAGCTGCGCGGAATCGAAGTTGGTGACGTCCAGGTAGCCGAACTGCGGCGTCTGCCCCGGGTTGTTGGGGATCTCGAAGCGGTTGTTGGTCGCGCCGAACATGAAGCTGATGCGCGTGTCGTTGTTGATGAGGTAGGAAACGTCGCCGAATGCCTTCACCTGGTTGGTGTGGTCGTGGATGGCGTTGCGGCTGGCGGTCGGGTTCTCGATGCCGACATCGTTCTTCAGGTAGTTGGCCGTCAGGAAGAAGCTCCAGTCGTCCTTCTTGCCGAACAGGGTCGCATTGGGGTTCACGGTGCCGAACTGGCCACCGGTGATGCCGACGCTGCCGCCGACGCCATCCTTCGGCGTACGGGTGGTGATATCCACGATGGCCGCGGTGCGCTCGCCGTACTGCGCGGGCAACGCGCCGGTGAGCAGCTTCACGCTGTCGATCATGCGGGTGTCCAGCGTCTGGCCGAAGCCGCCGATGCTCTCGGGGATCAGCACGCCGTCGATCCGGTACTGCAGGTTGGCGTGGTCGCCACGCACGTGCAGCTGGCCGTAGGAATCCTGCACCACGCCCGGCGCCTGGAGCACGACCTGGTTGAGCGGGGTGGAATCGCCCAGGGGCAACGCCTGGATCGTCTGGCGGCTCATCACGTACTGGCTGCTGCCCGTGTCCGGCGACAGGCTGTTACGGGCCTCGTCCAGGCGCGCATTGACATCGACCTCGCCCAGGTTCGTGGCTTTTTGCGGGGGCGCTTCGTCGGTGGCGAAGGCCGGCGCGGCGGAAAGGGCAAGCGCGATGCAGAAGGCGAGGCGAACAGGGGTCATCGGGGACTCTTCTTACGAATGTTATAACGTTACTGACGACAGGCGCAGCAAGGGGGAATTTCGGTGCGGCGACTATGGCGTTTCGACCTTTCAGACCGCTTTCGGCCCTGAGATTTGTCTCAAAGCATACCGCGAACCCGCTTCATGGACGACTCACGCCCCCAAGGCGACCATGGTCCCCTCGATTCCATGGAACTGCCCCGATGGCGAAGCACGACGCCACCTCCACCTCGAAAGAAATCATTGCCGTGGTCGCCGACCGCACCGAAAGCCCGGTCACCCGGGCCATCCTGAGCTTCGTCAGCCATATCCCGGAAAGCGACGTGGCGGCTGCCTCGCCCGCCACAGTGGAAGAGAAGTGCCAGCAGCTCGCCGCCGCCGCGGCCCGCAAGGCCGGCCTGACCGCCGGGTCGCTCGCCCTGCCCCCGGGCCCGGTCGGCTGGCTTACCGTGTTGCCGGAACTGGTCGCCATCTGGCGCATCCAGGGGCAGCTGGTCAGCGATATCGCTGCGGCCTATGGCAAGACGGCCAGCCTGGGCCGGGAACAGATGCTCTGGTGCCTGTTCCGGCATACCGCCGCGCAGGCTTTCCGTGACATCGCCATGCGCGTCGGCGACCGCCTGGTGTTCCGCCGGGCGGCCGGGGGCGTGCTCCAGCGCGTGGCCGGCCGCATCGGCGTCAGCGTGTCCAAGCGCGCCGTGGGCAAGGGCATCTCCCGCTGGCTGCCCATCGTCGGCGCCATGGGCGTGGGCGCGTATGCCTACTACGACACCAACCATGTCGCCAAAAGCGCCATGGAGCTGTTCAGCGGCGAGGTGCATGTCGAGGACGTCGAGCCGCCGATGGCGCCGATGGCACCGGACACCGACGGGAAGTGACGCCGCGCGGCGTTTGCGTCAAGCTCGCCACCGGCCGTACAGGGAGTGTCGTGTGAACCAGCAAAGCGTTGTTCTCGTGACCGGCGGCGCGCGTCGTGTCGGCGCAGCGATCGCGCGGCACCTGCATGCCGCCGGCTGCACCCTGGCGATCCACTACCACCGGTCCGCCGCCGATGCCGAGGCGCTATCCGCGGAATTCAACGGCGTGCGCGCGGACAGCGCCGCGACCTTCGCCGGCGCACTGGAAGACGATGCCACGCCCGAGGCGCTGATCGGCGCCGTGCTTTCCCGCTTCGGCCGGCTCGACGGCCTGGTCAACAATGCCTCGGCGTTCTACCCCACGCCGATCGGCCAGACCACGCCGGCGCATTGGGACGACCTGTTCGCCGCGAACGCGCGCGGACCGTTCTTCCTGGCCCAGGCCGCCACGCCGGCGTTGCGCGAGGCACGCGGGGCGATCGTCAATATCGTCGACATCTACGCGGAGCGCCCCCTGGGAGGACACACCGTCTACTCGATGGCCAAGGCCGCGCTGGTCATGCTGACGCAGGCGCTGGCGAAGGACCTGGCGCCGGACGTCCGCGTGAACGCCGTAGCGCCGGGCGCCATCCTGTGGCCGATGGCCGGCAAGCCGGATGAGGCGGTCGATGCCTTGCTCGCCAAGACACCGATGGCCCGCAAGGGCGACCCGCGGGATGTCGCGGAAGCCGTGCGCTGGCTGCTGAAAGATGCGCACTACACCACCGGCCAGGTGATCCGGGTCGATGGCGGTCGTGCGTTGACCATCTGAGTTGAGCCGGCGCACGGCGGGGTGCCGTGCCGAATGGACTCCACGTCGGCGATAGGGCCACCGCCGACGACACCGACTATAGGCGGCCGGTATCGCCTGTCAAACCCATCCGTTTATCCGGCAATGGGCAGCACACGCACGGGGCTTCCTGCCTGATCGGAAGATGCGCGGATCGGGCCATGGCTCACTTCTTCTGGCGGAACGCCGATTCAAGCAGCGCCCGATCGAAGCCCTGCCCCGGATCGCCTTCGGTAGCGAACCGATACAGCGCTGCGGAGTACACCCCGTGCATCGCCGACTGGAACAGCGTGAGCGCGACCAGGGCGATCACGGCGGCGACGCCGACGGCGACCATCAATGCCACCGAGTGCGTGGCGAACGCGCCGAAGAACAGCAGGCCGCTGGCGAACAGCAGGCAGAGGGTGAGCACGCCGCCAGCCACGCCGATGCCGGCATTGCCGATGAGGTTTTCGCCCCAGGTCTGCTTCAGCAGCGAGGTGCTGCGCTTCACCGCGTCCACCGGGCCGATGTCCTGGGCGGCCAGCACCGGCACGACGAGGAAGGTAGCGACCGTCCAGCCGAAGCCGAGCACACCGGCCACGATGCGGCCGACGAACCCGAGGCGCTCTTGCAGGGCGCGCAGGATCATGCCCACCGTGGCGGCCACGAGTGCGTAGCCGATGATGTTCGGCAGCTTGCCGCGCGCGGCGCGAAGGCCGTCGCCAAGCGTCGGATTGCCGCCGTCGAGGCGGATCATGGCAGCGGAGGCCAGCGCCACGTTGAAGAAGATGACTACGCTGTACTGCACGAAATAGAACGCGAAGCTGACCAGCATGAACAACGGCGAGACGTGGCGGCGCTGCCCTTCGAAGTCGGCATGGTGGGTGCCGATCATGGCGATGACCGGCCAGGCGAAGGTGGCGATCACCAGCAGCGACGCGATGCCCGCGAACAGCGGGAAAAGCATCAGTTCCTTGTCCTGGCGGAGGATGCGGGCGCTCGCCTTCATCAGCGCCCAACTGCGTGCGAACTTACCCATTGCCGCTCCTTATAGCCCCTTAGGTGGAACGCGTTGTATCACCTTGCCCGACGCGCTGCCACCGCGGGTGGTCATGACCCGGCGCATCGGCCGCCCGCCTGGACCGCCGCCGTGCAGGCCTCGTCCCGCGCCAGCGGCTCGCTGTCTGCCGGGAAGGCTGACCACAATTCGCCGAGGGTGCGCCCATCGACCGGATGGCGCACGGCCGGCGCGATATCGGCCAGCGGCTTGAGGACGAAGGCATGGCGCAGTTCGCCCCGCGGCAACTCGAGGTGCCCTGGCCCTCGCAGCACCCGGTCGTCATAGAGCACGATGTCGACATCGAGCGTGCGGTCCGCATAGCGCTCGCCGCCGCGGACACGCCCGTGGCGGTCCTCCAGCGCGTGTAGCCAGTCGTTCAGGGCCTCCGGCTCGAGGTCGCTGTCCATCGCCACGGCAAGGTTGAGGAAATCGGGACCGTCGAAGCCGACGGCAGCGCTACGGTAGACGGGCGAGACGTCCAGCGGGCCGAACCGCGCACGCAGTTCCCTCACCGCCGCGCCGAGCCAGCGTGCGGCGTCGATGTTGGAACCGAGGCTGAGGTAGGCGCGCCCCATTCAGTCGCCCCCCGGTGCGATCGCCGCGGCGGACGACGCACGCAGGGCCGCGAAACCTTCGCGCAGGTCGCCGCCTGACGGCTGCTGGAACGGATGCAGGCCGAACTCGGGGAGGATGGCGATGAGGTGGTCGAAGATGTCCGCCTGGATCCGCTCGTAGTCGAGCCAGACCACCGTGTTGGTGAACGCGTAGATTTCCAGCGGGATGCCCAGCGCGCCCGGATCGCGCATGCGGACCATGCGGGTCATCCTGTCGTGCACGTCCGGATGGGCCGCGAGGTAAGCATCGGCATACGCGCGGAAGGCGCCGATATTGGTCTGCCGGCGGCGATTGACCGGCAGCTTGCCGGGCTCGCCCAGGGCCTCGTTCCACCGCGCGATGTCCTCGCGCTTGCGTGCGAGGTAACCGGTGAGCAGGTGCACCTTGCCGAAGCGTTCGATTTCCTCGTCCTCGAGAAAACGCACGCCTGCGGCGTCGATGAACAACTCCCGCTTGATCCGCCGGCCGCCCGATTCGGACATGCCGCGCCAGTTCTGGAACGATTCCGCGATCAGGCGCCAGGTGGGCACGGTCACGATGGTGCGATCGAAGTTGCGCACCTTCACCGTGTGCAGTGTGATGTCGACGACATCGCCATCGACGCCGGCCGAGGCCATGGTGATCCAGTCGCCCACGCGCAGCATGTCGTTGGTGCTGAGCTGGATACCGGCGACGAAGCCGAGGATGGTGTCCTTGAACACCAGCAGCAGCACAGCTGACATGGCGCCGATGCCGGACAGCAACAGGCCGATGCTCTGGTGGGTGAGCTTGGTGATGACCAGCACCAGCGCGACGATCCACAAGGCCAGCTGCATCAGCTGCACGACGCCCTTGATGGAACGCTTGCCTGCCGGCGTGGCGCTGTAGAGCGATTCGAAGGCGATCAGGGCGCGACCCAGCGCGGCGATCACGCAGACGATCATCCAGCACACGGCCAGGTTGCGGATGAAGGCACCCATGTCGTCGTCGGCCACCGAGAGGAACAGGGCGATGCCGTAGTAGACGACGATGGCGGGGAGCATCCGCGCCAGCCAGCGGAACGCACCGTATTCGTAGAGGGCGTCGTCCCAGCGCCAGGCGGTGTGACGGGTGGCCACGCGCACTACGCGATGCAGGAACACCCGGCCCAGCAGGCCGACCAGCCAGGCCGCGAGGAACAGGCCGGCGACGAAGGCCACCCGTTTCAGTTCGGGGGATGCGAGGAACTCTTCCATGACGTTGAACGGGGCCTCCTTGGGAATCATTCCGGTCGGGTGCCGCGTTCGATGCGGACACCCACGGCTTTCGCGCCGCGCACGGCACCGGGCTTGGACAGTTTCAGGCGCACCCAGGCCACGCCGAATTCCTCGCGGACGATCTGCGCGCAACGTTCCGCCAGGGTCTCGACGAGGCCGAAACTGGACGCCTCGACATAGGCCTGCAGGCGTTTGGAGACCGACTTGTAGTTGAGCGTCTGCTCGATGTCGTCGGTTTCCGCCGGCTTGCGATTGTCGAAGGCCATCTCGATGTCGAACGACAGCGTCTGCCGGATACGGCGTTCCCAGTCGTAGATGCCGATGACCGCGTCGATGCGCAGGTCTTCGATGAAGACGATATCCATGCGGGTGTCTGGTGATGCGAAGGGCTTACAGGGTCGGCGACGGATGCCTTTTGTGCAACCGTAAGCAACGACGCGTCATGCGGCGGGCAGGCTCTCCAGGCTCCAGCGCGGATGCACTTCGATGGTAGCGTCCTGGTGCTGGCCGGCGGCCAGGCGGATGGCGCCGGCCAGGGCGATCATGGCCCCGTTGTCGGTACAGAAGGCCATCCGCGGGAAATACACCCGGAAACCGTCCTTCGCCGCGGCGTCCGCCAGTTGCTCGCGCAGGCGCTTGTTGGCGCCGACGCCACCGGCGATCACCAGCCGCCGGGCGCCACTGGCCTCCAGGGCGCGCCGGCACTTGATCGCCAGCGTGTCGACGATGGCCTCCTCGAAGGCCCGTGCGATGTCCGCGCGGGTCTGCGCCGTCTTGTCGGAGGCCTGCCACGCCAGCAGTACCTGGGTCTTCAGGCCGGAGAAGCTGAAGTCGAGGCCCGGCCGGTCGACCATGGGCCGGGAGAAGCGGAATCGGCCAGGCGTGCCCTGCTCGGCCAGCCTGGCCAGGGCCGGTCCACCCGGGTACGGCAGGCCCATCAGCTTGGCGGTCTTGTCGAACGCCTCGCCCGCCGCGTCGTCCAGGGTGTCGCCCAGGATGGTGTACTCACCGATGGCCTTCACCGCCACCAACATGGAATGACCGCCCGAGACCAGCAGGGCCACGAACGGGGGCTCCGGGGGGTCGTCTTCCAGCAGGGGCGCCAGCAGGTGCCCTTCCATGTGATGGACCCCGATGGCAGGGATGCCGAGGGCCCAGGCCATGGCACGCGCCGCCGAGGCGCCCACCAGAAGGGCCCCGACCAGGCCGGGGCCGGCGGTATAGGCGACGCCGCCCAGGTCCGCGGGCGCCAGGCCGGCATCCTTCAGGGCCTGGCGTACCAGCGGCACCAGCTTGCGCACGTGGTCGCGGCTGGCCAGTTCGGGCACCACGCCGCCGTATTCGGCGTGCAGGGCGATCTGGCTGAACAACGCGTGGGAAAGCAGGCCGCGGCCCGGCTGCTGCGGGTCCCAGCGGAGCAGGGCCACCCCCGTCTCGTCGCAGGAGGTTTCCACGCCCAACACGGGCTTTGAATTTTTCGAATCGATCACGTTATAATCCGCGGCTCACCCGGGTAGACGGGTCAGTTTAAACAAGTGGAGTTTCCATGCCGAGCGTTAAAGTCCGCGAGAACGAGCCGTTTGAGCTTGCCCTTCGCCGCTTCAAGCGTACGTGCGAGAAGGCTGGCGTTCTGGCCGAAACGCGCAAGCGCGAATTTTACGAAAAGCCGACCCAGGAGCGTAAGCGTAAGCGCGCTGCCGCGGTGAAGCGTCACCTGCGCCGTCTGTCCCGCGACACGACGCGCCGGACCCGCATGTACTGATTGCCGGCCCGGCCGTCAGGCCGGGTGCTGGACCCGCGGCTGGCGCGTTCGCCCGCTGCCGCCGCAATCAGGCGGAATCCCGAGCCGGCTTCGCCGAAAGGTGAAGCCGGCTTTTCGTCGTCCCGGAGAAAAGACATGAGCCTGAAGGCAAAGATCACCGAAGACATGAAGGCCGCCATGAAGGGCGGCGAGAAAGACCGCCTGGCCGTTATCCGCCTGATGCAGGCCCAGATCAAGCAGCGCGAAGTGGACGAGCGCATCGAACTGGACGACGCCCAGGTGCTGGCGGCGCTGGAGAAGATGCAGAAGCAGCGTCGCGACTCCATCGAGCAGTATGACAAGGCCGGCCGCACCGACCTGGCCGACATCGAGCGCTACGAGATGGGCGTCATCGACGGCTACCTCCCCGCCAAGCTCAGCGAGGCCGAACTGGACGCCGTGATCGCAGCCGCCATCGCCGAGACCGGTGCCACCACCGCCCGCGACATGGGCAAGGTCGTGGCCCTGGTGAAGGAAAAGGCCGCCGGCCGCGCCGACATGGGCGCCGTGGCAGGCAAGGTCAAAGCCCGCCTGGTCTGACCAGCGGCCGGACCGACCGTGTAGGAGCGCGCGTACGCGCGCGACATCTTTTCGCGATTACGCTGGAAAAATGGCGCTTGCCTCGTCTTCGCGCTGTTGGCTTTTCGCGCACGTCGTGCGCTCCTACGCACGGTGCCTTCCACCCGTCAGGGGATGGTTGGGGGGTGACATCGGCGTGACATATTCACGGCAGCCCTACACATTTGTGAGCATTCTCCGCACCGCAGCTGGCGGGACCCTCCTCCGGCGCTCGACGGGAATCCCCAATGCTCAAGTACGCCATTATTTTCGGTCTCATCGCCCTCGTTACCGGCGCGCTCGGCTTCAGCCGCGTGTCGGGCGTTGCCGGCACGATCGCCAAGATCTGCTTCGCCATCTTCCTGATCCTGTTCGTGATCGCGATCCTGGCCGTCATCGGCGTCTTCCACCTGGCGTTCTGATCGCGCCCGTCGGGAATGCGGACGCCATACGGAGCCGGATGCATGGCATCCTAGGCAACTGATGCGCGGCCGTATTCCCGACAGTTTCATCGATGAACTGCTGACCCGCGTCGACATCGTCGACGTGATCGAGCGGCGCGTCCCGCTGAAAAAGGCCGGGCGCGAGTGGACGGCCTGCTGCCCGTTCCACAACGAACGCTCACCCTCCTTCTATGTCAGCCCCCAGAAGCAGTTCTTCCACTGCTTCGGTTGCGGTGCCCATGGCAGCGCGATCAAGTTCATCATGGACTACGACCGGCTCGAGTTTCCCGACGCCATCGAGGAGCTGGCCCAGTCCGCGGGCCTCAAGGTGCCTTACGAGGGCGGCCGCGACGACAAGCCGCGCGAAGATCGCAGCGACCTCTACACCCTGCTCGACGAGACGGCCAGCTTCTACCAGCGCGAGCTGGGCGGCAGCCCGGAAGCGAAGGCCTATGTCGATGGCCGCGGGCTGGACGACGAGATCGTCAAGCGCTTCCGCATCGGCTGGGCTCCAGCGGGGTTCGACGGCGTGCTCAAGGCACTGGGCACCAGCGACCGCCGCCGGCAGCTGCTGAACGAGGCGGGCATGGTCGCCAGCAACGAGCGTGGCAATCGCTACGACCGTTTCCGCGAACGGGTGATGTTCCCCATCCTCGACCGGCGCGGGCGTGTCATCGCCTTCGGCGGGCGCGTACTGTCGTCGGAACAGAGCCCCAAGTACCTCAATTCCCCGGAAACCCCGCTGTTCCACAAGGGCAAGGAGCTGTTCGCCCTGTGGCAGGTGAAGCAGGCGCACCAGCAGCTCACGCGGATCATGGTGGTCGAGGGCTATATGGATGTCATCGCCCTGCACCAGGCGGGCCTGCCCATCGCCGTGGCCACGCTGGGCACGGCGACCACGCCCGACCATGCCGAGGTGCTGTTCCGCGCCGCGCCGGATGTGTATTTCTGCTTCGACGGCGACCGGGCGGGTCGCGCCGCGGCCTGGCGCGCGCTGGAATCGGTGCTGCCGCGCATGCGCGACGGACGCCAGGCGCACTTCCTGTTCCTGCCCGACGGCGAGGACCCTGACACGCTGGTGCGCAAGGAAGGCAAGGACGGCTTCGAGAAACGCATGAAGGAATCCATGCCCATGTCGGAATATTTTTTCGAGGAACTGGGTCGTGACGTCGACATCAGCCGTCTCGACGGCCGGGCACGCCTGGCGGAGCGGGCACGGCCGCTGATCGCCAAGCTGCCCGACGGCGCCTTCCGCGACCTGATGGGCCAGGAACTGGAGCGGCGCACCGGCGCCCGTGCCGTGCTCGAACCGGAGCCGCCCGTCCGCCGGCCCGACACGATGCGCCCGGCCAATGTCCAGCGCAGCCTGGTCCGCAGCGCCATCACGCTGCTGCTGGCCCAGCCGGAGCTGGCCGCGGAGGTCGAACCGCCCTACCCGTTCCTGCGCCTGGACCGTCCCGGCGTCGGCCTGCTCTCCGAACTGCTCGACGTGGCGCGCGCGCGCCCCGGCATCCGCCCCGCCGTGCTGGTCGAGCATTTCATGGAACGCCCCGAATACGCGTCCCTGCAGAAACTGATGGCCGCGGACGTGGTGGGCGAGGCGGACATGCAGCGCGTGGAGTTCCACGACGCCCTTACCCAGATGGAGCGCCAGGCCACCATGCAACGCCGTGAACAGCTGATCGCCCGCAGCCGCGAGGGCATCCTCGACGACACGGAGAAAGCCGAGCTGCGCGTGTTGCTGGCGGCGCGGGCCGCACCGGCCCGGGCGGCCGGCGAATGATGCGGCGCACCGCCGCCGTAACACGATCCATGGGATCATCCCCGCCTCGTTCTTCCAAGGGACCGGCCCCAGCCGGCTTCACGCGCCACTGATGGATCTTCTCAACGACCTCGTCGACTTCTTCGGTCGCAATGGCTATGCCGCCGTGTTCTTCGCCCTGATGCTCTGCGGGGCGGGCGTGCCCCTGCCCGAGGACATCACCCTGGTCGCCGGCGGCATCATCACGGGCCTGGGCTACGGCGACGTGCACACCATGGTCGGCATCGGCATGGCCGGTGTGCTGGTGGGCGATTCCACTATGTTCCTGCTGGGTCGCCATTTCGGCGCGCGGATCATGAGCTGGCGTGTGGTGTCCCGCCTGCTCACGCCGGAGCGCTACACGAAGGTGCAGGAAAAATTCGAGAAATACGGCAACCGCATGATGTTCGTGGCGCGCTTCCTGCCCGGCATGCGCACCGCGGTGTTCATCACCGCCGGCGCGACGCATCGCGTCGGATTCTTCCGCTTCCTGCTGCTGGACGGCCTGGCCGCCGCCATCAGCGTGCCGATCTGGGTCTACCTGGGTTATTTCGGTGCGCACAACCACGCCTGGCTGTCGATGTGGATTCGTCGCGGGCAGACCGGCATCTGGCTGGCCATCGCCGCGGCGATGATCGCGCTGGCGGTGATCTGGTGGCGCCGGAAGAAATCCGCGGGCGACTGCTGAGGCACAGGCGCGGTCCACCCGAACAGAACACGAGGCATGCCCTCCAGCGGACACGTGATGAATATCCTGACCATCGACACCGGCACGACCAACACCCGCGTCACCGCCTGGCAGGACGGCGAGGCCGTCGCCATGACAACGCGTCCGGTGGGCGTACGCGACACTGCCATCACCGGCAACACCGGCAAGCTCGAACAGGCGTTGCGCGATGCCATCGCCGGGGTGCTTTTCGCCGCCGGGATGACCCAAAGCGACATCGGCCCCGTGTTGGCCTCGGGCATGATCACCTCGAACATGGGCCTGTGCGAGATCCCTCATGTGCCCGCGCCGGCCGGTATCGACGAGCTGGCCGCCGCGATGCGCGAAGTGCGGATCGAGGGCGTCTGGCACGCGCCCATCGGGTTCGTGCCGGGCGTGCGCAACGCCGTGGCGCCCATCGACCTGCACAACGTCGAGGCCATGGACATGATGCGCGGCGAGGAAACCGAGGCGCTCGCCCTGGTCGAACGCCTTGCACTGGCCGAACCGGCGGTCATCGCGCTGCCCGGCTCGCACTCCAAGTTCGTCGGCATCGATACGAAGGGTCGCATCGACGGCTGCGTCACCACCCTGGCCGGCGAGCTGCTGCAGGTGATCTCGCACGAGACGATCCTGGCCGGGTCGCTGAAGGACGGTTTCGCCACGCACATCGATGCGGAGATGCTGCTGGCCGGCGCTGGCGCCGCCCAGCGAGTCGGCCTGGGGCGCGCCTGCTTCAGCGTGCGCATCCTCGACCAGTTCACCGACCGTGACGCCAATGCACGGGCCAACTTCCTGCTCGGTGCCGTGCTCGCCTCCGATATCCTCACGCTGAAACACTCCAGCGCGATCCGGATGCACCCGGGTACACGCTTCGTCGTCAGCGGCAAGCCCATACTCCGCGAAGCGATCGCGCGGCTGGTCGAGGACGACGACTTCTTCTCCGGCATGCTGACGGTAGTCGGCGACGACCAGCAGTGCGACCTGGCCGGCGCCGGCGCCATCGCGGTGGCCCGTCGCCGTGGGCTGGTCGCGTAACCCTTTCCCCGCCGGGCCGCCCAGGCGATCCGGCCAACGAACACAGGCGACACCGCTGATGACCGATGCGTTCAAACCCCTTTCCCCGCAGCGCCAGGCCCACGCCGAAGGCGTGATCTGGGACGACCTGATGGGCGTGGTCCGCTGGACCGACATCGCCTCGTCCACCATCCACGACTACGACCCGGCCACCGGCGTGGTGCGTGAGCATGTGCTGCCGGCACGCGTCGGCTGCTTCGCGCTGACCCACGAGCCGGGCGTCCTTCTGCTGGCGATGGAGAAACAGCTGGGCCGGTTCGACACGCGCGATGGCCGCCTGCATGTGCTGGACGACATCGAGGCCGATCTTCCCGGCACGCGCACCAACGACGGGCGCTGCGACCGCGGCGGCAACTTCATTTTCGGCACGCTGAACGAACGCGGCCCCGAGCAGATCGCCTCGTTCTGGCGCTACACGAAGAACGGCCAGTTGGGTCGCCTGGCGCTGCCCAAGGCCGCGATCACCAACAGCATCTGTTTCAGCCCCGACGGGGAAACGATGTACTTCACCGATTCGCCGACGGCCCGCATCATGGCCTGCGACTACGACGCCGACACCGGCGAGGTGGACCGCATCCGCGGCTTTGCCGAAATCGATGCCGGCCACGAGCCGGACGGCTCCACCATCGACGCCGACGGCTTCCTGTGGAACGCCCAGTGGGGCGCGTCGCGCGTGGTCCGCTACGCACCGGATGGCCGTATCGATGCGATCATCCCGCTGCCCGCGCGCCAGCCCAGTTGCGTCAGCTTTGCCGGGACGGACCTGGCGCAGATGGTGATCACCTCCGCGCACAAGGGTATCGACGAGGCCACGTTCCGCGACGAGCCACTCAACGGCGCGATCTTCATCGGCACGCCGCCGCGAGGGCGCGGCCTGCCCGAAGCGCGCTACGGCCACGAGGTGCAGTCATGAGCTGGCCCACCGCCCTGCCCCTCATCGCGATCCTGCGCGGCATCACGCCCGACGACGTGGTCGGCCATGTCGAGGCGCTGATCGCCGAAGGCTTCGACGCCATCGAGATCCCGCTGAATTCGCCCGACTGGCAGCGCAGCATCCCGCTTGCGGTGGAAACGGCCGGTGCACGCGCGCTGGTCGGTGCGGGTACCGTGCTGTCGCCCGAGGCGGCCGCCCAGGTGGCCGACCTGGGCGGCCACCTGATGGTCACGCCCAACACCGATCCCGCCACCATCCGCAAGGCGCGCGAGCGCAATCTCTATACCGCCATCGGTTTCATGACGCCAACGGAAGCGTTCGCGGCGCTGGCTGCCGGCGCGCAATCGCTCAAGCTGTTTCCGTCGTCGAACCTGGGCCCTGCGTACATCAAGAGCATTCGTGCGGTGCTGCCGCCGGACGTGCCGCTGCTGGCCGTCGGTGGTGTCACGCCGGAGAACCTGGGCCAGTTCCTCGATGCCGGCTGCATCGGGGCCGGGCTGGGCAGCGACCTCTACAAACCCGGCCAGCCCGTGTCACGAACGCGGGAACGCGCCGCCGCCTTCGTCACCGCTTATCGCTCGGTCTGACGCGTCGGGTCGATGATCCGAACGGCCCCCGGGGCCAGGCCGTCGAGTCGGTAATCGCCGACGGCCTCGCGGATCAGGCGCAGCGTGGGCAGTCCCACGGCCGCCGTCATGCGCCGCACCTGCCGGTTGCGCCCCTCGCGCAGCACGATGCGCAGCCACGCGTCCGGCACCGTCTTGCGAAAGCGCACGGGCGGATCGCGGAGCCATAGCCAGTCGGGTGTGTCGATCGCCTCCACCCCGGCCGGCAACGTGGGGCCGTCATTGAGCGTGACGCCCCGGCGTAGCCGGTCGAGGGCGTCTTCCGTCGGCACACCCTCCACCTGCACCACGTACGTCTTCGGCTGCTTGTGCTTCGGATCGGCCAGGCGATGCTGCAGCCGGCCGTCGTCGGTGAGCAACAGCAGGCCTTCGCTGTCGTGGTCCAACCGACCGGCCGCGTACACGCCCTTGTGCGGCACGACGTCGGCCAGCGTACGCCGGCCGGCGTCGTCGGTGAACTGGCACAGCACCCCGAAGGGCTTGTTCAGCGCGACCAGCACGTCACTTCGCGGCGGTGGGCTTCACGAAGCGCAGGGTCATCCGGTCGGACTCGCCGATGGCCTGCCACTTGGCCTTGTCCGTGTCGCCCATGTCGAAGGACGGCGGCAGGGTCCACACGCCCTTGGGATGGTTGTGGTCGTCCTTCGGGTTGGCGTTGATCTCACTCTGCGCATCCAGCTTGAACCCGGCGTCGGTGGCCAGCTTGATCACGTAGTCGGTCGGCAGGTAGCCGGAGTTGACCACGTCGTCGAGCTTCTTGCCGGCGTCGGCACGATGGTCTTCCACGCCCAGCACGCCGCCAGGCTTGAGCACCGCGAACATGGCCTTGAACATGGCCTCGGCACTGCCGTCGGCGGCCCAGTTGTGCACGTTGCGGAAGGTCAGTACGCGATCGGCCGAACCCGGCGCACCCAGCACCGGCGCCTTGTGGTTGAACTCCATGATCTTCGCGTTGCCGTACTGCGCCGGGGCGAAGGAGAACTTCTTCTGCAGGGCCGCCGTGCTCTTGGAGCCCGCTTCCACCGCGCCGATGTAGTGGCCGTTGTCGTGCAGGTAGGGCGCGAGGATCTCGGTGAACCAGCCACCGGACGGCCAGATCTCGATGACGGTCATGTCCGGGCGCACACCGAAGAAGCTCAGCGTCTGCTGGGGGTGGCGATACATGTCGCGCGCCTTGTTCTCCGGCGAACGCCAGCTACCGGCCACGGCCTTGTCCAGCTGGGCGGCGCTCGCTGCGTCGATGCCGGTAGACGATGCGGTGCGCGTCGGCTGCTGGGCGCCGGCAGCCAGGGCGGCGTGCGAAAGCGCGAGGCCGAGCAGGCCGGCGCAGGCAAAAGCGAGTTTCTTCATGGCGACACCGTTTTGGGGGGATGTGGCCCGGAAGGCTAGCACGCGGCATCACCAGCGCTACACCGGTTGCAGTGCAGCATGCCAGGCCTCACCGGGCGCCCGCCCCCGCAGGATTTTCGCATGTCGCCGTCCCCCCTCCGTCCGCTCGCCGCGGGCGTGCTCATCGCACTGGCGGGTACCGCCTCCGCCCAGGAAGCCACCCTCGCACCGGTGGTGGTGACGGCTACCCGCACCGCCCAGGCACCCTACGACATTCCCGCGGCCATCGACGTGGTGGCCACGCCGCCCGACGGCTCGCTGGACGTGAACCTGTCCGAACGGGTGCAGTCCATTCCCGGCATCGTGGCGCGCGATCGCCAGAATTACGCGCAGGATACGCAGGTGTCCATCCGTGGGTTCGGCGCGCGATCCACCTTCGGTATCCGCGGCATCCGCCTGTATACCGACGGCATTCCCGCCACGATGCCGGACGGCCAGGGCCAGGTGTCGCATTTCAACCTGGACTCCGCGGCGCGCGTGGAGGTTTTGCGCGGCCCGTTCTCGGCCCTCTACGGCAATGCGTCGGGCGGCGTGGTGCAGCTGTTCACCGCGGACGGCACCGAACCGCCGGAACTACGCTTCGGCGTTGCCGGCGGCAGCAATGGCAACCTGCGCACGTCCGTGAACGCGCGCGGCGTCGACGGCCCCGTGGATTACAACGTCGACCTCAGTCATTTCCGCACCAGCGGCTACCGCGACCACAGCGCGGCACGGCGGGAATCGGGCAATGCCAAGGTCGGCTGGAAGATCGACGACGACACGAAGCTCACCCTGGTGGTCAATACGGTGGACATACCGGATGCCCAGGATCCCCTCGGACTGACGAAGGCGCAGTTCAAGGCCGATCCGCGCCAGGTCGCCACCGTGGCCGACACCTACAACACCCGCAAGTCGGCCGACCAGCAACAGGCCGGACTGATCTGGGACCAGCGCCTGGATGCGGCGAACAGCCTGCGCGTCATGGGCTACTACGGGCAGCGCGGCGTGACCCAGTACCTGTCGATACCCAAGGCCACGCAGGTCGCGCAGCCGGGTAACTCGGGCGGTGTGGTGGACCTCGCCAACGAGTACGGTGGCGGCGACGCCCGCTGGACCTGGAGCGACACGCTGGCCGGCCGCCCCTTCGAGATCGCCACCGGCATCGCCTACGACAACCAGACACAGCATCGGCAGGGCTACAACAACTTCGTGGGCGGCACGCTGGGTGTGCGCGGCGACAAGCGACGCGACGAGATCGACCGCGTGTTCGACTTCGACCAGTACGCGCAGGCCACCTGGCGCGTGGCCGACGACTGGAGCCTGATGGGCGGCCTGCGCCACAGCGAAGTACGTTTCCGTTCCACCGATCGCTACGTTGCGGCGGGCAATCCGGACGACAGCGGCAGTACGACGTACAGCGCCACCACGCCGGTGTTCGGCGTGCTGTGGCGCGCGGCGCCGTGGGCGCATGTGTATGCGAACTGGGGTCGCGGCTTCGAGACGCCTACCTTTTCCGAACTGGGCTACCGCGCCGACGGCGGCGCTGGCCTGGCCTTCGACCTGCGGCCCTCGCGCTCGCACAACGGCGAGGTGGGCCTGAAGCTGCAGCCCTCGGACCACACGGAAGCCGGGCTGGCCCTGTTCCGCGCCGACAGCGATGACGAACTGGCCGTGGCGACCAACCTCGGCGGCCGCACCACCTACCAGAACATTGCGCGCTCGCGACGCCAGGGCATCGAGGCGTCGTTCAAGAGCGAGATCGCACCGGACCTGCACCTCGTGGCGGCGTACACGCACCTGCAGGCGAGCTTCCGCACGCCCTTCCTCACCTGCGCCAGCACCGGCTGTGCCGCACCCGACACGCCGGTGGCGGCCGGCACGCGCATTCCGGGCGTGCCACGATCCACCGCGTATGCTGCACTGACCTACGGTGCCGAGCTCGGCTGGCAGGCGGGGCTGGACATGAACGCGATGGGCGCGACCTCGGCGAACGACCTGGGCACGGCCTCGGCGGCGGGCTACGCCCTGTTCGGACTGTCGGCGGGTTATGTCGTGGACGATGGCCCCTGGCGGATCAACACCTTCGCCCGCGTGGACAACCTTGCCGACCGGCACGTGGTCGGCTCGGTGATCGTCAACGACGGCAACGGGCGCTACGACGAACCCGCGCCCGGTCGTACGTTCCTGGTCGGCGTGGACCTGCGCTGGCGCTAGGCCGAAATCGCCAGGCGCTCGGAACGGTAGAGCATGGCCGCGCCCAGCGTGGCCAGCAACGCGGCGGCAAACCCGCCGGCCAGGCAGGTGCCGATCTGCCAGGCGGGCACGCCATCGCCGCGCAGCAGCTGCACGATGCCCAGGTTCTGGCCCAGCAGCGGCACCGCATACATCCAGGGCTCCGCGCGCACCGGAACGACCGAGAGCAGCACGCTCGGCACGATGGGAATCATCATCAGGATGGACAGGTAGGTCTGCGCCTCGCGATAGCTCTTGGCCAGGGCCGACACCAGTGACTGCAACGCGGCCAGCAGCAGGATCAGCGGCAGCATCAGCAAAGCCACCTGGGCGCCGAAGCGCAGGCCCAGGTCGAGCGCGATACCGAGTTTTTCCGTCGGTATGAACCACGGCGCCGTCATGAACGCGGCGATGGTGAGGAACAGGCTGACCAGCGAGAACGTGCAGATCGCCGCCAGCTTGCCGGCGAGGATCTTCCAGCGCGCTACCGGATTGACGAACAGCGGCTCCAGCGACTGACGCTCGCGCTCACCGGCGGTGAGGTCGATGGCGAGGTACATGCCGCCGAGGAACACGGTGAGCGTGAAGAAGTACGGCAGGAACGAGAACATCAGCGCGGATCGCGACTGCGACGTGGCCTGGTCGCGATCGGCCACCTGCACAGGCCAGGCCGTGGTCGGCGACAGGCCGCGCGCGATGAGGCGCATCGCCCCCTCGCGGCGGCCGTAGCTTTCCACCACGCTGCGCACGCGCGCCACCGGCGTGGACGCATCGCGACGCGAGGAATCGTAGATCAGCTCCACCTGCACGCTCTGGCCCTTGTTCCACGCCTTGGCGTAGTCCGGCGCGATGCGCACCACGACATCGGCGCGCTGCTCGCGCACCGCGTTCTCCGGATCGGGCATGCCGGCGTCCGCGTCGATGCCGGCCCCTTTCAGCGCCGCCATCAGGTTGGGCGCCAGTTCCGCGCCGATGACCGGGACATCGATGTTGCGATCGACCTTGGCCAGCTCGCGATTGGTCATGACGTTCATCAGCATGATGAAGATGATCGGACCCAGCAGCGGCCCGGTGACCAGGGCGCTGACCAGCGTGCGCCGGTCACGCAGGTTCTCGCGCACTTCCTTCCAGTACACCGCGGAGAACGCGCTCATGCGGCCAATCCTTCGTCGGTACCGATGATCGTCACGAAGGCATCCTCGAGCGTGGCCTGGCCCGTCTGCGCCAGCAGCGCGGCGGGCGTTTCATCGGCGACCACACGACCCTGCGCGATCACCACGATGCGATCGCACAGCGCGGCCACCTCCTGCATGATGTGACTGGAAAACAGCACGCAGCGTCCTTCGTCACGCAACTGCCGCATGAAGCGGCGCATGGCGCGCGTCGCCATCACGTCCAGGCCGTTGGTCGGCTCGTCGAGCAGGACGTTGCGCGGATCGTGGATCAGCGCACGGGCGATGGCCGTCTTGACCCGTTGCCCCTGGGAAAAACCCTCCGTACGGCGATCGGCGATGTCGCGCATCTCCAGCGCGTCGATCAGGACCTCGCGACGTCGCGCCAGCAGGTCGGACGACATGCCGTGCAGCCGGCCGAAATAATCGATGTTCTCCGCGGCGGTCAGCCGTTTATACAGGCCGCGCGCATCGGGAAGCACGCCGAGGCGCCGGCGCACCGCAAGCGCATCCTGGTAGGCATCCATCCCGTCCACCAGCACCTGTCCGGCGTCGGGCCGCATCAGTGTGTAGAGCATGCGCAACGTGGTGGTCTTGCCCGCCCCGTTGGGGCCGAGCAGTCCGGTGATCTCGCCGTCGCGCGCGGTGAAGTTCACGCCGTTCACGGCGCGCACCGCGCCGAAGGCCTTGTGCAGGTCCCTTACCTCGATCATGGCGTGGCTCCGTTGAATCCGACGAACACCGGCAGCGGGCGCAGCCGCTCCAGGCACGTCACGTCCAGCGCCTTCGCGTCGGCCGTGTCGATGAAATGGTCGAGCACGCGTGGCATGCAGCCGCGCGAGATCACGTTGTGGCCCTGGCCCCGAAGCACCAGGTGGCGGCCGTTGGGCAGGCCCTTGAGCACGTCGTCGCCGTAACGCGGTGGCGTGACCGGGTCGAATTCGCCCGACATCAGCAAGGTGGGCACCGCGCTCTTCAGCGGCTGGTGGAAGTCGGCCGGCATCGTGCCGTGTGGCCAGACGGAACAGGCCGCGCGAAACGCTTCGATCATGGTGTCGCCCAGGATGGTGTCCTTGTCCTGCGGACGCGATTGCAGGAGGTCGCCGTCCTCGCTGCAGATCACCGAATACTGCATGCCGCCATCCATGGTGTCGCCCAGGTCGCCCGTGAGCAACTTGGCCTGGCCCAGGAGGGGGCCGACATCGCCACGCGCGGCGGCATCGATGGACAGGGGCAGCAAGGCGGCGGTTTCCGGCGAATAGGCGAACATGCGCACCACCGTGGCCAGGGCGTGCTCGCTGAGCACGCGCTTCACCGAAGCGTAGTTCTGCGGATCGCGGAAGCTGACCATGTGCGGGTTCGCGCGCAGCGCGTCGCGCAACTGGAACAGGGTCTGGTAGGGATCGCTGAAGCGCGCGCGGCACGCGTCGTCCGCCTCGCAACGGGCGAACTGCGCCTTCAGGGCCGCGTCGAGGTTGACCGCGAAGTCCTCGCCCAGCACCAGCGCATTGGGCGCGATGCCGTCCAGCACGAGGGTGCGCAATCCATCGGGGTGGCGCATGGCGTACTGCTGCGCCACGCGCGTGCCGTAGGACACGCCGATCAGGTCGAACGTCGGCGAACCCAGCGCACGGCGGACATCCTCCAGATCGGCCACGGCATCGGTAGTGGTGTAGAAGCGCACGTCCGCGTCCTGCGACAGCTGGTCGAGGCAATGCTGCGTCTCGCGCCGCACCGCGCCGGCATCGAAGCCGTGCACTTCCGCCGCGCCTGCCGGTGCACCCGGCTCGTCGTCGCGGCAGCTCAGCGGATGGGAAGCGCCGGTGCCTCGCTGGTCCAGCAGCAGCAGGTTACGGTGGGCCAGCAACGGGGCCATGGCCGGCGCGATGCCGGCGTAGCTTTCCGCGGCCGACTGACCGGGACCGCCAGCGATGAAGGCGAGCATGTCGTCCGCCGGCACCTGGGCGCTGCTGCGCACCACGGCCAGGCGCAGGGTGATCATGCGACCGTGCGGCTCGGCGCGGTTTTCCGGCACCGGGAAGGCGGCACACCACGCGGCAGTCGACAGGCCCGAGTGCGGCTGCGGCAACTCGCACGGCTTCAGTTCGACGGAGCCGAGTCGCCAGACGCGCGGCGGCGCGGGGTTGGTGGCCGCCGGCACCGCGGTGTGCGTCGCCGCCTGGGTGGAGGCATGGGCATCGGCCGCGTCGTGCCGGGACATCACCAGGTGCCGCCCCGCCATCGCCGTGGTGAGCAGCACGACGATGATGGCGATGCGTGGGGGACGTTTCATGCCGTCATTCCTCGGGGGCGAAAATGGATTCGATGGGCAACGCGAACAGGCGCGCGATCTTGAACGCCAGCGGCAGGCTGGGATCGTACTTGCCGGTCTCCACTGCGTTCACGGTCTGCCGCGAGACGTCCAGCTTCTCGCCCAGGTCGGCCTGCGACCAGCCCAGCGCGGTGCGCAGTTCACGGACGCGGTTATGCATCGCCGCGGTAGTGCCAGCGCACGGCGCATTTGGTGATGCCGAACAAACCCATCAGCACGGGCAGCACCCAGGTGGCGACGGCTTCGGCCGGCGGTGCGGCGACGACATGCGCATGCAGCAGCATGCCGAAGGTAAAGAATCCGAAGCCGCCGATGCCGCCGGCCATGGCGATAGCCTCCAGGTCGATGCGTCGTTCGAATTCGTCCTGGTCTCGGATCACCCGGACCATGGCCCGGATGACGAAGGCGATGGGCAGGGTCGGCAGCAGGGTGACGATCGCGCGGGCCGGCGTACCTTCCAGCGTCTTCAGCCAGCCGACCGACAGCAACAGGAGCACGACGTAGGCAAACATCGCCGGGAAGAACTCACGCAGGTAACGCTTGTGTACGGCACGCATGGCCATCGCCTGTCTCCCCGGGATACGCATGGGCAGGTCGTCGGGCGCTGTCGGTCGAAACATGACGCGGGACGACACCCCGAACCTGACGGTAGATAAAAGCGTGTCAAGCACGCTTGACACGCATCCTGGGCCGACAGGCTCAAGATGTCAAGCAAACTTTACATGTCCATGGAGATTTTCGGCATCGTCAAGTCGATCCGGCAGGTCACGGCCGCCTGCATACACAGCGGCGCGTCGCTTCCACGATCCTTGCAAACCACGAGGGCACTCGCCGGCAAGCGTCGACGAAACGACGCGTCGTCCCGCCCACAGGAGAGCACCATGTCCTTCCGCCTCATCGCTACCACCGCCACCCTGTTGGCGATGTCCGTCGCCGCCGTCCCGGCTCACGCCGCCACCGCGACCACGACGTTCAACGTACGCGTCACGATCACCGCCGCCTGCGACATCAGCACCACGGCGCCGACCGACGTCAACTTCGGTACGCAACCGTCCACCGCGACCAACACCGACAACCAGGGCGCGCTCAACGTGAACTGCACGCCCAGCGCGCCCTACACCATCGCGCTGGACAACGGCCAGAACGGCACCGACGCCAACACCCGCAAGATGAGCAGCGGCACGGCGCAGGTGCCCTACCAGCTGTACCGCGCGGCCACGCGCACGTCCGCCGATGTCTGGGGCAGCACCACGGGCACCGGCGGCAATACCTACGCCGGTACCGGCAGCGGCACGGTGCAGACCGTGCCCGTGTATGGCCGCGTGCCCAGCAGCAACTTCCCCGCCGGCAGCTACGCCGACGTCATCACCGCCACCATCACCTATTGACGGTGCGCCCTTGGCCGCTCCGCGTGGCGATAGCCGGCGCGCTGGCCGCGATGGCGTGCGTCGCCCACGCGAGTGGCCTGCAGGTGTCGCCGATCGGACTGCGGCTGGCCACGTCGACCGCCGCCGAAGCCCTGTGGCTCACCAATACCGGCACCGAATCGCTGCACGCGCAGGTGCGTGTGTTCCGCTGGACCCAGGCGGACGGCAAGGATGTACTGGCCCCCTCTCGCGACCTGGTCGTGAGCCCGCCGATGGTGACCATCGCCCCCGGCGACCGTCAGCTGGTGCGCGTCATCAGGCAGGTCGCTCCGGCAACGGACGGCATGGAAACCGCCTACCGCGTGATCGTGGACGAACTGCCCGTGGACGCCAGCGACAAGCCGGGACTGAAGTTCGTGTTGCGCTACTCCGTGCCGGTGTTCCTGGCACCCGCGGGCGACCCGACGATGAAAGCGGCGCTGCAGGCAACGTGGGAGAGCGACGCGGACGGTCCTCACCTGCGCATCCACAACGGCGGCAACGGCCATGCGCAGGTCGCCGACCTGGCGTGGCAAGGCAGGCAGGGCCATCGCACCCCGCTGCTGCCCGGCCTGGTGGGTTATGCGCTGCCTGGGGCGACGATGCGCTGGAAGCTCCCGCCGGATGCGCGGCACGCGGATGGCCTCCTGCGTGCGAGGATCAACGGTGAGCCGTCCGAGTCGACGCTGGCGGTGGATACGGACGGCCACTAGCATGCTGGCCCTGGTCGCCGTCAGCGCGCACGCGGACGTGGACGTGGATGGGCATGCCACCGCGACCGATGCCCTGCCGCCGCCCGTGGCGACGCGGGAGAGCGGCGCCGGCGAAGACCTCTACCTGGAAGTGGTGCTCAACGGCACGCGGACCGAGGCGCTGGTGCATTTCATCCGCCGTGGCGAGGCACTCTGCGCCCAGGCCGCCGACCTGCGTGGCCTGGGCTTCGTGCTCCCGCCCGGCAGCGATCCACGCTGCCTGCCGGACATGCCCGACGTACGCTACACCTACGATGTCGCCCAGCAGCGCGTGAACATCGACGTGCCCACCGGCCAGCTGAACCTGCCGACGCAAGTGCTCAACGTGCCCGAGCGCCGTGCGACGCGTGCCTCCAGCGGGACCGGCCTGTTGCTCAACTACGACGTGTACGCCGCGCACGGTGGCGGCGCGAGCAACGTCAGTGGCCTGGCCGAGCTGCGTGCGTTCACGGACGGCCTGGGCGTGCTGAGCACGACCTCGCTGAGTCGTCGCTACCAGACGTCCGGCGTCGGCTGGCAGGGCGATACCGTGCGTCTGGATACGCAATGGCGGTTGTCGTTCCCCGACCGGTCGCAGACGCTGACCATCGGCGACACCTTTACCGGCGCCCTGTCCTGGTCGCGTGCCACGCGTATCGGCGGCATCGCCTACGGCACGGACTTCGCCTTGCAGCCTTATCGTGTGACGACGCCGCTGCCGCAGTTCTTCGGCCAGGCCGCCGCGCCTTCCTCGGTGGAGCTCTACATCGACGGCATCCGCCAGTACAACGGCAAGGTGCCCGCCGGCCCGTTCCAGCTCACCGCCGTGCCCGGCGTGGACCAGGCCGGCCAGGCGCAGGTAGTGCTCACCGATGCGCTAGGCAGGAGCAGCACGGTGACCTTTCCGTTCTACGCCGCGCGTCAGTTGTTGCGTGCCGGCCTGTCGGACTGGTCGGTCGAACTGGGTACGGTGCGCGAGGCCTACGGCATCGATTCGTTCGCCTATGGGAGCGAGCCGGTCGCCAGCGCGACCTGGCGGCGCGGCGTCACCGACCGGCTGACGCTGGAGTCGCACACCGAGGTGGGCGACGGACGCGGCACGGCAGGCAGCGGCATCGTCTGGAACCCCACCGGGGCGCTGGTGTTGAACGGCTCCTATGCCCGATCGCGCGCTGGTGGCGCCCAATACGGTGCGGGCCTGTCGTGGAACGGCAGTCATGTGAATGCCTCGATGGACACGCTTCGCGGCAACGCACGTTACGACGACGTCGCCAGCGGCTACGGGTCGCCGCCACCGCGTGCCAGTGACCGTGCCCTGCTCGGCTTCAACATCCACGCATCCAGTTTCGGCGTGAACTATGTCCGCCTGCGCTACGACGGGCAGCCAGCCACGCGCTATGCCGGCATGTTCCTGCTACGCAACATCGGCCGCGGCATCTCGTTGAACGCCAGCTACAACCAGAACCTGGACATCGCCGCCGATCGCAGCTTCTTCATCGGCGCAACCATGGCGCTCGACCAGCGCACGACATGGAGTACCTCGGTGCAGCGCGATCGCGACCGCACCTTCGGCATCGTGGATGCCAGCCGGCCGATCGACGGCGACGGTGGTTTCGGCTGGCATGTGCAGGGCCGCAGCGGATCGACCGGCGGCGGCCTGGCGGAGCTGGGCTGGCTGGGCAACCGTGGCCAGCTGACCGTGGGCGCCAGCAATTTCGGCGCCGCATCCTATGCGTATGCCGACGCCAACGGCGCGCTCGTGTTGATGGGCGGGCACTTCTTCGCCGCACGCCGGATCGACGACGCCTTCGCCCTGGTGACGACGGAAGGCACACCGGATATTCCGGTGCTCCTGGAAAACCGGCGCACCGGCGTGACCGACAGCCGGGGACTGTTGCTCGTGTCGCGACTCATGGCCTACCAGGACAACCGGCTGGCTATCGATCCGATCGACCTCCCGGCCGACCAGCGCGTGCAACGCGTGGAAACCATCGTCGCGCCCTCCGATCGCGCCGGCGTCGTGGTGCGTTTTCCCGTGAAGCGGGTGCGCGCGGCGTCGGCGATCCTCGTCGACGAGGCAGGGCAGCCGCTGCCGGTGGGGGCAAGCGTGGCGACGGGCGATGCATCGTCGCCTGCCGTCGTCGGCTACGACGGCCTGGTGTACCTCGACAACCTGCAGGGCGGCGACACACTGCTCGACGTGACCCTGCCCGGCGGTGCGCGTTGCCGTGCGACGCTCACCTATCCGGCGCAGGCACACGACCTGCCGCAACTCGGTCCGCTGATCTGCAAGGCGGCCACGCCATGAAGTGGCTTGCCTTTATGCTGCTGGCCTTCGCTGCCCTGCTTGCGTCGCCGCGCGCCGACGCGACGACGACATGCAGCATTACCAGCATCAGCAACCTCGCGTTCGGCCCCGTGGACCCGACAGGCACGGTGGTGACCACCACGGCGACGCTCAACTACAGTTGCACCTATTCCGGCGTGCTCGGATCGCTGTACGGCAGCTACATATCCGCGTGTGTCAGCCTGGGAACGGACGACCTGGCGAATTTCGCGCCCCGCACCATCGTCAACGCCAACAACGATCGCATGCAATACCAGGTATTCAAGGACGCGAGCCTCACGTCGATCTGGGGGCGGGTAAACCATGCGACCTACACGCCGCAGACCTTCACGCGGCAGATCGGCATCCTGTCCAACGGCGCGACGCTCACCGGCAGCCTCACGATCTACGGACAGGTACCGGCGCTGCAAAGCACGTTGTCGCCCGGCAGCTACAGCGGCACCCTGCTCGGCTCGCTCACAGGCAACGCCCTGACCTGGAGCTACAACGAAGCCTTGCTGACCATCGGCACCTACCCCGCCTCGTGCAGCGCTGGCGGCACCGTCGCCGCGCAGACGGTGGCCGCGCCGTCCATGACCGCCACGGCGAACGTCGCCGCCCGCTGCACGTTCGGCACCGCCACCGACCTCAACTTCGGCAGTGTGCCCGGGCTGCTACGTACCAACACCGACCAGACCTCGCTGCTGCGCGCCACCTGCACCAACCGTGCTGCCTACCAGGTGGGCCTGGACAACGGCAGCAACGCATCGGGCACGACGCGACGCATGACCGATGGCACCCGCTTCGTCACCTATGAACTCTACCGGGACACCGCACGCACGCTACGCTGGGGCGCGGCCCTCAATACCGATACCGCCACGGGCACCGGCACCGGTGCCGAGCAGACGCTGACCGTGTATGGCCGCCTTCCCGTACAAGCGGCGGCGCGGGCAGGTGCCTATAGCGATATCGTCACCGTCACCATCACCTACTGACGGCGGGCCGGTACGCACTCAGAACGTCATGGCCAGTCCCACGCGCAGCGCCAGGCCGGACTCACCGGCACCGCCGACCGCGACGCGTCGATCGATATCCGCGGAGAGGGTGATGTCGCCGCGTAGTTCCGCCGACATGCCGGCGGCAAGGTCGACCTGGCGGCCGCCCCCGCCCGTGGCGAAGCGGATGCCGGAGAGAACGGCCCGTGTACCGGTGTCGCGCGTGGTCGCATAGCCCGCATACACGCGGGCGGACCAGGCCGACAGCCAGTAGCCGTGCGGTACGAAGGCCAGCGCGGCGCGCATGCCGGCACGAAGCGTCAGGCGTTCCGGCGCACCCAGGCGGACGACGATGCCGTCGCGGTCCTGCGCGGCGGTGAAGCGCTGGCGCTGCCACACCAACGACGCCCCCGGGTCCACGGCCAGATACGACGTGGGCGACCATCGCAACGTGCCGGCCAGCGATGCATCGTTGCCGTTCGCACGCAGCCGGGCGAGGGCCTCGCCCCGCGGGTGGCTACGTACCGCCACGCGATGGTGACTGGCCGCGTAGGCCGCATCCACGCGCCAGCCTGCGTCACCGCGCAGCGCATAGGTGAGGGCCAGACCGCGGCTCTCCGAACGCGCCGCGCCGACGCCGTCGACCGCGCGCGGCGCGATGCGTGCACGCCCGACACTGGCGACGATACCGGCACGCGTGTGCGATGCATCGGATTCGATGGCGACGAGGTCGCCCGCCACCTGCATGCCCGTGTCGCTGCGCAGGCTGTCGACGCCGAAGCGGTCGAAGGGCAACGTACTCCGGTAGCGCGTATGACCACCGAAGCCGCGTACGCGCAGCGCGGCATCGTGCGCGGCGGCGAGATCGTCCGGGTGCGCGGCGTCGAGGGATGCACGCGCATGGCCGAACAAGGCTCCCGCCAGCGCCAGGTAGGCAGGCACCTGCGGCGCAAGGGCGGCGCGCGAGGCTGGCAGGGGCGATGCATCGTCCACCACGTCGACCGGCAACGACCGCCCTAAGAAGCCGAGGGCGCGGCCATGCCGGTTGATCCGCGTGCTCTGCAGACGAAAATCCCAGTAATCGCTGCCGTCACCCGCGACTCGCCTTTGCGAGGCGTCGGCCTCGCCAGGGGCGTACGCGTGCAGGCCATAGCGCCACGGTCCGACGACGACGTAATCGCCGGCCAGCCGAAACGACGCCTCGCTGGCCGCACCGCCCACCTGCGCGACGCTGATGCCGCCACCCGCGCCGGGGGCGGTCGCGGCACCCCGGCCACCGGCGGCGACGATCGCGAGCCGCGTGGTGCCGAGGGCATCGCCCTCGACGAGAAGGCGATCGGTGCCCTGGCGTGCCATCGCACCGCCGGCATCCATGCGTGTACGCAAGCGCACCGTCGCCTCGCCGCCGGTGCTGTCGAGGCGGCCGACACGCAGGCTGGCGAAACCGGTGCCCGCTTCGGCGAAGGCCACGGTGGACGCCCCCGCCAGTGTCAGTTGCCCGACATCGGCCTCCCCGGTGACGAACCAGTCGCTGGCATCCAGGCGCAGGCGATCCACACCCGTGGCGCGACCCGTCCAGCGCGACCGCGTGAGCCCGGCATCCAGTTCACCCGCACCGCGGCGCATGTCACCGACCAGTTCGCTGTCCTCCATCCGCAGCAGCAGGGAGGCACGGCCGCTCTCGACATGGCCCACGGCGTGGGAGCCGTCGCTCAGGTGCACGCGCAGTGGGTCGACGCCTGCACCCCGGCTGCCGAAGGCACCGCCGGCGCCCTCGATTCGGGTGCCATGGAGCCGGACCTCGCCACCCGTACCCGTAATGGCCCACGCCTGCTCGCCCTGCGCCACAATGCGGCTGCGCATGGCGCTGAAGCGGGACTCCTCGCCGTCCACCACGACGGCACCGACGTTGGCCCGCCGCGTGAGCACGTCGCCATCGTCGATGCCGACGTGCGCGCCCTCACGCACCAGGACGGCCTGCGCACGACCCGGGACCGATGCCGCTCCGGCGTGATCGATCCGCACCTGTCCGTGCACGGCGGCGTCCTGGCCGTGCACCAGTACGGCGGTGCTGTCCGCCCCCGCGACATCGATGCGTGTGCCCCGCCATTCGATGTCGGCACCGCCGACGGCTGCAATGCCAAGGCTGCCCTTGCCGGTGGTGGCGATGCCGATATCGCGGAACACGGCACGCGAGGCGCCCTGGACCTGCACGGCCACCGCGCGATCGCCGAGCATGGTGATCGCGCCGCCCTGCATGTCCGACTCGCTGCCGTCGAAGACGAGCACCCCGTAGGCATAGCCGGCGGGATTACCGCTGGTGCGGTTGCTGACGGCGGCACCCGTGGCGTCGAACGAGGCCCGCGGGGCGACCGTGACGGCACGGCCGGTGGCCACCCCGCTGACCGAGACGGTGTCGTCCGGCCCGAGGGACACGGCCGAACCGCTCTCGACGAGAATGCCGAACGGAAAATCCGCTGCCGCTGCGGACGTGGACAACGTACCGGCCAGGGCGGCGGCCAGCGCGTGGCGCCGGCCGGGGGAGACGATCATGGGCACTTCCTTGCTCGCGATGAGAGGAAGTGAACTTATTCAGTGGATGGACGGCTGTATGTCGGTTGGGCGCGCGGCGCGAGTCAGCGTTAGTCGTCGCCGCGTCGCCACTCGCCGCGCTTGGGCTTACCCGCCGGTTTGGGTGCGGCCTTGCGCTTCAGCCGTGCCTCGAGCGTCGCCGCCTGTTCCTCGCGCTCGTCGTGCAGCTTGAGGAAATTGCGCCAGCGCTGCGGAGAAAGCTCACCGGACGCGAGCGCCGCCTGGATCGCGCAGCCGGGTTCGTTGCCGTGGCCGCAGTCGGCAAAACGGCACTGTGCGGCAAGCGTTTCGATATCGGCGAACAGGTCGAGGTTTTCCTCGCCGGTCAGCTTCAGTTCGCGCATGCCCGGCGTGTCGATCAGGCAGCCGCCACTGGGCAGGCTGAGCAAGGCGCGATGCGTGGTGGTATGGCGACCGCGACTGTCGTGCGAGCGCACCGCATTGGTGGCCATGCGCTGCTCGCCGAGCAACGTGTTGGTGAGGGTGGACTTGCCCGCGCCGGACGAGCCGACCAGCACGGCACTGGAGCCCGGCCCCAGGTAGGACGCCAGCAGGGGAACCGTGGCCGGGTCCTTGGCGTTGATCGCGTGCACGGAGGCGTCGTCCGGCAGGCGGGCGACGAGCGCCGACACCGCCGCGTCGACGTCCACGCCCGTGTCCGCCTTGCTGAGCAGCACCACCGGCCGGGCGCCGGAACCTTCCACCAGCGTGAGGTAGCGCTCGATGCGCGACGGGTTGAAGTCGCCGTCCAGGCCGGTCAGTACCAGCACGTAGTCGATGTTGGTGGCGATGATCTGCCGTTCGTAGCGCTCGCCGGCGGCGGCCCGCGTGAGCACGGCGCGGCGAGGCAGCACCTCCTCGATCACCGGGTGCGTGGCGCGGTCCAGGAAGACGAAGTCGCCGACGGCCGGTCGCAATGACGGATCCAGGCCGCGTTTCAGGAAATGCCCGGCCGGCTGCGCGTTGAACGCGGACGAGCCGTCGTGCATCTCGTAGCCGGCACGATGCTGCGCCACCACGCGGGCGAGGCGGCGCGGGTCGGCGGGTAGCGTGGCCTCGCGCCAGCCGATGCGGCGCAGGGAGGTCAGGTCCGGGGTGTCGGTCATGCCGCGATTATGCCCGCTTATGGCCCGAAGTCCGTCTCGCGGCGTCGTGCCGACGCTGTTAGGATCGGGTGACGACGGCGGGAAACGGCCCGCCGCACGCACCGGAAGTCGTCAGCAGTGTCCTCGATCAAGCCCAGCGCGCACCTGGCGGAAGTGCGCTACGAAATCCGCGGCGCCCTTACCCGGCGCGCTCGCGACATGGAAGCGGCCGGCCAGCCGATCATCAAGCTCAATATCGGCAATCCCGGTCGCTATGGCTTCGCCACGCCACCGCACCTCAGCGCAGCCATCCGCAACCACCTGGGCGACAGCGAGGCCTATGGGCACGAACAGGGCCTGGAGGAAGCACGCGAGGCCATCGTGGCGCAGCAGCGAGCCCGTGGAGCCACCGGCGTCGACATGGAGCGCGTCTTCATCGGCAACGGGGTCAGCGAACTGATCGATATTTCCCTGCGCGCCCTGCTACAGCCGGGCGACGAAGTACTCCTGCCCAGCCCGGATTACCCGCTGTGGAGCGCGGCCACCATCCTCAACGATGGCAGCCCGCGCTATTACCGCTGCCTGGCCGAGAACGCCCACCTGCCCGACCCGGAAGAAATCGAGGCGCTGATCGGCCCGCGCACCCGTGCCCTCGTCCTGATCAACCCGAACAACCCCACCGGCGCGGTCTATCCCAAGGCCCTGCTCGAGCGCATCGTCGAGGTGGCGCGCCGCCATGGCCTGCTGCTGCTGTGCGACGAGATCTACGACGAGATCCTGTACGACGGCACGCCGTTCCATCCGCTGGCGTCCGTCGCGGGCGATCACCCGTGCGTCAGCTTCGGCGGCCTGTCCAAGGTGCATCGTGCCTGCGGTTACCGCGTGGGCTGGATGAGCCTGTCGGGCGATCCGAAGCGCAGCAACGAGTACCGCGACGCCCTGCAACTGCTGGCGGCGTTGCGCCTGTGCGCCAATGTCACGGCGCAGTGGGCCGTGCGCCCCGCGCTGCTGGACAAACCCACCATCGGCGAACTCACAGCGCCGGGTGGCCGCCTGCACCAGGCGCGACAGGTGGTGCTCGACGGCGTGGCAGCCAGCCCGTTCCTCGACGTGGTGGCTCCTGGCGGCGCCATCTATGCCTTCCCGCACATCCGTGCCGATGCCATCGCGCACTTCGATGACACCGCGTTCGCTTTGCGGCTGCTCGAACAGGAAAGCGTGCTCGTCGTGCCGGGCACCAGTTTCAACCTGTCCGCCAGCCGGCACCTCCGCCTCACCCTGCTGCCCGAGCCGGCGCAGTTGCAGGAGGTGTTCGTGCGTATCGATCGGGTACTGCGGCGCATGGCCAACGAGAGCACGCCCGCTGCCACCGCCACCGCCGTCGCCTGAGCCATGGGCGCAGCGAGCTTCCTCGCCCTGGGCGATTCCTACACCATCGGCGAGGGCGTGCCGGAGGCGGGGCGCTGGCCCATGCAGCTGGCGACGCGCCTGCGCGAGTGCGGCGTTGCGGTCGGCATGCCGGAAACCATCGCCACCACCGGGTGGACGACCGACGAGTTGTTCGCCGCCATGGACGCCACCGCCCTGCGCGATGCCTACGACATGGTCACGCTGCTGATCGGCGTGAACGACCAGTATCGCGGTCGCGGCGTCGACGCCTATCGCGAGCCCTTCGTCCGTCTGCTCGAACGCGCCATTGCGCTGGCCGGCGGTCCCCGGCGGGTGGTAGTGGTGTCGATTCCCGACTGGGGTGTCACACGCTTTGCCGAGGGCCGCGACCGTGCGGCCATCGGGCAGGAGATCGACGCATTCAATGCCGTCGCATGCACCGCGACCGCGTACGCGCAGGCGCGGTGGGTGGACATCACGCCCGTATCCCGGCAGGCCGGCGAGCGGCCGGGCATGCTGGTCGACGACGGCCTGCATCCCGACGCCGCCCAGTACGCCCTGTGGGTCGAGCACATCCTGCCCATGGCCGAAGCCGCGCTGGGCAAGCGGGCCGCCACGACGGTCTGACCGGGTCCGGGCACGCCGTGCGCGATCCACGCGCAACAGGTTTGCAATACCATCGCCATGCCGCGGTTACGCCGCAGGCCGAGACTGGGCAACCGGGACCCTCCCGGAAACCGTTCTCATGGCCAGACTCATCTGCCGCGCCGCCTTCATCTCCGACGTGCATCTGGGCACGCCCGACTGCAAGGCCGGCTATCTGCTGGATTTCCTGAAAAGCCTCGACTGCCGGCAGCTCTACCTCGTCGGCGACATCGTCGACCTGGAAGCGCTGGCCCGTCGCCAGTGGTGGCACCCCGAGCACAGCGCGGTGATCGCCGAGCTGGTGGGCATGGCTGCGCGCGGTGTGGAGGTCATCTACCTGCCCGGCAACCATGACTACCAGATGCGCGGCCTGGCCGGATCCACCATCGCCGGTATCCGCGTCGAGCTGGATGCCGTGCACGAGGGGGCCGACGGTCGTCGCTACCGGGTCAGCCACGGTGACGAATACGATCCCGAACATATCGGTCGCGCGTGGATCACCTGGCTGGGCGACACGCTGCACCGCTTCATCTGCTGGGCCAATCGCCGGGTGCACGCGGTGCGCAAGCGGCTCGAACTGCCGTACTTGCCGCTGTCGATCATCCTGAAATCGCACGTCGGGGCCGCCCTGGCCTACATCCGCGATTACGAGCAGCGCGTCGCCAGCGATGCGCGCGAGCGCGGTTTCGACGGCCATATCTGCGGGCATATCCACTTCGGGCACATCCGCAGCGTGGAAGGCGTGCTCTACATGAACGACGGCGACTGGGTGGAGCACTGCACGACGCTGGTCGAGGACATGGGCGGCGCCATGGAGCTGATCCACTGGACCGAGCAGTGCACGCCCCTGGGGCGGGCCAGCCGGGAGACCGTGCTGCCCTCGGCAGAGGCGGTACTCGGCTTCGCGCCATTGGCCGATTGCCGCGCCAACCTGGGCGAACTCCATGCCGGAACCTCCCTGGCCGGTTGAAAGCGAGCGGCGCGGGGCCCATCTGCGAGGGATGCCGGTAAACTGGCTCCCTCTCCTACCCGCGGTGACCCCATGGCCCTCGAAACACCCACACGCGAGCGCATCGAATCCCTCCTGGCCCAGCACGAGGTCGTGCTGTTCATGAAGGGGACGCGCCAGCAGCCGATGTGCGGTTTTTCCGCCGCGGCCACGAACACGCTCAACGACATCATCCCGGCCTACCACACCGTCAACGTGCTGGAAGACCCGGAGATCCGCGAGGGCATCAAGGAATACGGCCAGTGGCCGACCATTCCGCAGCTGTACGTGAAGGGCGAGCTGGTCGGCGGGTCCGACATCATCCGCCAGATGTACACCAGCGGCGAGCTCTACACGCTGTTCGGCGCCAGCCCGCCGGATCGCACGCCGCCCGAGATCGCCATCACCGACAAGGCCGCCGAGGCCATCCGTGGCGGCATGGCGACGGCCCAGGGCATGGCCTTGCACCTGGAGATCGGCCCGGACCACAGCGCCGGCTTCCAGCTGGCGCCGGCCGGCGATTTCGACATCGTGGTGGTGGCCAACGGCATCGAGGTGCACTTCGATCCGGGCAGCGCCGCGCGCGCCAAGGGCATCACCATCGACTGGGTGAGCACCGTGCAGGGCGAAGGCCTCAGCCTGAAGTTCCCCGGCGCCGTCGACATCGCCTCGATCAGCGTGCACCAGTTGAAGGACAAGCTCGCCGCCGGTGGCCTGACACTGGTCGACGTGCGTCCGGCGCACGGCCGTGCCGCGGCGGCCCCGCTGCCGGGCGCGCGCATTCTCGAGGACGAGGGCTACGAGGCGCTTGCCGCGCTGCCGAAGGACACGCCGATCGCTTTCATCTGCCACCACGGCATCTCCAGCCAGGCCGCCGCGGAGCGCCTGGCCGCCCATGGCTTCACGAACCTGTTCAACGTGGAAGGCGGCATGGATGCCTGGGCTCGTGAGGTGGATCCGACGGTGCCGCGTTACTGAGTTTGGGCGTTTCGCGAAGGGAAAAGGCGCCCACCGGAGGGCGCCTTTTTTTTGCGTGCTTCACGCATGACGGGGCCTGTCCCGAGCCAAAGCCACATCCCCTCGCTCGCAGGGCGCGGCGGGGAGGTGCTGGGTGGTCACACTCTGCGCTCGAGCAGCGGCCGCAAGCGGCCGAACTCGCTCAGAGCGTAACCACCCAGCACCTCTGCGACGACAGAGGCAA
>NZ_JBSRXP010000006.1:0-345038 GCF_054055715.1 Luteibacter sp. PvP120 | reverse complement strand
GGCTCCTACACGTGCTCAAGGCACCGCGCACAATCGGCCTGCCACACTCCGCTCTCGACTTCGAATCTACCCCATCGAAAAGACACAAGCGCACGATGTGCGCGAAAAGCCAACAAGGCGGGGACGCGGCAACGCGCCCTTTCGCGCACATCGTGCGCTCCTACACGGGTGCCGGGCGGGTCCTTGATTCGCCGGCCCGGGGCCCACAACTTTCCGATAGTCCTTACGAACCGTCCCCTCCCATGACCTTCCCCCTCAACGTCCGCCGGCTGGGGCGTGTTCCCTACGAATCCACCTGGAAGGCCATGAGCGCCTTCACGGACAACCGCACGGACGACACGGTCGACGAGCTGTGGCTGCTGGAGCACGATCCCGTGTTTACGCTGGGCCAAGCCGGCAAGGAAGAGCACGTGCTGGCCGCGGGGGATATCCCGGTGGTGCGCGTGGATCGCGGCGGCCAGGTCACCTACCACGGCCCGGGCCAGATCGTGGCCTACCCCATGATCGACCTGCGGCGGGTGGGCGTGGGCGTCCGCGAGCTGGTCTGCCGCATCGAGCAGGCCATCATCGATACCCTGGGCGAGTGGAACATCGGGGCGGAACGGCAGGAGGGCGCCCCCGGGGTCTATGTCGCCGGGGCCAAGGTCGCGGCGCTGGGCCTGCGCATCCGGCGCGGGTGCAGCTTCCATGGCCTGGCCTTCAACGTCGACATGGATCTTGCCCCCTACCACCGCATCAATCCCTGCGGGTACAAGGGTTTGGAAGTCACCCAGGTGTTAGACTTGGGCGGTCCGTCGCGGTTGGTGGACGTGGAAGACGTCCTGGTACAGGAATTCTGTAAGCAGTTCGGCTTCTCCGCCGTCGCCGCCGATCCTACCCTTCCCGAACTCCCCGCCCGCGTCGCGGTCTGAGGACGTAGCCGTCATGAGCCAAACCTCTTCCCTCTCCCCACGCAGCATCCCCATCGCCGTCGTCGACAAACCCGGCGAAAAGATGCTCGGCAACGACAAGATCGCGCTCAATCGCGCGGGCTTCGACACGAACGTGCCCACGCTGCGCAAGCCGGGCTGGATTCGCGTCCGCCTGCCGCAGGGCAACGCCGTGCAGGAACTGAAGGCGCGCCTGCGCGAGAACTCGCTGGTCACGGTGTGCGAGGAAGCCTCCTGCCCGAACATCCACGAGTGCTTCTCCAAGGGCACGGCCACCTTCATGATCCTGGGCGAGGTCTGCACGCGGCGCTGCTCGTTCTGCGACGTGGCCCACGGCCGCCCGCAGCCGCCCGATCCGCTGGAGCCCGCCCGCCTGGCCGAGACCATCCGCGACATGCGGCTGAAGTACGTGGTGATCACCTCGGTGGACCGCGACGACCTGCGCGACGGCGGTGCCGAGCACTTCGCCTCCTGCATCCGTGCCGTGCGCCACGCCAGCCCCAACATCCGCATCGAGATCCTCACCCCGGATTTCCGCGGCAAGGGCCGGATGGAGCGCGCGCTGGAGGTCATGAAGGATTTCCCGCCGGATGTCTTCAACCACAACCTGGAGACGGTGCCCCACCTCTACCGGGAGGTCCGGCCGGGCGCCGACTACCAGTGGTCGCTGGACCTGCTCAAGCGGTTCAAGGCGCAGCACCCGGAGGTCCCGACCAAGTCCGGCATCATGCTGGGCCTGGGCGAGACGATGGACCAGGTGCTGGAGACCATGCGCGATCTACGCAACCATGACGTCGACATGATCACCATCGGCCAGTACCTGCAGCCGACGGCGCATCACCACCCGGTGGTCCGTTACTGGACGCCGGACGAGTTCGATGCACTGCGCGTGGCAGGTGAGGCGATGGGTTTCGGCCATGTCGCTTCGGGCCCGTTAGTGCGATCCTCCTACCATGCCGACCTCATGGCTCACGCCGCGGGTGTCGTCGAATAAACGTTTCAACGCACTCCGAGGCTGCGATTACATGATCCTTCGTCCCGCGTTCGCCCTCCTGCTCGCCCTTTCGACGGCAGGTATCCACGCCCAGAACGCCAAACCGCAGCCGGACACCGCGCCCGCGACCAAATCGGCCGCTCCCCAGCCGAAGGATGCCTCGGAAGCCGCGACCTCGCCCGAGCCGCAGCGCAAGGAATCCACCCTGCCGCTGAAGCCCACCCCGGCCGAAGCCCAGGCATCGCAGCTGTCCGCGCGGTTCCTCACGCGCTTCCATTACCAGGCCCAGCCCCTGGACGACGCCATGTCGGCCAAGATCTACAAGGCCTACATCGAGTCGCTGGACAGCGAGAAGGTCTTCTTCACCCAGGAAGACCTGGCCAAGTTCGAGCCGATGAAAACCCAGCTCGACGACGCGATCTGGAACCAGGACCTGACCGCCCCGTTCTCGGTGTTCAACCTGTACATCACCCGCGCCGTGGACCGCATGAACTACGCGCGCGGCCTGCTGGCCAAGGGTTTCGACTTCAGCGGCAACGAAAGCTTCAACTTCGACCGCAAGAAGGCCGCCGCCCCGAAGAACCAGGCCGAGCTGGACGACGTGTGGCGCAAGCGCACCATGAACGACTGGCTGCGCCTGAAGCTGGCCGGCAAGACCGACGACGACATCCGCAAGACGCTGGACAAGCGCTACGCCACGTACATCTCGCGCGTACGCCAGCTGGACAATGAAGACGCCACCCAGGCCTTCATGACGGCTTACGCCAACTCCACCGATCCGCACACCGATTACCTCGGCCCCCGCGCCGCGGATGCCTTCGACATCGCCATGCGCCTGTCGCTCGAGGGCATCGGCGCCGTGCTGCAGGCGCGCGACGACTACACCACCATCCGCGAACTGGTGCCCGGCGGCCCCGCGTTCAAATCCGGCAAGATGAAGGCGGGCGATCGCATCGTGGCCATCGGCCAGGGCGAGACCGGCCCGATGGTCGACGTGGTCGGCTGGCGCCAGGACGACGTGGTCAAGCTGATCCGCGGCAAGAAGGACACCACGGTCCGCATCGAGGTACTGCCCGCCGATGCCGGCGTGGACGGCAAGCACGACATCGTCACCCTGGTTCGCAAGAAGGTGACGATGGAAGAGCAGGCCGCCAAGTCCAAGGTCATCGAGGTCAAGGACGGCGACGTCACCCGCAAGATCGGTGTGATCGACCTGCCCACGTTCTACCAGGATTTCGGCGCACGCCGTAACGGCGACACCAACTTCAAGAGCGCCACCCGCGACGTCTCCAAGCTGCTCACCGAGCTGAAGGCGCAGAAGGTCGACGGCGTCATCATGGACCTGCGCAACAACGGCGGCGGCTCGCTGTCGGAAGCCACGGAGCTCACCGGCCTGTTCATCGACACCGGCCCCGTGGTGCAGGTGCGCGATGCGCGCGGCCAGATCGACGCACAGGGCGATGACGCCCCGGGCATGGCCTGGGACGGCCCGATGGCCGTCATGGTCAATCGCGGCTCGGCCTCGGCGTCGGAGATCTTCGCCGCCGCCATCCAGGATTACGGCCGCGGCATCATCATCGGCGAGCCCACCTTCGGCAAGGGCACCGTGCAGAACCTGGTCGACCTCGACCGCTTCGGCAAGGCGCAGACGGGCGAGGACGCCAAGTACGGCGAGTTGAAGATGACGATCGCGGAGTTCATCCGCATCAACGGTGACAGCACGCAGCTGCGCGGCGTCACCCCGGACGTGCAGTTCCCGCAGAACGGCGACGCGAAGGAATTCGGCGAGTCTACCTACGACAACGCGCTGCCGTGGCGTCATATCGACCCGGCCGACTACAAGCCGGTCGCCGACCTGAAGCCCATCTTCGGTCCGCTCAACCAGAAGCACGACGCCCGCGTGGCCACGTCGCCGGCGTGGAAGCTGATGCTGGATGAGATGGCCCAGTACAAGAAGCTGCGCGACAAGACCGACATCTCGCTCAACTTCGCGGCCCGCCAGGCCGAGCGCAAGCAGTACGAGGCGATGCAGACCGACTTCCGCAACCGCCGGAAGGCCATCTTCGGTGGCGACGGCAGCGCATCGGACGCGTCCGATGACAACACAGGCGACGACGGCCTCAACGCCAACGAGCGCAGCCTGAAGTCCGAGATCAAGCAGGAAGCCGACGCGAAGAAGGCCAAGGACACGCCGCTGGACGAGGCCGCCCACATCGTCAGCGACGAAGTGGCCATGATCAAAGCGGATCCGAAGGTCGCCGCCGAGGTACTGCCGTACGGCGGTCGCAAGATCGACGCCCCGCAGACCGCGCAGGTGCCGCACAAGGCCGTGGCGCCGGCCGCGGGTACGCCCACGCCCTGAGGGTGAGGGCTGCCGCATGACCCGCGCCCGTCCAGGGCGCGGGTTTTTTTGTGCTCCGAAACCACCTCTTCACCCGTCCGCTGCTAGCCTCGACGCGCATTTTTCCAACGTCCGAAGGCAGGCCCATGAACGATTTTCTCGACCGTGTCGGCGTAGACGCCGCCATGCGTGCGCTGATCCTCACGTACTCCATCCGCATCGGCCTGGCCATCGTGCTGCTGGTGATCGGCTTCTGGATCGCCGCGCGGCTCGCCAACCTGGGCCGGCGCGCGCTGGAGCGGGCGCGGGTCGACGTCACCCTGGCGCTGTTCCTGCGCAACGCCATCTACGGCGTGCTGCTGGCGCTGCTGTTCATCCAGGTGCTCGGCACCATCGGCATCCCCACCGCCTCGTTCATCGCGGCCATCGGTGCCGCCGGCCTGGCCGTGGGCCTGGCACTCACCAGCTCGCTGTCCAACCTGGCCTGGGGCGTGCTGCTGATCCTGTTCCGCCCGTTCCGCGTGGGTGACTACGTCACCGTGGGCGGTATCGACGGCACGGTGCAGAGCGTCAACCTGATGCACACCTTCCTGATCACGCCGGACAATCGCGAGGCGGTGGTGCCCAACGCCAAGGTGGGCGGCGACGCGATCATCAACTACAACGTGCGCGGCACCCGCCGGTTCGAGTTCAAGGTGGGCATCGGCTACGGCGACGATATCGGCAAGGCTATGAAGGTCATCACCGACCTGTTCGAGGCCGACCCGCGCATCCTCAAGGACCCGGCGCCCGGCGTCTGGACCGACGCCCTGGGCGATTCCAGCGTCAACCTGGTCATCCGTGCCTGGACCACCGTGGCCGACATGCAGGGCGCGCAGACCAACCTGCTGCGCCGGATCAAGGAGCGCTTCGACGAGGAAGGCATCACCATTCCCTACCCGCAGAGCGAGATCCGCGTGGTGGGCGCCCCCGCGATCGAGCAGATGACCGCCACACCGCCGTCGAACACGAAACCGCCTTCTGACGCGACACCGCCGTTGTAGGAGCGGACGATGTCCGCGATAAGGCGCCACGGTCGTTTTCGCATGCGGGTTCGCGGACATCGTCCGCTCCTACACAGGCGTGGCGGCGCCCGGTGAATCGGGCGCTCCCCAGGCTTTTGGCCCAACGATCGTTTGAATCGTGGGAAAAGTCGCGCGAGGGATTACAATCTTCCGGTTGCGCCGCAGCATGGGCGCCCGTATTCCCCCGCCGGAGGGTTAGCCGCCCGCCGATGCCTGTTTTTCTGGAGGTTCCATGGCCGACGTCAAAGAAGCCCGCGTACCCGATATTGGTGGTAGCGCGGTCCCCGTCATCGAAATCATGGTCAAGGTCGGCGATCGCGTCGAGAAAGACCAGAGCCTGGTGACGCTCGAATCCGACAAGGCCACGATGGAAGTGCCGGCGCCGTTCGCCGGCGTCATCAAGGAGCTGAAGGTCAAGGTCGGCGACGAAGTGGACGAAGGCCACGTGATTGCGCTGGTCGAAGCCGACGGCGACGCCCCGGCCGAGGCGGCCAAGGCCGAGACGCCGAAGGCCGAAGCCTCGAAGCCGACGGCTACCCAGGCGGCCCCGAAGGCCGACGAAGCCAAGCCTGCCGCGGCGCCTGCCGCCGCCCCGTCACCGGCTGCCGCCAAGGCGCCGTCGGCGACGAAGGCCTCCGGCCCGGTCAACGTCACCGTGCCCGACATCGGCGGCAAGCCGGTGCCGATCATCGAGCTGATGGTCAAGGTGGGCGACACGGTCGAGAAGGACCAGAGCCTGATGACCCTGGAATCCGACAAGGCCACGATGGACATCCCGGCCCCGGCCGCGGGCGTCATCAAGGAGCTGAAGGTCAAGGTTGGCGACGAGGTCAACGACGGCGACCTGATCGCCGTGCTCGAAGGGCAGGGCGGTGAATCCGCCGAGGCCGCTGCGGCAGACGCCCAGCCCGCCGCCTCCACCGACAAGCCCGGGATCGCCGAGGCGCCCGCCGAGGCACCGAAGCGCGAAGCCGCTTCGTCGTCGGCCTCCGGCGCCTCGAAGTCGGAGCCGGTCGGCGGTGCGCCGCGCACGCCGCCGGTGTCGTTCGACGCCAGCGTCATCATGCCGGGCAACGCCCCGTACGCCAGCCCGGCCGTGCGTGCCTTCGCCCGCGAGCTCGGCGTCGATGTCGCCCAGGTCAAGGGTAGCGGACGCGGTGGCCGCATCCAGCGCGAGGACGTGTCCGGCTACGTGAAGCAGGTGATGACCTCGGGCGCTGCGCCGTCCGCGGGTGGCGCTTCCGCCGGTGGTGGCAACGGGCTCAGCCTGCTGCCGTGGCCGAAGGTGGATTTCTCGAAGTTCGGCGAGGTCGAAGAAAAGCCGCTGGGTCGCATCCCGAAGATCTCGGCGGCGAACCTCGCGCGCAACTGGGCCATGATCCCGCACGTCACGCAATTCGAAGACGCCGACATCACCGAGCTGGAAGCCTTCCGCAAGAAGCTCGGCGAAGAGAACAAGGACCTGAAGGTCACCCCGCTGGTATTCCAGATCAAGGCGGTGGTCGCGGCGCTGAAGAAATTCCCGCAGTTCAACGCGTCGCTCGATGCGGCCGGTGAAACGCTGACGCTGAAGAAGTACTACAACGTGGGCATCGCGGTGGATACGCCCGATGGCCTGGTCGTGCCGGTCATCCGCAATGCGGATACCAAGGGCCTGCTCGATCTCGCCGCCGAACTGGGCGAGATCTCGAAGAAGGCACGCGACAAGAAGCTCACCGCTGCCGACATGCAGGGCGGCTGCTTCTCCATCTCCTCGCTCGGCGGCATCGGTGGCACGGCGTTCACGCCGATCGTCAACGCGCCGGAAGTGGCGATCCTGGGTGTGTCCAAGGCGCAGATGAAGCCTGTCTGGAACGGCAAGGAATTCGCGCCGCGCCTGATGCTGCCGCTGTCGCTGTCGTACGACCATCGCGTCATCGACGGTGCCCTGGCCGCACGCTTCGCCGTGTACCTCGCCCAGCAGCTCGGCGATATCCGTCGCCTGTTGCTCTGACCGGAGGCGATACGCATGGCTAACACGATCGAACTGAAAGTACCCGACCTCGGCGGCTCGCACGATGTGCCGGTCATCGAGATCCTGGTGAAGGTCGGCGACACCGTCGCCAAGGACCAGAGCCTGGTCACGCTGGAGTCGGACAAGGCCACGATGGACGTGCCTGCTTCGCAGGCCGGCACCATCGTCGAGATCAAGGTCAAGATCGGCGACGAGCTCAACGACGGCAGCGTCATCGCCCTCATCGAGGCCTCCGGTAGCGACGCGTCGTCCGACGCCGGCAAGGCCGTCGGCCAGTCGACAGTCAAGGACGCTCCCCCGCCGGCTACGCCGTCCCCCGCACCGGCACCGCCGAAGGCTGCCGCAGCGCCTGCGGCTGCCTCGCCCGCCGCTGCGCCGTCGTCGACGGCGAAGGCCGCCGGCGATTCCGGTCGCAAGGCTGACATCACATGCCAGCTGGTCGTGCTCGGCTCGGGCCCGGGCGGCTACACCGCCGCGTTCCGTGGTGCGGACATCGGCCTGGACGTGGTGCTGGTGGAGCGCTACGAGTCGCTCGGCGGTGTCTGCCTCAACGTCGGCTGCATCCCGTCGAAGGCGCTGCTGCACGCGGCCGCCGTGATCGACGAAGCCGCCGCCATCGAGGCGCACGGCATCGCGTTCGGCAAGCCGGTGATCGACCTCGACAAGCTGCGCTCGTTCAAGGAAAAGGTGGTCGGCAAGCTCACCGGCGGTCTGGCGCAGATGGCCAAGGCCCGCAAGGTACGTACCGTCACCGGCGTGGGCAGCTTCATCTCCGCGCACGAGCTGGAAGTGCAGACGGCCGAGGGCACCAAGCTGATCCGCTTCGAGAACGCCATCATCGCGGCGGGCTCGCAGCCGGTGAAGCTGCCGTCCTTCCCGTGGGACGACGAGCGCGTCATCGATTCCACCGGCGCGCTGGAACTGCGCGACGTGCCGAAGAAGATGCTGGTCGTCGGCGGTGGCATCATCGGCCTGGAAATGGCCACGGTGTACGCGGGCCTCGGCTCGGAAGTCACGGTGGTGGAACTCGCCGACCAGCTGATGCCGGGCGCGGACCTCGACCTGGTCAAGCCGCTGCAGGGCCGGATCGCCAAGCGCTACAAGGGCATCCACCTCAAGACCAAGGTGGTCGCGGCCAAGGCCACGAAGAAAGGCATCGAGATCACCTTCGAGGGTGACAGCATCCCCGAGACCACGGTGTACGACCGCGTGCTGGTGTCGGTGGGCCGCTCGCCCAACGGCAACAAGCTCGGGGCCGACAAGGCTGGCGTGGAAGTGAGCGAGCGGGGTTTCATCCCCGTCGATCGCCAGATGCGCACCAACGTACCGCACATCTTCGCCATCGGTGATCTGGTCGGCCAGCCCATGCTGGCGCACAAGGCCACGCACGAGGCCAAGGTGGCCGCCGAAGCCGCCGCCGGGCAGAAGAGCTTCTTCGACGCGCGCGTCATTCCGTCGGTGGCCTACACCGATCCGGAAATCGCCTGGGTCGGCGTGACCGAACGCGAGGCGAAGGAGAAGGGCCTGAAGGTCGGCGTGGGCAAGTTCCCCTGGGCGGCCTCCGGTCGCGCCATCGGCATCGACCGCACCGAAGGCTTCACCAAGCTCATCTTCGACGAGGAAACCCACCGTATCGTCGGCGCCGGTATCGTCGGCCCGCACGCGGGCGACCTCATCTCCGAACTGGTCCTGGCCATCGAGATGGGCGCGGAAGCCGGCGACATCGGCCGCACCGTGCACCCGCATCCGACCTTGGGCGAGTCCGTGGGCATGGCCGCCGAGGTGTACGAAGGAACGATCACGGACCTTTACATCCCGAAGAAGAAATAGCGTTTCGGCAACCCGCATCGCGCACATCGTGCGCTCCTACACCCGCCCTTGTAGGAGCGCACGATGTGCGCGATACCCGTTGTGTAGGAGCGCACGATGTGCGCGATAGCCGTTGTAGGAGCGCACGATGTGCGCGATCACCGCCGCGTAGAAGCGCACGACGTACCCGATCGTCCGTGCAGAAACATCCGACACGCACGACCGCCATCAGACATCCCGCCCCTCACCCCCCCATCCGCGTCCGCCCCCACCCAAACAGCATTCCAATACGGATAATCCCCCACGCGCCTCACCAGCCCCGCGCGTATCGGATTGGCCACGATGTAGCGCGCCGCCGCGCGGACATCCTCATCGGCACGCAACGCCCGGTCATGGAACGCCCTCTGCCACACGGGTGAGGTGCGCCCTTCATCGCGCAGCGCTTTCGTCACCAGTGACTTCAGCTTCCTGACCATCTTCGACAGGTCGGCATCGGCATGGTCGTCGAGTTGCACCAGCCCGTGCCAGTGATCGGGCATCAGCACCCAGGCCAGGCATTCGGCGTGTCGCCAGGTGGCCGGTGCGTGGACGATGCGGGCTATCCGCCGCGCGATGCGGTAGTCGCCGAAGATCGGTGCACGATTCCAGGCCACGGCCGTGACGAGGTAGATGCGGCCGGCTTCGGAAACCCGACCGCGACGAAGTGCCTTGTTGCCAGGGTGCGATGTCATTCGTCCATCGTCCCGACGTCGACACCGTCGAAACAGCGGCGCCCACCGCATCGCAAGATGCCCCGTGCCCGAAACCCGACGTCCGGGGGTAGGAGCGCACGATGTGCGCTAAAAGCCAACAACGCGGCGACGCGGCAAGCCCCATCGCGCACATCGGGCGCTCTACCCCGCGATCATCGACAACGGCACATCGCATCGCGCGAGCGGTTGTGGCATCGTCCGGTGATGCCAGCACCGCAGCCAGCTCACTACCTCCGTCGCCTCGGCATCTGGGATGCCGCGATGATCGTCATCGGCGGCGTGATCGGGGCAGGCATCTTCCGCACGCCGGCCACCGTGGCTCAGCTGACCAGTTCGGGCACGGAGGTGATCCTGCTCTGGACGCTCGGCGGCCTGCTCACCCTTGCCGGCGTGCTCTGCTATGCCGAGCTGGGGGCGCGTCGGCCGCAGGCGGGCGGCACCTACGTGTACCTGCGCGAAGCCTTCGGCCAGTTACCGGCGTTCCTGTTTGGCTGGACGATGGCGCTGATCAATTACCCCGGCAGCGTCGCCGCCGTCGCCACCACGTTCGCCGACTACGCGTGTCGTGCGACCGGCCTGCCGCAGGAGTGGGTCAAGCCGCTGGCGGTGGGGGCGATCGCCTTCATCGTGGCGGTGAACCTGTTCGGCATCCGTGCCGGCGCATGGGTGCAGAACATCTTCACCGTGCTGAAACTGGGCGCGGTCGCGTTGCTGATCGTCGTGGGCCTCTACCTGGCGCGCGGGCACCTGGGGGCGGCGTTCGTGGCCGATCCCACGCACGACGTGCCGGCCAGCACGGTGATCGGTGCCATCCTCCCGGCCTTGTTCGCCTACGGTGGGTTCCACTACCTCAACGACCTGGCCGGCGAAGTGCGTGAGCCCCAACGCACGCTGCCCCGAGCGCTGGGCCTGGGCATGCTCGCCGTCGTGGTCTGCTACGTGCTGGTCAACATCGCCTACATGGCCGGCCTGGGACATGCCGGCCTGGCCGCGAGCACGGCGCCCGCGGCGGACCTGATGCGTCGTGTGTTCGGCGAATCCGGCGCGACCATCATCGCCGTGGGCATTGCCTGCTCGACCTTCGGTTATTGCAGCATCGCCATCGCCGGCGGCGCACGCGTGCTGCAGGTGATGAGCGCGGACGGCATGTTCTTCCGTCCGATCGCGCGCATCGACGCGAAGACCGGCGCGCCGCAGTTCGCACTGGCGGCACTGGGCGGCTGGGCGATCGTGCTGATCCTGTCGGGCAGCTTCAAGGCGTTGCTCAACTACACCACGGTGGGCGAATGGCTGTCGCATGCGTTCGGCATCGCGACCATCTTCTGGTATCGCAGGAAATTACGCGATGAGCCCTCGCCCTACCTCGTGCCTGGGTATCCGGTGTTGCCGCTGGTGTTCACGACGACGGTGTTGTGCGTGATTGCCGCCACCGCGATTACCGAGCCGGGCGATGCCGGGATGAGCCTGCTCATCATTGCCGTCGGTGTGCCGGTGTATTACCTGTGGCGGCGGAAAAGCGCGTAGGCGCTCGCCTCGACAGCCGCCCCGTGTAACCCTCGTTCAAGCGTTCCGTGGCAGATTCGGGGCATGCGTACCTACCTGCCCCTGCTGCTCCTGACGGCCACCGTCTCCGCCCAGGCGACCACGGTCGACCTCGTCCACCCGACATCCGCCACGCATGTCACCACGCGTGACGCCACGCTCGATGCCACGCCACGCAAGGCGGCCGATGGCAGCGAGCTGGTGGCGGTGACGTTCAAGCCGTCCGCCGCGCCATCGCTGGTGATCGCGCCAGTGCAAGGCACGTGGGCATGGCAGCCGGATGGCACGCTGCGCCTGCGCGTACAGAACGGCATGCCCTGGCCGGTCACGCTCATCGTCGATATCGCCTCGGGCGAGAAGCACCTGAAGACGGTGGTCGGGCTGCCGCCGGGGCCACCGCAGACGCTGTCGGTAACACTGAAAGCCACCTCGCCGCGTGCGTTCGGCATGCAGGTGGGCCCGCCGATGCCGTTCGATGACGGCAAGGACAAACGACTGGTGGCCACGGCCGTGGATGGCGCGGTGGATGCCGGCGCCATCACCTCGGTGACCTTGTCCATGCCGCAACCGGGTGCTGCACAAACGCTGCTGTTCGGCACGTTGGACACGGTGGCGGGCGACAGTGACCTGCGCAAGGCGTACACCGGCATCGTCGATCGGTATGGGCAGTACACCCGCGCGACATGGCCGGAGAAGATCGACAGCGATGCAGCCTTGAAGGAGCGCGCGGCTCTACCGGCCGACGCGAAGGACGCCGCGGCGGCGTCGCCGGGTCTCGACCGTTTCGGTGGCCGCCTCGATCGGCCGGCACTCAAGGTCACCGGCTTCTTCCACACGCAGAAGCAGGGCGACCGCTGGTGGCTGGTGACGCCGGAGGGCCACGCGTTCTTCTCGCTGGGGGTGAATGCGGTGAACCTCACCGATGCCCGCACCTACGTGCAGGGCCGCGAATTCATGTTCCTCGATCCGGGCGTGTACCACGGCACGTTCAGCGGTGTGGCCGACAGCCGCAGCGACCAGGGCTCGCAGCGCGACAACGGCATGAACCACGGGCGCTGGTGGGACATCTATTCGCAGAACGTGTCGCGCAGCCTGGGCAACGACTTTGCCTCGGCGTGGCGCAAGCGCAGTGTCGATCGACTGCGCAGCTGGCGCTTCAACACCCTGGGCAACTGGAGCGACCCGGCCTTCGCCACCGACCACCGGATCGCCTACACGGTGCCGATCCTCATCAAGGGCGATTTCAACACGGTGAGCACGGGCTACGACTACTGGGGCCGGATGCCGGACCCGTTCGATCCGCGCTTCCTCAAGGCCACGCAAGCGGCCGTCGCCAACGCGAGCAAGGGCGTGACGGACGACCCGTGGTTGCTCGGTTACTTTGCCGACAACGAACTGGCCTGGGCCGGGCAGGGGCCGCAAGGGCGGTGGGCGCTGGCGGTGGGCTCGCTCGCCCAGGGGCCGGAAAGCCCGGCCAAGCAAGCCTTCCTCGCCTACCTGAAAAAAACTCACGGTGACGCCGCCAGCTTCGCCAAGGCGTGGGGCGTGAACGTCACCACCTGGGATCAGGTAGCCGCCAAGGGCTTCAAGGCGCCGGACCCGAGCGAAGCACATCCCGCCGTGGCCGCGGACAACATCGCCTTCCTGCGCCTGTTCGCCGATCAGTATTTCCGCACCGTCGCGCAGACGCTGAAGAAGGCGGATCCGCATCACCTGTTCCTCGGTGGCCGGCTTGCCGTCCGTACCCCGGAAGTGGAGCAGGCCAGCGCCGCCTACGCCGACGTCACCAGCATCAACACCTACACGGATGTGCCGGAGCACGGTTTCGACGTGGCGGCCTTTCGCAAGATGGACAAGCCCGTGATGATCACGGAGTTCCACTTCGGGTCGGCCGATCGCGGGCCGTTCGGCAACGGCGTGGCGGCCGTGGGAAGTGAGGAAGAGCGGGGCAAGGCCTACGCGCGCTTCGTGGACGCCGCCGTCGCGTCGGGTGTCATTGTGGGCACGCACTGGTTCCAGTACATCGACCAGCCGGTCACCGGCCGGGTGCTCGACGGGGAAAACGCGCACATCGGGCTGGTCGGCATTGCCGATATCCCTTTCAAGGACTTCACCCGGGCCGTTACCGACACCAATGCCCGGGTCGGCGGGGGCTCAGGCGGCGCGCGGTAGCGGCAGGTCGACCCGGCGCTGCCGGAGCAGGTCCCGGCCAAGAGCGAAGGCGATAGGCTCGGCCACGCCCACCAGGGCACTGACGGCCAGGTTCTGGTTGACGGCGTAGCTCATGGAAAACGCGATGCTGAAATGCGTCGCGGCGTACTTGATGGTGCGGGCCATGACGAAATCCTCAGATGGGAATGGATCTCATTATGGGGGTGCCGCGGGTGATGTCCAAGTGATCGTTTTGATGTTTTCGATAGCACGCGACTATCGATGCAGGGCCATGAATCCCACGATGCCGACTACCATCAGGATGGCCACGGTCATGCATGCGCTGGTCGGCTTGACCCGGCGCGCATCGACGCGCGGGACCAATCGCCAGATCAGGAATGCGCCGAGCAGCATGTCCAGCACCAGCCAGCCGCGGACCCAGGCCAACTCGAGCAGGGAGGCGTCCAGCGGTTGCCCATGCCGCGTCAGCAACAGCACCGCCCCGCCCACGCCCAGCGCGATCAGCAGCCAGACCAGCATGGCGAGATAGGTGCGGTTGAACACCACCGGGGTGCGTTCGAGCCAGCGCAGGGCCGACCAGCCGATCAGGGCCGGCACGACAGCGCCGACGCTGGCATAGAGCACCAGCCAGATGATGGCCGACAACAGGGTGAGGAGGGTCTGGGTCACGTGGGCGCCGGGATCAGTACGGTGTGCCGAAGCGGGACAGCGCCTTGCTCATCAGCCAGGCGGGCCCGATCAGCAGGTATTGCAGGTCGGTCAGGAAGGAGGGCCGCTTGCCCTCGATCCGGTGACCGATGAACTGGCCGACCCACGCGACCACGAAGACGACGATGGCCGACCACAACAGGTCGCTGCTGCCGATGCTGCGGTAGAGCGAATCGGTCACCAGGGCCAGGATGATGAAGGCACCCGCCATGGCGAGGCCGATCTTGCGCGACAGCCGGTAGAAGTAGAAACAGAAGGCCAGGAACATCGCCAGCACCGCCCACAGTCCCGGGCGCCCGAGCCAGCCCGGCACGGGCAGCAGCCAGAACAACGCCACCACGGACCAGGTAATGGCCGGCACGCAGATCCAGTGGATCAGCTGGTTGGTCTCGTTCTGGTGGTCACGGCCGTAGTTGCCGAACCAGCGTGCCGCGTCGCGCATGGAAACCCCCGGAAGCGTGGCGTCCCAGGCCGGGCATGGCGCTCCGGCCTGGGCGTGGAAGGCAAGCGTTGAGCCTGGGACGCTGCACGTCAACCTTGCGGTGCGGCAAGGCTCAGGTCAGGCGGATGCCGGCCAGCTTGTCCAGGGCCTCGGCGTACTTGGCGGCCGTGCCTTCGATGACGTCGGCAGGCACCCTTGGCGCGGGCGGCGTCTTGTTCCAGCCCAGGGCTTCGAGGTAGTCGCGCACGAACTGCTTGTCGTAGCTGGGCGGGCTGATGCCGCGCTGGTAGTTGTCCGCCGGCCAGAACCGCGAGGAGTCGGGGGTCAGCATCTCGTCCATCACGTGCAGCACCCCGTGCTCGTCCGTGCCGAACTCCAGCTTGGTGTCGGCGATGATCACCCCGCGCTCGGCAGCGTAGGCCGCGGCAAAGGCGTAGATCGCCAGGGTGGCCTCGCGTACGGCGTTGGCCAGGTCTTCGCCCACGGCATCGACCACGACGTCGAAGCTGACATTTTCGTCGTGGTCGCCCACGGCGGCCTTGGTCGACGGGGTGAAGATCGGTTCCGGCAGCTGCTGCGCCTGCTCCAGGCCTTCGGGGAGGCGGATGCCGCAGATCTCGCCGGTGGCCTGGTAGGCCTTCCAGCCGGACCCGATGATGTAGCCGCGGGCGATCGCCTCGACCGGCACGGGCTTCAGCCGCTTGGTGATGACGGCACGCTTCGCATAAAGCGTGGGGTCCACGCCGGCGGGGAGCACCGAGGCGACATCCTCGCCGGTGAGATGATTCGGAATGATGTGCCGGGTCTTCTCGAACCAGAAGTTCGAAATCTGGGTCAGCATTTCACCCTTGCCGGGGATCGGGTCCGGCAGCACCACGTCGAACGCCGACAGCCGGTCGGTCGCGACCATCAGCAGGCGGTTGCCGGGCAGGGCGTAGACGTCGCGCACCTTGCCGCGATGGATGAGCTCGAGGCCGGGCAGGTCGGATTGCGAGAGGGTGGTCGGCACGGCGAAAGCTCCGGAGGGGACGGTTCGAAGTCCGCCATTGTACGGCGGCCTTCGCGTATTTACCGGCGGCCCTGGCGTTCCGGGCGAGGGGTCTGAGCGATGGGCCCGGGCGTCCCTACCCATGAGACCGGCCAATGGGCCTCGGGGGTAGGAGCGCACGATGTGCGCGATCCGTCTACGTCACCTATGGCGAACGAAGCCACCCCCGCCATGGGCAAGGCGTTTCCAAGCGCCAAACGAAGCAACACCGACCCTCACAACCGGGTTCACGGAAGCGCCTGCCTGTGCCGACGCCCCGCTTCATTCGCAGCGTGGGGGCTGAGGGTTCGCGCACATCGTGCGCTCCTACCCGCAGGCGGACGTAGCTGAGGATTCGCGCACATCGTGCGCTCCTACCCGCAGGCGGACGTAGTCCGCCTGCTAGAATTCCCGGTTACTGCCCTTATTACCTTGCCATGCGATTCCTACTGCACGCGGCGCTTGTTCTGGCCGTTTCCGCCACTGCCCATGCCGCCACGCCGCCTGCCAAGCCGGCGCGACTGGGGCTGTGCGCGGCGTGCCATGGCGAGGACGGCATGGCGCGGATACCGGGTGCGCCGAACCTGGCGGGACAGAAGCTCGATTACCTGCGCGATGCGTTGCGCCAATACCGTGACGGCCGTCGCGACATCCCCGTGATGCGCGCGGCCACCGGCCCACTCACCGATGCGGAGCTTGACCAGCTGGCCCAGTGGTTTTCCGCACAGACCCCCTCCAGGGCCGCTCCATGAATTTTTCCGGCACTCTCATCGGCGCGGTCCTGGGCATGTGGGCTACCCACAACCTGCTCGGCGCGCTCATCGGCGGCGCGCTCGGCTTCATGTTCGACGCCAGTCGCCAGCAGCAGCGCCGACGCACGCCCGCGCAGGGCGGCTACATCGCGCCGCTGTTCGCGCTGATCGGCGCGGTGGCCAAGGCGGACGGGCACATCTCGCAGGCGGAGATCGCCATCGCCGAGCGGCTGATGGCCCGCATGAGCCTGGACCAGGAGCAGCGCCGTCAGGCCATCGATGCGTTCAACGAGGGCAAGCAGCCCGAATTCAACGCCACCGAGGTCATAGACGAGCTGCGCCAGTGGGTGGGCCACCGTCGCGACCACGCGTTCCCGGTGATCGACGTAGTCATCGAGACCGTGCTGGCCGAGGGCGGCAATCCGTCCACGGAGAAAATGGGCATCCTGCGCCAGTTGGCCTTCGCGTTGCGGGTCAGCGACATGGAGCTGATGGCGCTGATGGCGATGAAGGGCTATGCCTGGAACGCCACGGGCGGCGGCCGCGCCTACGGCAACCCCGGCGGTGGCGGCGGCGGTTACGTGCCGCCGCAGCGAAACACGGCCGGCCCCGATCCCTATGCCGTGCTGGGTATCCAGCGTGGTGCAGACGATCGCGCCATCAAGCGTGCCTACCGCAAGCTGATCTCGGAACACCACCCCGACCGTCTCGGCGACCTGCCCGACGACATGCGCCGCCGCGCGGAATCGCGGGCCAGCGAGATCAATGCGGCGTACGAGCGGATCAAGGCGGAGAAGGGCTTCAAGTAAGGCGTCGCGTGGCGTCCAAGACGCGGCCGGCGGGTGCGCAAAATGCATCCGGCGGTGCCCAAAACACATTCGGCGGTGCGTAGAACACATCCGGCGGTGCGTAGAACACATCCGGCGGTGCATGAACGCGTCCGGCCGCGCGTAGGAGCGCACGCATGTGCGCGACATGTGTTGAGGCCGGGACTGGGAGCTGGCGCGCCAGTTCGGTGGTTGTCGCGAAAAGATGTCGCGCACGTGCGCGCGCTCCTACCGGGCGGGTGTCGTGGCGGGCGGATGTCGTGGCGAGCGGTGGGGTTGTGTACGGCCCGGGTCGTGGCGGGGTCGTGTACGCCGCTTTTAGGGCCGCCGGGTTAAGCTGCCGGCCTCCGTCGACACGACCACGGTATTCGCCATGCCCAAGCAAGCCCCCGTCATCGCTCCGTCCATCCTCTCGGCCGATTTTGCCCGGTTGGGCGAGGACACCCGCAAGGTGCTCGATGCCGGCGCGCAGTGGGTGCACTTCGACGTGATGGACAACCATTACGTGCCCAACCTGACCATCGGGCCGATGGTGCTCAAGGCGTTGCGCGATTACGGCATCACCGAGCACATCGACGTGCACCTGATGGTCAAGCCGGTGGATCGCATCGTGCCGGACTTCGCCAAGGCCGGCGCGCGCAGCATCAGCTTCCACCCGGAGGCCAGCGAGCACGTCGATCGCACCATCCAGCTGATCCAGGGCGAGGGCTGCGAGGCCGGCCTGGTGTTCAACCCGGCTACGCCGCTGAACTGGCTGGACTACGTGCTGGACAAGATCGACATGGTGCTGATCATGTCGGTCAACCCGGGCTTCGGTGGGCAGAAGTTCATCCCCGGCGCGCTGGACAAGATCCGCCATGTGCGCGAGCGCATCGACGCCAGCGGCCGCAACATCCGCCTGGAAGTGGATGGCGGCGTCAACGCGGACAACATCGGCGCCATCGCCGCCGCGGGCGCGGACACTTTCGTGGCGGGCTCGGCCATCTTCACCGCGCCGGACTACGCCGACGTGATCCGCCGGATGCACGCTGCCATCGATGGCGGCTGAGCCCATTTTCACGACGCAATAGCAAACCCGGTAGTATGGTAATGGCAGGGTAAGGGTAGCCCCACACGAGGGGCTGCCTGAAAGGGATCGACTCGACCGCTCGGGAGACAGCTCATGCGCATGTTCCGTACGCTTTCGTTCGCCATACTCGCCACGTTTGCCATGGGCAGCGCGGTCGCCGACACCGTGGCCGAGCCGGCCGACCCGCGCGCCCTGTTGCGCAAGGTCAATGCCTACTGCCCCGGCGGCATCCAGCGCATCCTCCCCGGCGAGTACTACTTCTGTGCCGCGGCACGCGATTTTGGGTATGGCCATAACAGTCGTGCCCGCGAACGCCTGCGCGACGCGGCCTACTGGGCCAACAAGCCCGCCCAGTACGTGCTGGGCTTGATGTATTACAACGGCGACGAAGGCCCGGCCAACCGCCCGCTGGGCGTGGCCTGGCTGGCGCTGGCGTCTGAGCGCCACGACCCGCGTTTCGAGCCCGCGTTCGCCAAGGCCTACCTGGAGTTGTCGCCGGCGGAGAAGGCGCAGGCAGATGCCTACTGGGCCGACCTGCGCCCCAAGTACGCCGATGCGACTGCCGGCAACCGCGCGCATCGCATCTACCTCTCGGAGATGCGCAACCTCGAGGCCGCTGCCATGTTCGGCGGCTCGATTTTTCTCGACGGGCTCACCCCACCGAATTCGGACGCGGTCGGGATGTACAACAACGGTGACGGCTCACGCGTCGGCGGCGGCGCGCACGGCTTCTCGATGGAAAGGCTGATTGCCAGGACGGGCGAGGACTATTTTCGCGGCCTCAACGGCAGCGTGACCGTCGGCGATCCGCAGATGGTGCAGCTGGGCAGCGTCATGACCAAGCCGACCACGCGGGCCGAGTGACGCCCACATAAAAATCTCCCCTGGCCGTCTGGACAGGGGAGCGAAGGAAGCTCCGGCAGGAGCATTCGGGGGAAACGGTCAGTGCAGGCCGAACAACACACCCAGCACGAGGGCGCCCAGCGCCAGGGCCACGCGTAGCGGCTCGAAGTCGCGCTCGAGTTCGGTGTTGTCCGCGTCGGGTTTGGTCGTCATCGTCGTATCTCCATCGGCGCCACAAGCGCGCCGTCATGCCTAGTTGAATGCCGCGCGCGGCGGACGGAGCGTCCGACAAGGGGCAATCCGCGGATGGTTTATGGCAAACCGAAGGCAAAGGGTTCGTGCACGGCGCTCAAGGGCCGGGGATAGGGCGAAACGCGGGCAATCGACGGGCGGCCCTTGCGCCGGCGGGCCCCCCATAGCACCCTGCGCACGCCGATCCTCCCTACGGAATACCCATGGCCCGCAGCATCGCCATCGTCGAAGACGAACCCCTCATCCGCGCCAACTACGTCGAGGCGCTGAACCGCTTCGGCTATGAAACGCGGGGCTACGGCTCGCGTCGCGATGCCTCCACCGCCTTCGCCATGCGCCTGCCCGAGCTGGTCATCATCGATATCGGCCTGGGCGACGAGCCGGAAGGTGGGTTCGACCTGTGCCGCGAACTACGGGCCAAGTCGGCCACGCTGCCGATCATCTTCCTGACCGCGCGCGATTCGGATTTCGACGTGATCTCCGGCCTGCGCCTGGGCGCCGACGATTACCTGTCCAAGGACACCAGCCTGCACCAGCTGGCCGCACGCATCGCCGCGCTGTTCCGGCGGATCGAGTCGCTGAAGACGCCCGCGGCCAGCGAGACGGTGATCGAGCACGGGCCGCTGAAGCTCGAATCCGAGCGCATGCGCGTGCTGTGGAACGGCATCGAGATTCCGCTGACCGTCACCGAGTTCTGGATGGTGCACACGCTGGTGCGTTTTCCCGGCCACGTGAAGAACCGTGACCAGCTGATGCGCGAAGCCGAGCTGGTGGTGGACGATGCCACCATCACCTCGCACATCAAGCGCATCCGCAAGAAGTTCATCGCGCTGGCGCCGGATTTCGACGCCATCGAGACCGTGCACGGCGTGGGCTACCGCTGGACGCCGTGACGCCCCGCGCATGAGCCTGCGCCAGAAGCTGCTGCTGGTCGCCCTGTGCACGCTGGCCCTGCCGGTGGCGGGGTGGCTGTACGTGCGCCAGATGGAAACGCTGCTGCGCGAAGGCCAGGCGCAGGCCCTGGTGGCCTCCGCGCGCGCCATGGCCCGCAGCCTGGTGGTGGTCGACGCGCCGCTGCCGCCCGCGGGGCCGGCCTGGTACGTGCAGCGCACCAGTGTGCCGATCACGGTCGACGGTTACGCCGACGACTGGGCCTCGCTCAGCCCGTGGGCGCAGACGCTGGGCAAGGCCACGCGCGTGATGCTGGCCGAAGACGACCGCTGGATGTATTTCTACGTGGACGTGCGCGCCCCGCAGCGCCGCCGTGCGGATGCCGCAGACCGTCTCGCGCTCAATGCCGATCACCTGATCGTCTCCATCGCCAGCGGCGACGACACCCAGCGCTACCTCATGGCCAGTGCCGCGCCGGGTGCGACGACGGCCATCGCCCTGGATGCGGATGCCGGCGTCTTGCCCGACCGCATCAATGCGCAGTGGCAGGAAGACGGCAGCGGTTTCCGGGTGGAGTTCAAGCTGCCGCGCGGCCTGCGCCTGGACCGCTTCGGGCTCGGCGTCCACATCGCCGCCGACGGCGACAGCGAGCCGCTGACCGCCGACAACCGCCCGCTGCTGGATTTCTCCACGTCGCTGTCGCAGGAAGTGTCGCGGCTGGCGCCCGATGGCGTGCGCGTCCGCATCCTGTCGCCCGATGCCTGGCTGGTGGCGCAGAGCGGCAAGCTGTCGTTGCCGGACCTGCCCGCCGGCGATCGTCCCGGCTGGTTTGCGTCGCTGGTGTATCGATCGTTGCTGGCGACGCGGATGGACAGCGACAGTGCGTGGGCGGAAGACGCGCCCCGGGTGGATCTGCCCGAGGTGCGCGAGGCGATGCGGGGCAAGACCGCCACGGCATGGCGTGCGGGCGAGGCACGCGGCAGCGTGGTGCTGGCCGCCGCGATGCCGTTGCAGATGCGCGGCCGCAGCCACGGCGTGGTGTTGCTGGAGCAGCCCAGCCGCTCGGTGCCGCTGTTGGCCAACCGCGCGCTGTTCGGCCTTCTGCTGACCAGCTTCGCCGTGCTGCTGGTGGCCGGCGGCGTGCTGCTGCTGTTCGCCACGCGGCTCACCTTCCGCCTGCGTCGCCTGCGTAACGCGGCCGAACGGGCACAAGCCAATGACGGCCGTCTGGATGGCCCGTTCCCGCTGACCGACGCCACCGACGAACTGGGCGACCTGGCGCGCAGTTTCGAGCGCCTGTTCGAGGTGGTCGGCGGCTACACGGATTACCTGCGCACGCTGGCGTCCAAGCTGTCGCACGAACTCAACACACCGCTGGCGATCGTCAAGTCGTCGCTGGACAACCTGGATCACGCCGGCCTGCCGCCGGAAGCTGCGCCCTACCTCGCCCGTGCGCGCGATGGCGTGGCACGCCTGGGCCAGCTGGTCCGCGCGATGAGCGAAGCCAGCCGCATGGAGCGCGCCATCGCGTCGGCGGAGGCGGAAGACGTCGACCTGGCGGCTGTCGTGCGCGGCTGCGCCGAAGGCTATCGCGCCCTGGCCGGCGAGCGCCGCCTCGACGCCGATATGCCGGCCACGCCCGTGTTCATGCACTGCTCGCCGGAACTCATCGCGCAGGCGCTCGACAAGCTGTTCGACAACGCGCTGTCGTTCACCGCGCCGGATGGCTGGTTGCGCATCGCCCTACGCGCCACGCCCGATGGCGCCGACATCGAACTGGCCAACCAGGGCCCGCCGTTACCCGCAGCGATGCAGGGCCGCCTGTTCGACTCGCTGGTCAGCCTGCGCGACAAGGCCACCCCCGGCGATGCACCGCACCTGGGTCTGGGGCTGTACGTGGTGAGGCTGGTCGCCGAACGTCACCAGGGCAGCGCCAGCGCGCGCAACCTCGACGACGGCGTGGCCTTCACCCTCCACCTCCGCGGCCTCCCCCGCCAACGCCTGGGGTAACCACCCCGACGCGAACGTCTCCCACACCGCGCCGTTGTAGGAGCTCACGATGTGAGCGATCACCCGCCGTTGTAGGAGCTCACGATGTGAGCGATCACCGCATCGTATTTGCGTCGCGGTGATGAAGAGCATCGCCCACATCGTGGGCTCCTACCGGGGGGTGGGAGGGTGGTCGCAGCCCCATCCCCGTCACGTTGGGCCTACAATCGCGGGTCATCCCAAGGTCACCGCTGACGACCCATGATCTCCCGCGAACAATTCGACGCCTACGCCGCCGAGGGCTTTACCCGCATCCCGTTGGTACGGGAGGTGTTTTCCGACCTCGATACACCGCTGTCGGTATACCTCAAGCTGGCGGATGGCCCGTACACCTTCCTCTTCGAATCGGTGGAAGGCGGGGCGACCTGGGGTCGTCACTCGATGATCGGGCTGCCGGCGCGGCGGGTGTATCGCCTGCGTGGGCACGAGCTGGAAGTGGAGGAAAGTGGCGAGGTGATCGAGCGGCGCCACCTGGACGATCCGCTGGCCGAGATCGAGGTGCTGCGCAAGCAGTACGAGGTGCCGAAGCTGCCGGGGCTGCCCGACTTCACCGGCGGCCTGGTCGGCTACTTCGGCTTCGAGACCATCGGTTACATCGAGGAACGGCTGGCGCAGTGGGACAAGAAGGACGAGCTGGGCACGCCCGACGTCCTGCTGATGCTGGCGGACGAGATCGCGGTGTTCGACAACCTCAAGGGCCGCCTGTACCTCATCGTGCACGCGGACCCGTCCAAGCCGCAGGCCTACGCGGAAGCCATGCGGCGACTGGATGCCCTGACGTTCCGCCTGCGCCAGGGCGGCGTGTCGTATCCGCAGCTGCTGCAGCCGGCCGCGCTGGATGAATCCGACTTCAAGTCGTCGTTCACCCGCGAGGAATACGAGGCCATGGTGCGCAAGGCGCAGGAATACATCCTGGCCGGCGACATCTTCCAGGTGGTGCCGTCGCAGCGCCTGAGCGTCGGTTTCAACGCCCGTCCGGTGGACGTGTACCGCGCGCTGCGCGCCACCAACCCGTCGCCCTACATGTTCTTCATCGACATGGGCCCCACCCAGATCGTCGGCTCGTCGCCGGAGATCCTGGTGCGCCTGAAGAACGGCCGCGTGGTGCTGCGTCCCATCGCCGGCACGCGTCGCCGCGGCAAGGACGAGGCGGAGGACATGGCACTGGAAACCGAACTGCTGGCCGACCCCAAGGAACGCGCCGAGCACCTGATGCTGATCGACCTGGGCCGCAACGACGTGGGCCGGGTCAGCCAGACGGGCACGGTGGAGCTGGCCGAATCCTTCGTGGTGGAGCGCTATTCGCACGTGATGCACATCGTCTCCCAGGTGGAAGGCGACATCCGTGGCGACCTTTCCTACATGGATGTGATCAAGGCGACCTTCCCGGCGGGCACGGTCAGCGGCGCACCGAAGGTCCGCGCGCTGGAGATCATCCAGGAGCTGGAGCCGTTCAAGCGCAACATCTACGCGGGCGCCATCGGCTGGCTCGGTTGGTGGGGCGATGCCGACACGGCCATCGCGATCCGCACCGCCGTGATCCAGGATGGCCGCCTGCACGTGCAGGCGGGCGGCGGCGTGGTCTACGACTCCGACCCGGCGGCCGAGTGGGAAGAGACGATGAACAAGGGCAGGGCGCTATTTCGTGCGGTGGCGCAGGCCGCCAAGGGGCTGTAATGTCCACCTCGTCCCGCTTGCAACCGGTTGCGCCGGAAACGGCACCTACGTCCGGCGCATCCGCCCCCACGGAACGAGAGAGCCCCATGATCAACCCACGCACGCTTATCGCTGCCGGCAGCCTGGCCTTCATTGCTGCCGCTACTGCCACGCCGTCCCTGGCCCGCGAGCCCTTCTGCGACGACATCGCGTCGCGCACGGAAGCGCTGGCGCTGATCGAGACGCTCAACGCCGACCTGCTCAGCCATCCCAGCGCCACGCTGACGCTGGAGCGCTGGTGCGGCGACCACCAGCTGGCCGCCGTGCCGACCATCGTCGCGCGCCGGGTCAAGGGTCAGGACAAGCCGCTGCCCGACGACGCACGGCAGACGCTGGGCATCGGCCCCGACGAGCCGGTGCGCTACCGCCACGTGCAGCTGGTTTGCGGCGAGCGCGTGCTGTCCGAGGCGGATAACTGGTACGTGCCGTCGCGGCTGACGCCGGAGATGAACCAGATCCTGGACACCACCGACCAGCCGTTCGGCAAGGTGGTGCAGGCGCTGAACTTCCGTCGCCAGACCACCAGCGCCGACCTGCTCTGGGCGCCGCTGCCCAAGGGCTGGGAGATGGACGCGCCGCTGCCGCCGCCGAAGTTCGGCCCGCTGGACATCCCGCACGACGTGCTGCAGCACCACGCGGTGCTGTTCACCGGCACCAACCAGCCCTTCAGCCTGCTGGTCGAGACCTACACCTCCGAGGTGCTGGCCTTCGGGCGTCGTCGCTGAGCCCTCAAAGGGCCTGGTCCAGCGCCTGGTAGAAACGCTCCGGCGCCTCGAGCATGGGCGCATGGCCCAGCCCGTCGAGCGGGATCAATCGGGCGCCGGGGATTTTCGCGGCGGCTTCCCTGCCCAGGGTGGGGTAGTCGCCGAGCGTGGCGGCGATGGCCGGCGGGGTGCCGTCCTTGCCGATCACCGTGCGATCGGCCTGGCCGATGATGAGCACGGTAGGCACGCGGATCAGCGGGAACTCGTAGATCACCGGCTGCGTGTAGATCATCTCGTAGGTGAGCGCACCCGCCCACGATGACGTCTCGCGTCCGTCGCCTTCGTACTGGCCCGCCTGCATCAGCACCCAGCGGTCGTACGCCGGCTTCCACGTGCCGTCGTAGTAGCTTTTCATCTGGTACGCCTTGATGCTGGCGTAGGACGTTTTCAGCTCGCCCGCATACCACTGGTCCACACTGCGCCAGGGCACGCCCTTGGCGCGCCAGTCTTCCAGGCCCAGCGGGTCGACCAGCACCAGTTTCTCCACGCCTTCCGGATACATCAGCGCGTAGCGTGCGCCGATCATGCCGCCCATCGAGTGGGCGATCACCGTGGCCTTGTCCACGCCCAGACTGGCGAGCAACGCATGCGTGTTGGCGGCCAGCTGGTGGATGCCGTAGGGGTATTCGCGCGGCTTGGACGATTTGCAGAAGCCGATCTGGTCGGGGATGACCACGCGGTAGCCGCGGTCGCGCAGGTGCTCGGCGGTGGCCACCCAGTACGGGCCGCAGAAATTCTTGCCGTGCAGCAGCACCGCGGTGTGGCCGTTCGGATGGGCGGGCGTGAGGTCCATGTACGCCATCTCGAACGCGCGGCCTTCGCTGCGTACGGTGAACATCGTGACCGGATAGGGGTAGGGCGCGCGCTCCAGGCGTGCGCCCAGCGCCTCGACGCGCGGGGTGTCGTCCGCAAACGCGGGCAGGGCGGGAAGCAGTAGAGAGAGGGCAAGAAACACGCGACGCATCGCCATACTCCGACAAGGGATATCGGCCATCGTAGGACACCCCGGTGTGAAGGCCGGTGGCATACTCGTTCGCCTGAGTCCTACAGGGAGTGCCCCCTCATGTCCGAGATCGATCCACCGCTGCGCGAGTATGCCAAGCCACCGCTGACGCGCGGTGTGGACCCGCAGCGCATGAACTGGCTATGGCAACTCATCGTGCAGGCCACGGATCTGGATCCGGTCGACGTGCGCAAGGCGCTCAATGCGATGGGTGTCGGTGCCACCGACAAGCGCGTGGCCAGCTGGCAGGTCGGCGACCGCGATGCAGATTATTTCCCGCTGACCATCGCGGAGCTGGAGCGCAACCTCCGCGCCATGGTCGCGTGGAAGAAGGCCAGGAACGACGCACCCGTCGCCCCGGCCAGCGATCAGGCGTAGCGCTCGGACAGGAACCGGAAGAACGCGCGAAGCCCCTGGGCTTCGCCGCCGCGCGGATGCGCCGGTCGGTCGGCGTCGTTCCACGAGTAGGTGTCCAGGTGCATCCAGTTCTGGTTTTCCGGCACGAACCGCTCCAGGTACAGCGCTGCGGTAATCGCGCCTGCGTGCCGCGACGCGCCGGAGTTGGCGAAGTCGGCCACGTGCGATTCCAGCATGCGCCGGTACGGCCGCCACAAGGGCAGGCGCCACAGCGGATCGGCGGACACCTCGGCCGCACCGATAACGTGGTCGGCCAGTGCATCGCGGTTGGTGAACAGCGCCGGCACCTCGGGCCCCAGCGCGACGCGCGCGGCGCCGGTCAGCGTGGCGAAATCCACGATCAGGTCAGGCGTCTGCTCCACCGCGAACGCGAGGGCATCGCACAGCACCAGCCGGCCTTCGGCATCGGTGTTGTCCACTTCGACGGTCAGGCCCGCACGCGTGCGAATGATGTCGCCGGGGCGCATGGCGCTGCCGCTGATCGCATTCTCCACGGCCGGCACCAGCAAGGTCAGCCGCACGGGCAGCTTGGCCTTCATGACCAGGCTCGCCAGCGCGATCGCGTGCGCGGCGCCGCCCATGTCCTTCTTCATCCAGCGCATGCCGTCGGACGGCTTGATGTCCAGGCCGCCGGTGTCGAAGCACACCCCCTTGCCGATAATGACCAGCCGGGGGTTGGTGTTCTTGCCCCAGGTCAGCTCGATCAGGCGCGGCGCGCGATGGCTGGCGCGGCCCACGGCATGGATGGTGGGGAAGTTGGCGGCCAGCAGGTCGTCGCCGATCCACTCGCGCACCTTGGCCTTGTGCGGGGCGGCCAGCGCGTGGATGGCTTCGGCCAGCTGCTCGGGGCCCATGTCCTCGGCTGGCGTATTGACCAGGTCGCGCACCTGGTAGGTCGCATCGATGATCGGCTGCAACGCGCGCGACGTGGCCGTGTCCACCACCAGCTGCGCCGGCGCCCGGCCGCGCGCGCGATAGCGCTCGAAGCGATACGCGCCCAGGGCCCAGCCCAGCGCCACCAGGTCGGTATCGGTCGCCACGCTTTCCTTGGCGATCTCGTAGTTGCCTTCCGGCAGACGGTAGGGCAACGCACCCAGTGCCATCAGCGGTTCGGAGGCGTCCACACCCACCAGCACGCGCTCGATCGCACCGTGGGCGTCAGGTAGCAGGAGTACCGAGCCGGGGCTGGGGCGGAAGCTGGTCGAGGTCATCCACTGTCGGTGCGCCGCGGTAAGCCGCGCTTCCAGCGCAGGCGCGCTGGAAGCATCGATCATCTCGATCGGGATAGAGCGGCGCTTGCCGGGCTTGGTATCGATCAGTGACGACATCAGGGCTCCCGTGCCCCGCGGTGTGACACCGCGTATGGGAAGGTGGTGAACGGTATGACAGCTATTCTAGCTGTCAGCGGCCGTCGACGCTTCTATCCAGTCGGCAAGGGATGTCATGTCAGTGAATTCCAGGTCCGGTGCAGGCCCATGCGACCACACCGCGCCGTCGCGATTGAGCCACACGGTACGCATGCCGGCCTCGCGCGCGCCCACCACGTCCAGCAACGGATCGTCACCGACGTGAAGGACCTCGTGCGGGGGCAGGCCCAGCGCCTCGGCCGCGGCCAGGAAGATGCGCGGATCGGGCTTGGCCACGCCCACGCCCGAGGCGCTCAGGCGGGTGTGGAACAGGTGGTGGAGGCCGATGACTTCCAGGTCGGCGTTGCCGTTGGAGATCGACACGAGCGGCACGCGCTCGACGATCCGCTCCAGCGCGGCCAGGGAATCGGGGTAAAGCTCGACGTTGTTGCGGGCGGCGAAATAGATGCGCCAGGTCTCGTCGACCGGGGCGTCATCGATGCCGCAGGCGGCGAACGCGTGGCGGATGGTCAACCGGCGCTGTTCGCTGAAATCGTGGGAGAGGTGCGTGTTCTCGCGGGCGATCTGCTCGCGAAGCTCGCGCATGGCCTCCAGGGGCCATGCGCGGGCGACTTCGGGATGGTGCTGTTGCAGCCACCGGTCCACGCAGTGCTCGGCCTCGATCAGGGCCGGCAGTACCGGCCACAGGGTGTCGTCGAGGTCGAGGGAGACGGCGCGGACAAGCACGACTTAGCGGGCGCCGACCTTCAGCACCTGGCCCGGATGGACATTGTTGTCCTTCAGGCCGTTCATGGCGCGGAGCTTGTCGACCTCGACGTCGTTCTTCTTGGCGATCGAGTACAGCGTGTCACCGGCCGAAACCTTGTAGGTGCGCGAGGCGGCGGCCGACTTCTTCTCGGACTTCGCCTCTGCCTTCTCAGCCTTTTCCGCCTTGGCGGCCGGTGCCTTGGCCTTGGGGGCCTCGGCTACCTTGGGCGTTTCGACGCGCGTCGACTTCTCGGTGGCGTCCACCGGGGCCGCCGGCTTGGCGACCGGCTTGCCCTTCACGGTGACGGCATCGGCCGTGACCTTGGCGAACTTGCCACCGACCTTCGCGTTGTCGGACACCGTGACCGCTTCCGAACGCACACCGGAGAAGCCCATGTGTGCCGACGTGCTGACGCTGGCGGCGACATGCGCGAACTGCGACGGCTCGGCCGTGGTGGCGACAGAGGCCTTGGTCTCCTTCGCGACCTTGGCACCCTTGCCAGCCTTGCCGGTGACCTGCGCCTTGGCGACAGCGGTTTCCTTCGCGGCCTCGGCGGCCGGCGTAGCGGCGGCCACGGTCGGCGTCGTCATCGCCTGGCCCACGTTCGCACGGGTGCCCACGGTGGAAGCGATCTTCGCGCGACGGGCAGCATCGCCGGAAGCCAGCGACGCGCCATCGGCGTAGGGCACCAGGCTATGCGAGCGCAGCAGCGAGCTGCCGGCGCCGGAGGTGACGAACGCGATGAAGTCCTTGACGTCCGCGGCCTTCGGGCCGGTGTCGTTGGAGACCAGGTAGAGCTCGGTGTACAGCGGGTAGGCACCGCTGCTGACCGTCGACATGGACGGCGCGACGCCGTCGATGGAGAGGATCTTCACCTTCTTGTTGGACGACGCACCCGCGAGGGTGGTGGCGCCCAGTCCCTGCTTGTCGAGGGTGACGCCCTCTTCCAGCTTGGCCACGTTGACGTACAGGCGCGGCGCCGCCACCGGCTGGTTGCCGCGGCCGAACAGCAGCTTGCGCAGGCTGTATTCCACGCCGTCGCCCGGGCTGGCCACCGCGTAGAGGTTGATCGGCTGGTCGTTGCCGCCGAGTTCCTTCCAGTTGGTGATCTTGCCCATGTAGATCTCATGCAGCTGCATGAGCGTGATGTTGCTGACCGGGTTGGACGGGTAGGTGACCATGACCAGCGCGTCCCACGCCACCGGCGTGAAGGTCAGCGACTGCTCGGCAGCGCCCACGGCGGGGCGGGCGGAGCCGGCGATGTCGGCCGAGCCCTTGGCCACGGCGTCGATGCCGGAGGCCGTGTTGAAGGGCTGTAGCTCGATCTTGCCCTTGCCGGATTTCTCCCAGGCCTTGGCCACATCGGTGACCACACCGCGGGCAGTGGTGATGTCACCCCGCCAGATCAGTGAGGTGCCGGCGGCGAGAACGGTAGCGGAGGCACTGAGGCCGATCAGCGTGGCGGTGAACAGTCGCGCAAGACGAAGAGACATGGACGGCAAGAACCTCGGGACGGAAGCGGGGTTGGCAATGGGGCGCCATTGTGGGCCAAGGCGGGCGCGCGCGCACCATTGGCGTCGTTCAGCATCGTGCCCACCCCAACCGGAACGTAGCCTGTCGGGATGGGCCTGCCTGCAAACGGTATCAAAGCATCGCGTAATAGACGGCCTCGCCGCGCACCACGGTCAGCAGCAACTGCCTTCCGGCCAGGGCACTACCGACGGGCAGCCCCTTCACCGAGGCCACCTTGCGCTGACCGATGCCGATCACGATGTCGCCGTCGCGCAGCCCCGCGCGGTCGGCCGCGGAGCCGCGCTTGATCCCGCTCAAGGCCACGCCGAACAGGCCGGCGGCACGCTGCTCCGGGCTGAGGTCGCTCAGCACCACGCCCGCCAGTCGCCCGTCCACCTTGCCGCCATCCAGCGTCGCCAGCCTTGGTGCCTCGATGGTGGCCTGCACATCGCGGGCCGCGCCCTCGCGCTTCACCGACAGCGTGACCTTCGCGCCCAGCGGCAGCAGGCCCTCGGCGTTGCGCACGTCCTGCGAGCTGCGCACGGGCTTGCCGTCCACGGCGGTCAGCACGTCGCCCGTCTGCAAGCCCGCGCCCTCGGCGGGGGAGCCGGTGTCGACCCGGGTCACCACTGCGCCTGATGTGTCCTTCAGGCCCAGCGCCTGGGCGATGCGCGGCGTGATGTCCTGCACCTCCACGCCCAGGTTGCCGCGACGCACCTTGCCGTAGGCCAACAACTGCTTCATGACGCCGGTGGCGAGGTCGGTCGGGATGGCGAAGCCGATGCCGACGTTGCCGCCCGAGGGGGTGAAGATCATCGAGTTGATGCCGACCAGCTCGCCGCGCAGGTTGACCAGCGCACCGCCGGAGTTGCCGGGGTTGATCGAGGCATCGGTCTGGATGAAGTTCTGGAAGCCCTTGCCCAGGCCCGAACGACCCAGCGCGGAGACCATGCCCGAGGTGGCCGTCTGGCCCAGCCCGAACGGATCGCCCACGGCCACCACGAAGTCGCCCACGCGCAACTGCGAGGAATCCGCGATGGGCAGCGCCTGCAGTTTGTCCGCGGGAATCTGCAGCAGCGCCACGTCGGTGTCCGGATCGCTGCCGACCAGCTTCGCCTTCAGGTCGCGCCCATCCTGCAGGGTGACCGTGATGTCGTCCGCGCCGCCCACCACATGGTGGTTGGTCAGCACGTAGCCCTTGGCCGCATCCACCACCACGCCCGAGCCCAGGCTCTGCTCCACGCGCTCGCGCGGCGCGCCCTGGTTGCCGAACAGCTGGCGGAACAGCGGATCGTCGAAGTAGGGATCGCGCGCCCGCACGCGTGTCTTGGTGGAAATGTTGACCACCGCAGGTGTCACCTTCGACAGCATCGGTGCGAGCGAGGGTAGGGGCTCGCCATTGATGGCGGGTGGCAGGCTGGCAAACGCGGGCGTGGCGAGGGCCATCGCCAGGGCGGCACCGAGGACCAGATTCGGCATCCGCCGGGGGATAGATAACGGCATGGGTGAACTCCTTGGCTGTGTGCGCCAGGCACATCGATCGCCGCTTTCGACCACAGTCGCGTCGCCGGGTTTCAAACGGTGAGATGCCTGTCTTCGACACTTTACATCGACCCACGGCGGCGGTAAGGTTCCCACCGGTCGTAACCACAACATCTTGTGTTCTGCTGTTCGCTATTTACCAAGCACTGGTGTTGCGGATCGTCAGGTACCAGCGACAAACCTGCGTCCGCCAAGGCATTTCCGCCTGGCGGGCAGGGCGAGCGAGGATGGTCGGCAGCACTCGGGGGAGGGCTGTCGATGCGTGGGGCCGACTCAGCCCAACCCACACGGCCTACAGAAGCCGAGACACGAGGACGACACATACATGAGCACTGCACGTGCGCAAGCCATGGGGCTTGAGACCGCGGCCATCCCGCTTCAGCCCGCCTCGTACGACATCTGGGACAAGAAATACCGCCTGAAGGCGAAGTCCGGCGTGCCCGTGGACGAGTCCGTCGACGGCACCTACCAGCGCGTCGCCCGCGCCCTGTCCGAAGTGGAAGCCACCGACGAGCTGCGCGCGCACTGGTACGAGCGTTTCCTCTGGGCGCTGCGCCGCGGGGCGATCCCCGCCGGCCGCATCACGTCCAACGCCGGCGCGCTGGCGCACAAGCCGGCCACCTCCACGATCAACTGCACCGTGTCCGGCACCATCCTCGACTCGATGGACGACATCCTGGAGAAGGTGCACGAGGCCGGCCTGACGCTGAAGGCCGGTTGCGGCATCGGCTATGAATTCTCGACGCTGCGCCCGCGCGGCGCCTACGTGTCCGGTGCCGGCGCCCACACGTCGGGCCCGCTGTCGTTCATGGATATCTACGACAAGATGTGCTTCACCGTCTCGTCGGCCGGCGGTCGTCGCGGTGCGCAGATGGGCACCTTCGACATCAGCCACCCGGACGCCAAGGAGTTCATCCGCGCCAAGCGCGAAGACGGACGCCTGCGTCAGTTCAACCTGTCGCTGCTGATCACCGACGGCTTCATGGACGCGGTGGAGAACGACCAGGACTGGCCGACCGTGTTCCCGGTGCACGTGAAGGAAAAGCACGAGATCGACCTGGACGATGCGTCCAAGGTGGTCTGGCGCGAGTGGCCCACGAAGGAGAACTACGTCACCCGCGAGGATGGCCTGGTCGCCTGCAAGATCTACGGCCACATCCGCGCGCGGCACCTGTGGGACATGATCATGGTGTCGACGTACGACTACGCCGAGCCGGGTTTCATCCTGATCGACCGCGTCAACGAGATGAACAACAACTGGTGGTGCGAGCACATCCGCGCCACCAACCCCTGCGGCGAGCAGCCGCTGCCGCCGTACGGCTCGTGCCTGCTGGGCTCGGTCAACCTCACCACCTTCGTGCGCGACCCGTTCGGCCCCAAGGCCCGGTTCGACTGGGAGGAGTACCGCGAGGTGGTCCGCGTGTTCACCCGCATGCTCGACAACGTGGTGGAGATCAACGGCCTGCCGCTGGCGCAGCAACGTGAGGAGATCATCTCCAAGCGTCGCCACGGCATGGGCTTCCTCGGCCTGGGCTCCACGCTGACCATGCTGAAGATGCGCTACGGCACCGCCGACGCGGTCTCGTTCACCGACGAGGTGTCGCGCGAGATGGCCGTGGCCGGCTGGGAAGTGGGCCTGGAGCTGGCGAAGGAAAAGGGCCCGGCCCCGATCCTGATGCGCGAGTACGCCGTGACCGCCGAGATGCTGCGCAAGCGCCCGGAGATGGTCGCCGACGGCTGGACCGTGGGCCAGTCGATCAAGGGCAGCGTGCTGCACGCCAGGTACTCCCGCTACATGCAGCGCGTGGCCTCCGTGGCTCCGGAGCTGGTGGCTGCCCTGGCCGAGACCGGGGCGCGCTTCACCCACCACTCGTCCATCGCCCCCACCGGCACCATCAGCCTGAGCCTGGCCAACAATGCCTCCAACGGCATCGAACCCAGCTTTGCGCACCATTACTCGCGCAACGTGATCCGCGAGGGCAAGAAGTCCAAGGAAAAGGTCGAGGTGTTCAGCTACGAGCTGCTCGCCTACCGCGCCCTCATCAACGGCGATGCCCTGCCGTTCTCCGACGACCCGAAGACCCGCCTGCCGGATTACTTCGTGTCGGCCGACGACATCAGCCCCAAGGAGCATGTCGATATCCAGGCGGCCTCGCAGAAGTGGATCGACTCCTCCATCTCCAAGACCGCCAATGTCCCCACGGATTATCCGTACGAGGACTTCAAGGACATCTATTTCTACGCCTATAAGCAGGGTTTGAAGGGGTGCACCACCTTCCGTTTCAACCCCGCCGCGTTCCAGGGCGTGCTGGTCAAGGAAGCGGACCTCGAGAACACCCTCTATCGCTTCGAATTGGAAGACGGTAGCGTTGTCGAACTGAAGGGTAACGACGAGGTTGAGTACGACGGTGAAATGCACACCGCCGCGAACCTTTTCGATGCCTTGAAGGAAGGCTATTACGGTAAGTTCTGACCCCGCGGAGAGGGAATACGTATGTCGAGTGAAAACCAGATCGTCGAGGGTGAATTGCCCTCAGACGACACCATCGATACCGACAGCACGCCGGCAGCGGAGACGGAAGTCGCCGCTGACGTTGCGCCTGCTGCACCGGCTGTCGCCAAGAAAGTCGTCAAGCGCAAGCCGGTCGCCAAGAAGGTGATCGACGTGACGGCGGCCACCCCGGCCAGCGACACGGCCGAGCACGACCACCACGCGCTCGACGAAGACGATGCGACCGATTCGGTCGATTCGTCGCCCGTCGTGGCCGCGAAGAAGCCGCGCAAGCCGGCGGTGCGCAAGCCGAAGGCTGCCGCTGTCGAAGCCCCGGTCGAGGCGGAAGCCCCGGCGAAGAAGGCGACGCGCAAGGCTCCGGCCAAGAAGGCCGTGGCCAAGAAAGCCGTGGCGAAGAAGGCTGCTGCCAAGAAGACCGCGGTCAAGAAGGCGCCGGCCAAGAAAGCCGCTGCCAAGAAGACCGCCGTGAAGAAGGCGACCGCCAAGAAGGCCGTGAAGAAGGCAGCGGTGAAGAAGGTTGCCGCCAAGAAGGCTGCCGTGAAGAAGGCACCGGCCAAGAAGACGGCTGCCAAGAAGACGACCGCGCGCAAGGCGACCACCTCGACCGGTCGCAAGACCGCGGCGAAGACCACGGGTCGTACGGCCAAGTCGGCTGCGTCGAAGAAGACGGGGCGTGTCGCCAAGTCGGCGGCCGCTTCGAAGAAGACGGGTCGCGTGGCGAAGTCGGCCGCGTCGAAGAAGACCACGGGTCGGGTGGCCAAGTCGGCCGCTTCGAAGAAGACCGGTCGCGTGACCAAGTCGGCGGCGTCGAAGACCACCGGTCGTTCGACCAAGTCGGCGGCTGCCAAGAAGACGGGCCGTACGGCCAAGTCGGCTGCGGTCAAGAAGACGGGTCGTGTCGCCAAGTCGGCCGTCACCGGCCGCAAGACCGCCACCAAGTCGGCCGGTCGCGTCGCCAAGAAGGCCACCACCGGTCGCAAGACGACCGCGAAGAAGGCCAGCGCTCGGGTCGTCAAGGCTGACGCAGGCGCGCGTAAGGCGTTCAAGAAGGCAGCCGCAAGCGTCGCTCGCAGGAGCGGTGCCCGTCCGGCCACGAAGAAGACGGCTCCCAAAGCCGCCGGCAAGACGACCGCCCGCAAGGCGGTTGGCAAGAAAGCGGCTAGCGCCGTGAAGAGGTCCACTGCCAGCAAGACCGGCCGTACGTCGGCGCGCAAGTCCGCCGTCCGTGGTCGTCGCAAGTAAGTAGTACCCATCCGGCCCGGCATCCATGCCGGGCCGGATAACCTGACAGAGAAGAGATCATGGCGTTCAAGATCGACAAGAAGATCAAGGGCTACAACGTCGTCAAGCCCGAGGACAAGGCCACCCAGGCCCCCGCCGCCGCGCCCGTGAAAGAGGCTGCGCCGGTTGCCGAAGTGATCCAGATGCACGAAAGCCTGGAGCGTCCGGAAACCCTGGTCGGCAACACGTACAAGATCAAGTCGCCGCTCTTCGAGCACGCGCTGTACGTGACCGTCAACGATATCGTCCTGAACGCCGGTACCCCGCACGAACAGCGCCGCCCCTTCGAGCTATTCATCAACTCGAAGAACATGGACCACTTCCAGTGGATCGTGGCGCTGACCCGAATCCTGTCCGCCGTCTTCCGCAAGGGTGGCGACGTGACGTTTATCGTCGAAGAGCTCAAGGCCGTCTTCGACCCGCGCGGCGGCTACTTCAAGGCCGGCGGCGTGTACATGCCCAGCATCGTGGCCGAGATCGGCGGCGTGGTGGAGCAGCACATGAAGTCGATCGGCCTGATCCACGACCCGGAGATGAGCGACGCGACCCGCCAGCTGATCGCGGAGAAGCGCGCCGCTTACGAGAAGGCCAACGCGCCCAAGCCCGTTGCCGCCGTCACTCCGGCCGTGGGATCCGACGATGTCGGGGATAACCAGGGTGCCGCTGCTGCGCATACCAATGCCTCTGGCTTCCCGGCTGGCGCGACGCTTTGTGCCAAGTGCAATACGCAGGCGCTGGTGCTGATGGATGGGTGCCAGACTTGTTTGAATTGTGGGTATTCGAAGTGCGGGTGAGCTATGAGGCACAGCGTAAACAATGGGGAGTCATCGCTAACCCTTTGTTGCTAAGCTTTATCGTGATCCGCCGTTATTTGGCTGTGGTCAGCCTAAGTCAGTATGTTTCGATCGGGACGAAATGATCGAGACCTATGTTTAAATGTCGCGATGGTGTCCTCGCTGAAAAGCTTAAGCGTGATTTTCTACATGGCACCCGTTCAATCGGCTAGCTGCATTAGTACACCGTGAGGTGAAGCGGCTGGCATTCGTATCGATATCGCTGAAAATCTGTCATAGAGGGTCGGCCGCTCGTGCGGCTCGCTTGGCGACTTCTTTGCGAGAGCCCGGATGCGGCGCATGCTCCCCAACTAGATGTAGATACTTTGCGTGAACAGGACGAACTCGCGCAGCTTTTGGCGGTGAACCTGGCATGGTGTGTAGCAGCGTCGGCTTGCCCGCGGATCGCGCCCCAAAGAATTGTTTTCTAATCTGACGGGCCAAAATTTCCGCTAGTAGTGAGGGAACGGCATTTCCGATCATTCTCTGAGACTCAGTTCGACCAGAAGCGAATTTGAGCCCATCTGGAAATGTCTGAATTCTGCACAGCTCGGAAATGGTGAGCCTTCGGTTGTCCCAATGAAATGGACCGATTGCAGACCCGGGCTGCGCTTGGATCGTCCAGGATGGAAGCGTCTTTGACAGTTTCAGCAAGAAACTCCAGTACCTTGTCCTCCAGCCAAACAACGGGATTCCGCCACCCCTCGGCGTGTGCCAGAGATAATTCTGCCCCTCGGGGATTGAAGGGAGAAGATCCCCCCACTTTCCAGCGACCGTCAGGCCGTCCATGGAAGGCGGGGCATCGAGATCGCCGATTGCATCCCACGCTGTAGTACAAGGAAGAAGATCATCCGCAATCAAGCTATCATCGGTTGGATGAGGCCTCCGATGGGTAGGAAGTGGGAAATCAAACATTCGTCCGTCGCGCGCCGCAACGATGAAGACGCGCTCTCGCGACTGAGGAACCCCAAAATCAGCGGCATTTAGGATCTTCCATACTGGACGATAATTTGTGCCCTGGGTGCGATTTATCTGTGCGAGACCCCTCAGGATTAATTGGAGTCCCTCGTCCTTACCCTTGTAAGTTAACCCTGACACGTTTTCGAGTAGCAAGACACGTGGCTTCAGATCATGTACGACGCGGAGATATGCGGTGAGCGTGTCGGCGCGCGGATCGTCCAGACGCAATGTGTCACCATTCGCCCAGTACGAGGACTTCGAAAATGGCTGACAAGGCGGTCCTCCGAAAAGCATGTCGACTTCGTCAAGGCCTCCAGCTTCAAGTATTGCTCCTGAAGAGACTCGGTGGATATCATCCTCGATGACGGCCCACTTCTTATTGAGCCTCATCGTCTTACAGGCTGTCGGATCGAACTCAAGAGCGGTCGTTGTGCGAAAGCCCGCTGCCTCGAAACCAAAATCGAGGCCGCCAATGCCCGAAAACAAACTTACTGATCTAAGCATTCGAGTTAACTTCGCTGTCGTAGGACTTTGCACTGATCATGTTACACAACCAAAAGTGTATTGTCAATACAACAAATGCTTAGGATAAAGCTCAAAGAGGCGATGTCCTCGTATAGCGCCCGTCATGGCCGTCGCATCACATACGACTGGCTTGCCGCGCGTACTGGTTTGTCTCGCCAGACGATTGCTTCGTTGGCAAGCCGCCCTTCGTACGACACCCGGCTCAGCACAATCGAAAAAATATGTAGAGCGCTCGAGTGCCAGCCTGGTGAACTCTTGGAGCTAAGTATTAACCCGCCCCGTTTGGAATCTTAAGTCGTGGATATCGATAAGCATCAGGCATCGGTGGTCTTCGATGCTGCCGCAGCGATGAGCGCGGCGAGCAGCGATCCCAAATGGGAGGGACTGATCGAGCAATTGTCTGAAGAATGTAAGAGAGCGCCGAAGACGCATCTCGCATTCATTGGGACTGCGCTCTTAGCGAAAGCAGTCGATTTGCATGTAGATGCGCGACTGATTAAAGCGCGAATAGGTGGCGATAGGGCTTATTCGGCGCGAAGCTTAGCAAAGGAGGTGCTGGTCCCTCGCGCGATGGCGGCGGGCGTAGACCTTGGTGTTACCGGCCGCGAGCCGCTGAACAATCAGCCATATTTTCGCTTAGACGTTGTGGATGATGCGGCCCCGGTCCACGGAAATGCTAAGGAGGCATTTCGTCTTGTCTTAGAGATGTTGCGCGAAATGGAGCGGTTTAGCCTAAAAGAAGATGCGATGCGAGCGCTTGCCGCATTCATAAAGGTTAGACGGAGGTTTGTACCTGTCTACCCCGAATTGCCCGCCGAGTCGATGACGATAAAGCCGGAGGCGCTGCTACAAGTAGTGGTGACGTTTGTAGATGAAGATTCTGAAGGTGGCCGGCGGGCTCAGGCAGTCGTCGCTGGTTTACTCGACGTAGTATTCGGTCCGGCCCGCGTCTTGAGCGGGCGCATAAATGACCCTTCTCGAAAATTTCCTGGTGATGTGATCGTAAGGAGTGTGAGCGGAAAAACCATCGAAAAGAGTATCGAGGTGCGGGATAAACCCGTCACTTCAGCCGACATTGCAAACTTTGTTCGAAGAGTCGCTGAAAAGGGGGTCGTGGATGCAGCAGTCGTCGCCGTCGCAACGCGACAGCGCAGCGTTGACTTGACGAGCTTGGGATTTACAGATGGGTCGCTCTTTGGCGCCCACGTGTTCTGGTCCTGGGCCAGTCTCTTGACGCAAGTGCTTTTTTGGGCTCCAGCAACGCAACTCGCAGCCACTACTCAAGCTGCCGCGTACGTGGTTGCAAGGCTGCAGGAAATCGAAGCCCGGGTCGACTCCGTGCAACGGTGGATTGATCTCGTTGATGAAAAAACGCGATAGGACGACTTAGTGCGCGTGACATTATGCGCCATGGAGCTTCACCGGCTCGCACGAAGTGTTTTCGAGGGGACAGTATGAGACCGAGCAGAAGCCGTGCTTACGACACATGTCCTTGATCGGCATGATGACCTCGACCTCACGAAGAAAGACAATTATCTGCTTTCGGAAAATGCTTCTTTACGTCCAATCTCCTTCTCGTTGGGGATTGGACTCGAAACCGGGTCGCTATCCAAATTTAGGAAGGCTATATTTGTGGTTTAAAGTGATCAGTACAGCTAGGGGCCATGACCCACGTGGCTCATGACCGGGCCTTGCGCCTGCGCTTGGCTCTGACTGACCTGCTGGCTCTGCGCTTGTTGCTGTTGCGTCTGCTCAAATTGCTGCATGGCTTGCGGCCACTGAGCGCCGCTTTGGGCCATGGGGGTCATGGCTTCGGCGGTCGGCACACTGCTTTGCTTGTCAAATAGATGGTCCGCGCGCCCCGGCGGGGTCTGCACCGACCACAGCCGCTGGCCGTCGGTGGAGAGTGCAACTTGGTCAATGCGATGCAGCCCATCGGCGCGCGCTTGCACCACCGCGGCTGAAGCCAACTGGTCGGTGTGCACATCGGGGGTGCGACCGAGGCTTTGGTCCAAGGCCACAACATGGCCGCGGGCTTGTTGGTAAAGCGCGTGATCGGGATGACCGGGGTCGTCTAACCGGTTGGGTGCTACCGGCACATACTGGTATTGGTTAGGACCATCAGCGGTGTGGTCGAATCGATGCGGCGTAGCCGGCTGCGTGCTGCTGTCCAAATACGGCACTGCTAGCTTGCTCGGCGAGAAGTCCAGCCCGCCTTTCTCCATCATCTCCTCATACAACCCAGCATGTTTCATGTTGATTTGGATTTGCGGGGCAGGACCCTTGCCATGGGCGGCGGTACGCTCTTCCGACCCGATAACAGCCACGGCCCAGCCGGCGTAGTAGTTCGGATAGTCGGACTGTTTGCCCACACCAAGGCCGATGTCTTGCCGGCTGTCCCCCGGCAGGTGATGGGCGACGGTCGTCCGGTCAAAGTAGTTGTGGCCCATCGCGGCGACATTGTCCGGCGTTGGGCTCAGGCTTAAGTCCGACTTGAGATGGAGGTTGGAGCGCGGACCGAGCTTGCCATTCGCGACCTCGAGAAAATCGTCCACGCGCTGAGGCTCGGCCTGCCGAAGGTTGGTCAGGGTCACCGAGCCTTGGTCGTGCTGGACGCGGTCTCGCAGTGCGTTCCATCCGGCAATTTCTGCCTTGGCCTCGTCCTCACGCCCCGATTGGATGTGGCGCTCGACCAGAGCGGTGTAGTCGTGTACCGGTCCCGGCGTCGCAGCAAGTGCGCGCACATCGCGGATAAACGCTTTTCGCGCCTGCTCGGCGTCCTGCGCGTTGAAGCCGTGCTGCACTTCGTGGCCGATGACGAACGTGAGGTTGCTCGCGCGATAGCCTCCCGAGGTGCTGCCCGGCGGAGGCGTGGTCATCAGCGAGTCGCTGACTAGGTTCATCGTGTGGTGTCTCGGACTGAAGCTGCCACCGACCCCCGCACCAGGTGCCGTGAAGTCGAAGGACTCCAGGATGCGCTGCCTCGGTTGATTCGGCTCAGCCGGAGCAAGGGTCGTGGAGGCGCGCTTCAGTTGGTCGGCCAACATGGGCGACCCGTTCATCGTGTCCTGGAGATTGGTCACCATGTCCGGCGTGGTCGGATGCTTCGCACCGGCCGCATCGGAGAACGATTTGCCGGCGAAGTCCACCACCATCGACTGCACGCGCAGCACGCCGTGCAAATCTGCCGATGCCCCAGGAGTCGCCGGCGTGAACGCCGAGGCGGGCAGCATCATGGTCCGATTCGCCGGGTCGTAGTAGCCCACCGGTTGATTCGGAGATCCCGGCGCTGCCGCCGCAAATCCGTGCAGTGCACCGGAGGCAGCGGATGTCTCCAATGACTGGGTGAGTGCGGGGTCCGATGCTAGCGTCGCACGCAGCTGGCTGACCTCAGCGGGGGTCACGCCAGGCTGTTGCGCAAAGCGGACGATGGCCGATTCCAGGGACGGATGCGGGGTCGACATGGAAACCTCCTGGTTGCTCAGCGACCATCGATGGTTTGGATGGCGTTGAAGCACTCATCGCCATTGGGAGCCACCAGCAGATTCGACCGAAGGACCGTTAGCACGACGTCGTTCTTGACGAACTCCACCGAATCCACGCCACCGATTTCCGAGCGGTCAAACTTTTCTGCATAGCCGTGGGCTACCAACTGTTTGCGCAGGGCATCCAGACTCAAGGCGCAAATCGGGGTCGGGTCGGCGTCGCGCTGGGGGTTGTAGAACCAAAAGTTGAATCCGGCTTTGAAGGCCTTCGAAGGCAGGATGACTTTCACCCCGTAATTCCACCCTGCGCCTAGGTCGGCACTGCGGTAGACGAAGGCGTCGTCTTCAGCGGTCAGTGCGCCGCCAAACTGTTTGCCCACCCGCTCAAGCGTGATGTCGGAACTCGACGACAAATGCGTTAGGAAGTCGACCAGCTGCTGCGTCGCATGGACGGCAGCCGCCGAGCGCGGCGGGGCAACGGAAGTCATGGAGGCTCCTTGGGAAGCTTTGCTGGAGGTCGATGCGGCGGCGGCTGGGCGAGCGGTTGCATGCGGGCCGCTGTGTACGGCTGATTCGTCAAGCGGGGCGGCAGGATGTCCCAATGCAGCGGCACTGGACCAAATCAGAGCAAATAGCGCGGCACGGCGGGCATGACGCAAGAGGTTCATGGGCTCGGCATCCTCGACTGCTTGAGCTCGGGCACGGGGGCGATCTTGTCTTGGCGCATCATAGCGGGCCGGCCGCATCACTGCATGGCGACGGGAACACGGTTTCGGCAAAGCGGGAGGGTATGCTTTCACTCGGTGTGGTCGTTATTAAGCAGCAGTCGAAGATCGTCGATCGACACCCATCTCCCCGACCTTGAAATCAATCGGTGGATAGTTCGGTGGCAATTTGCGCACAAAAGAGAAACATCACTTATCTTTGTGATGGTAGATCCAAGTGTAGACAGCGGCACAAGATGATGGGCTTCGAATATCGCATCTTTAAGCCGTCCATCTGTGCTGCCCTGAATCAGGCACGCATCGCAATGGAGTGGCCCTTTCTTCGTCCGTTCGCTAATCAATTTAGAACGGACTTTTTTGCTTCGCTCAATTCGCTTATGAGTTCGCGTGACGATGGATCCCTCCATGAACTCTGCATCGTCTTCATCTATGTCATGGTCGATAGGCGCTGAGGGCGCGAAAGCCTTGATGAGCTGAACTATGTCCTTGACGCGCGAACTACGGTTCTCGAAATCTTTCCAAACGCTGATATCTATAGCGGAAACATTCGAAAAACCTTTTCCGGTCGCGATGCTCTGGAGGTTCGAAAGCTTGAATGCGACCCCCGCGGGATTACGAAAGCTAGGGGATGTAGCTCGGCCTTCGTTGCCAGGCAGCCCCCGCAACGTATTCGACAGTTCAATAACCCGATGATCGCTATCGGACAGCGCTACCAATCCTGCATCGTAGAATAGGTCTAGAGCGAGAATAGTTTCATCACGTGTCCACGGCGGGTTTCGCCGTCCGTCCGTCTTTGCCATTGAATTCCCCTTCTGATGAGAAGTATCTCAACATTTGAAGGAAGGGCAAGGGGCTCGACTCGCGTGATGTCGGCAGATTTTAATTTTTGATTTAAATCATGGATATAGTGTTTTTTTTCTGATTAGGCTATGCCTCGCGCATCCCGGAAAGGAATGCCGGCGCCCGCGGCCACAAACGAGGTCTGGTCCATCGATTTCTTTGACCGCACCGCCGTGGCACGCGTTCTGAAGCGCATGACGGTCGTCGATGACGCCACGCACAAGGCAGTCGCCATCGAGATCTAGCGATCTCACGTATCGGCGTAACGCGCGTCATGGACCGCCTGGCCGCCACTCGTGGCCTGCCAAAGATCATCCGCAGCGATTCGTTTAAGCAAGTGTGTTCAGTGAGAGCTGTCGAGATGCTCAATAGTTAAATTCGGTCGCCCTTTGTGCGCCGATTCCACCGGCAAAGGTGTGGCGATAGACGTTTCGCATCCCGCTCCTGATGTCGTTGCCATCGCTGAGGTGCGGCGATACATTGCGGCATTACCAGATGACGATGTGGTCGCGCTCTAGGGAATAGACCTAGTTGCAATCCCAGTCCGATCAGCGAGGTAGTAAGATTTTGCCGAACTTAGATCGCGCCTACGTGAGACCGTCCCTGCGGACGCACAAAGCTATGCCATGTCTACTTGCAGCTTGCCTCGTGTTCGCACTCGACAGCGCCGAGGCTACGAGTAGTAATCCTTCGGCAGCGGTTCTTCGATCGTCATACACATTCTGCGTCAAAGAAGCAGGCGGAGACATGGCCCCTATGCAGGCGTGTATGGACGAAGAGTTTGCATATCAGGACAAGCGCCTTAACGCAGTCTATAAGCGTCTCATGGGCTCTATCGACGAGGGCGGCCAATCGAAGCTTCGAAGCGAAGAGCGCGAGTGGTTGAAAGCAAAGCGTAAAGCTTGTGGCCCAGGAAAGGATCCTGGTCAGTTCCAGATGATCGACTCCTACTCTTGCGAGATTGGCTATACGGCTGATCGGGCAGAGGAGCTTGAAGGTCGAGAAAAGCTCAAAAAATAAGTGATGCGGTACTCAAGGAGAGAGCACATGAGCGACGACATTAAGTGGGTCTTGGTCCAGACGTCCGCTCATCACGAGAGCGCTGTACATTCGACCATGCCAACACCGGTACGATTCTGGAGTTCAAGCCCTGAGGACTCTCGATGAAGCATTCCCAAGCGCTACTGCCGTTGGTTTTGTTGCTCGCCAGCCAGGCGGTCTCCGCGCAAAACACTTCGGAGCAGCCGGTAAACCTTAATCAGGACCTGGTTCTCACAAAGAAGCAACTGCAGAAGCTTGCGGTTGAGGCGATGCGTGGTTCGTCAGAGGCGGCGTCTAAAATCTCTGTCTTTTACGGTTTCGTGCTCCTCAACCCGATGGAGGAACGGCGTTGGGCACTTATTGCTGCAGAGAATGGTGACCCCGTGGCGCAGTACAATGTCTACGAGGATTTCGTGAACAACGACACGGCGCTTGATCGCGAGCGTGCACTGTTCTGGTTGAGGAATTCAGCCAACGCCGGCTACAAGGATGCGCAGGAAAAACTAAAGCGCGTCGAGCAAGAGGGGAGGCATGCGTTGGACCCGCATGCTTTGAAATCAGGTGCGAGCGGTAAGTGAGCAAATGGTTTTGCATGACCAGAATGGCTATCGCGCGCCGGTCCTTACAACTTTGGCTTTACTCAATTCGCGACTAAGGCCTGGGTGTATCTCTAAGTGAATCGTGTCCGGATGGCTTGCACCCGCGTTCTCCGCATAGGTCCTGCCACCAAACTCCGCGATCATCGCTTGCACGCGCAGCACTGCGCCTACGTGATGGTGCGACCCCGAGAACGCGGAGCTGGGCAAGGTCATCGTGCCGGCCGTGCGGTCGTAGCTGCCTACCGGGCGATCGGGTGCGCCGGCCGCCGCGAGTGCAAAGCCGTGCAGCGCGCCGCTCGCCGCTTGCGTATCCAGGCGCTGGCTCACATTGGGGTCGGCGGACAAGGCAGCGCGAAGGGCCGAAACGTCGGCCGGGCTGTTGTGCAAACTGCTAGATGGCCGCATCGAGGGCTAGGTGGGGCGTTGCCATGGGCAATCCATAGTCGGTCAGTGGCCGTCGGTGGTCTGAATGGCGAGCACGCAGGCGGTGCCATTAACGTCCGTGCCGTCCCGCGGGGTCAGGGTCAGCACCACATCGCCTTTGCTGAACTCCACAGCCAGGATGCTGCCGATTTCTGAGGGCACTGGTCGCTCGACCCAACCGTGCGCGGTCAGTGTGCTGCGCAGCCGGTCCAGAGGTAATGCGCACACCGGAGTGGCATCGGCCGTCCGGTCGGGATGGTCGAACCAGAAGCGGAAACCGTTTTTCATCGAGGGCCGGGCATTGGACTGTTGCACCCAATACATCCATCCCTGGCCCAGGTCCGGACTGTGATAGACCGTCCAGCCCGCGCCATTTTCGGAGTCGGGGCCGAGCGTGACGCCGAAGGCCTGGCCCAACGGTGCTGGCTTGAGCCTTTCGGTGCTGTCCAACGTCGACAGGAAGCCCAACAGGTGAGCAACCGCCGCGCGCGCCCCGGGCAGCGCGTGGGCTTCGAGGGAAGACGGCGTGGAATGATCCTGGGTGGTGGGAGGGGGCGCGGCATTGGTCTGCGCCGAGAGGCAGGCAGGCGTGGCGCAGGCGACCAAGAGGGCGGCGCAAAGGCTGGCCATCGCGGCGGCAGGGCGCATCATCGGGTCGGCATCCGTGGCTCCTTGGGATTTTGCCATACCATTTCGGTAGCAGGGGTTATCTTAGCCATGCGGGAGTGCCCCCGCGTGGGGACGAATGCAAGGTTTTGGTGGACGAGTGGCTGCCTTCAGCGGGTCGCTGCCGAGTCACGAAGAAAGCCACGTGACCCGACTACGGTCTGCATGGACACATTCAAGCCGCCGAAGATATCGAGGCTCATATGGATCAGAAAAGTGAATACACGCTATCGCTTCGAATTGATGGTGAATCGATTGATTTCGGAGAGATAGACGAAGCGTTGGGTATAGCGGGCTCTCGGATACTCGTCGATAGGCCGTCAACGCGTTTCCGGGCTAGGCAGAACTACCGGCGATGGGAGGCAGAGGCTTCCCGCTTGGGTGTCAGGTTTTTCGACAACATCAATGACGCCTTCTCCGCACTGGATTGCGCCCGCCTGGCTTCGGGGCTCGCGGATTTGGCTCTGTATGAGGGCGGTGAGGTTTACTGGTGGTGCGGATGCTTTCATGGCGTCACGCCAGCACATACATTGATGCCAAGAGAACTGTTGAGAATTCTCGGAAGAGCCAGGGCTCCAGTTATTCTGGACACCTATTTTTCCCCGGAATCTACCTACGTCGCCGCGGTATCAGGCGTCGAAGACATCGGCGAGCAATTGATCGATGACTTTGGGCACCGATACCGGTTCACACTGACAGATAGTGAACTACCGCCGCCCATTGGTAGTTGGGGAAGCTATTTCGACGATTTTACTGAAGGACTTGAGTCGGTGCTCGGCGGTCTTGCTGACGTGGAGTGCGACGAGGCGCTTCTGCGCGGCGCGGTCAGGCGAATCGTGTGCGAGCATACGCAACATGCGTTTGATGGCGGACCGCAGCTAAGTGCGGAGCAGTCGCTCGAAATTGCTTCTCGGGGCCTGGATCTTGAGATCGTATGGATAAATGACTGAGATGAACGCCATGGCTTGCCCGGCTCATCCAGGGCAGACGTATTGTTTGGCCGGGAGTAGCAGTCAATCGCAGTATTGATCGCACGGCATGTGTAGGAGAGCGGCGGTTCAGTAGCCGGCTTGTGCGGCTGATTACGCGGAGGATTGATTAATGCAAAGACGTCTCATGTTCGTGACCAAGGTCTGCTCCGTTCTCGCGGTGGCATGCTTGGTCGCCTGGATATCTTATTGGGCCGGCTTCGCTCAGGCCTTGCAGATAGGCCAGTACAACAATCAAATTCACGACGATGCACAGGCGAACGAATACGACTATCTCGCGAAGAAACTCGCTGCTGGAAAGCTCGACGATGTCGCATCTCACCTGAAAACGGTAAGTGGCATTCTCAAGCAGCAGGTCTCTGTAGAGGGGAGCGAGCGTCTTTCGCTTATGGATCTCATCGTTCCTGGGTCTGGCATGTCCTTAGTGCGTGATTACAATGAACGTCGGGCCGGTGACGCCTTAGATGCCCAGCGGCATAAGATCGTTCGGTAATGGAGTTTTTCGGAAGCACGCCGCCAGGCAGCATGTCTGAGACAGCAACCTTCAGATACGGAAAACTCTTGTGGCTGGCCTCTGTGCTTTCGGTGTCTCTACTCGCCATGGCTGCCTATGCTTTCTTCAAGGCCGCCATGGTATTCACTTCCGGCGGTCTGATCTATTTCTTGGTGGGTATTCCTTTTGTCATTGCATCTGTGACGTTTCCGATGTTCGCTTACCAAGATGTCGTGGTTTCTTCTAAAGGTATTGGTCGATCGTTCTTCGGCGTCCCGAACGGATTCGTCTCATGGGGCCAGATCACAAGCGTGCGCTGCGGGGTCCTCTCCGCAGGTGATCGATCCGTCAGTAGCTACCATCTCCGTGTGGGTAATCGAGCGATATTCGGCGGTGTGCGAGTCATGACGATGATCGATGATGTCGACGTGTTGGTTGCGAGAATTGACGCAGAGGTATCGAGGCGGACGATTTCGATCACAGCCTGGGATGTCGATACGCTGGTCACGTTGGATCGACTGCCTCCCCCGAAAAAGGGGGCGGCAGCTTGGAACTGAGCACCATGCGACTGGGTTGCTGGAATCCCATGATTTGCATGCGACCACCATACGCAGCGTATTCTGCTTGGTGTATCAACGGCACCGACGTTCATGCCTTCAAATCCAACCCAATAGCCTTCCCGTCTAGGCCCATCATGATATCCAGCACGCGCTGGTGCCTATCCGCCTCTTCGATCCGTCCCGCCGGTTTCGTAAATCCAATCACTTCTTTAAGCCAGTCATAGGAGATCTTGGCTGGCATGGCTCTCGTCTCCTCGCATGAGCTTACGCCGATCGGTCCAGGAAACGTTAGGCTTAAATCCGTGGCTTCGTCAGCGGATATTTTTCCGGACTTGATGAGCACGCTGAGCGTGTCATAGAACTCACCAACGGTCATCGTCTGGAAATCGATTTTTTTTATCGAGTCAGTGCGGTTCAGATTCTTAGGCGCGGGCGTTGGCGCCGAGCTCTGTGTAGAGCGAAGTTCTGTTTTCATGAGAGGTGTGTGTGTTCCAGAGGGATAAGAAATATGCACGACGGTTCCTTGGCTCTAGTGTTTGGTCTAGCTCGCCCTGCAAACAAAGTGCCTTTTTGTGCGGGCGTGGCAAGAGCGCGTAGAAGGACTACACGTTTTTAAGCGGTAAGGAACCTCGACAAAGCTCGCCAGCGGCATATAGGCACTACTGCGTCATCTACGTTTGTCAGGCAGCACATCGCCTGCATCAGGAGAACGTATGAAACGCATGTATCTGTTCGCAGCGTCGCTGGCCTTCGGCGCGCCGATTGTCGTCGCATCGGCACAGTCCTTCGGCACCGGCACCGCGCCGCCTGTATCCGAGGTCATCGTGACAGCTGTGCAGTCCTCGATTGGCGGGGCCGAAACGACCAGCGGCGCAACCTCGACCCGTATGCATCACGGGGGCTCGTTCGTTCGAATCACGACGCTCGAAAAAGGCATGGGCCAAGCCATCGCAACGATGAACGGCGCGCAGCTAAAGGAGTTGCGGGTAACCAATGTTTGCATCCAAGCCACCGGCTACTGGGCAGCTTGCAGGAATGGTCAGACGGTGCAGGGGCGGCTGCGTGTATGGGATGCGACTGGCAAGGGGAACGGAAGCTTTGTAATCCGCGTAACTTCAGTCAACTGGCCGCGCAATACGGTCACCAAGACGCACAGTATCCAGTAACCCTGGCTCTAATCGGCGAAAACTCTAGCTGACCGTGTGAATCGCGGCGGATGCGCCGAAGGCCTCTGCCGCGATCCTCGACATCGTTGATAGCCGGTGCCAACGATGCTTAGCGCTCCACCTTCAGCCGCCCGCCCCAAGCACCTGCCGACAGAACCCCACAGCCCCAGCCTGCACGTCCTCAAGATACGGCCGAAACCCCGCGTCGTACGCCGCGAATGCCTCCGCATACTCACCACCATGCTGCTCAAAAGCATCAGCCAAAGCCGCCGCACCATCCAACGCCAGCGACCCACCTTTCCCTGCCGCAGGCGAAGCGCAATACCCCGCATCCCCAACAAGCGCCACCCGTCCTTTCGTCCAGGCGGGCATCAAGATCTGCGTAATAGGCCCGAAGTAAAAATTCTCCGCGCGCTCCACTTCTTCAAGCATCGCAGTAATAGGCCCGCCCATCGTGGCAAACCGATCCACCACGATGCGCCGCTGACTATCCTTGTCACGCCAGTCCACATCCAGCTCGTCTTTCGACGCGAACAGCTGAATGATGTCGGTCTTCCCGTTGTACGTATTCACGGAAACGAACCGCCCATCCTCCCCGAACATATTCGACGTGCCTTCCGGCAGCAAAAGCCTGTCGACAATCGTGACCGCCCCATACGCCCCAAGAAAGTGCGCATAGTCCTTCTCCGGACCGAACCAAAGACCACGCACGTTGGAATGGATGCCATCACAGCCAAACACGAGATCGAATCGACGGTCGGAACCCTTATCGAACGACACCGACACGCCCGTATCATCCTCACGCATCGACCGAATGCCATCGTTGAACACAAACTCGACGTGACCCTCAACCGTGTCGTATATCAGCCGAAGCAACACATCCCGCTCGATCTCGTGATCAACATCATCCGGCATACCTTCGCCGTCCTTCTCGTCCCGAAACCTCGCCTCCACATGTTCCGGTCCGGAAAACTCCGTCAGCGTCTTGATAATGCGATGTGACTCGATCTGCTCGAACAGCCCCATACGACGCACCACGTCGACGGTAGCGTCCTTAATATTGACCGGCGTCCCTCCACGCTTGAGAGCCGGCGCCGCTTCCACAACCGTCACGTCATAACCGAGGCGCCGCATCCAGTAGGCCGTCGCCAGCCCGGCGAAGCTCGCCCCCGAGATCAAAACGCTTTTACCCTGTGCCATGTCATCACTCGTGGTCGGCTAGTGGCTGGTATGTGATCCCCTTAGGCAGCCCGGCGCAAGCCCCAGGCGTCATCGCTCCCCTTGACCCAGTTCTCACTCCCCACCACCCCAACCCTGCAACACTCCCCAGACTCGCAACCGCCGTCCACCGCTCCACGCTTCAGACGAACGGCCCTTGCGTGCACCTGTCCCGCCGGATCACCGCCCACGGTCCGGCGTTGAGCGGGGTGTGGGGGAGGGGAGCCTCCATGGCCCTTCGTGGGTATCCAGAGGAGCGTTTCTCATCATGCGAGTGCATACCCTGCTGGCAGCCGCCAGCCTGACGGCCTTGGCCGTCGTTTCTCCCACCTCGGCCACCGATCGTCCCCACCTGGCCGATCCCCAGTGGGATGGCCCCACCGCCGTCGCCCGTGCCCGCGTAGCGGCAGACGTACTGATGGCCTCGTACGACCCCGGCAAAGCCTGGTTCCCCGCCAGTTGGTGGAACTCCGCCGTCGCCCTGCAGACCATCGGCGACTACATGCAACGCACCGGTGACCGTCGCTACCTCGGCCAACTGGACAACACCTTCGAGAAGGACAAGGGTGCGTTCCCCGCCGGCGTGCTCTCGGGCGATCCGCTGCTGGGCAACTTCACCAGCCGCGCCATCGATGACTCCGAGTGGTGGGGTCTCACCTGGCTGCAGGCCTACGACCTGACCCACGATCCCAAGTACCTGGACATGGCGGTCACCATTGCCGACTACGTCAACGGCTACTGGGATACCTCCACCTGTGGCGGTGGCGTCTGGTGGGATGGCGAGCGCACTTATAAGAATGCCGTGACCAACGGCCTGTGGATTCGTCTCACGGCCGAGCTGCATAACCGCCTCCCCGGCGACACGCTGTGGCTGGGCCGCTCGCGCGCCGCGTGGTCATGGTTCCAGGGCAGCGGCATGGTCAACGCCGATGGCCTGGTCAACGACGGCCTCACCAACGCCTGCACCAACAACGGCCAGGCCGTGTGGAGCTACAACCAGGGCATGCTGATCGGTGGCGGCCTGGAACTGTGGCGCGCCACCGGCGACCCCGCCATCCTCGTTAGCGTGCGCCGCCTCGCGGACGCCGCCATCGGCCCGAACGGTCTGGTCACCAACGGCATCCTGTCCGAACGCTGCGACGCGTCCGACCAGACCTGTGACGACAACGGCAAGCAGTTCAAGGGCATCTTCACCCGCTACTGGACGGACCTGGTCGACACCACCCACGACCGCCGCTACGCGGCCTTCCTCGATCGACAGGCCAACAGCGTCTGGGACAACGATCGCGACGCCGCCGGACGTCTGGGCACCCGCTGGTCCGGCGCCACCAGTGATAGCCATCCCAATGTATTCGACTGGCGCACGCAGGCCAGCGCCCTCAGTGCCTTGGTCGGCTATATCCCCGCCACGCCACCGCACGAATCGCTAGCGGCCACGCTGTCGCCGGCGCAGCCGGTCATCATGCCCTCGGCGTCGGGCGTCACCTCGGTCGCGCTCGATCTTGGCATCTCCGCCACCGGCGTGCTGCCTGTGCAGGCGTTGACGGTAATCGACACCCCCGCAGGATGGCGCACCACGCCACGCGCCGCCCGTCTCCCCCTGCAACCCCGCGGCAACGCAACGCCCGTGTACGGCAACGTTCCCTTGCAGCTCACGGTGCCGGCGACGGCGACCGACGGACACCATGCCGTCACCGCCAATGTCGCGGCCGCCGGCCTGGGCTTCAGTACGCAGGCCGACGTGCTGGTGGCGCACGCGATCGACTTCGACACGGGGACGGTAGATGAGAATCCTTGGCTGGTCGATGCCGGCGGCTCGCAGAGCAACGGCGTGCAGAACCGCTTCGCCGACGGCAATGCGCACTTCACCTATCGGTTCCCGTTCCCGGCCGATACCACGTCCGCCCACGTCACCCTGACCATCGATGCCGAGTACCTGGTGCAGGTCAGCCTCGACAACGCGCACTGGACCACCGTGTTGCAGGAAGACCGCCCGATCACCGACGGCTCCAACAAGGCCGACCACAGCATCGACCTGACGCCGTACCTGGGCAAGGCCATTAACGGCTCGCGGCCGATCTATCTCAAGGTCTCGGACTCTTTCCCCAGTGATGGATGGGGCGGACGCGTGTATCACGTGGCGGCCACGATCGTGCAATAGCGGTACGGGCACCTCCGCCCCTGCGTGAGCGGCGGCGGTGCCTTCTTATGTTGCGGCCACAGGGCAGGGCATCCGGCAGATAAAGCCGGAGGGATCGGATATCGTTCGCGCTACCACCCCGATCGAGGCCAGGCACGATGCGCTTCCCCATTCCGCTCGCGATGCTTGTCGCCTGCCTCATCGCCCAGGCCGCCACGGCCCGCGACCTCGGCGTGACACCCCTCACGGGCGAGCAGCGCGACGACGTCGCCAGCTACTACGACAACGGCAGCCAGATGCTCAAGGCGCTGGCGTACCCCGATGCCTACACCAACCTGCGCATGCTGGCCTTCGGCGGCAACCGTAACGGTCCCACGATCGACGGCAAGAGTTACATCTCGCTGCACGCCTACGGCTTCATCGAAGACCACGGCGGCTACCTCGCCAAGTGGGAGATCAAGGACACCAACGGCAGCCCGCTCTGCGGCATCCAGCCGCTGACGTCACTGGTCGATGTGATCGATGCGGGTGACGGCAATGCCTTGGTGATGGTGCCGTACTGGATCGATTGCGACGGCCTCGATCCGACCACGGTGAAACTGATCACCGTGTACAAGGACACGAAGTACGCGATCCGCGGCAGCCTTCCCCGGCAACCGGGTGACGAGGTCGTGCGCGTGCCGGGCGACAACTTCAAGGCATTGCCGGAGGCAGTGCAGAAAACGGCGATGGCGTATTACGACAAGGTCGAGGCGGCGGTGAAGAAGGCCTCGGGTTGGACGTCTCCGAACTAGAACGGAACGGCATCCCGGTTGAAATGGCCCGCTTTCTCATCCCCGCGACTACAGACAACCGCAAGTTGATTTGTTACGTTCGTCACGTCGCCTGCGCCGGGTTCCACACGCTCCGCAGGCGACCACCGCATCAAGCGGTGAAGCGCGGCCCAAGGGTGCTACCAACACCCTTGGACCGCTGACCATAGCCAACTGAATAGAGAGTTGATCATGGCTGACACCGATCATACGGTACTCGCTCGCCCGCCGAATCCCCCCGGCGACACACCCACCGGTTACCGGGCGGTCTGCGTCCCTCGCAGATACGGTTGAAGAACCGCGGCGCCTGCCGTTGGAGTTGAGATTTTTCCCTGCCGAAGCACGCGGCGCGTTATCGCGTGAGCGGCAGAAAGGCGAGCGCCGCTACACACGTCGTCAATCACACCGTCCGGCGCCCGGCCACGGGCAGCCGTGAACCCGCGAATCCGCATGATCCGCGGCACACCGCGTTCCAACGGTGTGCCGCACCTGGAATCGCGAACGACGGTCAACAGGAGAAAGCGATGACCCAATCGAGCGAACGCCCGACACCGGACTCTATGTGCTACCACGCCGACCCGGAAGCGACCGCCCATGCGCTGTTGAACGAAGCCACCGAATGGCTGCAGTTTGCGCGTGGTCTGACCGGACTGCTGGCCGACCTGATCCACGAGGCCGACACCGTGGATTGCAAGCGAATGGCCTTGGGTCTGGAAGCCATTGGCGCACTGACGAACATGGGCGTGCAGTGCGCGGCACAGGCGCATGTGCGGATGTGTTGGGAGCAGGCCCAGAGAGGATGCGAGCTGGGCGACGGAACGGGACGCTAGCTTAGTTCGACCCCAGCTCCGGCGTCGTCTTCTCAAGGATCTTCATCGACTTCGCGTTCTCCGCCTGCCAGGCGGAGATCTCGGCTTTCGTGGTCGGCGTCGATCCCGTAGCCCGTGGTTTGCCGTCGGCCGCGGTGATCGGCGTCTGCGCGTTGGCGGCGTTGCTGGTATCCCGTGCGGCATAAGAAGCCGGTGCTACGCCATGCGACGCGCGGTAATCGGGGTAGGGTGTCGCCGCGCGTGCCTGAACGTCGCGCGCATTCGCCCTGGCATTAGCCACGTTCTGCGAGGTCGATCGGATGATGCTGGCAGACATGTTGCTAAAGACGTGCGGGATATAAAAGCAGACGAACAACACCATCGCGGCGAAAGCCACAAGTCTGACGGCGATGGACCTCGCCGAGGCCGGATGACTCCTTCGCCTGTGGCGCCTTTCCACCACCCAGCTGGGCATCTCGTCGCGTGCCGAGGAAGAGGGCATATCCATCTCCGGGATCGGACCCAGCATGGCGCGGATCTCGGCGCCCCCGATCAGCTGGATCGGCATGTACTTCTCCGCCGAGCGCATCGCATGATTGGTGAACTCACCGGACGATATGAGGACGGCGCGCTGTGCACCCTGGGTGTGCATGACGCCGATCAGCTCGTGCACGGCGTTATGCGGCACCTGACCGGTGTTCCAGTGCTTGCACTGCACCACGGTGTACTCGCCGCCGCGGAACAGCTTGAGGTCGATGCCGCCGTCGCTCATCCCGAGTGTGGCCCCGGTACCCGTGTGCTCCACGCGATAGCCCTGCCCGCGGTAGTACTCCGCGACACGGCGCTCGAAGTCGTCCCAGCCCACCCGGGTAAGCGAGTCGTCCCACCGTGAGCGCACGGGCTTCCAGCGGTTACCCATGACTGATCGCCGGGCACGCCGCACAGGCCGGGCGCACCTGCGCCGATACGATCGAAGCCATGTGTTCCCCTTGATACGCGGTGTGCGGGTTCCGCAGGGATAGGCCGAGCGGTGAAGGAAATAGTACTTACGAAACGTCGCTTTGGGTAATCAGCCTCTAAGCGTTTTCCGGCTGGAGTGGCAACTGCATCAGCTCCAACGTGATGTTGTCCGGCCCCGACACATACACCACCAGCGTCCCTTGCCTTGGCCCACCGGGAATCGCCTGAGGACTCCCCTTGACCCTCCACCCCGCCGCCTCGATACGCGCGATCGCCGCATGTATGTCACGCACCGCCAGCGCCAGGTGCACGGCACCGATAGCTCCCGCACTTTCAGGTGCCAAACCATGGCGAGCACCCTGCGAGTACGCCAGCAGCTCGACCATGTAGCCGCCCGGTGCCCTGACGATGGCGGTCCGCACCTGAGGATCGTCGACACCGGTCACCTGATGCAGGAACGTGCCGCCCATCTCCGACTGCCGCTCGAGTGTGAAGCCGAGGGCCTCTGTCCAGAAGCGTATGGCGTCGTCCAGCGATGACACGACGAAGCCCGTATGGTCGACGGCGATAACGCCTGCGTTGGTGTCCACGGTCTGGTTTTTTCCGGCTGTCATGACGAAGATCGTAGCAGTACTCGTTTCCCGCCCGTCACTTCGTCGATAATCGCCGCCTGCATCGGCGCTACTGCCCAGGCATTCAGTGGAAAAATCGAATGAACCGTACTTACCGTCCCGCAGGGAACAGCGCCCCGCGGCTTTGCCAGGCGCTGCTGGCCGCCGGCCTCTGTGTCTCCCTGTCCCCCGCGTTCGCGCAGGATGCCTCGGGGGCGCCGCTCTCCGGCGATATCCACGCCAACCTGCCCGGCGCACTGGCCGATGATGGCCGCTTCCAGCGCGACGCGATCAACCAGCACCTGATCACGCAGTACGCCGACCAGACCGAAGACGCCGTGGCCACGTGGGCATCGGCGTGGGGCCATCGCGGCCACCACGACGAGGACGGCAGCGCGGCCAGGCTGGACACCAAGGGCAGTGGCGTGATGGTGGGTGCCGACATGGGCGTGGGGGCGCAGTCGCGTCTCGGTGTTGCGCTGGGCGGCGGTCGTGTCTCCGCGGATGCGCGTGACGAGTCGGCCAGTGGCCGCTCGCTGACCGCCGCGATCTACGGCGGCGGCCAGTACGGCAACGTGCTGATCCAGGCGGGCGGGCTCTACGCGCGCTACGACGTCGATACGCATCGCACGGTGGTGGACCTGGGTACGCTGGCCGCCCGGCTGGCAGGCAGCATGAAGGGCCAGGCGTTGCAGGGTTTCGTCGAGGCGGCCTACGAGTTCCGCTGGGACTCCGGCGGGCTGGCGCCGTTCCTCAGCCTGGCGCAGCAGCAGTTGCGCACGGGCTCGGTGAACGAACGCGGCGGTGTCGCGGCGTTGCACGTGATGAGCGACAAGAGCGACGTCACCTACGGCACGCTGGGCCTGCGCGCCCGCAAGGACTTCGGCGAGGATGGTCGCTTCGGGATATTCGGCAGCGTGGGTTGGCAGCATGCGGCGGGCGATACGCAGCCCGCCAGTCGCCAGCGCTTCATCGCGGGCGGTGCCACCATCGAGTCGCTGGGTACGCCCATCGCGGAGAATGCCGGCGTCGGTGTGGCGGGCATCCGCTTCCTGGCCACGCCCACGGTGACCGTGGATGCGTCGTGGAACGGTCAGTTCGCCAGTGCGGCGAAGGACCAGTCGGCGCGGCTTGCGCTCAACTGGGTGTTCTGACCGCTCAGGGCATCGCCACCGTCGCCGCATGCGCGGCGGTGGCCTGCATCGACTGCATCTGCGCGCGCTGGATCTCGTGGATGTAGACGCCATACATCACGCACAGCATCAGGCCCATGACGATCACCGCGCCCACGGCGGCGACCATGGGCGCACGGCTGCGCAGGTGATCCTCATCCTCGGCCCAGGGCGGCACGCCACCGGGCAGCAGCACGGGCAGCGGCGGTTCGGGCACCTTGCCCAGGATGGCGCGGATGCGCATACCGTCGATCAGCGTGACGTGGGGCAGGCGCTCGGCGAACTCCACGGCCGAGCGGCTGAACTCGCCCGAGGTAATGGCGATGACCTGGCTGGCACCGGCGGCCGGCATGGCGTTCACCAGCTGGCGAACGTCCTGGTGCGGTACCTGCTGGGCCACCCAGTGACGGCACTGGACGATGATGGAGGTGGCGCCGCGGGTGAGGGTCAGGTCCATGGCGTCTTCCGCGCGGTGGCGGCCGGCGCGACCGCCGGTGTGCTCCACCACGTAGCCCTGCTCACGGTAATGCGTGGCCACCAGGCGACCGAACTCGTCCCACGGGATGCGTGTCAGCGCGTCGTCGTGCCGAAAACGCACAGGCTTGGTGAACCTCATCGCCGGTCTCCCGGGAGGTCACGCAGCAAGGAAGGGCGCACGTGGGCGCTATATGGGACAGCCATGGTGGTTCCCCTCGTCCGAACGTTGCGCACCCCCTTGGCACGTCGCTGGACGGGGTGGAATATAGCGGGTTGTTGCCGGAATTCCTGTAGGCGAAACCCTACATTTGGGGACGCAGTTGTGAACCTGTCTTCACGCGGTGCCGGTAGATTTGGACGTCTTGCCATCCACTCCCTCTTGAGGACATGCCTCCCGTGCCGACCCCGACCCGATCGATCGCCCTTGCCGTGCTCTTGTGCTCCCCGGTGCTGGCACACGCCGCCGGCTTCGACTGCGCCAAGGCCGGCACCCCGGTCGAGAAAGCGATCTGCGCCTCGCCGAAGGTGTCCGCGCTGGATGGCGAACTGGGCCAGGCGTTCCGTGCGGCCCTCGCCGCGCATCCCGGCATGGCCGAAGCCCTGAAACTGGACCAGCGCCACTGGCTGGCCGAGCGCGATGCCGCCGTGTGGTCGCAGCTGCGCATGGCGCCGGGCAAGCCGCTGCCGGCGACGGTAGCAAGCTACCGGGCACGGATCGACGTGCTCAAGGGCCTGGACACGCCGGCACCGGCGCCGCTGGATCGCATCCGCACGGTGCTGGGCAAGGTATCGGACGGATCGCGCGACGTGCTCGACCAGCTCGGCGAGCACGGTGTGCCCATCACGCGATCGACAGACGGCGACGTGGAAAGACCGGGCGATTTTCCGTTCCAGCCGGACAAGACCGTCGCGGCCGCCCTGGCCTCTGCGAACACCACCTACTGGCGCAAGCTGCCCGGCTCGCCGGTGAGTTCGCTGTACGCCATGGAAGGCACGATGCATTGCTGGGACGAGACGCCGTTCCGCATCGACGGGAACAAGGCGATCGCCGTGCCGACGCCGGTGTCCTGGAGCGGCGACTGCATGTCGCAGCACGACCTGGCGAAGATCGGTGACGACTACGTCGCCCTGTGGCTGGCCTATCCGACCCCGGACGAAATGATCCTGCAGACGGCGCGCTGGGAGGGCAAGGCGTTTGGCAAGGACGCGCGGCTGGTCGCGCGTTTCGATTACACCCTGTCGGTCAAGGGCAGCGCGTGCGCACCGAAGCAGTCGCCGTGCGACGACTTCGCCACGACGGCCATGGCGGCGGTCGCCCGTTACGATCGCAGTCCGATGGCGGCGACACTCGCACGTAACCTCGCTGGCAAGGACAAGGCGACCTACGATGCGCTGGTGGCCGCGGCGAAAGGCGGCAAGGGCCTGGCAACGTCGAACGGCGGCGTGGCTCCCGATCTTCCCGATTTCGGCAGCGGTTACGCCGATGGCGTGATGGCCGGCTACAGCGAGGATGCCGACGTTTTCCCGCTCACCTTCCGCGGCGAGACCCTGCTGGGCTACATCGACCACGGCCATGTCGGCTGGCGCGTCAACAACGACTGGATCGTCTCGGCCTGGCGCCTGAAAGGCGACGCGCTGGAGCCGGTGGCCTCGGTGTATGTCGAGGTGAAGAGGGGCGCCTTCCTGCTGTCGTCGATGGTGCCGGTGCCGCCGCCGGAGGAACACTGAGGCTGACATGCGGCGCTACCAGCGCACGGTGACGCTGATCCGTACGCCCTGGTCCTTCGCGCCGCCGCCGAACATGCCGCGGTAGCTCGCATCCACCGAGGTGCCCTTGCTGGTGGCGAAGGCGATGCCGACATCGGCCACCACCGCGTGGCGCGGTGTCGGCACGCCGATGGCGCGGAACGGATCGCCACCGCTGGCATAACGCTGCGTGTCCACGGGGCGCACGTCGTCGCCCCAGGCCTGCTGCACGCCGACGCCGGCGTGCCCCACCACGCCATCGGCGAACTGCATGGCGCCGCGCACGCCGATCGTGCCGATGTCGACATGGCCGCGGTTGGCATCGACGCGCAGCGCGGCGATGTCGTTGGTCTCGTGGATGGGATCCTGATGCAGCTGGGCCCGCGCGAGGTTGACGAAGGGGGTGATCGAGCCGCGGTCGAAACCGATGCGGTAGCCGCCGTCCAGCCACGCCTGCGCGATACCGCTGTCGTAGCGCGCGGACGCGGTGTTGCCGATGCCCAGGCCGGCCACGCTGGCGCGGCGGTGGCTCTGCAACTGGCTCCATGAATAGCTGACGCCGCCCTGCCAGTGCAACGCACCGTGCGCGCCCGCGGCATACACGCCGACGATGGAGGTCTTGGACTGCACGTCCGCGCCCGGCGTGCGTGCGGTGAGGGTGCCGGCGCCGGCGATCAGGCCGACATGGGCGTCGCCCAGGTCCCGGTCGACGCCACCCAGCACGCCGCCGCCATTGCTGCGCAGGCGTGCGGCCTCGTCGTTACGGTCTTGGTCGCCCCAGTGGCCCCAGGTGGACGTCCACAGGCCGTCGTCCCGCGTGCCGCCTTCTTCCTGCACCAGCGAGTGGCGCAGCACGGTCGCGCGGATCTGCCGGGCGTCGTCCAGCATGGCGGTGCGCGTGGAGGTGAGCATGCTGCCGTCGATGACGGCCGCCGCGGAGGACGACGAGAATACGAGCAGCCCCGTGCCGGCCCCGAGGGCGGCAAGGATGGGCAGTTTCTGACGTGACGCGCAATGACGGTACGGCGGCATGGGTGCTGGATTTCCCCGGTGAGGCGACGGGGAACCGACGCACGTCGGCCCCCGGGGTCATCGCAGCAATGCCTGTGCCAGCGCGTGTGAAGGCCTTCACATACGTGAGGCGCCGGCAGGTTTACGCCTTGCGACGGCGCAGCGCATAGCCGATCGCCAGCAGCGCGAACCAGGCCGGGCTGGCGATCAGCGCCTGGCGGGTGTCGCTTTCCAGGGCCAGCAAGCCCAGCACGAAGGCGAAGAAGGCCAGGCACACCCAGCACATCACCACGCCACCGGGCATCTTGTACGACGACACGGCGTGCAGTTCCGGACGCTGGCGCCGGTAGGCGATGTACGCCGCCAGGATCAGCGACCACACGAACATGAAGAGGATGGCGGCCAGTGTCGTGACCAGCGTGAACGCGGTGACGAGGTTGGGTACCACGGCGATCAGCATGGCGCCGCCGAGCAGGCAGATGCACGAGAACAGCAGCCCGCGCGAGGGCACCGCGGCGCGGGACAGCCGGCGGAACGCGGACGGCGCGTGGCCTTCCTCGGCCAGGCCGAACAGCATGCGGCTGGTGGAGAAGATGCCGCTGTTGGCCGACGAGGTGGCCGAGGTGAGCACCACGAAGTTGATCAGGCTGGCCGCGGCGGGGATGCCGGCCAGCAGGAACAGCTCGACGAAGGGGCTCTTGCCCGGCACCACCTGGCGCCACGGCGTCACCGACATGATCACCACCAGCGACAGCACGTAGAACAGGATGATGCGCACGGGAATCGAGTTGATCGCCTTGGGCAGGTTGCGCTCCGGGTCGGCCGTCTCGGCGGCCGTGGTGCCGACCAGCTCGATGCCGACGAAGGCGAACACGGCGATCTGGAAACCGGCGAAGAACCCACCGATGCCCATGGGGAAAAAGCCCCCGTCCGCCCACAGGTTGGACAGCGAGGCCACGTGCCCGTCGGGCGAGGTGAAGGCCCAGGCCATCATGCCGAAGCCGGTGACGATCAGCGCGCAGATGGCCACGATCTTGATCAGCGCGAACCAGAATTCCAGCTCGCCGAACAGCTTCACCGTGGTGAGATTGAGCACCAGCAGCAGTAGCACGCACAGCACCGCCGGCACCCACGGGGCCAGCCCGGGAAACCAGAACTGCGCGTACGAGGAGATGGCGATCACGTCCGCGATGGCGGTGATGATCCAGCAGAACCAGTAGGTCCACCCGCAGTAGAAACCGGCCCAGGGCCCCAGCAGGTCGGTGCAGAAGTCGATGAACGACTTGTACTCGAGGTTGGACAGCAGCAGCTCGCCCATCGCCCGCATGACGAAGAACAGCATCACGCCGATGATCAGGTACACGAACAGGATGGACGGCCCGGCCAGGCTGATCGTCTTGCCCGAGCCCATGAACAGCCCGGTGCCGATGGCCCCGCCGATGGCGATCAGCTGCAGGTGGCGGTTGGACAGGCTGCGCCTGAGGTGCTCGGGTGACGACTCCTGCGGAAGGGACATCGGGATGCTCGGGTCGGGACGAAGCGACGAACATACGGGGAACCGCCCGGGCCCGCAAACGCTTCCGTCCCGATGTCGGTCAGCGGGGCCGGGTGATGCTTTGCCCGCCGAACACCTGCGGCAGCACCTTCGGCAGGAAGCTGTGCGGGAAGACGGGAGCGATGGCGCTCGCTTCGTCCAGGCGTTGGACGTGCGCCTCGGAGAGGGTGACCTCCAGCGCCGCCAGGTTCTCCTCGAACTGGACGGCCGTGCGCGCGCCGATGATCGGGATGACCGTGGGCATCTGCCGGGCCATCAACCATGCGATGGCCGTCTGTGCCACGGTGTGGCCCACGTCCTCAGCGACATCGCGCAGCACATCGACGATGTCGAGGTTGTGCTCGCTGAGCGCGCCCATGCCGGCGGCCACTGCCGCGCGCGTCCCGTTCCACGGGTCGGCATCCTTGTGCCGGGCGATGTCCTCGCGGGTGTACTTGCCGCTGAGCACGCCGCTGCCCAGCGGCGACCAGGCCAGCACGCCCAGGCCCAGTTCGTGGGCCATCGGTAGCAGGTCGTGCTCCACGGTGCGCTCGATCAGGCTGTGTTCGATCTGCAGGGCGACCAGCGGTGCCCAGCCGCGCAGGTCGGCCAGCGTCTGCATGCGTGCCACCTGCCAGGCGGGCGTATCGGAGATGCCGGCGTAGACGATCTTGCCCGCGCTGACCAGGTCGTCGAAGCCGCGCATCACCTCCTCGACCGGCACCAGGCCATCCCACACGTGCAGGTAGTAGAGGTCGATGTAGTCGGTGTCCAGGCGACGCAGGCTGGCTTCCACGGCGCGCACCATGTTGCGCCGGTGGTTGCCGCCGGCATTGGGGTTGCCCGGTTCCGTCGCCAGCGAATACTTGGTGGCGACCACTGCGTTGTCGCGGCGCCCGGAGAGGAATTTACCCAGAAGGGTCTCCGACGTGCCGCCGGTATAGAAGTTGGCGGTGTCGATGAAGTTGCCGCCGCGCTCCATGTAGAGATCCAGCATGCGGCGGGATTCCGCTTCGGCGGCACCCCAGCCCCAGTCGTCGCCGAAGGTCATCGTGCCCAGCGACACCGGGCTGACGCGCAGGCCGGAGCGGCCGAGGGTGAGGTAGTCGTTCAGTCGCGTGCTCATCGTGCCGTCCTGTGGAGAGGAAACAGACCCGACGATAGGCGCGTGGCTGGCGTGGATAAATCGGCCGGCGCGGCATAGGCTATGAAGCCCGGCTTCACAATGGCTGCGCGATGTCCTCCGAACTGCTGCCCGCCATCGCCGCCTTCGCGCGTGTCGCGCACCATGCCAGCTTCACCCGTGCGGCCGCCGAGCTGGGCGTGTCGCCTTCGGCCCTGTCCCAGACGGTGCGGGCGCTGGAAGGGCGCCTGGGTGTGCGGCTGCTCGATCGCACCACGCGTCGGGTCGGCATCACCGAGATCGGCCGGCGTTTCCTCGACGAAGCGCAACCCGCGCTGGCGACGCTGGCCCAGGCGGTCGAGTCGGTCAACGAATCGCGCGCATCGGCGGCCGGCCTGCTGCGGATCAACCTGCCGCGGGTGATCGCGGAAGTGATCGTGCTGCCGCACCTGGCGGAGTTCGCGGCGGCCTATCCGGACGTGGTGGTGGACCTGCATTGCGAGAACACTTTCGTCGACCTGGTGGATGGCGGTTTCGATGCCGGTTTCCGTATCGGCGAGAGCCTGGCGCAGGGCGTGGTGGCCGTGCCGGTGGGCGGACCCCAGCGCCTGGCCACGTTCGCCTCGCCCGCCTACGTCGCGCGGCACGGCATGCCGGTGGACCTGGCCGACCTTTCGGGGCATCGCTGCACCAGCGTCCGCCTGGCCAACGACCGCAGCCTGATGCCGTGGGAGTTCCTGGAGGGTGGCCGCATCGTGGAGCGGGATACCCGCCCGGCCATGGTCAGCAACGACGGCGAGGTGCTGTTGAAGGCGGCGCTGGCCGGCGTGGGCATCGGATGTCACTTCGAGACGCTGGTGCTCGACGATCTGGCCGCGGGTCGTCTGGTCCCGGTGCTGGAAGCGCACTGGCCCACGTATGCGCCCTTCCATGTGTACTATCCCAGCCGCATGCACGTGCCGCGGAAGCTGCGTGTTTTCATCGACTTCTTTCGCGAGCGCCATGCGCCCGCCGCCACCCGAGGACCCACCGCATGACCGCCGACTACCACCAGGCCCTGATCGGGGCGTACATCGACGCCTATAACCGTTTCGACGTCGAGGGCATGCTGGTGACACTCACCGACGACGTGCGCTTCGAGCACCACGTGGCCGACCAGCTGGCGGTGGCCACGGACGGCAAGGCGGATTTCGAGAAACTGGCGCGGGTGGGGGCGGCGCTGTTCGCCTCGCGCAAGCAGACCCTGGTGGACCTGCGCGACGACGGCGATACGGTGGTCGCTACCATCGATTTCCACGGTGAGATTGCCGAGGACATCCCGGACGGCCCTGGCGCGGGCACGATCATCGAGATGCAGGGTACGTCGGAGTTCGTCTTCCGTGACAACCGGATCGCACGGGTGATCGATCGCGGGTGACCGATCCAGGCCTGAGGCGGCAGGCCTGTCGCGTCAGGCAGCGAGGCGCTCGATGGCGGCCAGCAGCGATTTGCGGTCGTACGGCTTGGCCAGGTAGCCCATCGGCTCCTGCACCCAGGCATGCTGTTCCTTCGCCTCGCCGGATGTGACCAGAATCGGCATGTCGCTGTGCCGACGGGCCAGCTCCTGCCCCGAGACCGTGCCGGGCATGCGCACGTCGGTGAACAGCAGGTCGGCCTTGCCGGTTTCCAGCCAGGCTTCGGCTTCGTCGCCATTGCGCGCCGTGTGCACCTCGTAATCCCCCTCGAGGATCATCGCGGTCAGTTCGCGGATGGCATCGTCGTCCTCGACGAGCAGAACGACGCGCTTGGGCTGTGATGTCATGGTGGGCACTTTTGAGGGAATGAACGGCGAGGCAGATACCGGTTCTGGCGTGAATGCCTTGTCAACGTCAGGGGGTGCCCGGGTGCTATTCCATTGCGCCTTGTGCCCCCGCATCATATAGCTTTACAGGGGGACCACCATGACCGCACTCAGCCAGCAGACCGTCGAAGCCATTCGTTCCAACGAGGCGCACCTCCTCGCCAGCTGGAAGGTCAACCTGGAAGCCAGTGGCGTGTCGCGCGATTCCCGCCTCAACCACGTCGAGTTCGACGCGCAGACGCGCGACTTCCTGCGCCTGCTGGTCAGCGGCGCCTATGTGGGCGACGCCACGCTGGCCAACCAGGAATGGTCGGAAACCCGGGTGTTCCTCGAGAAGCTGTCGCGCAGCCGCGCCATGCAGGGTTTCGACTCGCAGAGCACGGCCAGCTTCATCTTCTCGCTCAAGCGTCCGCTGTTCGATCTGCTGCAGCGCGAATACGCCACCGACCCGACCGAGCTGGGCAACCAGCTTTGGGCGATTTCGGAGTTGATCGACGCGCTGGGCATGCACACCATCCGCGCGTTCCAGAAGTCGCGCGAGGACGTCATCGCCCGCCAGCAGGAAGAACTGCTGGAGCTGTCCACCCCGGTGGTGAAGCTGTGGGACGGCGTGCTGGCGCTGCCCATGATCGGCACGCTGGATTCGCAGCGCACGCAGGTGGTCATGGAGTCGCTGTTGCAGCGCATCGTCGAAACCGGCTCGGAAATCGCCATCATCGACATCACCGGCGTGCCCACCGTGGACACCCTGGTGGCCCAGCACCTGCTCAAGACGGTCACCGCGATTCGCCTCATGGGTGCCGACGCCATCATCAGCGGCGTGCGTCCGCAGATCGCGCAGACCATCGTGCACCTGGGCCTGGACCTGCAGGGCATCGTGACCAAGGCCAACCTCGCCGACGCCCTGGCGCTCGCGCTGAAGCGCCAGGGCGTCACCGTCTCCAAGGCCGCCTGACGCCATGGACCGCATCCCTATCCTGCGCATGGGCGAGTTCCTCCTGGTCACCATCCAGGTGGACATGCACGACCAGCTGGCCCTCACGCTGCAGGACGACCTGGCCGAGCGCATCAGCGCCACGTCCGCCCGCGGCGTGCTGATCGACATCTCGGGGCTGGACATCGTCGATTCCTTCATCGGCCGCATGATCGGCACCATCTCCGGCCTGTCCAAGATCATGGACGCGGAAACCGTGCTGGTCGGCATGCAACCTGCCGTGGCCATCACCCTCGTGGAACTGGGGCTCACACTGCCGGGCGTGATCACCGCGCTGGACGTGGAGCGGGGCATGAAGCTGCTGCGTGAACGCGTGCAACGGCAATGACCATCCTCAAAAGCGGCTCCCAGGCGGTCGGCGTCGAGCAGGACGTGGTGCTCGCGCGCCAGACCACGCGCAAGCTGGCGGTGGAGTGCGGATTGCGCCTGGTTGACCAGACCAAGCTGATCACCGCGGCCAGCGAACTGGCGCGTAACACCGTCATCTATGGCGGGGGCGGCGACATGGACTGGGAAATCCTGCAGGAAGAGGGGCGCAAGGGCCTGCGCCTGCTGTTCCGCGACGAGGGTCCCGGCATCGCCGACATGAAGCTGGCCATGACCGACGGCTGGACCTCGGGCGGTGGCCTGGGCCTGGGCCTCACCGGCGCCAAGCGCCTGGTCGACGAATTTTCCGTGGACAGCGCGCCGGGTGCCGGCACGCGCGTCATGATCTGCAAATGGACGTAACCCTCAGCGGCAGCCTGACGCGCGTCGTGCCCATCGAGGAAACCAGCCAGATCGGACATGCGCGTCGCGTGGCGCAGCAGGTGGCGGCCGAGGCCGGCTTCGATGCCACCGATGCGGGCCGCGTGGCGCTGGTGGCGACCGAACTGGCCACCAACGTGCTCAAGCACGCGAAGGGTGGTGAACTGCACATCGCCGCGCTGGATGGCATGGGCGCGCGCGGGGTGGAAGTGATCGCGGTGGATCGCGGCCCCGGGTTCAACCTGGTGGACTGCCTGCCCGACGGCTTCTCCACGGGCGGCACACGGGGCGAAGGCCTGGGGGCGGTCAAGCGCCAGTCCGATGTCATGGACATGTATGCCGACCCGCGCGGCGCGATCGTGCTTGCCCGGATGTATCCCAAGGGCTTCGGCAAGGCGGACATCCGCTTCGGTGCCAGTCACCATGCCTTGCATAGCGAGGAGGTGTCCGGCGACGGCTGGGCGCTGGCGCTGGACGACCAGCGTATCGCCGCCATCGTGGTCGATGGCCTGGGTCACGGTGAGGCGGCGCACGAGGCGGCGCGGGTCGCCGTGGGGACATGGCTGGCCGAGCCGATGGAGGATCCCGTCACCCTGATGGGCGTGCTGGCGCAGGCCATGCAGGGCGGGCGCGGTGGCGCCGTGGCGTTGGCGCGCTTCGACGCGCGCACCGCCGGCCTGCGCTATGCCGGCATCGGCAACATCGCCGGCAGCGTGCACCTGTCCGAGGGTTCACGCGGGCTGGCCTCGCATCCGGGCATCGTCGGCCTGCAGACCCGGCGTGCGCAGGCGTTCGATTTTCCGCAGGTGGCGGGCCGGCTGCTGGTGATGCACAGCGACGGGCTGCAGTCGCGCTGGAGCCTGAAGGATTACCCGGGACTGGTATCCCGCCATCCCGCACTGGTCACGGCGCTGGTGCATCGCGACTTCTGCCGCGGGCGCGACGACGCCACGGTTTTTGCGATCCGACTGGAGGCCGCGGCATGACCGAGCCCGACGAGATCCAGCGCCTGCTTGCCGAGAACGAGGCCATGCGCACCGAACTGGAAGAAACCAACCAGGGCGTGCTGGCGCTGTATGCGGAACTGGACAACCAGGCCGAGCAGCTGCGCGAGGCGTCGGAGCTGAAGAGCCGGTTCCTGTCGTACATGAGCCACGAGTTCCGCACGCCGCTGGGCTCCATCCTCAGCATGACCCGCTTGCTGGACGACGAACTCGACGGCCCGCTGACCCTGGAGCAGCACAAGCAGCTGGCTTTCGTCAGCGGTGCCGCGCGCGAGTTGAGCGACATGGTGGACGACCTGCTGGACCTGGCCAAGATCGAGGCCGGCCGGATCAGCATCTCGGCGGCATGGTTCGAGTTGATGGACCTGTTCTCGGCGCTGCGCGGCATGTTCCGCCCGATCGTCGACAACACCGACGCCGACCTGATCTTCGAAGCCCCGCAGGGCATGCCCAGGCTGTACACCGACGACAAGAAGCTGGCGCAGATCCTGCGCAACTTCATCTCCAACGCGTTGAAGTTCACGCCGCGGGGCGAGGTGCGCGTGACCGCGCAGCTGGAGGGCGACGGCTTCGTGCGCTTTGCCGTGAGCGACACCGGCATCGGCATCCCGGCCGACCTGCAGCACATCCTGTTCGAGGACTTCACCCAGATCGATTCGCCGCTGCAGAAGCGCGTGCGCGGCAGCGGCCTGGGTCTGTCGTTGTGCCGCCAGTTCGCCCACCTGCTGGGTGGTGAAGTGGGCCTGGAAAGCACGCCGGGGGTGGGTTCCGTGTTCCATGTCACCCTGCCGCTGACGTTGCCCGCGGAGGCTGTCGATGCCGCGGAATAACCGCATCCTGATCGTCGACGACAACGCCGCCACGCGCTACGCGATGCGGCGCACGATCGAGCGGCACGGCTACACGGTGATCGAGGCGGGCACCGGCACCGAAGGCCTGCAGATGATCGCGGCCAACGACATCGCCTGCCTAGTGCTGGACGTGAACCTGCCGGACATGAGCGGGTTCGACATCGTGCGCCAGCTGCGCGATGCACCGGAGACGCTGCTGCTGCCGGTGGTGCACGTCTCGGCGGCGTCGATCGAAACCGGCGACATGATCACCGGCCTGGAAAACGGCGCGGACGCCTACCTCGTGCACCCGGTGGATCCGGACGTGCTGGTGGCGACCATCCGCACGCTGGTGCGCGTGCGCGACACCGAGCTGGCGCTGCGCGAATCGGAAGCCCGCTTCCGCGAGATATTCACCAGCATCGCGGCGCCCATTGCCGTCGTCGATGCGGGCCTGAACGTGGTGGAGGCCAACGAGGCCTTCCGCCGGCTGGTCCAGCCGACCGGCGGCACGGAGCGGCTGGACGGCTGTTTCGAAGAGGGCCAGGACGAGCTGCTGGCGCAGATGCGCGTGCACGTGGCGGAGCGGCATCGCTGGCGCGGCGTGCTGTGCATGGCCTCGCGCACGGGCACCCGCGAGACCGAGTGGCGGCTGACGCCCCATCGCGACGGTACCGGCCTGGTTTTCGTCGATGACGTGACCGAGCAGCGCCGCCGCGAACGCGCGCAGCTGGAACAGATCGACACCGCCACCACGCAGCTGGCGCTGGAGATCGCCGAGCGCGAGCGCACGGAGTCGCAGCTGCTGCAGGCGCAGAAGATGGACGCGCTGGGCAAGCTCACCGGCGGCATCGCGCACGACTTCAACAACCTGCTCACCAGCATCATCACCGGCATCGACCTGATCAACCGCCAGGTGGAAGCGGGCAAGCCGGAAAGCGTGCAGCGCTTTGCCGACGCCGCGCTGGGTTCCGCGCGCCGCGCCGCCGCGCTCACCCATCGCCTGCTGGCCTTCGCCCGCCAGCAGCCGCTGAACACGCGCGCCACCGACGTCAACGAGCGCGTGCGTTCGCTGGAAGACATGCTGCGCCGGACCATCGGCGAGCACATCAGCCTCGACCTGTTCCTGTCCACCTCGCCGGTGATCGCCAGCGTGGATGCCAACCAGCTCGAAAACGCGGTGATCAACCTGGTCATCAACGCACGCGACGCGATGCCGGGTGGCGGCGCCATCCGCGTGTCCACGCGCCTGGCCCGCATCGACGGCGATCCCCAGCTGGCCAGCGGCGAGTACGTGATGTTGACCGTGTCCGACAACGGCTCGGGCATCGACCCGGCGATCGTGGACAAGGTGTTCGAGCCCTTCTTCACCACCAAGCCGGTGGGCCAGGGCACGGGGCTGGGCCTGTCGATGATCTACGGTTTCGCACGGCAGTCCGGCGGCCATGCACGTATCGCCAGCGTGGTGGGCGAGGGCACCGACGTGTCGCTGCTGCTGCCCGTAGGCGAGGGCGAGGCCATCGCGCCGGCACCGCGGCGCGGACCCATCGCCGGCGGCAACGGCGAGCATGTGCTGATCGTCGAGGACACCGAGACGTTGCGCATGATGACCGCGGAAGTCCTCACCGAGGCGGGTTACCACTGCATCGTGACCGAAGACACCGACGAGGCGTTGCGCACGCTGCGTGGCGACGACGACATCGACCTGCTGCTGACCGATATCGGCATGCCGGGCATGGACGGCCGTGAGCTGGCCGACGTGGCCCGCGCCTGGCGGCCCACGCTGCCGGTGCTGTTCATGACCGGCTACGCGGAAAGCGCCGTGCAGCGCACGGGCTTCCTCGGCCCGGGCATGGACATGATCACCAAGCCGTTCGAGATCGACGGGCTGCTGGAACGCGTACGCCAGATGCTGGGCTGAGTCGTCGCCGTCCTTGGGCGGGCAGGGACATCGTGAGGCGTTCGCGCGACGCGCACGGCACGTCGACAGCGGAGTGCGATGCTGGCGGTCACCCCTTCGCACCGTCTGGAGTCCACCATGAACGACGACTTTTCTCCGGCCCGCCGCCGGCTCGTGCAGAACGCTTCACTGGGCGTAGCCGCCGCAGCCATGGCCACGCCTGCCTTTGCCGCGGTGGGCGGCACGGCCACGGGCGTGGGCGGTACGCGTGGCATGTCCGATCCGCGCGAGGGGTTCCCCAAGCCGCCCTTTGCCGTGCAGAACCAGCCCTGGCCGGGCCTGGCCGGCAAGATGAACCCGCGCCCCGACCACGGCGAAACCACTTACAAGGGCAGCGGTCGGCTGGCCGGTCGCAAGGCGCTGATCACCGGCGGCGACTCCGGCATCGGCCGTGCCGTGGCCATCGCCTATGCGCGCGAGGGCGCGGACGTGGCCATCAGCTACCTGCCGGACGAGGAAGCCGACGCGAAGGAGGTGATCGACCTGATCCGCAAGGCCGGCCGCAAGGCGCTGGCCCTGCCGGGCGACATCCGCGACGAGGCCTGGTGCGGCCAGCTGGTGCAGAAGGCGGTGGACGGACTGGGCGGGCTGGACATCCTGGTGAACAACGCGGGACGCCAGCACAGCTTCGATTCGATCCTGGACATCTCCACCGAGTACTTCGACTGGACGATGAAAACCAACCTCTACGCGCTGTTCTGGATTACCAAGGCCGCCGTGCCGCACCTGCCGCCGGGCAGTGCCATCGTCAACACCGCCTCGGTCAACGCCTATAGCCCCTCGGCCAACCTGCTCGACTACGCCACGACCAAGGGCGGCATCATGATCTTCACCAAGGCGCTGGCCAAGCAGCTGATCAAGAAGGGCATCCGCGTGAACGGTGTGGCCCCCGGCCCGTTCTGGACACCGCTGCAGGTGTGCGGCGGGCAGACGGACGAGAACCTGAAGAAGTTCGGCGGCGACACGCCGATGGGCCGTCCCGGCCAGCCTGCCGAAATTGCGCCGATCTATGTGCAGCTGGCCTCCAGCGAGGCAAGCTATGAAACCGGGCAGATCGTGGGCGCGTCCGGAGGCGCCGGCAACCCCTGAGTTTTTTGCCATAAACCGATGTGCGCCCGTGGTGGCATCCCCTATGATTCGCCCAAAGTCGACAGGCGTTTTTCAGGGGAACGGAATGTCGGAAGCACGAGGGGGATCGCTGCTGGGCGATCGTCGCTACGCCGCCGAGATGGATGCGCTGCAGCGGTTCGGCCGGATGGAGAAGGAGGCGCAGCTGGGCGACCCGGCGGCGCAGTTCCGCGTCGCGCAGGCGTACGTGGACGGCACGGCGCATGTCACGCCTGACGCACGCCGTGCCGCACAGTGGTTTCGCCGCGCGGCCGACCAGGGCCACCTGGACGCGCAGTGTCGCCTGGCCGCGCATTACGCCGACGGCCTGGGCGTGCCGCACGATCCGGCCGAAGCCGCAGGCTGGTACCGGCGCGCCGCGGAAGCCGGCTCGGCCGAGGCGCAGTGCGCCATGGGCTCGCTGCATGCGCGCGGGCAGGGCGTCGCCACCGATCGCGGGGAATCGCTGCGCTGGTGGGGGCTGGCCGCCGACCAGGGCCACGTGCAGGCCTGCGTGAACCTTGGCGTGTCGCACTATTTCGGTCGCGGCGTGCCCAGGGATGCGGAGCTGGCCTTCGCCTATTACAGCAAGGCGATCGACCGCGGCCAGAGTGACGCGCGCGGTTACGCGGACGCCCTGTGCAGCGTGGCCCACATGCTTTGCGACGGCATCGGCGTGGCCTGCGATCCCGTCATGGGCGCACGCCATTACCGGCGCGCGGCGGAACTGGGCAACGCCAGCGCGCAGTTCGCGCTGGGCCGGATCTACCTGGAAACCAGCCACCTGGACACCGACCGCGACCAGGCGCGGCACTGGCTGGGCCGCGCCGCGGACCAGGGCGACAGCGAGGCACGGCGCCTGCTGGACGAGATGGACGCGGCCGAGCGGCAACGCGCCGCCGCGGCGGACGCCGGTGCGCCCCGGCCGGCCGTGGCGGGCGCGGCGCAGGATGCCGCCGCGCAGTTCGCGCTCGGCCAGCGACTGGCCGCCGGCGACGGCGTGGGGCGCAACGAGCCGGAGGCAGTGCGCTGGCTGGGGCTGGCCGCCGAGCGCGGCCACACGGGCGCGCAATACGCGCTGGCGCGGATGATCGACGGCGGCCGCGGCGTGCCGCGCGATGTGGACGCGATGCTGCGCTGGTATCGCCTGGCGGCGGGCGCCGGGCATGCCGACGCCCAGTTCGAACTGGGCTTGCTCCATGAGAACGGCGACGGCGTGCCGCCCAGCCTGGCCATTGCGCGGGCGTGGTACCGCAAGGCCGCTGCCCGCGGTCACCTGAAGGCCCTGCGCCGCCTGGAACGACGCGCGTGGTGGCGCTTCTGGTCGCCGTAAATTCCTGCGTGCATGACTTCCGGCGCTTCTCACCGCCCGCGCCGGGGGCCACCATCGGCGGATCGACCCGCCGGACGTTCCCGGCGGCGCGACGAACCAAGGGCCCTCCAGCAATGCGTACTCCTCTCGTCAGCGCGATCGCGTTCGCGCTCGCCGGTCTTTCCGCCGTGGCCGTGGCCGCCCCGGTCACCGAGGCCAGCCAGCTCGCCACCACCCAGTTGCCGCGCAGCGTGCGCCCGACGCACTACGACGTCGCGGTAGTGCCGCATGCCGATAAGCTGACCTTCGACGGCAAGGTGGCGATCGCCATCGACGTGCTGGAGCCCACCGCGTCCATCACGCTCAATGCCGTGGACATGACCTTCGCCCACGTCACGCTGCGGCCCGCGAAGGGCAAGGCGAGCTTCGCCGCGCCGAAGGTCGCCGTGGACGCGGGCACGCAGACCGCCACCTTCACCTTCGACCATGCCGTTCCGGCCGGCAGCTACACGCTGTCGATGGATTACACCGGCAAGATCGGCACGCAGGCCAACGGCCTGTTCGCGATCGACTACGACACCAAGGCTGACGGCAAGAAGCGCGCGCTGTATACCCAGTTCGAGAATTCCGACGCCCGTCGCTTCATCCCCTCGTGGGACGAGCCGGCGTACAAGGCCACCTTCACGCTGTCCGCCACCGTGCCCTCGGCCGACATGGCAGTGAACAACATGCCCGCGGCGAGCAGCAAGGACCTGGGCAACGGCACCAAGACGGTGACCTTCGCGCAGACGCCGAAGATGTCCACCTACCTGCTGTTCTTCGGCCTGGGCGAATTCGATCGCGCCACCACGCAGAGCGACGGCGTCGAAATCGGCGTCATCACGCAGAAGGGCCTGACCTCGCAGGCGCAGTTCACCCTGGAGTCCGGCAAGGCCGTGCTGCAGGAATACAACGCGTACTTCGGCGTGCCGTACCCGCTGCCCAAGCTGGACAACATCGCCTCGCCGGGCCAGAGCCAGTTCTTCTCGGCGATGGAAAACTGGGGCGCCATCTACACCTTCGAATACGCGCTGCTGCTCGATCCGTCCATCTCCACGCAGTCGGACAAGCAGGAAGTGTTCAACACCGCCGCGCACGAGATGGCGCACCAGTGGTTCGGCGACCTGGTGACCATGCGCTGGTGGGACGACCTCTGGCTCAACGAGGGCTTCGCGTCGTGGCTGGCCTCGCGCACCACCGAGCGCCTGCACCCGGAATGGCACACCAACCTGGAGGCCGTGAGCATCCGCGAAGGTGCGATGGGTCGTGATGCCGTGGCCACCACGCACCCGGTGGTGCAGCACGTGGCCACGGTGGAGCAGGCCAGCCAGGCGTTCGATGCCATTACCTATGCCAAGGGTGAGTCGGTCATCCGCATGCTCGAGGCTTATGTCGGTCCGGATGCCTGGCAGAAGGGCGTGCAGGCGTATATCAAGGCGCACGCGTACGGCAACACCGTATCCGACGACCTGTGGAAGGAGATCGACGCCGCCGCCGGCAAGCCGGTCAGCACCATCGCCCACGACTTCACGTTGCAGCCGGGTATTCCGCTGGTGCGCGTGGAATCGGCCTCGTGCGCTGGCGGCTCGACCACGCTGAAGCTCTCGCAGGGTGAGTTCACCCGCGATCGCCCGGACAAGAAGGCCCTGGCCTGGCACGTGCCGGTGATCGCGAAGACGGTCGGCGGCGCCACCGCCACCGCGCTGATCGAGAACGGCTCGGCCACGATGACCGTGCCCGGCTGCGCCCCCGTGCTGCTCAACGCCGGCCAGACCGGTTACTTCCGTACGCTGTACCAGCCGGCGCAGATCAAGGCGCTGACCGGCGCCTATGCGAAGCTCGACCCGATCGACCAGCTCGGTGTTGCCGCCGACGTCTGGGCGCTGGGCATGGGTGGCCTGGAACCGGCGTCCGATGTGCTGGACTTCATCAAGGTCACGCCGCTGGATGCGTCGCCGGCCCTGTGGGACCAGATCAGCGGCGATTTCTACTCGCTGGATAGCTACTACGACGGCGACGCGAAGCGCCAGGCCGTACTGCGCAAGTACGCGCTGTCACGCCTGTCGCCGAAGTTCGCCCAGATCGGCTGGGATGCGAAGCCGGGCGAGGAAGCGCCGGTGGCGATCCTGCGTTCCTCGCTGATCGGCACGCTGGGTCACCTGGGCGACGCGAAGGTCATCGCCGAGGCGCGCCGTCGTTACGAGAGCAACCAGATGTCGCCGGAGCTGCGCACGGTGATCCTGGGCGTGGTGGCCGAGCACGCGGACAGCGCCACGTGGGACAAGATGCATGCGGCGGCCAAGGCGGAGAAGACCCCGCTGGTGAAGGATCGCCTGTACGGCATGCTGGCCGCCAGCGAGGACAAGGCCCTGGCCCAGCGTGCGCTGGATCTGGCGCTCACCGGTGAGGCCGGTGCGACCAATAGCGCGCAGCTGATCTCCACGGTGGCCCGTCACCACCCGGAGCTGGCGTTCGACTTTGCGGTGGCGCACAAGGACCAGGTGGACAAGCTGGTCGATTCCACCTCGGCCTCGCGCTACTACCCGATGCTGGCCGGCCGTTCGAGCGAGGTGGCCACGATCGACAAGGTCAACGCCTTCGCCGAGAAGTACATCGCCGCCACGTCGCGTCGCGATGCGGAAACCGCCATCGCCGGCATCCGCTACCGCGCGATGGTGCGCGAGCAGCGCCTGCCGGCCGTGGATGCGTGGCTGAAAAAGAACGGCTGATCTTTGCCGTGAATTGAAAACCCGCTGGCCTTGCGGCCGGCGGGTTTTTTTTGGCGTGCGTCGAGGCTCGCAAATGTAATGTAGGAGCGCACGCATGTGCGCGACATGTTTTGAGGCCGAACGTCCGGCGTTACGCGCCAGCCCGATGGGTTCGGCGAAAACATGTCGCGCACAAGCGTGCGCTCCTACACACGCCTGTCGCGAGGCTGGTGCTCTAAGCCGAACACGCCGCCATCAGCGCATCACGGAAACACGGCGCATCGACAAGCCGCGCGGCCAGCGTGCCCTTGAACGCATCGCCGGTGCCGCAGGTGGGCACACGGTAGAGGTCGGCCTGGTCGCCGTAGCGGTCGCTGCCGTGGGAGACCAGGCAGCTCTTGTCCAGTGACACCACCACCGTGCCGGCGCACAGGCGGCGGGCGAGGGCGTTGATCGTGGTGTCGTCCATGCCGGTGACGGCGCTGGCGGTGATGTCGATGTTGAGGAAGCGGCCGCAGCAGCGGGCGAACTCGTGCAGGCTGAGCAGCAGGACGTCGGTGCTGGCGAACTCGCGCACGGAAAGACCGGGCGGTAGCGGGCCGGGATCGAGGATGCGGATGAGGCGGTGCGTGCCGGCCAGGTCGAGCGTGGCGGCGATGGTGTCGATGTTGGCTTCCGTCGACGCCAGCAGGACCTTCGCGCTGGCAAACAGGTCCGCCTGCGCGGAGACGAAGGCGATCGACAGCTGGTCGTTGGCGCCCGAGGACAACGCCGAGAGGGTCTGGCCCTTGGCGTCGACGATGAGTGCGGTGCGGCCGGTGCGCACGCCGGTGGTGGATTGCCAGCGGGCATCGACCAAGGGCGGGACGCCCGAGGGATCGATCACGTCGTCGCCGATGGCGGCGATCAGGCCGGTGGCGACACCCGCCTGCGCGGCGGCGACGGCCTGGTGGAACGCCTTGCCGCCGGGGCGGCGTTCGAAGCGGTCGGCGTAGGCCGGTTCGCCATTGCGGGGAAGGGCCGGCGTCTGCCAGCGTTCTTCCTCGCTATAGCCACCGACAACGAGCAGGCGTACGCCGGACACGCCTCAGAATCGCTCGAGCACGCCGGCGATGGTCGCCGTCATGAACGTGGCGATGGAGCCGCCCAGCACGGCACGCAGGCCGAGGCGGGCGAGGTCGCCGCGACGGTTGGGTGCCAGGCCGCCGATGCCGCCGATCTGGATGGCGATGGACGAGAAGTTGGCGAAACCGCACAGCGCATACGTGGCGATCAGGCGGCTTTCCGGCAGCAGCTCAGGCAGGTGCTGGGCGAGCGAGGCGTAGGCCACGAATTCGTTGATGACCACCTTCTGGCCGATGAAGCTGCCGACCAGGGTGGCATCCTGCCAGGGCACGCCGATCAGCCAGGCGATGGGCGAGAGCACCCAGCCGAAGATGGTCTCCAGGCTGAGCTTGACCTCGTGGCCGGTGGTGGCCAGCAGCCATGCGTTGATGCTGTGGTCGCCGCCGACGGTGCCCAGCCACTGCACGGGGCCGTTGACCAGGGCGATCAGCGCGATGAAGGCCAGCAGCATGGCGCCGACGTTCATGGCCAGCTTCAGGCCGTCGCCGGCACCGGTGGCGGCCGCGTCGATGACGTTGGCCGTGGTCCGCTCCACATCGATCTTGACGGTGCCGCGGGTGAGCGGCTCCTGCGTCTCGGGCACCAGGATCTTGGCCAGCACCATGGTGGCGGGCGCGGCCATGACGCTGGCGGTGAGCAGGTGCTTCGCATAGAACATGCGCTGCGCCGGGTCGTCACCGCCGAGCATGGCGACATAGGCGGCCATGACCGAGCCGGCGATATGCGCCATGCCGCCGATCATCACGGTCATCAGCTCGGCCTGGGTCATCCGCTCGATATACGGCTTGATGGTCAGCGGTGCTTCGGTCTGGCCGATGAACACGCTGGCGCACACGCTGGTGGTCTCCGCGCCGGACACGCGCATCACCTTGGTGATCACCCAGGCCATGGCCTTGACGATCTGCTGCATGACGCCGAGGTGGTACAGCACGCCGGTGAGGGCGGCGAAGAAGACGATGGTGGGCAGCACCTTGACCGCGAAGATCACGCCGAACTTCGAGCTGTCCAGCAGGCTGCCGAAGATGAAGCGCGAGCCGACGTCAACATAGTCCAGCAGGCGGACGAAGCCGGTGGCGATGGCATCGAACACGTCGCGGCCCAGCGGCACCTTGAGCACGACGGCCGCGAAGGCGATCTGCAGGGCGACGCCCGTGGCGACCAGTTTCCAGTCGACCACGCGCTTGTTGTTGGAGAAGCAGAACGCGATGCCGATCAGCACCGCCAACCCGAACAGGCCAAACAAAACGTGGCCAAGCAGACCCAGCATTGCGACTTACCCCTATGAAGGCCGGGGGTAGCCCCGTGACCGCTTTTAAAAACGCGAGGTTACGGGAGGTGGTCTCGTGGGGCAAGGCGCACTGCGAAATTCGGGTGAAGACGGGTAATCTTGGCCCCATGAACCTGTTCCTGACCCTTGCCCTCGTGCAGATCGTCGCGCTCGTCACGCCGGGCCCCGACTTCTTCTTCGTCTCCCAGCTGGCCGCCAGCCGCTCGCGCCGCGAGGCCCTGGCCGGCGTGGTCGGCATCGCCCTCGGCGTGGCGGTGTGGGCCGCGCTGGCCTTGCTGGGCCTGCAACTGCTGCTGCATCGCCTGGCGTGGCTGGAGCGGGGCATCGCCATCCTCGGGGGCGCCTACCTCTGCTGGATGGGCCTGCGAATGCTGCGCGCCGCATGGCGGGCCCCGCCGAAGGCCGAGGCGGAAGCCGCGGCGCCCGTGGTGGACGTGCGCGGTTCCAGCCCGGGTCGCGCCCTGGCGCGGGGGCTCGCGACCAACCTGGCCAACCCCAAGGCCGCGGTGTATTTCGCCTCGATCTTCTCGGCCTTCGTGGGCGAGGGCACCGATGGCGCCACCCGCTGGGGCCTATGGGCCATGGTCACGGCGGAAACCGTGCTGTGGTTCGGGCTGGTAGCGGGCATCTTCGCCCTGCCGGCGATGCGCCGGGCCTACGTGCGCGCCGGCCGCTGGATCGACGGCGGCGCCGGGGCGGTGTTTACCTTGTTCGGGTTGCACCTGGTGTTTGCGCGGCGCTGACCTGACGCCTCCCCTATGAATAACCGGTTCGATAGACGGCTCGATCAATCAGCTCTTGAGCGTCTCGGCCCCGGTCGCGCCGCAGCAGTGGCTGCGGCCGCATTGGATCGGATGAGTGTTGGGTATGGTCTGTGGGCACCCCCGCACGGCCATACACCCGTCAATACTATTCTCGATAGCGTCTGGCACTTCGTCATCGAAGGCAGTGGGCTTCCGGTGCGGGAAGTGATCGAGCGGCTTTATCCATCGCCTGACGTGCCACCGATCACCGAGTCGCCGTATGCGGAATCTTTTCTGGAATCGTTCGAGCTACTTGTGGAGTTTTCGAAGACGCGAGAGATCAGGCGGCTGGTGGAGATACGGGAGGCTGCTTACAACATGGCGGACCGGGCGGCCGGACAGGTGCTTTTCAGTCACCTGGAGGTTGCCGGGTTTTACAAGCTTACGGCGGAGATGGATAGGATGATTTCCCATCATCCTTGGGTTGACCGTGAATTGTCCTCCCAGGAAGCCGATGTTCTGGAAGCGGATCGACTTGCCGATTTTCATGCGCTGATCAAGTGTCTTCGCGAACGCGCGCGGTCTACGCCCGTGATTTCATCGAAACAACTGCACGAGATAAAGTTCTTGCAAGGCTAGTTCCTGTTTTGCATAAGCTCGCAGCGGACCTCCTGTAAGGATTCATGCTCGATCGCGTGCTGACTCACTCATAGTCAGAGGAAATGGTTCATGCTGACCGCGGAAGGACGAAAATATAAAGCTGAGCTCGAAGCCCGAATTGAAGCGAGGATCGCTGCGTTCAAGATCGAGCAGAGAGAACTTCTGGAAGAACTGGCAAGCGTCGGTATCCGTGTCGATATAGTAAATCGCCTTACCCATGTGTCCGCGAGCACGTTTCGACATGCTCTCCCGATAATCTTGAATCACCTCAAAAGACATTATTCGGCTGGCACGCTCGAATCACTCGCCAGGTTGCTTGCAAGGAAAGAAGCGCAGCCACGCTGGGACGACATTGTGTCCATGTACAAAGCTTCTGCCGGTCAAAAAAACGAGGGTCCGGGTGATGTCAACATGGCATTGGCTGCGGCTGTTGCCGCAAGCTGCCCGCCACGGCGAATACCCGAGCTTATCGAGCTTTTACGCGATCACGCTTTACCGAATAGGGTACTGCTCCTGGCTCCTATCCGGCGCAGGCGCGGAACAAACCGGGGCATCGCGGACGTCATCGCCGAGCTACGTCATGACCCCGAACTCTCGATCGAAATCAACTCCTGGAAGGTGCTCGGCCCCCACGAGCGGCCGTTATCGCACTGAACGACAAGATTTGCGGATGATTTCGCCGGCTCGCTTCTAATGTTGGGTGGTCGATGCTCGCGTGACCCAGCGTGCCTCTTGGATGGCGACCAGAAAATTAGTCCAAGCGCATGTCCACAATCGAGGAGTAGTCTTTTGAGTCTTCCTGCGTCCTACGTGCAAGTGCTCCAAGAATGCGGCGTTCCCATGATGGAGTCGTTGGGAGTAGCCGATGTGGCGCTGCTGGCCGACGATGCAGTGGATGCCGCTGAGACCTTAGAGGGTACCGGGGTGGCGATTCTCGGCGGAGACGTTTTCTACGCAACAGCGCAGGGCTTTGAGATGCCGCGTGCCTACTGGGACACCAAGCCGAATCCGGGCGAGACTGCTGCTGAGTACGTCATTCGTTCCATCCTGGAGACTCGCGATTACATCCGCGGATATCAGGTGCCTGCGAACAAGACCGCGCTCTTTTCCATGGTAGTCGCCCAGGTGTTCTGATCCGTCGTCATGTCTGGCAAGTGGGCAAGCCCGCTTTCCGCCTCAAACCCCATCCACTTCCTTCCGCTTGAGGATGTAGCCAAGCCCACCCTCGCGGAACCAGCGGTACCCGTACGGTTCCAGCAGGATGCGATGCATGCCGCGCACATCGGGCTCGCTGTGGTCGTCGGAGAGTACGTTGGTCAGTTGCCCGTCCCGGGAGAACACGGCCTCGCAGGGTGCGTCGGACAGGTTGTGCAGGAACACGACGGCGTTGCCGCGCCAGGTGTAGCGGATCATTAGGATCGCATCGTCGTCCAGCGGTATAGCCTCGAAATCGCCCCAGGACACCTCCAGGATTTCCTTGCGCATGCGGATGACCCGCTCCATCCAGTTCAGCAGCGAATCCGGGTCCCGCCGCTGTTCGGCCACGTTGACATGGGGGTAGCCAAACGGGCCTTCCGCGATCACCTTGCCGACGGAGCGCTTCGCGTCGGTAAAGCCGCCCAGCCGTTCGGTCGACCACTGCATGGGCGTGCGCGCGCATTCGCGCTCGGGTAGCGACAGGTCGTCGCCCATGCCGATCTCGTCGCCGTAGCGGATCACCGGCGTGCCGGGCAGGGTGAGCATCAGCGAATAGGCCAACTCCAGGCGGCGGCGGTCGTTACGCAGCATCGGCGCCAGGCGCCGGCGGATGCCGCGGTCGTACAGCTGCATGTCCTTGTCCGGTCCGAACTCGGCAAACACCTTCGCCTGCTGCGCCTTGGTCAGGCGGCCCAGGTCGAGCTCGTCGTGGTTGCGCAGGAACAGTGCCCACTGCCCGGTGGCCGGACGCGGCTTGGTCTTCTCCAGCGCCTTGACCAGCGGGCGCACGTCCGCGGCGGCCAGCGCATAGAACAGGTTCTGGTTGACCTGGAAATTGAACATCATCTGCAGGCGATCGCCATCGTCGCCGAAGTACTGCATATCGTCCTTGGGCAGGATGTTGGCTTCCCCCAGGATGATCGCGTCACCCTTGCGCCACTGCAGCAGTTCGCGGAAGGAGCGCAGCATGTCGAACTGCTCCTTCGGCTTCTTCACGTCCGCGCCCTTGGTCGCGATGACGAAGGGCACGGCGTCCATGCGGAAACCGGACACGCCCAGCTGCGTCCAGAAGCCCATGATCTTCAGGATCTCGGCCTGCACGTAGGGGTTGGCGGTGTCCAGGTCGGGCTGGAAGTCGTAGAAGCGGTGGAAATACCACGCCTTGGCCTGCGCGTTGTGCGTCCACGTGCTCTTCTGCACGCCGGGGAACACCATGCCTTCATCGGCATTGGCCGGGCGCGTCTTCGACCACACGTACCAGTCGCGGTACTTCGAGGATGGATTGCGGCAGGCCTCGCGGAACCAGGGGTGCTTGTCGGAGGTGTGGTTCACCACGAGGTCGATCAGCACGCGCATGCCGCGCTGGTGGGCGGCGTGGGTGAACTCGACGAAGTCGCCCAGCGTGCCGTAGCGCGGGTCCACGTTGTAGTAGTCGGCGATGTCGTAGCCGCCGTCGCGCAGGGGCGAGGTCTGGAAGGGCATCAGCCAGACAGCGGTGACGCCCAGGCCCTGCAGGTAATCCAGCCGCCGCGACAGGCCCTGGAAATCGCCGATGCCGTCGCCGTTGGAGTCCTGGAAACTGCCCACGGACAGGCAGTAGATCACGGCGTTCTTGTACCAGAGGTCGTTGATCATGACGGCGCTCGCGGCAGGCGGGGATGGCGGGAGCGTAAGGGGCCGGGCGTGAAGGCATTACCTACACATCGGCCCCGGCACGCTTTGCCGCATGACGATGACAGCACGTAGCTGGTGGCGCGAGGGCGTCATCTACCAGGTCTACCCCCGCTCCTTCGCCGACGCGAACGGCGACGGTATCGGCGATCTCGAAGGGCTGCGCGGCAAGCTGCCCTACCTGGCCGACCTCGGCGTGGACGCGATCTGGATCTCGCCGACCTATCCCTCGCCGATGGCCGACTTTGGCTACGACGTCAGCGACTACCGCGGCGTCGATCCCCTGTTCGGTGACATCGCGCGGATGGATGCCATGATCGCCGATGCGCATGCGCTGGGGCTGAAGGTCATCCTGGATTTCGTGCCCAACCACAGCTCCGACGAGCACCCGTGGTTCCGTGAGAGCCGCCGTTCGCGCGACAGCGTGTTCCGCGACTGGTACATCTGGCGCGATCCTGCCCCCGGCGGCGGGCCGCCCAATAACTGGCTGTCCAACTTCGGCGGCAGTGCCTGGACGCTGGACGCGACCACCGGCCAGTACTACCTGCACCTGTTCCTGGACAAGCAACCCGACCTCAACTGGCGTCACCCCGCGCTGCGCGAGGCCATGTTCGAGTCGATGCGTTTCTGGCTGCGCCGGGGCGTGGACGGCTTCCGCGTGGACGTGCTGTACCACGTGATGAAGGACGCGCAGTTCCGCGACAACCCGCTCAATCCGGATTACCGCGAGGGCATCGATTCGGAGGCCAACCGTTTCCTGCCGACCCACATCGCCGACCTGCCGGAAACCATAGAGGTGGTAGCCGCGATGCGCGCGGTGGTCGACGAGTTTCCCGATCGCGTGTTGATCGGGGAGCTTTACCTGCCACTGGAGCGCATCGTCGCCTATTACGGCGACCGCCTGCAGGGCGCCAATCTGCCGTTCAACTTCCTGCTGATCGGCGCCCCCTGGAACGCGCGTGACATTGCCTCGCTGGTCGAGCGGTACGAGGCGGCCCTGCCGCCGGGCGGCTGGCCCAACTGGGTGCTGGGCAACCACGATAAGCCTCGCATTGCCTCGCGCGTGGGCGACGCGCAGGCCCGCATTGCGGCGATGCTGCTGCTGACCCTGCGGGGTACGCCGACGCTGTATTACGGCGACGAGATCGGCATGCGCGACGTGGCCATCCCGCGTGCGGAAGTGCGCGATCCGTTCGAACTCAACGAGCCGGACAAGGGCCTGGGCCGTGACCCGCAGCGCACACCGATGCGCTGGACCGGTGCACCGGGCGCCGGCTTCACCGATGGTGTGCCGTGGCTGCGCCTGGGCGACGACGTGGCGACCCGTAACGTGGCGACGGAGTCCGCCGATCCTGCGTCGATCTGGTCGTTGTATCGCTCGTTGCTGTGGATGCGCCGGGCGTCGCGGGCGCTGAGCGCAGGCAACGTGCGTATCCTCGGCGCCAGTGATGCGGTACTGGCGTATGAGCGCGTCGAGGGGGACGAACGTCTCGTGGTCGTACTCAATTTCACCGATGCACCGGCGGAGTTGCCGATCGACGAGCCGGTCGGACCGTGCGTGCTTTCCACGCGGGGGGATATCCGGCGCGGTGCGCTGCAGGCATCCGAGGGGCGGATCTACCTGGGATAAGCGATGCCCGGGCGATGCCTGACGCTTCGGGTCAAAGGGACTCGCGCAGGATCAGGCCGATAACGCCCAGTAGAACGGCCACGACGACGATGTGCCGCAGATAGGCGCCGCCGGATGCGCCGCCGTCGTAGCTGGCATCGTCGAAATCGTGCGTGGCGTCGCGCGGGTGACGCACGAAGGGCAGGCGGAGGCGGCGTTTGCGGACCATGGCGCCATCTTAGCGTCCGGCGGTCAACGCGGCGTCAGCGGGCTGCCGACGGCCATGGGTCACGCGCCGGGCTTTACTCGCGATGTGCTCGCCAGCTCCTGCAGGATCTCCGGTCCGCGCACGTCGATGTGGTCCAGGTTGTTGGCATAGAAACGAACGAACGGTTTCTCGGCGTCCTTGGGCATCCACGGTTTCGCCCACACGAACACCACGCAGTAGCCGCCGGATTCGGCGATCAGCTTGTCCAGCCGGGCGCGCAGCAGCTTGCGCACGGGATAGGCATCGATGTCCTTCGCGGTGAGGGTGATGGTCGGGCGCAGTTCGTCATCGCCGTGGCGGAACGGGCGCGAGAACTTCAGGTAATACCCGCCCTCCTTCGTGGCGCGCAGGGAGGCCGCACCCCACCATACCGCCCGGGTGCCGGCAAGGTCGGCCACTTTCTGCCGGAAGACGTTGCGGAACAGGGCTTCGTAGGTGGTGGTTTCCCCACCGATCTCCACCTGGGCCTCGGCGAGGTCGTGGTCACGGCGGTGTTCGAGGAATTTCTGCACCAGTGACGAGAGGCGGTAGTAGTGGCTGGGCCGTCGGGTGGTCGCTGCCGTCGTGACACGGCGCGGGCGGCTGGCGGCGGGATCCCCGGGCGTCGGCGGGCTTTGGTCGGGTGGCGTGCCCTGACTCGGCGGGATGGCCGCCAAGCCGCTGACCGGCGGCACCGCGCGGAAATGATCGGCGGGGCGCTCGGCCTCGAACACGTCGGGTTGCTTGTCCTTCCTGGCCTCGCCGGTGGCGTGCACCACCTCGCAGGTGTCGGCGTGGTCGTCGATCCGGCGGGAGCGGAAGTACGGGCGAATCCGCAGGTTCTGCTCGGGTTTCTCCAGGCAGGCGCAGATCAGCTGGGCGGTGCACCCCTGGCCGATGCAGTGGAAGACCGGTGCCTCGCCCAGCAGGTCGGCCCAGTAGAGCTCGTACGCGCGCTCCGCGGTCAGCGGCTCGCTTCGGGTGGGCGTGATCGCTTCTTCGATCGACACGAGGGAAAGGCGTCCGGTATGCCAGGTGGCCCACTGTACCGTCCCGCCACCACGTGGTGTAAACACCGGCGGCCCTACGGTGGCCACTCCCCCTTTCGATACAGGAGATTCGCCGTGGCGAAGGTGCTCGTTCTTTATTACTCGGCCTATGGCCATATCGAAACCATGGCGCAGGCCGTGGCGGAAGGCGCCCGCGAGGCGGGTGCCCAGGTCGACATCAAGCGCGTGCCGGAGACGGTGCCGGACGACGTGGCGCGCAGTTCGCATTTCAAGCTGGACCAGGCGGCGCCGATCGCCCGGGTGGACGAGCTGGAGTCCTACGACGCGATCATCCTGGGCACGGGCACCCGCTACGGCCGGCTAAGCGCCCAGATGGCCACCTTCCTCGACCAGACCGGCTCGCTGTGGTCGCGCGGTGCCCTCAACGGCAAGGTGGGCGGCGCGTTCGTCTCGACGGCCTCGCAGCACGGCGGGCAGGAGACCACCCTGTTCTCGCTGATCACCAACCTGCTGCACCTCGGCCTGATCCCGGTCGGCCTGCCGTACAGCTTCCAGGGCCAGTTGAAGCTGGACGAGGTGACGGGCGGCAGCCCGTACGGCGCTACCACGATCGCGGCCAGCGACGGGTCCCGTCAGCCCAGCGAGAACGAACTGGCCGGTGCCCGTTTCCAGGGCAAGCATATTGCCGAGATCGCGACGAAACTGTTCGGCTGACGCGCAACAAATGCCATGGGGCTTTGCTACGCTCGGCCCCATGACACTCATCCTTTTCCTGATCCTCCTGGCCATCGCCCTGCTGTCGATGCGCCTGCGCCGCCGTCTTGCCGGCCGCGTGCTGATGGTGCTGGCCGTCGGCTGGCTGTTCTTCGCCGGCTGCGGCCCGCTGACCGGCCTGCTGCTGTCCAACCTGCAGGCGGGCTATGCGCCCGACGTGGCCCAGTGGGGGCAGCGCAACGCCATCGTGCTGCTCGGTGCCGGTACGGTGCGTAGCGGGGTGGGGTCCATCGAGCCCAGCCTCTACGCCAACGGTCGCATTCTTCGCGCGGCTGAGCTCTACAGGGCGTGCAAGGCCACCGGGGCCGACTGCAAGGTGGAAGTGAGCGGTGGGGATGCGGCGCACCTGAAGCAGGCGGAGGCCGATGTGTATGCGATCAGCCTCGATCGGCTGGGCGTACCGCGCGCGGACCTGATGCTGGAATCGCGCAGCATGAACACCTTCGAGAACGCGCAGTTCAGCAAGCCGCTGTTGATGTCCTACGGCGCGGACAAGGTGGTGCTGGTGTCCTCGGCGGTGCACCTGCGCCGGGCGATGATCTACTTCGACCACTTCGGCATACACGGCGAGCCGGTGCGCGGCGATTACGTCACGGCCCGCTACGACTGGCTGCCCACTTCGGAAAACCTCTCCTTTGCCGATTTCGCCATCCACGAATACGTAGGTGTGTGGCGCTACGATTTCTACAACCTGATGGGCTGGAACGGCCCGAAGCTTCCTGAAGGAAGCGCAACGCCGCCCACGAACACATAACATCCGGCCACTTAAGCTATCGCCACGTCCACCACGGACCTATCCCTGAAGGAGTTGCCCGTGAAGTCTCGTTATATCCTTGCCGCGCTGCTGGCTACCGCTACCCTCGCGCCGGTGGCATCGTTTGCCCAGCAGGCCGCCCCGGCCCCGGCCGCCGCCAATCCGGCATCGCAGATTCCCGCGTCCGACAAGCAGGCCATCCAGAACTTCAACCTCACCGACGACGTGTTCAACCGCATCGTCAAGGTGTCGCAGGAAGCCAAGGCGCAGGGCATCAAGCCCAAGGACGCCAAGACCGATTTCTCGAAGATCCACTCGCTGGACGACCTGGCCAAGCAGGTCACGGATTCCGATCCGCGCATCGCGCCGCTGATCAAGAAGTACGGCTTCACGCCGCGCGAGTTCCTGCTCGCCAACCTCGCCGTCACCAACGCGGCCATCGCCTCGGAAGCGAAGGGCAACCCGCAGATGGCCGCTTACGTCGACCAGTCCAAGGTCAACCAGAAGAACGTGGCCTTCTACGAAGCGCACAAGGGCCAGATCAACGCGCTGATGAACGAAGAGCCCGATCCCGCCGCCAAGTAAGGCAAAAAGGCCGTGTAGGAGCCCACGATGTGGGCGATGCTCGTCCCCCCGCGTCGACGATGATGAACGCCATCACCGACGCGGGAATGGCATACCGGGATCGCTCACACCGCAATCGCCCACATCGTGGGCTCCTACGACGGCAGGTTACGGCGACACAAAAAAAACGGGCCCAGTGGGCCCGTTTTTTTTACCGATCAATGAAGGATCAGTTCGTGCCGTGCAGGGCGTGCTTGAGGTCGCGCATCTGGTCGTGGCCGGTCTTGACCGACACATAGGCCTGCTCGATCACGGCGCGGCTGGAGGCCGAGACTTCGGTGTCCTTCAGCGCGTCTTCGTACTTGTGCTTGATGTGGTCTTCGCCACGCTCGACTTCGTCGACGATCGCGGTGTCGTCCTTCGAGCTCATCTTCGCGCGTAGCTCGACGAACATGCGGTGCGCCTTGGCAAGGATGGTGCCGTCGTCTTCCGGGTTGCCACCCAGTGCACGGACCTGTGCCTGCAGGGCCTGCGCGGCCTGGCGACGCTCGCCGGCGCGCTGCTGGAAGGTCGAGGCGTAACGGGTGTTCTCGGCATCCTTCGCGGCTTCGCCGTAGCCCTCGGCGCTGTCGATGGTGGTCTCGATGAGGCTGTTGAGAACCTTGATATCGTGGTCGTTGCTGGTCATGGTCGGGCTCCAGGGATGACTCGGATCGAGTCGTTTAAAGGAGCCCAAGCATCGCGGTCACGGGGTGCATGAATCCGTGAAAGCCGCGTCTCATCCATGAACACACCGGGGCCCCGTTCATGTAACGCGGGTGCATACTTCCCATCGCGAACATGTATCGAGGAACGTCCATGGCATCGAATCGTCGCGCGCTGGTCACCGGCGCATCCGCCGGCATCGGCGAGGCGTTCGCCCGCGAACTGGCCCGTCGCGGCCACGACCTGGTGCTCACCGCACGCCGGGCCGACCGCCTGGAAAAGCTCGCCGCCGAATTGCGCGACCGGCACGGCATCGAAGCGATCGTGGCGCCGCTGGACCTGGCCCGTCCCGACGGTCCGGAGGCACTCGTCGCGGCCCTGGAGGCCCAAGGCCTGGCGATCGACGTACTGATCAACAACGCCGGCTACGGCGTCAGCGGGTATTTCCACGAGCAGCCCTGGTCCGCGCATGCCGACTTCATCCAGGTGCTGATGACCGCCCCGACAGAACTGGCCTGGCGCCTGTTGCCGTCCATGCAGGCGCGTGGCTATGGCCGCATCGTCAACATCGCCTCGCTGGCGGGCCACCTGCCCGGCTCGGCGGGGCACACGCTGTATGCGGCGTCCAAGGCCTATCTGATCAAGCTGTCGCAGTCGCTGGCGCTCGAGGGCAAGGGCACCGGTGTCCATACCACGGCGGTGTGCCCGGGCTTTACCTATTCGGAGTTCCACGACGTGACCGGCTCGCGCGAGCTGGTCTCGAAGATGCCGCGCTGGTTGTGGATGGACGCCGCCACGGTGGCGCGACAGGGCCTGGACGCGGCCGACGCCGGCAAGGCCGTCTACGTCAACGGTCGGGTCAACACAGCGATCAAGTCCCTGTTCAAGCTGCTGCCCGATGCGCTGGCGCTGGCCATGATCGAACGGCAAGGTCGGCGCTTCCGGGTGGGACGTCGTCCGCACCCGTGACCAATGGCATACGCCGCGGGCGCGCGTGGGGGATAGCCTCGTCCGGTTCGCGGCGCGCCCTGCGCCGTTGCTGTGATGGGGAACCCCTATGTCGACCAAACGCACCGCGGCGCTTTCCGGCGCCGTCCTCCTCGGACTGATCGGGGCCGCCGCGGCGTCCGCGCAGGCCGTCACCCTCGACGACTACAAGCGTGCCGATTCCTTCCTGGGCCACGCTTCCACGCTGGTGGACCACTCCGTCCAGCGGGTCACCTGGGTCGACGACGGCCATTTCTGGTACCGCGACCACGACAAGGACGGCGACCAGTTCCTTACCGTCGATGCCGCCACGGGCCAGGCCTCGCGCGCGTTCGACCGCGACAAGCTGGCCGCCGCGCTGTCGAAGGCGTCGGGCACGAAGGTGGAGCCCGGCCAGCTGCCGGTGAGCACGTTCGTCGTCCGCCCGGACGACGGCCTGGACGTGACCTCGCGCGGCAAGCACTACGTCTGCGACAAGGCGATCGGCAAGTGCGAGATCGCCGCGGTGAAGAAGGACGCGGCCGGCAAGCCCTACGGCGATGAGCCGGGCCTGAAGTCGCCGGACGGCAAGTCGGAGGCCTTCATCCGCGACTGGAACCTGTGGGTGCGCGACCTGGCCACGGGTGCCGAAACGCGCCTGACCACCGATGGCATCAAGGATTTCGGTTACGCCACGGACAACGCCGGCTGGCAGCACACCGACGAGGCGATCCTCGTGTGGTCGCCCGATTCGAAGAAGATCGCCACGTTCCAGCAGGACCAGCGCAAGACCGGCGAGATGACCCTGGTCACCACCAACGTCGGCCATCCCAAGGTGGACACCTGGAAATACCCGCTGCCCGGCGACAAGGACGTGACCATGATCGAGCGCGTCGTGATCGACGTGCCGACGAAAACCGTGGTGCGCTTCAAGATGCCCGCCGACCAGCATCGCTCTTCGCTTTGCGACGATGTGTCGTGCAGCCCCGGCGTGTGGGACGACGTGCGCTGGGCGGGCGACGGCAAGAGCATTGCCTTCGTGTCCACCTCGCGCGATCACACGCACGAATGGTTCCGCGTGGCCAACCCGGAAACCGGCGACGTGCGCACGGTGTTCGAGGAAAAGGCCAAGACCTATTTCGAGAGCGGCAACGGTACGGTCAACTGGCAATACGTGCCCGAGACCGACCAGGTGATCTGGTTCTCCGAGCGGAGCAACTGGGGCCACCTGTACATGTACAGCCTGAAGACCGGCAAGCTGGAACAGGCGATCACCCAGGGCGACTGGAACGTCACCGAGGTGCTGCGCATCGACCCGAAGACGAAGACGATCTGGTTCCGTGGCGTGGGTCGTGAGAAGGGCGTCGATCCGTACTACCAGCAGTTCTACAAGGTGGGCTTCGACGGCAAGGGCCTGACCCTGCTGACCCCTGAGAACGCCGACCATACGGTCAGCCTCTCCAAGGACGGCACCTACTTCTTCGATTCGTATTCCACGATCGACACGCCGCCGGTGGCGCTGGTGCGCCGTTCGGATACCGGTGCGACGGTGAAGGACATCGCCCATGCCGATATCTCCCGCCTGAAGGCCACCGGCTGGGTGCCGCCCACCGCGTTCACGGTGAAGGCGCGTGACGGCAAGACCGACCTCTACGGCCAGATGTTCAAGCCGTCGAAGTTCGATCCGTCGAAGAAATACCCGCTGATCGTCTACATCTACCCGGGCCCGCAGGTGGGCTCGATCCGCACGCGCAGCTTCCTCCCCGCCCATGGCGACAACCAGGCGCTGGCCGAGCTGGGCTTCGTGGTCGTGGCAGTGGACGGCATGGGCACGCCGTGGCGCTCCAAGGCGTTCCACGATGCGTATTTCCAGAACATCGGCGACAACACGCTGCCCGACCAGGTGCTGGCGGTGAAGCAGCTGGTGCAGAAGTACAGCTGGCTGGACGGCGATCGCGTGGGTATCTGGGGCCACTCCGGCGGCGGCAACGCCACGGCCACGGCCATGTTCCGCTACCCGGACGTGTTCAAGGTGGGCATCTCGGAGTCGGGCAACCACGACAACCGTAACTACGAGGACGACTGGGCCGAGAAGTGGCAGGGCCTGCTGGTCAAGGACAAGGACGGCAAGAGCAACTACGACGACCAGGCCAACCAGAAGTGGGTCAGCGGCCTGAAGGGTCACCTGATGATCGCGCACGGCACGATGGACGATAACGTCCCGCCGTACGAGTCGCTGCTGGTGGTCGATGCGCTGATCAAGGCGAACAAGGATTTCGACCTGGTCATGATCCCCAACGCGCACCACGGCTACGGCGACGCCACGCCGTACATGACGCGCCGCCGCTGGGACTACTTCGTGCGCTACCTCAAGGGCGAAACACCGCCCAAGGAGTTCCAGCTGACCCCCATGCCGCCCCGCAATTAACCCATGTAGGAGTGCACGATGTGCGCGAAATGTGTTCGCCGAATCTGACGGGCTAGCGCGTAACCCCGGACGTTCGGCCTCAAAACATGTCGCGCACGTGCGTGCGCTCCTACACTCGGGTTTGTCGGGTTGCGCGAAAAGCTGCGACCTAGAGGCATGCGCTCCTACCCGGCGGTTGTCGGTACCGGGGCGAAGTGCATGGCGCCGGCGTTCATGCAGTAGCGCAGGCCGGTGGGATCGGGGCCATCGTCGAACACGTGGCCGAGATGGGCGTCGCAGCGGGCACACTTCACTTCCGTGCGCTCCTCGAGCAGGCTGCGGTCGATCTTCTCCACCACGTTCCGTTTCGAGATCGGTTTCCAGAAGCTGGGCCACCCCGTGCCTGACTCGAACTTGGTGGCCGAGTCATACAGCGCCGTGTCGCAGCCGATGCAGCGGTAGATGCCGTTGTCATGCCGGTCCCAGCCCTCGCCCGTATAGGCCGGCTCGGTGCCTTCCTGGCGGGTGATGTAATACGACTTCGTGCCCAGCTTCGCTTTCCACTGGTCGTCAGTCAGCACCACGCGGGCCTCGGGGTGCGGCCCCAGTGGCTTCTTGTCGGGCGCGAAGGCGTCGAGGGTCACCGTGCCGCCCTGTAGCGGGGGCGGAGCCTCGGCGGCCATGGCGGGCCTAATGGCGCGCAGGACGAAGGGCAGCGAGGCGGAGGCCGCGACCGTGGCGGCAAACACGCCCAGGAAACGGCGGCGATCGGGATCGGCGTGGCGCATGGAACCTCCGGAAAGCAGGAAGGGTGCCCGGTGGCACCCTTCCGATAAGACCGGACCGTGGGGGTCTGGCTTACACGATCAGTCGTTCACCCAATGGCACTCACGGTGGGTCTCGTAGGTCGCGTGCTTGTTCTGATTGTTCTTCTGGATCTGGTTGCCGGCGTAACCGCCGCCGACCGCACCGGCCACCGTGGCCAGGGTCTTGCCCTTGCCGCCGCCCACCTGGTTGCCCAGCAGGCCACCGGCCACGGCGCCCACGCCGGTGCCGATCAGGCGGTTATTGTCCTTGGACTGGATCTGTTTGGTCTGGACGTCGCGGCAGACCTGGTGCTGACTGCGCCGGCTCTGGGCATCGGCCGGCGGAGCGGTAACAGCCGCGCCGGTAGCGACGACGAACAGGGTAGCGGCGAGCAGATGGGTCTTCATTGAGCATCCTCCTTATAGGGCTGCGACAGGGATACCCCCGGCCTCGTGACGGAGGGGTCAAATACTTGCGCCGGCTCCGGTTTGATCGACATGGCGTATGGCCGCGGTTTAATCGGGGTGCCTCGCGCCTCGGCCACGGCCTCGGTCAGTTCGGCGCCCAGCAGCAGGATCAGGGCCGAGTAGTACACCCATACCAGCAGTACCACCACGCTGCCCGCCGGACCGTAAGGGCCGCCGACGTTGCTGCGCTCCAGGTAGAAACCGATGGCGAACTTGCCCACCACGAAGAGCAGGGCGGTCAGGCTGGCGCCGATCACGGCATCGCGCCACTCGATGATGGCATCCGGCAGCACCTTGTAGATGGCGCCGAAGATGACGACGAACACCGCCAGGGAAATCAGTGTTTCCAGCACGTGCCAGCCGGTGGTACCGCCGCGGACGAACACCGCGATCATGGCGCTGGCGGAGAACGAGATCACCAGCAGGAAGGCCAGCGAGAGCAGCAGGCCCAGGGCGTGCAGGCGCGCGCGTAGCCACGTCAGGATCGCATGAGTGGCCTTGCCGGGCTTCGGCTGCAGCCCCCAGACCCGGTTCAGGGCGCCTTGCAGCTGGGCGAACACGGCGGAGGCGCCGACCAGGGTGACGCCGAGGCCGATGATGCCGGCCACGCTGCCCACGCTGGGTTTCTGCTTGGCGTTTTCGATCACCAGCCGCACGGCTTCGGCGGCGCGCGAGCCGACCAGGCCGTTCAGGCTGTCGATCAGCTGGGCCTGCCACTCGGGACGGAGCGAGGCCACCACCCACAGCAGCAACACCAGCAATGGCGCGAACGACAGCGCCGAATAGAAGGCGAGCGCGGCGGCGCGCGTCATCAGCTCATCGTCGCTGAATCCCTTTACCGTGGTGCTGACGACCCGCCAGCCCATCTTCAACCTCGCATGCACGTGTTCGCCTCCCGAATCGACCGAGCCAGCTTCGCGGCTGGGGCGCGAAGGTGGCGTGGACTGGGCTCAGACGGCGTGCAGTGACGCGATGGCGCTGGGGATGGCCTCGGCGCCGGCCACCTCGACCACGCGCTCGCCCATGGCGAAGCCGGTCAGGCGCTCGTGCTCCCAAGTGCTGTGGTAGGGCATGTACACCCCGCAGCCGCCCAGGGCGACTACCGGGGCGATATCCGACTTCAGCGAGTTGCCGACCATGGCGAAGCGTTCCGGCGGGAGCCCGAACTCCTGCAGCAGGCGGGTGTACGTGGCGGGATCCTTCTCCGAGACGATCTCGATCCGGTGGAAGATGCCGGCCAGCCCACATTGGGCCACCTTGGCTTCCTGGTGGAAGAGGTCGCCCTTGGTGATCAGCACCACGCGGTGGGTCGCCGCCACGGCCTCCACCGCCTCGCGGATGCCGGGCAGCAACTCGACCGGGTGGCCGAGCACGTCCTTGGCCAGGCGCACGATGCGATGGATGTCCCGGGCCTCGATGCGCCCGTCGGTCAGCTCGATCGCCGATTCGATCATGGACAGGGCCATGCCCTTGGCGCCGTAGCCGAACAGCGCGATGTTGCCGCGCTCCGTGGCCAGCAGGGAGGCACGCAGGCCCTCCGCGGCCAGATCGACATACCGGCCCAGGATGGCCTCGAAGGCCGCCTGGGCGTCGTCGTAGTATTCCTGGCTACGCCACAGCGTGTCGTCGCCGTCGAAGCCGACCATCTCGATCATGAAGGCAAGGTTCCTGCGCGCACGGTTGCGTGCGACATCGTTAAAGCGGAACCTCGCAGGTTGCCGTCAATCGATGCCGCGCGCAACCGCGCGCCTGTCCTGGGACTATTCCATATGTATGAGTTTACCGACGTTGCCTGCCCCTACTGCGGCGAGACCATCGAGGTGGCCGTCGATACGTCGGGCGGCAGCCAGATGTACATCGAGGATTGCCAGGTCTGCTGCCGGCCGATCGTGATGCGCCTGACGGTGGACGAGGGCGACGATTCGTTCGCGCTGGATGCGTCGGCGGAGAATGAGGGCTAACTGTAGGAGCCCACGATGTGGGCGATCCGTCACCCTGCCCACATCGAATGAAGCCATGCCATCCATCCATGCGGGCGGTTCCGAACGCAAACGTAGATGGCGGTGGATCGCGGACATCGTCCGCTCCTACAACGGCAACGCGACGCTGCGCTGTAGGAGCCCACGATGTGGGCGATGCGGCCCTCCACGCCACCGCAGCCGTGTAGGAGCCCACGATGTGGGCGACCCAGCCCCCCACACAAAGAAAAGGCCCGGGTCTCCCCAGGCCTTCTCGATGACACCGATGACGGAGCGGCTTAGAACGCCACCGACATTTTCAGGCCGAGCACCAGCGCGTCGTCGTTCTGCTTGCTGCCGCCCGGATCCTTGATGTACTGCAGGTTGGGACGCAGTGCGATCGAGGGGATCGGCGAGTAGCTGTAGAACACTTCGGCCACCTTCTCGTAGCCGTCGTTGACGATGCCGTCCGTGCCGGTGATGGCATTGACCAGGCGCTGGTTCTTCGCGGCGTAACCGCTGGCGTGCGAGCCACCGATGGCGGCGCCGATGAAGTCGTTCGGGCGATCGAAGATGCCCTTGTACTCCATGCCCAGCGAGATCTGGTTGTTGGTTGCGGACGTCTCGTGGTCGGCCGACGCGATGTTCAGGAACACCGTGGTGCCGTTGCCGCCGGCTTCGCCGGACACCTGCTGCTGGAAGGTGATCCATGCGCCCTTGCGGGAATCGTGCTGCAGCGGCTCGTTGCCGGTCAGTGCGATGGGCTGGCGGTTCACGTCGAGGTACAGGTCGTTACCCTTGGACGTGTTGTACCAGACGCCGGCGCGGTACGAACCGGGCAGGCCGTTGACCATCGGCTTCCAGCCGAACTCCAGCGGGATCAGCGCACCGGTGGTGCCGCCGGGGAAGTTCGGCTTGAGGCCGTTGTGACGCGCGTAGGAGTCGTCGACGTACTTCGGGTTGACCTGGTAGGCGGCGATCTGGACGAAGGTTTCCTTCGAGGTATCCAGCTTCAGCACCGTGGCCCACTGGCTGGTCGGCCAGTTGACCCAGTAGTCGCCCACGATGTTACCCGGCTGCGCGCCGCAGAAGGTCAGGTTCTGGAAGTCGCACGAGAACTGGTTGATGTCCTCGCCGACCGGCAGGCGGCCGATCTTCCAGGTCAGGCGATCGTCGAAGAACTTCTGCACCAGGGAGAAGACCGTCAGGTGCCAGGTCTGGCCGCGGCCGTAGACTTCCTGGATCAGCTGGTTGTTGCCGATGTTGGCGTCGGCGCCGATGTTGCGGCCGTTACGATCGGTAACCACGATGTTGAACGTCGCGCCGTTCCAGCCCCACAGCTTCTGCAGGTCGAACGCGGCGCCCAGCTTCCACTGGTCGGTGTAACGGGTGATGTTCTTGGTGCCGCCCGAGTAGTTGTGGGCCGCTTCACCGCCGTAACCGAGGTCGAACTTCACGCCGGCGTCTTCGAGCCGCGTGCGTTCACCGTTCCAGTCACCGAACAGGTATTTGCTGGTTGCGAGGTCGTCGGCGTGCGCCGCGGTGGCAGCCAGGCCGAGGCATGCGAGCAGCACGCCGGCGATGGGACGCTTAGCGAGTACGTTGAGCATGTGTCCTTCTCCCTGAAAATTTATGCTTTTGCGTTTATGGCTTTTGATTATCTAAGTTGCAACGCACAATAGCTCCCCGCGCGTCCAACCCGCCGCATCATAATGTTTTTGTCAGACTAATGTGTGGGCATCGCGAATTCTGCCCCCGCACTTTCGTCGTGGTTCAGCCAACGCTGTGTGACAGCTTTCTGTCTTGTGTAGAAGCGCACAGATTCCGGGCCGTGGGCGTGGTGGTCTCCCATCAGGCTCTTCTTCCAGCCGCCGAAGCTGTGGAAGGCCATCGGCACGGGAATAGGGATGTTGATGCCGATCATGCCCACCTGAACGCGGTGGGCGAATTCGCGGGCCACCTGGCCGTCGCGGGTGAAGATAGCCGTGCCGTTGCCGAATTCATGCTCGTCCACCAGCTTCAGGGCACTAGCGAAATCCGGCACGCGAACGACGCAGAGCACGGGTCCGAAGATTTCTTCCTTGTAGATGCGCATGGCGGGGGTGACGCGGTCGAACAGCGTGCCGCCCACGAAGAAGCCCTGTTCGCAACCGGCGACCTGATAGCCGCGGCCGTCCACGACCAGCTCGGCACCGGCCGCTTCGCCGTCGTCGATGTAGTGGGTGATGCGGTCGCGATGCACGCCGGTGACCACCGGGCCCATCTCGATCGTCTCGTCCAGGCCATGACCGATGCGCAGCGCCTTCACCCGCGGCGCGAGCTTCGCCACCAGCGCATCGGCGGTGGCCTCGCCCACGGCAACGGCCACGGAGATCGCCATGCAGCGCTCACCGGCGGCGCCGTAACCCGCGCCCATCAGTGCATCCGCCGTCTTGTCGAGGTCGGCGTCGGGCATGACGATCATGTGGTTCTTCGCGCCGCCCAGTGCCTGTACGCGTTTGCCCCTGGCGGAACCCTGCGCATAGATGTATTCGGCAATCGGCGTGGAACCGACGAAGCTCACCGCGCGCACCAGTGGATGTTCCAGCAGGGCATCCACCGCGGTCTTGTCGCCGTGCACCACGTTGAACACGCCGTCGGGAAGGCCGGCTTCCTGCAGCAGCCGGGCCAGTTCCACCGCCAGCGACGGATCGCGTTCGGACGGCTTCAACACGAAGGTGTTGCCGCAGGCCAGCGCCATGGGGAACATCCACATCGGCACCATGGCGGGGAAGTTGAACGGGGTGATGCCGGCGCACACGCCCAGCGCCTGGCGCATCGTCCAGGCATCGATACCGTTGGCGATCTGTTCGGTGTACTCACCCTTGAGCAGTTCCGGGATGCCGCACGCGTATTCGACCACTTCCAGCCCGCGGATCACTTCGCCTTTCGCGTCGGAAAGCACCTTGCCGTGTTCGGCCACGATGATGCGCGCGAGGCGGTCCAGGTCGCGCTCGATCAGGTTCTTGAAGCGGAACATCACACGCGCACGCTTGAGCGGCGGCGTGTCGGACCATGCCGGGAACGCGGCATGCGCCGCGCGCACGGCGGCATCGACATCGGCGACCGACGCGAGGTCCACCTCGGCCGCGGGCACGCCGCGCGCCGGGTCGTAGACCGGTGCCGTGCCGGAGGGCGAGCCGGTATAGGGCTTGCCGTCGATGAAATGGCCGATACGGGGAAGGGAGGAAGCGGAAGGCTGGGCGGACATGTTCGGTTACTCCGATGCGGCGCGGTCAGCGCGCGATCATCCATTCGTGGGCGGGATCGTTACGGAAGTGCCAGGCGCGGCTCGGGCCGGCCATGACATTGAGGTAGTAGCCGCGGTAGCCGTGCGGCATCACCACCGGGTGGTAGCCGCGCGGCACCATCACCACGTCGTGGTTGCCGACGGCCATCGACTCGTCGATGTCGCGCTCGTCGGTGTAGACACGTTGGAAGGCAAAACCCTGCGGCGGATCGACGCGATGGTAGTAGGTCTCTTCCAGCACGCTCTCTTCCGGCAGGGCGTCGGTGTCGTGCTTGTGCGGTGGGTAGCTGGACGAATGCCCTGCGGGTGTCAGCACCTCGACCACCAGCAGCGACTCCGCGTCTTCCGTCTCCGGCAGGATGTCGCATACGTAGCGCGTGTTGGCGCCGGTGCCGCGCGTGGAACGCTTCATCGTCGCCGGGTCGATCAGCCGCGCGGGAAACTTGCCAGTGGCCGGCGCGGACGCCAGCGCCAGTTCGGCATCGGTGTGCGCGGTTACCGTGTAAACCGATGAGGGTGGCGCATACACCGCATGCGGCGCGCGGTCCTCGAACACGCTGGCACGTCCGTCGAGGTCTTTCCACGACTGGCCTGCCACGGCAATGTCCACGCGGCCCACGAGCACCACCAGGCAGCCTTCGCGACCTTCCGGCAGCGCGATCTCGACGGTGGAGCCCGCCGCGATGCGACGCGCCTCGAAGCCTACGTGTTTCCAGTGGGCGGTTTCCGGGGTGACCTTGACGATCGCCTCGCCGGTGGGCATGGCCTTGACCAGCAGGCTCATGCGGCCTCCCCGACCGTCGCGCGGTCCAGCAGGTTGCGCAGCGTGTCGTAGCCTTTCTTGGCGAAGGCATAGCTGGGTGCCACGGACGGATCCTGCTCGGCCTCGACCACCAGCCAGCCGGTGTACCCGTGGGTTTTCAGCCGATCGATGATGGCCGCGAAATCGATCACGCCGTCGCCCGGCACGGTAAAGGCGCCGTTGAGCACGGATTCGAGGAAGGTCCAGTGGCGGTTGCGTGCGAGGCGGACCACGCCGGGACGCACGTCCTTGCAGTGCACGTGACAGATGCGGCCGATGTGGCGGTCCAGCACGGCCAGGGGGTCGCCGCCGCCGAAGTACGTGTGGCCGCTGTCGAACAACAGGCCCACTTCGTCGCCGGTGTGGGCCATCAGCTGGTCTACATCCTCGGGCGATTCCACATAGGCGCCCATGTGATGGTGGTAGGCCAGCCGCACGCCGTGCGACAGCGTGAACTTCGCGAACGCGGTGAGGTTGTCGCCGTAGCGTTTCCAGTCGTCGGCCGTGCGGAAACGCGGGCGCTTGTACAGCGGCACCGGCTCGCCCTGGATGGCGTGGGCCACCTCGCCGTAGACCATGACCTTGCAGCCGTTCTCGGCCAGCAGACGGAGGTGTTTCTCCACAGCCACGGTTTCGTCCTGCGCGGACCGCTCGGCCACGCGCCCCGAATACCAGCCGGACACCACGTCCAGGCCATAGCCGGCCATCAGGTCGCGCAGCGCGGCCGGCTCCTTCGGGAACTTGTTGCCCAGCTCGAAGCCCTCGTAGCCGATGGCCTTGCCTTCGGTGAGTGCGGTGGACAACGGGATCTCGCCGCCGAGCGAGGGCAGGTCGTCGTTGCTCCAGGAGATGGGGTTGATACCGATGCGGATGGGATCGTTTTTCATGCGGGCGTGTTCCTGGTCTTGCGGGCCACGATGGCGGTGTCGTAGCCGGCGCGGGCGTCGCGCACGGCGTCGCGCGACGATACTTCGGGGATCGCCACCTCCCACCAGGCGCCGCCTTCGTCCGTGGTGCGCGTGTGGTCGGTATCGATGCTGATGAGGTAGGTGCGGTCGGCGGCGCGCGCGCGTTCCATCGCGGCCTCCAGGCCGGCGATGTCGGCGACGTGCTCGGCGATCGCGCCCATGGCGCGGGCATGCGCGGCGAAATCGATGGTGGGTGCGCCGTGCCGGCCCTGCACGCAATCGTCGAACATGTTGTTGAACGCGGCGCTGCCGGTGGACTGTTGCAGCCGGTTGATGCAGCCGTAACCCCGGTTGTCCAGCACCACGACGATGAGCTTGGCGTCGAGCATCACCGAGGTGGCGATCTCGGAATTCATCATGAGGTAGCTGCCGTCGCCGACCATGACCACCACCTCGCGGTCGGGCAGGGCCATCTTCACGCCCAGGCCGCCGGCGATCTCATAACCCATGCACGAGTAGCCGTATTCCATGTGGTAGCCGCCGGGTGTTTCGGTGCGCCACAGCTTTTCCAGTTCCGCCGGCAGCGTGCCCGCGGCGCAGACGACCACGTCGTCTTGCGTGGAGCGTGACGACGAGCGTTGCACGGCACCGATCACTTCGCCGTCGTAGGGCAGGCGGCCTGCCGGCGGCTGGCGGGCATCCGTGGTGCGCGCCACGATGTCCAGCCATTCCCCGGCCACCTGGCGCGCGCGCAATGTCCAGGCTTCCGGAGCGGTCCAGTCCTCCAGGCCGAAGCCCAGGTCGTCCAGCACGCGTGCGGCATCCCCGATCACTTCCAGGCCGTTGCCCTTGAGCGCGTCGAACGTATTGACGTTGACCGAGAGGATCGGCACGTGGGCGAACAGGGCATTCGAGCCGGTGGTGAAATCTTGCAGTCGCGTGCCCACGGCGATCACCAGGTCGGCGTCGCGCAGCAGGGCGTTGGCGGCGGTGGAGCCACACACGCCTGCGGGGCCCAGGTGCAGCGGGTGGTTCCAGGGCAGCACGCCCTTGCCGGCCTGGGTTTCGCACACGGGCACGCCGTGCTTGTCGGCAAAGGCCAGCAATTGCGGGGTGGCCCTGGCGTACAGCGCACCGCCGCCGGCCACGATGACCGGACGCTCGGCTGCCTCGATGGCATCCAGCGCGTGCATCAGTTCGTCGTCGGTGGGCTGCGGCGCGCGGAACACGATCTCGCGCGGTTCGAAGAAGGCCAGCGGCCAGTCGTACGCCTCGGCCTGCACGTCCTGCGGCAACGCTAGCGTCACCGGGCCGCACAGCGCGGCATCGGTGAGCGCGCGGATGGCCCGCGGCAGCGCCGTCAGCAGTTGCTCCGGACGCACGATGCGGTCGAAGTAACGGGATACCGGACGCAGGCAGTCGTTGACCGAGACGGTGCCGTCGCCGAAATCCTCCAGCTGTTGCAGCACCGGATCCGGGGCGCGCGAGACGAAGATGTCGCCGGGCAGCAGCAGGACCGGCAGGCGGTTGACGTGGGCCAGTGCCGCCGCCGTCACGAGGTTGGTGGCGCCCGGCCCGATGGACGTGGTGACGGCCATCATCCGCCGGCGCATGTGCGCTTTGGCGTAGGCGATGGCGGTATGCGCCATCGCCTGTTCGTTGTGCGCGCGATACGTCGGCAGCGTGTCGCGGATGCCGTGCAGCGCTTCACCCAGCCCGGCCACGTTGCCGTGGCCGAAGATGGCGAAGACCCCGCCGAACAGCGGCGCCGACACATCGCTGTCCGGATCGCGGCCGTGGAGCGCGGCGAGGTAACGGACCAACGCCTGCGCCGTGGTCAGCCGGACGGTGGCCGGGGGAGAGGAGGGCGTGGTCATGCCGCGGCGCCTTCCTGCATCGGCGCCTGCGGGGCACGACGGCCTTCGCGCCACAGGGCGATCATCCGTTCGAACGCGGCACGCGCCTGGGCGACCAGCGTCTCATCGTCGATCCGCCCCGCCAGCCAGGCTTTCGCCGGTTCGCTGAACAGGGTGCGGCCCACCGCGAAGCCACGGCACGTGGTGCTCTCCAGGGCATCGGCGAAGCCGGCGGCCAGAACCTCTTCCGGGGCATTCAGGCCGAGCAGCAGCACGCCCCGGCAATGCGGGTCGCGCTCGGCGATCAGGGCGTCGATGCCTTGCCAGGCGTCGCGCTGCGGCGGGCACAGCTTCCACCAGTCGGGGCGGATGCCGAGGTTGTAGATACGCTTCATCGAACGCAGCACCAGCTCGTCGCGCTGGGCGGGGCCGCCGCTGCACGGCGGGATGATTTCCAGCAACAGTTCGTGGCCGCTGATCACGGCGGCGTCGTAGAGCGAACGGATCTGGGTTTCCTGCTCCACGCGCTCCATGGGTGTGGCATCCGGATCGAAGGCCACCAGGCACTTGATGACGTGTTCGCGCGGCCAGGCGATCAGCTGGCTGCCGATGGAGCGGCCGCGCTCGAGTTCGAGCGGACTGGAGCCCGGCACTTCCACCGGGCGGCCGATCCACCAGCCGCGACCGGTGGCCGCGTTCAGTGCGTCCTGGCCGTAGCGGTCGTCGGCCAGCAGGCCGACATGGCCCTGCAGGTGGCCGGCGTGTTCGGTGGCGGCCACCGCCTCCACCAGCAGCTCCTTCAGGCGCGGCAGCCGGGCTTCGTCGCCGCCGGCTTCGCGGGTCAGCTCGAAGAACGGCACCCGGTGGTCGAAGGCGAATACATACAGCTCGTTCCACGCCTTGCGCGGCACGGCGGTGCGGTGCAGGTGGGACAGCTCGGCGTCGAGATCAGGCCGCGGGATGCCGCCTTCACGGGTGAGGAATGCTTCGAGTTCCGCACGGGCGGGCATGGCCGGTGCGCAGCCGTGGCGGGACACCACGATGGCGCCGCACGCGTTGGCGAACGCGCAGGCCCGCTCCACGGACTCGCCGTCCAGCCAGCCGGTCAGGAAACCGGAAAGGAAGGCGTCGCCCGCGCCGAGCACGTTCAGCACCTCCACGCGCGCACCGCGGTAGGTCGGGGCGTCGTCGATGCGCTCGGGAATGGGGCCGTCGATCACGCTGCAGCCGATGGCGCCACGCTTGACCACCAGGGTGGCGGCGCTGATGCCGCGCACCGCGCGCAGTGCTGCAAGCAGGTCCTCGCTGCCGCCGGCGATATGGAACTCTTCTTCCGTGCCGACGATCAGGTCGAAGCCCGGCAGGCTGGCCTGCAGGTGCGCGGTGACATGATCGGCGGCCACGAAGCGGCGCTCGCCGTCACCCTTGCCCGTCAGGCCCCAGAGCACCGGACGGTAATCGATGTCGAGCACCGTGCGCACGTCGTGCTGGCGGGCCAGGTCGATGGCCCGCGTGGCCGCGGCATGCACGCCCGGCTGCGACAGGTGCGTGCCGGTGATGGCCAGCGCGCGGCAGCGGGCAATGAAGGCCTCGTCGATATCCTCCGCGGTCAGCGCCATGTCGGCGCAGTTGTCGCGGTAGAACAGCAAGGGAAACGTCTCGCGATCCTTGATGCCCAGGATGGCCAGGGCGGTGAGGCGGTCCGGGTCGACCGTGACCTGGCTGATGTCGCAGCCCTCGGCGTCCAGCGTCTCGGTGAGGAAACGGCCCATGTGGTCGTCGCCGACGCGGGCGAGCATGGCCGAGCGCAGGCCCAGCCGTGCCGTGCCGAAGGCGACGTTGGCCGAAGACCCGCCGAGGTACCTGGCGAAACTGGTGGCGTCCTCCAGGCGGGCGCCGATCTGCTGGGCGTAGAGATCCACCGCGAGCCGGCCGAGGCAGGCGACGTCGATGGGGCGGGAGGCGGAGCGGGGCAGGGGACTACGCATGGGGGTTTTCCGTGTTCAGGCCGCGCGGCCTTCCAGTTCGTCGACCAGGCTCTGGATCTCGGTGCCGCCGGCCATCATGTCGAGCACGGCTTCCTTGGTGACATCCGCCTTGGCGAAGGTGCCCATGGACTGGCCGCGGTTCAAGAGCGTGAAGCTGTCCGCGATGGGGTAGGCGTGGTGCACGTTGTGAGTGATGAAGATCACCGAGATGCCGCGCTCGCGTGCCTTGTGGATCAGCTTGAGCACGTTGCACGACTGCTTGACGCCCAGGGCCGCCGTGGGCTCGTCCAGGATCAGCACCTTGGCGCCGAAATGGATGGCGCGGGCGATGGCCAGGCACTGCCGCTCGCCACCGGACATGGTGCCCACCGGCTGGCTGGCGTCGCGCACGCGGATGCCCATCTCGGCCAGCTTCTCGCGCGCCGTCTCGTTGGCGTAGCGCATGTCGATGACGGGAATCAGCCCGAACACCTTCCGCTGCGGCTCACGCCCGGCGAAGAAGTTGCGCGCGACGCTCATCAGCGGCACCAGCGCCAGGTCCTGGTAAACGGTGGCGATGCCGTCGTCCAGCGCCTCGCGCGGCGAGCCGTACTTCACGGGTTGCCCTTCGACGCGGTATTCGCCGGTGCTGGGCTGGTGCACGCCGGCCAGGGTCTTGATCAGCGTGGACTTGCCGGCGCCATTGTCGCCGAGCAGGCAATGCACTTCGCCGCGCCGCAACCGCAACGTCACGCCTTGCAGGGCGATCACGCTGCCGAAGAACTTGCTGACGTTGTCCAGTTCGAGAATGTAATCGTCGGCCATGCGGGCGGTCCTCACTTGGTACTCGCAGCGCGGCTGCGGATGTAATGGTTGAACAGCACCGCCAGCAGCAACATGCCGCCGAGGAACACGCGGTACCAGTCCGAATCGATGTTGGTGTACGAGATGCCGATCTGCACGACGCCGAAGATCAGTGCGCCGAAGCAGGCACCGATGACCGAACCGAAGCCGCCGGTAAGCAGCGCGCCACCGATGACCACGGCGATGATCGCTTCGAACTCTTTCTGCAGGCCGCGATCGGCGGCCGCGGAACCCACGTCGGCGACCTGGAGCACGCCGAACAGGCAGGCGCAGAACGCGGTGAGCACGAACAGCGACACCTTGACCCGGCGCACCGGCACGCCGACGTTCTTGGCGGCGTTGGCGTCGCCGCCCACGGTGAAGATCCAGTTGCCGAAGCGGGTGCGCGCCAGCACGAAGCCGGCGGCCAGGCCCATCACCAGCCACCACACCAGCACCTTGGGAATGCCGCCGACCACGGGATCGCCGCTGGGCAGCTTCTCGATCAGGTTCATGCCGGCCAGCGCGGTGAACAGCCAGTGCAGCGTGGTGCCCGAGAACAGCGCATTGATGACCGGGTCCTCGGCGAACTTGTCGCCCACGCCGCTGACGATGGTGCTGTTGGCGAAGCTGGTGGACAGCACCAGCGTGAGGCCACGCAGGATGAACATGAAAGCGAGGGTGACGATGAACGACGGCAACCGGGTGCGCACCACCAGGTAGCCGTTGAGCGCACCCAGCGCCATGCAGCCGACGAAGGCGAAGAGCACGGCCGCCCACAGCGGCCAGCCCAGGTACATCGGTGGAATGGCGACCAATACGCCGGCGAAGCCGATCATCGAACCCATCGACAGATCGAACTCGCCGGCGATCATCAGCAGGCAGGCGCCCACGGCCAGGATGCCGAGGTACGCCGCTACCTGCGCCCAGTTGATCACGCCATCGAGCGCGAACATGCCCGAGCCGCGGGCGAAGATGCCGAAGAAGACGAAGACGAGCACGGTGCCCGCGATCGACCCGAGTTCGGGCCGGTCGAGGAGAATGCGCCACGGGGATACCCGTCGCACGCGTTCGTCCGTGGAGGTCGGTGCTTCCGGCGCTTTCGCGCGGTTGGACTGGATCATGTCTGACACGCTCTCATTGATGGCGCTCATGGTTCATTCCCCGGCGATCAGCGGTACTGACCGGCGTATTTCTCGACGGTGGCCACGTTGTCCTTCGTGACGAAGGCCGGGCCGGAGCTGACCCCCGTGGCGGTGTAGACGGGCTTCAGGTCGTACTGCTTCAGGCGGGCCTGGAACTTCGGGTTGGCCTTGAGCGCGGCGATGATCTTCGCCGGGTCGTTGGTTTTCTCGTCATGCGCGATCACCAGCGCGGCGATGCCCATGTAGCCCTGCAGGTACGGCTGCTGGTCGATCGCGTACTGGATCGTGCCGGACTTGATGCCGTTGATGATGGCGGGGGAGAGATCGAACGTGCCGAAGTCGATCTTGCCGGCCAGGTGCATGTCGTTGACCACCTTGATGGTCGGCTCCGCGGCGTTGGGGCCGAGGGCCAGGATGGCCTGGGTCTTCGGGTTGCTGCGCAGGTAGGCGCTGACCTTGCTGGCGACCACCGTCGGGTCCATGCCCGAGTCGATCATCGAGGTCTTGCGCCAGTCCTTCACGCCGATGGCGTCGGCGAAACCCTTGCAGCGTTCGAACGAGGCGTTGTTGGTGGCGTAGTGGTTGACGCAGACGAAGCTGGTGACGCCCTTGGCCTTGGCGCGCTCGCCAGCGGCCTTGCCGGCGTCGTACTCGCCCTGGCCTACGTGCATGATCGCGCCGATCTTCTTGCTCTCGTCCGGGGTGCCGGAGTTGATCGTGACGATGGGAATGCCCTTGGCGGAAATCTTCGCCGCCGGCGACTTCAGTACCGCGAAGCTGGCGATGTCGAACGACACGCCCTTGTAGTTGCGCGCGGCGGCGGACTCGAGCTGGCGCGCCATTTCGGAGAGATCGCCGTTGCCGGAGCCGCGGTAGTCCACCTCCACGCCGAAGTCCTCACCTGCCTGCTTGATGGCGTTCTTGATCGTGTTCCACCAGGAATCGGAATCGGCGGCGTGGGTCACCAGGACATAACGGTCGCCGGGCGCGGCCTGCGAGGCAGGGGCGGCAAGGCCGAGACCGAGGGCGAGGGCTGCCGCCAACGAGGCGTGGAAAAGTTTGGATCGCATATAGCCTCCACAGGTGACCGCGGCGCGGTCGGGTGATGGGTATCGAACTGCGACGACGGCCCGGGGGCCGCGGTTTGTGCCGAAAGCGAGCCGAGCATGGACCTGCCGTTCCACGGTTGCAATTTGCATTGCAGCAAAAAAAATAAATGGAAAATATGTTCCATCCCGTGGTTGAATGCCGCCGGTCCCCCCCTGGAGTGCCCCATGGCCAAACGCGACGAAGCCGATGCCCTCATGCAGCGCATCGCGGAGGAATTCGAGGCCTTGCCGCGGCAGCTACAGGGCGTGGCCCGCTACCTTGAGGAACATCGTGGTTCCATCATGGTCCAGCGCGTCGGTGAGATTGCCGAGGGCTGCGGCGTGCACGCGTCGGCGGTGGTCCGCTTCGCCCAGCGCTTCGGCTATTCCGGCTTCACCGAGATGCAGGCGGTGTTCCGCAACGCCTTCACGGCACAGGCGGCGCCGCAGCGCAGCTACCAGCAGCGCATCCGTAGCGTCATCAAGGGCGGCAAGGGCAGCCTGCCCGCGGTGGAGATCGCCTCGCGTTTCATCGACGCCAGCCGCGCCGGCCTGGACGAACTGGCCGCCGAGATCGATGAGGTGCGCTTCCAGAAAGCGGTGGACATGCTGGCCGCCGCCGAAAACATCTACGTGATCGGCGTGCGCCGGTCGTTCGCCATCGCCACCTATATCGCCTACGCCCTCCAGCACACACCCAAGCGGGTACACCTGGTCAGCGGGCTGGGCGGCATGTTCCGCGAGCAGCTGCGCAGCATCGGCAAGGGCGATGCCTTGATCGCCATCAGCTTTCCGCCGTTCGGCAAGGAAACGCTTTACGCCATGCGCGTGGCGCAGCAGCACAAGGCCGGCGTGCTCGGTATCACCGAGAGCGACCTGGGCCCGCTGGCGCGGCATTCGGATGTGCTACTGAAGGTGAAGGAGGGCAGTGCGTTCGCCTTCCGTGGTCTCACCAGCACCATGTGCCTGTGCCAGGCGCTGTTCGTCGCGCTGGCCTACAAGCTCGAACTGACCGTCGAAGAAACACTTCCCCGAGGAGAATACGATGATTGAAGTAGCCGTTTTCGGTGCCGGTCGCATCGGCAAGATCCACGCAGGCAACGTCGCCCGCCACCCCGAAGCCCGCCTGCGTTACGTGGTGGACGTGCACGCGCCCTCGGCCGAGGAGCTGGCGGGCAAGCACGGCGCGAAGGTTGCCAGCGTGGATGAAGCCCTGAACGATCCGGCTGTCGGTGCCGTGGTCATCGGTTCCAGCACCGACACGCATGCCGACCTGATCCATCGCGCGGCGGCGGCGGGCAAGGCGATCTTCTGCGAGAAGCCGGTGGACCTGGACGTGGAGCGCGCGCGCTCGTGCCAGGCTGCGGTGGAGAAGGCGGGCGTCACCTGCATGATCGCCTTCCAGCGCCGCTTCGACCCCACGTTCTCGTCGCTGAAGAAGCGGCTGGATAACGGCGAGATCGGTACGCCGGAACTGCTGGTGGTCACCAGCCGTGATCCCGGTGCCCCGCCGGTCGCTTACATCAAGAGTTCCGGCGGCATCTTCAAGGACATGCTGATCCACGATTTCGACATCTTCCGCTGGATTCTTTCCGACGAAGCGGTCAGCGTGCATGCCACCGGCAGCTGCCTCACCGATCCGGCCATCCAGGAGGCCGGTGACATCGACACCACGGCGGTCACCATCCGCACGCGCAGCGGCCGGCTCTGCCAGATCAATACCTCGCGCCGTGCCGCATACGGCTACGACCAGCGTTTCGAGGTGCTGGGCAGCAAGGGCATGTTGCAGGCCGGCAACGTGGCGCCGACCCAGGTTGTCGCGCATACCGCGTCCAGCATCGCGCACGACCTGCCGGAGCATTTCTTCCTCGAGCGCTACCGCGAGGCGTATGCGGCGGAGATCGCCCACTTCTTCGACGCGCTGGCTGGCGGCACGCCGGTGCGCACCACCATCGCCGACGGTATCAAGGCGCTGGAACTGGCCGAGGCCGCCGCGCGTTCCTGGCGCGAGGGCAAGGCGATCGAGGTGAGTATCTGACCATGGCCACGCTTCGTATCGGTCTGGCCGGCCTCGGCCGGCTCGGCCAGCGCTATGCCGAGAACCTGGCGCGCGCCGTCCCGCGCGCGGAACTGGCCGCCGTGTGCAGTCCCGTGGAGGCGGAGCGTGCCTGGGCCCGCGACACGCTGGATGTTCCCACCATCCATACCTCCTATGAGGACATGCTGGCCGACCCGTCGCTGGATGCCGTGTTCCTGGTCACGCCTACCTCGCTGCATGCCGCGCAGATCGCGCAGGCGCTGGATGCGGGCAAGCATGTGTTCTGCGAGAAGCCGTTGTCGCTGGAACTGGACGACTGCCGCCGCGCGGCGGCGCATGCCGCGCTGGCCGGCAAACGGGCGATGGTGGGTTTCGTGCGTCGTTTCGACGAGAGCTACCGGAATGCGTTCCGCCATATCGAGGCGGGCGGCATCGGCCGTCCGTTCCTGGTGTATTCGCAGACGACGGACCTGGCCGACCCGAGCGGTGCGTTCCTGAAGTTCGCGCCCACCAGCGGCGGCATCTTCCTCGACTGCAGCGTGCATGACATCGACCTGGCCCGCTGGCTGCTGGGCCGGCCGAAGGCGACCAAGGTGTATTCGACGGGCACCGTGGCGATGTATCCGCCGCTGGAAGCCCTCGGCGACGTGGACAACGGCATCGCCATCGTGGAGTTCGAGGGCGGTCGCATGGCGATGTTCTACGCCTCGCGCACGCAGGCGCACGGCCACGACACGCATACCGACGTCACCGGCACCGCCGGCCGCGTCAGCATCGGTCGCAACCCGCGCGCGGACCGCGTGGAGATTGCCGATGCCCACGGTGTGCGCAACACGGTGCTGCCATCGTTCTACGAGCGTTTTGCCCCGGCCTTCGTCACCCAGGCCCGGCATTTCGTCGACGCCGTGCTCGACGACACGCCGTTCGACCTGACCATGGACGACGCGGTGGAAGCGACGCGCATCGCCATCGCGTTGCGCGAGTCGTTGCAGACGGGGCAGCCGGTGGGGCTTTGAGAGGAAATCGCCCACATCGTGGGCTCCTACATCCGGTGATCGTGATCGCCCACATCGTGGGCTCCTACAACGGCTATCGTTTAGGAGCCCACGATGTGGGCGAATTATTCTTCATGATGCACCGCAACACCCCGGCGTTATAATCCCCGCCATGTCCCTACCTCCCCTTGTCCCCCAGCGCGGGCGGCGTTTCGCGATCACGGCGCGCATCCTTTCCGCCGTCGTGTTCACGTTCGTCGTCTATCTCTGCATCGGTATCCCGCTGGCCGTATTGCCGGGCTTCGCGCACCTCGACCTCGGTTACTCGACCATCCTGGCCGGCCTCGCGGTCAGCGCGCAGTACCTCGCCACGCTGATGAGCCGGCCCTATGCCGGGCGCATGGCCGACGCGATGGGACCGAAACGCGCCGTGCTCACCGGGCTGGTCGTGCTGGCGCTCTCGGGTCTGTTCCTCGCACTGGCCGCGCTGGTGCCGACCATTCCGGCGCTGTCACTGGTGCTGATCCTGCTCAGCCGGCTGGGCCTGGGTTTTGCCGAGAGCTGGGTCAGCACCGGGTCGATCACCTGGGGCATCGGCGGCATCGGTGGCGAACATACCGCGCGGGTGATTTCCTGGAACGGCATCGCCACCTACGGCGGCATCGCGCTGGGTGCGCCGCTGGGTGTGACGCTCGCCCGCGACCACGGCTTCATCGCCTTGGGCATCCTTACCTTCGTGCTGGGGTTGATCGCCGTGCCGCTCGCGCTGGCGAAGGCGCGCATCGCGCCCAGCCACGGTGAGCGACTGCCGTTCAAGAGCGTGCTGTCGCGTGTCATGCCCTACGGCGCGGGCCTGGCCCTGGGCTCGATCGGTTTCGGTTCGTTGTCCACCTTCGTCGCGCTGTATTACGCCAGTCGCGGGTGGACGGACGCGGCGCTGTCGCTGTCCATCTTCGGCGGCTGCTTCATTGGTATCCGCCTCGTGTTCGGCAACGTCATCGACCGCTTCGGCGGCTATCGCGTGGCCATCGTGTCTCTGGCGATCGAGGCCTGCGGCCTGGTTGCACTTTGGCTCGGCAGCACGCCGAACGCCACGATGGCCGGCGCGGCCCTGACCGGGGCCGGCTTCGCGCTGGTCTTCCCCGCGCTGGGCGTGGAGGCGGTGAACCGCGTCAGCACCCATAACCGCGGTGCGGCGCTGGGCGCCTATTCGGTGTTCCTTGACGTAGCGCTGGGCCTGACCGGGCCGGTGGGCGGTTGGGTGGCGGGGATCTACGACTACCCGGCCATCTTCCTCCTCGCCGGTTTCGCCGCGCTGGCGGCGGCCCTGCTGTCGGTGTCGCTGTACCTGCGTTTCGGTCGCGACACGGATTCCCGCGGGAAAGCGGCCGCTACCCGGGCATAATGCCTCCCTGATTCCCGACGAGGTTCCACCATGCCCTACGATCGCAGCTGGACCGGCTTCGGCATTGTCGGTGCGCTGGAGACGGGTGGCATCGCGCTGCTGGTGGGCCTGGTGCTCTATGCGGTGGTGCGGGCGTTCGGCAAGGCCAACGGCTGGAGCCACGGCAAGGACATCAGCGTGGCCTTCGCGCTCACGCTGGTGCTCGCCGGCGGCCAGGACCTCTGGGACCTTTTCTACTTCAACTTCGCCCCGCTGCAATCGATGACGCTGCTGCGCCTGAAGCTGGCGGCGGTGCACGATCCGGACGCCATCGGCCTGCGCGTGTTCTTCGAATGCGTGGGGTCGCTGGTGGGGGTGTGCCTGGGCTGGGCCGTGTTCTCCGGCGGCTTCAGGCAACTGCTGCAGGGCATGCGCACCCCCACGCCCTGACGCTCAGCGGTGGTGGGCGAACATCCAGTCCCACAGCGTCGGTGTCGCATAGGCTTTCTGCCACGAGCCGTGGTTCACGCCCGGAAACTCGGAGTACTTCACCTCGGCCTTGCGGGCCACCAGCGCCGCATGCATCTTCCGCGACTGCTCGGTGGGCACGACGTTGTCGTCGCCGCCGTGGAAGATCCACACCGGTAACGCACCGACTTTCTGCGCCACCCAGGCGAAGGGGTCGCTGCCGGCCGGCACCCCCTGCACGAACAGCTGGCGGTCTTCGTCGTCGCCCAGTTGGGTGACGCCGCCGCAGACGATCGCCGCGGCGGCGAACGTGCCCGGATGATCCGCCGCGAGCTGCCACGAGCCATAACCACCCATGGACAGGCCGGTGAGGTAGAGGCGCTTGCGATCGCCATGGAACTCCATGACGCTTTTTTCCAGCGCGGCCATGGCCATGTCGGCATCGGCCTTGTCCGTCCACTCCGTGTTGTCCGGCGCCTGGGGGATCACCACCACGGCGGGGAAATCGGTGTGCTGCTTCAACCAGGGCGGCAGGCCCTGCGACAACGGCTTGAGATTGTCGTTGCCACGCTCGCCGCTGCCGTGCAGGAACAGCACCACGGCGGGATGCGGCGCGATGTCCGCGGGGACGAACACCTGATAGCGGTAGGTCCGGCCGGCCACGTCGACGCTGCGTTCGACGAACTGCGCGGGGGCGGCAGAGGCACCGACGGCGGTCATGGCGGTGAGGAAGGCGAGGGTACGAAGCATGATGAGTCCCTGGTCGGCGAGGTGGCGCGAGGCGTCAGAGTACCGGATCGAACAGGCGCGCCACATGCAGGGCCACACGCCGCAGGTACGACAGCCGCCGGTAGTCGTTGACGTTCACTTCGTCCGCGTTGGCGAAGTCCGTTTCCAGCATCGCTTCCACCTCGGCGGCGAAGGTGTCATCGACGTTCATCGCGGCGATCTCGAAGTTCAGCCGGAAGCTGCGGTTGTCCAGGTTCATGCTGCCGACCACGGCGGTGTCCTCGTCGATCAGCATCACCTTCTGGTGCACGAAGCCCGGCTGGTAGCGGAACATGCGGATGCCGGCCACCGTGGCCTCGTGCGCATAGAGCGTGCTGGCCATGAACACGGTGCGATGGTCGGGGCGGCAGGGAATCAGGATGCGTACGTCCACCCCGCGGAACACGGCCAGGCGCAGTGCCGCGAACACGGCCGGATCCGGCACGAAGTAAGGCGTGGTGATCCAGATGCGCCGCTTCGCCGCGTGGATCACCTGGGTGAAGAACAGCGAGCAGCTCTCCTGCCGGTCGGCCGGCCCGGTGGCCACGATGAGGGTGGCGGCTCGTCCGCAGCGTTCGGGCGGGGGCGACGACGGCGGGCGCTCGCCGGTCACCCAGTACCAGTCCTCGGCGAACACCCGCTGCAGGTCGGCCACGGCCGGCCCCTCGATCTGCATGTGGGTATCGCGCCACGGTGACAGCGGTGGCGAGGCGCCGAGGTATTCGTCGCCGGCGTTGAGGCCACCGACGAAGCCGCGCTCGCCATCCACCACCAGCACCTTGCGATGGTTGCGGAAATTGAGCTGGAAGCGGTTGCGCCAGCGCCGGGTGGCGAAGCGGCGTGCTTCGACGCCGCCCTTGTGCAGGGTTTCCACGTAGCTGTCCGGCAGGGCGTGGCTGCCGATGCCGTCGTAGAGCAGGCATACCCGCACACCGGCGGCGGCGCGTTCCAGCAGGGCATCGCGCAGGCGTCGGCCGAGCACGTCGTCGTGGATGATGAAGAACTGCACCAGCACATAGCGCTCGGCGCGGGCGATGGCGGCGAACATCGCGTTGAAGGCGGCCTCCCCGTCGATGTGCAGGGCCAGTGCGTGGCCGCCGTGCATGGCGCTGTTGATCATCCGCCCGATGGCGTCGTAACGCGGGTCATGGACGGGGGCGGGCGGCGTCAGCAGGCCGGTGTGACCCGGGTGGGCCACCTCCTCGTGGAGCATGAAGAACCGCGCCTGGCGTTGTCGGTGCAGGTCGACGTAGCCGCCGAAGTGGCTGGCGCCCAGGAACAGGTAAGGCACCAGTGACAGGTAGGGCAGGAAGACCAGGCCCAGGGCCCAGGCGAAGGCGCCCTGGGCCGTGCGGGCATGCATGACCGCGTGCATGGCGGCCAGCACGCCGGCGGCGTGCAGGGAAAGCGCGGCGATGGCGATGAGCGTCGTGATCATACGCCGGCAGTGTCCACGTTTTCGACGTGTCAGCCCAGCAGCATGTTGGCGACGTTCTGCGCCTGCTTGCGGATTTCCGGAATGGCCGTGGATTCCCACAGGGCGCCACGCAGCATGCTGCCCATGGCGAACAGGTTGGGCCGGGCCTTGCCGTTGCCGTCCAGCAGGTGGCCGTCGGGCACAGCGCGCAGGCCCAGGCCCAGGGGATCGGGCTGGACCAGGCCGTCGACCACCAGCTGGCGCACGAGGCGATGCTCGGTGCGCTGGGTATCGGTGTTGAGGCCGACGGTCTGGACGACGAGGTCGTACGACGCCGTGCTTTCCGCGCCGCCGGGCAGCGCGCGCACCACGTCCAGCGTGCCTTCCGGCGACAGGCGTACCGCGCGCATGCGGCCACGCCCACGCTCGAAGCGGCCTTCGGCTTCCAGCCGTGTCGCCGCGGCGGCCACCTGCGGCGGCATGCGATGACGCGCCCGCTCCCACGCCCAACGTGCGTGACGCAGGAAACGCGACCGTTCGGCGCGTGGCAGGTCGCGCCACAGGCCCTGGGTATGCGGGCGCATGCCGTCGATCACGGTGCGCCAGTCCTTCGCGTTGGCCGTGGCCTCGCGCAACCGACGCAGCCACACGCGCACGTTCGGATCGTCCTGCATCGCCTCGACCAGTTCCGAGCCGTCGTCCGTGGGTGCGGAGGCGGCGGCCAGGTGCGGCTCGGGCAGCTTGCCGTGGCGGGACAGGGCGGTGAAGTGGGCGTTCGGCCAATGCGCCGACAGTTCGAGCAAGACATCGACGGCCGTGAGGCCAAGCCCGATGACGAGCACGCGCAGGGGGCGATCGTCGTGCTGCACGCTGGCCAGGAACGGCCAGGGATCGGTGACGTAGCGGCCGCTGGCGATGGCGGCGTCCTCGACGCCGGCCAGGGGGCGCGGCGGCAACGAACCGATGGCCAGCACCGCGGCGTCGGCATGGGATTCCTCGTCGCCGTAGCCGATGGTCACGCCGTCGGCCGTGGGCACCAGCGCATCGGCTTCGAACGGATGCACGTTGATGTCGTGGCCCAGCGACGCGGCGTGTTTCACCGCCTGCTCCACCCGCGACTGGAGGAAATCGCCGTAGAGGCGCCGTGGCAGGAAGTCGGAACCCTTGACCGAGGGGTCCAGCGCCTGGGCGTACTCGAGGAAACCGCCCGGCTTGCTGACGAACATGCCCATGGAGGCGGCACGCACATTCAGCAGGTGGCGTTCCGAGGGCGTGCCATAGGCGATGCCACGGCCGGCCGCCGGCGCGCCGGCGTACCAGTCCAGGTGCAAGGGCCGGGGCGTGCGCCGCTCCAGCAACTCACTCACCAGCGTCGCCGCTGCCGCGCCACCGCCGATGATGGCGACTTTATGAAACATGCTGTTGGTCCTTCGCCCGATGGCTGGGGTGGAGGGCCGTAGACCGTCAGGCCGTCAGGCGTCCCGCGATAATCGATTGCCTCGGTCGTGCGATCCAGTGTCCCGAGGGACCCGGCTGCTCGTACGCGAGATACTGTGCCAGATCGCCACCGTACACGTGAAGCGTGAGCGCCGTGTCATGCCGCGACAAATTGCGGCAGCGGTGGGCGTGCGTCTCGGTGGCGTCGAACCATGTGGCGTCCCCGGGACCGAGCCAGGTGCGCCCGGTGCTGCGCAGGGCATGCTCGTCGCCGTGGGGACGGTCGAACGATTCCACTTCCAGCGCACCGGAGATGGTGGCTTCGAGCCCCCACAGCCCGCCATGGTCGTGCACCGGCGTGACATAACCCGGCGGCCAGGCCATGACCAGCACGCTGACCGGTCGCTTCGACCGCTCGGCGAGTATCCAGCGCTCGAAGCCACGGCGACGCTCACGCAACGGCCCCAGGGCCTGGGCCAGTTCCTGGCTGTGGGCATGGAGCGCACGGCCGAGGTCCCGCCCCATCGAGGCGAGATCCGGGTGCTCCACGTCCGACAGGTCGAAGGCGATATCGCGCAACGTCCTGACGATGGAAAAACGCTTACCCATGGGATGGGCTGTCTCTGGAATTCACTGGAGGAAAGTGGACCACGGAGGCCGTTAAACCGTCGTAACTCCTGGTTGGGGTGGGGTGGTGGATTGCGTGGGCTCGCCTTTGGCATCGCGTTGGGCTTGGAGCCTTGGCGCCTGGAGCAAGAGCCGGCGGGTAGCCCCCTCGGGGCCACGCCTGCGGCGACCCGCTAAGGAAGGGCCGCTGGCGCGGCCGTTTATCTATTGCCCTACGGGCCCGGGTCGGGCTTCGAACGGGGATTTTCGATTCGCCATCCATGGCTCAGCGAAAATGGCCGGCCGTCCTGGCCGGCCCCCTTCGGGCCTTGACCGTTCGAATCCCTCGCCTACGGCTACCGGCCCCGAGGGGGCTACCCGCCGGCTCTTTCCAAGACTGAGGTGGGTTGTGACGCGAGCGGTCGCAGACGTGCAGGGTACGGCGTCGCCGCTTTGTTGGCTTTTCGCCCACATCGTGGGCTCCTACCCCAGGGGGTAGGGCAGGTCGTCGCATATCCAACGCGTGATCCGCCGTCTGGGGGGTAGGAGCGCACGCACGTGCGCGAACCCTCGACGTATCTATGGCGACCGATGCCATGCAAAGCAGGCCGACGGGCGTTCCCACCCACGAAGCGAAACCCAGCTCTTCGCTCTCTCCACACGCAACCTTACCGTTGGAAAGAGCCGGCGGGTGCCACCCTCGGGGCCGGTAGCCGCAGGCGAGGGCTTCGAACGGATCAGGCCCGTCAGGGGGCCGGCCACGACGGCCGGCCGTTTCCGCTGAGCCATGGATGGCGAATCGGAAACCCCCGTTCGAAGCCCGACCCGGGCCCGAAGGGCAATCAATAAACGGCCGCGAACGCGGCCCTTCCCTGTCGGGTCGCCGCAGGCGTGGCCCCGAGGGTGGCACCCGCCGGCTCTTGCTCCGAAGCCCAAGCCCCAACGCGATGCCAAACGCGAGCCCTCCCAAAGAAGTCATCCAACGCCTTTAAACCTTCCCTCACCCAACAGCATCCTAGGCTGCGAACCCGCCCACCGGCCGGCCTTTCACGGAGTGCATTGCCATGATCGTCCTCACCTCGCTCGTTATCCTGTTCGCCGGCTTCTGGCTGGTCTTTGCGTTGGTCGGCGCCGTGCTGAAGCTGGTTTTCGGTGTCATCGGCGGCGTGTTCAGCGTGTTTGCCAGCCTGCTTGGCGCGGTGATCGGCGGTATCGCCATGCTGCTGGTGGCGCCCGTGGTCGCCCTGGCGCTGCTGCCGGTGCTGTTGCCCGTGGCCGTGCTGGCCCTGATCGTCTGGGCGATTGCGCGGGCTACCCGCCGCCAGCCCGACGTGGTGGTGATGCAGGCGCCCCGTTGAGGGCGCCTGCGCGGCACGCTTGTCTTAGAGGTTCTTCAGGTCGAACGTGATGGGGATGCGCGCCCACGCCTGCACGGTGTGGCCGTCGCGCTGGGCAGGCTGGAACCGCCACTTTGCCAGCACCTGGTCGCGTGCCGCCTTGTCCAGCACGCTGTGGCCGCTGCTGCTTTCGATCACCACGTCCAGCGGTTTTCCGGCTTCGTCCACCAGTACGCGTAGGGTGACCGTGCCCTGCATGCGGCCGCCGATGGCCATGCGCGGGTAGGCCGGCGCGGGCGCCGAGACATACGCCAGCGTGGCCTCCACCGGTGCGCTGGGGACGTCAGCGGCGGTTGGCGCCACGGTCGGCAACGCCGGCACCATCGGTGCGCTGCCTTCGTCGGTGGGCACCGCCGTCTGCACGGGCGGCGACGTGATGGGCCGGGTCACGGTGGTGACCGTCCGGGGTGGCTTGACCGGGAGCGGCTTGAGGGCGACGGGCGGTGGCGCGGGAACGGGTTTGGGTTCGACCAGGTGCTCGATCAGTCGGATCGGTTCCTGGGCCACGGGGGCCGAGACCAGGTTGGCCACCATGGGACGCATGACGGCGACGAGTGCGGCGGCGTTGAGGGCGATCGCCGCGCTCATCGCGACGATGCGGACGGTATCCGGATGCACTCCGGCGAGGACGGACGTACGGGCGAACGACATGAGCCACCTCCTGCAACGTGGGGGAAGGTGAAGCGCGGTCGGGAACACGGCCGGGCATGGCCGGCGGGGATCGTGTTCGGGTCCGGTTGCAGGTTAGGCAGGCTTTGGGAAAAGTTGCAAGAGGGCCGTCTGGACGGCCAAATCGGTCAGTGCTGACGCGTCAGCGCGTCGCCTTCAGTGAGCTACCAGCATCGGCACGTCCGATTGCATGAACAGGTAGCGGGTGGTGCCGCCCAGCACCATTTCCGAGAGGCGCGAACGACCCCAGGCGCCCATCACGATGAGGTCGGCGTTTTCCGCATGGGCGGTATCGAGCAGGGCGGGGCCCGGCGCGGAAGCCGCTCCGTCGCCGAGCGGGCGCACCTCGGCCTGTACGCCGTGCGTGTCCAGCCAGGTGCGGATGTCGGTATGCGGCAGGGCGCAGGTGCCCGGATCCTCGTCGCGGCTGCCGTCGATGACGGTGACGCGCGTGGCCTTGCGCAGCAGCGGCAGCGACGAGCGGACGGCCAGTGCCGATTCCCGGCTGCCGCTCCAGGCCACCAGCACGTGCTCGCCCAGCGTCCTTACGGGGGCTGCCTCGGGCACCACCAGCACGCCGCGGCTGGAGCCGAACACCGTACGCGACACCACGCCAAAACCGACGGGGGCGTCGCCACGCAGGGTGGAGGAGCGCTCCATCACCAGCAGGTCGTAACCGGCGGCGGCGTGGGTCAGCACCGTGACGGTGTCGCCGTTGCCGACCCGCCAGTTGCCCTGCAAGCCGGCCGTCAGCATCAGGTCGGTCCACTCGCTGACCACGGCCCGGGCGTCGGCGGCGCGCTGGCGCACGGCATCCAGTTGCATGGGCACGGCCTCGGGCACGGTGAACGCGGCGGCCGGCAGGTCGACCACGTGCAGGGCATCCAGACGGGAGCCCAGGCGGACAGCCAGGGCGACGGCGGCGCGCAGGCCGGCACCCTGGGGCGGGAGGCGGGCGATGTGCACGAGCAGTTCGAGGGTCATGCCCCATGGAACAACGGCAGGGCCGCTCTGGTCAATCCGGGCAAAAACCTGCGGCAATGCGACCTTTTCTCGATAACGGACCGAATCGGTTATCTTCGGCGTTCGACTTATTCCGGAAAAGCCCATGTCTTTCGACAGCGCCCAGCCGCGCTATCCCCTCGGAGAAGAAGTCGCCAGCAGCGTGATTCACGGCATCGGTCTGGTGCTGAGCATTGCCGGTCTCGCCGTGCTCGTGGCGTTTTCGGTCATGTACGGCGACACGCGTACCGTGGTGGCCAGTTCGGTGTTCGGCGCCACGCTGATCCTGCTGTATGCGGCGTCCACCCTGTATCACTCCATCCCAGGCGCGGCCGCGAAGCGGGTCCTGCGTACGTGCGATCACATCGCCATCTTCCTGCTGATCGCCGGCACCTATACGCCCTTTACGCTGCTGGCGCTGCATGGCGCCTGGCGCTGGGGCCTGTTCTCCACCATCTGGACGCTGGCGATCCTAGGCAGCTTGGCCGAACTGGGCATGCTCAAGCGCTACCGCAAGGCGGCCGTGATCATGTACGTGGGGATGGGCTGGGTGGCGGCCGTCGCTGTCCAGCCACTCCGCGAGAGCGTGCCCACGGGTGGGCTGTTGCTGCTCCTGGCCGGCGGCCTGGCCTACACCGGCGGCGTGCCGTTCTACATCGCGCGCAAGCTGCCTTACCACCACGCGATCTGGCACGTCTTCGTGCTGGCCGGCAGCGTGTGCCACTTCTTCGCCGTCCTGTTTTACCTCATCCCACAGGGGCCCGCCACGCACTGAGGTGCGCGGCGGGCCGTAGCAGGCCGGGCGATGGCCCGTGTCAGGGCGAGGCGTTGGCTTTCGTTGCCGCTGCGGGCATGAACCGGGTGCGTACGGCCTCGGCCAGCAGGTCGGGTGGCAACAGGCCCTGGGCGATCAGGAAATCGTTGAACGCCTTGCGATCGAAGGCAGCGCCCAGCCGGGTCTGCGTTTCCGCACGCAATTGCAGGATGCGCGTATAGCCGTAGAAATACGCGGTGGCCTGGCCGGGCGAATTCAGCGTGTAGCGATCCAGTTCCTGCCGCGCCATCGGCTCGGACAAGCCGACGTCGTTCACGAGGATGTCGTGGGCGCGTTCGCGCGACACCAGCCCGAGGTTGAGCATGGGGTCGAGGAAGGCGCGCGCCGCGCGCAGCAGGCGGAACTGCAAGGCGATGAACTGCCCCGCCGGCGGCTCGTAAGGCATCATCTCCGCTTCCGAATACAGCGCCCAGCCTTCCACGTTCACGCTGTTGAAGGCGAACAGGCTGCGGGTCAGCGACACGCCCTGTTCCACCATCGCGGCAAACTGCAACTCGTGGCCCGGGCGTCCTTCGTGCGCCGTGAGCGTCCAGGCGGCGGCCTCGAAGGTGAAGTCGTCGTACGCCTGGCTGGCATCGCCGTTGGCCGGCGGGTTGCCGGAGGTCAGCACGAACGTGCCGCGCTGTCCGGTGTTGTCGATGAAAGGCGGCGGGTCCATGTGCGGTGCGGGCGTGCGCGCGCTCTCCGCCTCCGACGCCAGGCGCATGGCCATCTGCCGCTTCGGCAGTTCCACGATGCGCTGCGTGCGGATGGTGTCCTCGATCTTGCCCAGCACCGTGTGGTAGGTCGATTCCACCTTGTCCTTGGGCAGCTGCTTCTTCTTCAGGGCCTTGAGCACGTCGCGGTAATCGCCGTTCGGCAGGCCTTCGGCCTTCGCGACCACGGGGGCCAGCATCTGCAGCGCATAGGTGGTTTCCATGAACTCCAGTTGCGCCCGGCCGATCAGGTCGCGCGGGGCGATATCCAGACCCACCTGCTCCAGGTTGTACGCATACAGCGGCTCGGGCAGGCGGAAGTCCGTGCGCGAGCGCGGCAGCACCGTGGCTTTCACCCAGGCGTTGTATGCCTTCAGCTGGGTATCGAGCCGGTTCATGGCCTCGTCGCTTCCGGCGATCTTCTTCTCGGCGAACAGCTTGCGGATGCCGTCGACATAGCGCTGGGTGTTGCCCAGCTTCTGTTCGACGTCGGCCTTGACCGGGCCCAGCAGGGCCTTGTTGCCCAGCCGCTCGGTGGTGCGCGCGCGGGCCTGGTCGACCAGCGGCGTGCAGCCGGGGGTCATGCCGACATAGCACTTCAGGCGGCCCAGCGCGGCCTTGTTCTGCGCGGGCGTGCTTTCCTCGTTCAGCAGTGAGAACTCGCCGCTGAAGACGATCTGCCCGGCGTCGTACCAGGGAATGAGGTACTGGTCATCGAGGTCGATGCCCTTGATGCTGCCCGCGACCTGCTTGGCCAGGATCTGCAGGTCCTGCCGGACGTTCGGGTCTTTCTCCTCGGCCAACCGGGCGTCCACCTTCCGGGCCACCTCGACGAGGGCGGCGCGCTGGCGCTTGTCCACGTCCGGGCCCAGGTCGACGATCTTCTCGTCGTAACCCTTGATGCCGATGTCGGTGGCGGATTCCGGACTGAAGCGCGCGGTGACGTCCAGCAGCGGCTGGGCGTCGGCATTGCTGCGCGCGATCCAGGCCGGCGGTGCCGTTTCCGCGTGTAGCGCGCCGACGGCGAACGTGATGGCCGCCGCGAGAGCGAGTGGTTTGAACATGCGTGGATTCCCCTGTGAGTCGCCCGAGACTAGCCGCTGAGGGTGGCACAGGCCAATGGGCCGATCGACGTGGCTAGCTGAAGAGCAGTGCCAGCGCGGCCATGCCGAGCATGAGGAAGGACAGCACCGCCTTGGCGACGATGCCCAGCAACATGCCGAACCAGGTGCTGACGCCCACGTGCGCGGAGCGCAGCACGCTCTTGCCCGACCACAACTCGCCCGCCACCGCGCCCAGGAACGGCCCCAGCAGCAGGCCGGGCAGGCCGAAGAACATGCCGATGGTGGTACCGATGCCCGCGCCCCAAAGGGCGCGCGGGCTGGCGCCGATCTTCTTCGCCCCCAGCGAGGCCGAGATGAAGTCCAGCGCGATGCCGACGGCACCGACGATGCCGATGGCCAGCAGCCAGCCCCAGCCCAGGTGCCGGTATTCGTCCACGGCGGCCGCGAGCCAGATGCCGCCGAAGATCATCGGGATGCCGGGCAGCATCGGCAGGATCGCCCCGGCGATGCCGCCGACGATCAGGGCCGCCGCCAGCAGGTAGAGAAACAGGTCCATCAGTGGAAGGCCTCGCGGTATTCGGGTTTGAGGAAGGCACGGAACGCCTCGCTGGGCACATCCACGGCCTGCGGCCCCGCGGCGTAGGGCGCTACCTGGTAGGGCGGGAAGATAAAGGTCAGGCCGTGCACCTTGTCGTCCGGGCCGGTGAGCAGCCCGAACACGCGGTAGTGGTCCTTGCCCGGCGTGGTGCCTTCATCGATCTGCCGGCTGTCCGAGGACAGCGGGTCGTCCTGGTCGTCCAGCGCGGTCAGCAACTGGCGACGTGCCTCGGTGGCGAAGGCGCCCTCGGCCGCGTGCGCATCGGCGAACAGCTCGACGATGCCGACGACGCGCTGCTTGCGCAGGTCGTAGGTGAAGCTGTCGACGATCGGCGCGGGATGTGCGCCGCCGGTAAAGGCGGAGCCGTCCACCTGCACGTTGATGAAGCGGTCCGTGTGCGACGCCACGGCGATGTCCAGGTTGAGGTCCCACGGCAGTTCGCGGGCCTGCTCACGCGCGCCCGGCGCATCCAGGCTTTCCAGGAAGGCACGGCGCTGCCGGTCCACGTAGCGCTCCAGGGTGGCGCGCAACGGGGCGGCCGCGGGCGGCAGCGCGGGCAGCTTCACTTCCACCGTATAGAGGCCTGCCTCGCCGGATTCGGTATCCTTGGCGGCGGTGGCCTTTGCCGAACGAGGCGTCTCCCCGCCGGTCGACGGGTTCGCGTCGTCATGGCATGCGCCCAGCATGGCGACGACGAGAACCAGCGACAGGATGTGTCGCGACAACATGGGGTGTCCTCTCCCTGCGAGAATCATCATCCTAGCGTAGCTGGCGCCCGGCGCAGAGCGCGTCAACGAATCGAAGGACCTGCGTGCCCGACGCGACAACCGAAAACGTGACCCTGCTCAAGGCAGACGAGCTTGGCCGCATCGAGCGCGTGGAGCGCGATGGCGTGATGGTGATCCGCCGCGACATCGCCTCGGCACGCTGGTGGGCCCGGGGCTTCGCACGCCGCGCGGCCGCGCGCGAGGCGCGCGCGCTGGCTCGGCTGGAGGGCATCGACGGCGTGCCGCGCCTGCTGGCCTGGAACGGCCGTGTGCTGGAGCGCAGCTACATGGCCGGCCAGCCGATGCAGCTGGGGCAACCGCGGGACCCGGCGTATTACCGCCAGGCCCTGCGCCTGCTCAGCGTGCTGCACCGTCGCGGCATCGTCCATAACGACCTGGCCAAGGAGCCGAACTGGCTACTGCGCGAGGACGGCACGCCGGGCCTGGTGGATTTCCAGATCGCCTGGACCCGCGGCCGCCGCGGTCGCCTGTTCCGCCTGCTGGCGCGGGAAGACCTGCGCCACCTGCTCAAGCACAAGCGCACCTACGCGCCCGATCGCCTCTCCGTTCGTCAGCAGGCGATCCTGTCCCGCCCGGCACCGCACTCCCGGTTGTGGCGTGCCACCGGCAAGCGGCTGTACAAGCTGATCGCGCGGCGGATCTTCGGCTACTGGGACAACGAGGGGCAGGGGCGCATACGCCGCTGAGGCCTACTTCTCGACGAAGGCGCGCTCGATGACGTAATCGCCCGGCTCGCGGGTGCGCGGCGAGGCCTGGAAACCTTCGCCATCCAGCAGCACGCAGATATCGTCCAGCATCGACGGACTGCCGCAGAGCATGACGCGATCCTCGGCGGGGTTGAGCTGGGGCAGGCCGGTGGCCCGGGACAGCTCGCCGTCGGCGATGGCATCGGTGATGCGCCCGCGGTTGCGGAAGTCCTCACGCGTGACGGTGGGGTAATAGACCAGCTTCTCGCGCACCAGGTCGCCCAGGTACTCGTGCTTCGGCAGCTCGTTCTCGATGTAGTCCGAGTAGGCCAGGTCGTTCACGTGACGCACGCCGTGGGCCAGGACGATGGTGTCGAAGCGGTCGTAGGTTTCCGGGTCGCGGATGATCGACATGAACGGGGCCAGCCCGGTGCCGGTGCCCAGCAGGTAGAGGCGCTTGCCCGGCTTGAGGTCGTTGAGCACCAGCGTGCCGGTGGGCTTGCGGCTCACGATCACCGGATCGCCCGGCTTCAGGTGCTGCAGCCGGGAGGTGAGCGGGCCGTCCTGCACCTTGATGCTGAAGAACTCCAGGTGCTCCTCGTAATGCGCGCTGGCGATGGAATAGGCGCGCATGAGCGGGCGCCCGTCCACTTCCAGGCCGATCATCACGAAATGCCCGCTCTCGAAACGAAAGCCCGGGTCGCGGGTGGTGCGGAAACTGAAAAGGGTGTCGTTCCAGTGATGCACGTCGATGACGTGCTCGGTCGCCAGTGCCACCATGGTGTGCTGAACCTCGGTAAAGACGGAAGAAGGGTGTGCTGGCTGGGGAAGCGGCCACCGGGGGCCGCGTTGCCTGGCGCGATGCGCCTTACCCCACCTGTGGGCGCGCACCCGAACCTGCAAGGATACGGCATCCGCTAAGATGCCGGAACATCAGGCGACCCCAGGAACCACCGTGACCAAACCCGCCTATGCCGCCGGCCAGGCCTGGACCTACCGTGCCCGACCGGGCGAGGAAACCTCCCGCGTGGCCATCCGCCGGATCGACCAGGAGCCGGAAGACGGCGAGGTGTTCCACATCTCCATCCTGGACGTGAAGCTGCGCAACCACCGTGTCGACGGCGGCGTGCAGCCGGCGATGAACCACGCTGCCGTGTCCCGCGCCACGCTGGTGGCCAGCCTGCTCGAGCCGGACGGCCCCGCCGACGAGGACGACAGCTGGCGCGACGGCTATGCCGTCTGGCGCCAGGCCTACGACAACGGCGACGCCGGGGTGTTCGATCTCTCGATCCCGGAGATCCTCGGCTATATCGAGATGGTGGTGGCCGCCTCGGGCGAAGTGCGCTGACCGAAGCCGCGGTACGTCCGGCGGCGTGCGCAAAAAAAGAGCGCCCGGTTCCCCGGAGACCGACTGGGGAGTAGCCGGTCTCCGGGGAAGGGGCGCAAGTGTCACACAGGGATCAGGGTCTAGAAGTCGTAGGTCACCGCGAGGCGGCCGTAGCGCGGGTCCTGCGTGTAGATGGGCACGCGGTAGATCGTGTTGAGCGTGCCCGGCGCGGAGTACTTGGTCGGGAAGCGGTAGATCGGGCGCTGCTGGTTGAGCACGTTGAACACGTTGGCCGAGAACGCCAGGCGCTTGTCGGCCCACTCCGGGCGGTAGGTCACGCCAAGATCCACCTGGAACGTCCACGGCAGGCGACCCTGCTTGCCCGGGGGCGACGGCTGGCCATCGCAGTAGTGGTAGGCGCTGTTGTAGTGCGCCGGATCCGGATCGTCACCGCCGAAGTAACCCAGGCACACTTCCGGCGCGCCACTGGCGGCCTGGAGGTTGCCCGACAACTGCCACTCGGGTGCGAACTGCCAGTAACCGTACGCCTTGAAGACGTGCGGATGGTCGTTGCCCAGGTCGCCGTTGGCGTATTCCATGACGTAACGGTTGTCCCAGTCCATGCTGCCGGCGGCACCGGACTGGCGCGAGTCGGTACGTGCCTGGCCTTCGGTGTTGCCGTAGGACCGCGAGAACACGTAGTCGAACTTGCCGTACCAGACACCGTCGAACTGGTGCTCGGCGTACAACTCGACGCTGTAGTAGCGGCGCTTGGTGGCCGGCATGCCCATTTCCTTGCGGCTGAGCGGCACTTCGAACGTGTTGCCGCCCTGGTCCAGCAGGGTGAAGGTGTTGCCGTGGCCGCCGTTGACCAGATAGCAGCTGTTGGTCGAGCCGACGGTGTAACCCAGCGCATTGGCCTTGGCCGTCACCAGGTCGATGTCGCAGAAGTCGTCGATCACCGTGTTGAGCTTGCGCCACATCAGCTTGGAGCCGTAGGTCCAGTGCTCACCCAGCGTTTTGTCGAAGCCGAGGATGTACTCGTCCTGGTTCTCCGCCTTCAGGCCCTTGCCGGCCACGGTGCGTGGGTCCGGCGGGATGCCGTAGGAGTTGTTGCCCGAGACCACGCCGCTGAAGGGGGTGAGGCCGGTGGGCGTACCGTCCACCGGGTTGATCCCGGCGTAGGTGTAGTACTGCTGGGTGGCCGTGTAGCCGGCGGCGGCGCCGGTGGCGGGATTGAGCGGCAGGCCGAGGTAGTAGCGGCCGGCATTGGCGTAGACCTTGAAGCTGCCGTCGCCGTTGACGTCCCACGTCGTGCCCAGGCGCGGCGCCCACTGCGGACGGGTCTGCGTGATGAACGCCTGTCCGGACGGGTTGTAGTCGGTGAACTGGTCGTTGCGCACGCCCAGCGTCAGCAGCCAGCGATCGGAGACCTGCCACTTGTCCTCGACGTACTGGGCCTTCTGGTCCGAACGTACGTTGGACAGGTTGATGTTGATGTCGCGGTGCACGTAGTAACCCCCCTGCCCGTTGGGGAACAGGCCGGGCGCGGGCACGAAGTTGCGTCCCGGATGGTTGTCGATGGGCGACAGGGGGTCGGTGGTCTGGTCGTAGGTCCATGAATAGCCGGGACCCGGGCTGACGGTACCGAAATCCAGCACCTGGGACTTGACGTTGTCGATACCCACCGAGAGCGTGTGGTCGCCCGCCACGTACGTGACGTCGAAGCGCAGGTTGTTCGTCTTGTTGCCGCGATCGGGCGAGCTGATGTCGCCCACCTGGTTGTTCTGGATCAGGCGGCCGCCATTCAATGCCGGATTCTGTGCGGCGGCGTTGTCCACGCGCGCCAGGTTCGGATCGTAGTCGCCCGGCTGCTCGTAATTCTTCGAGGTCATCTTGCCGTACGTGGCGCTGACGGTCAGGTTGTCCGTCAGGTAGCCGGTGTACTTGGCGACCCAGAAATCGCCGCCGGTCTTGGTGTCGTTCACCGGGCCGATGGCACCGGTGCGCGAGCGGTCGGCGTAGTTGTACGCGTAGCGCGTGCCCGAGCCCTCACGCTTGTCGCCGGCGCTGGTCAACTCGAGGATGTTGCTCTCGTTGATGTTCCAGTCCAGCTTGGTGTACCAGCGCGGGTTGCTGTAGTTGTTGGTCGAGGCCGGCGTGCTGCTGCCGACGGAGTTGACGTTGCGATAGCCCTGCTTCTCGAACTCACCGGCCACGAAGAAGAACAGCTTGTCCTTGATCAGGGGGCCGCCCGCATAGGCGCTGACCGTGGTGATCCACTTGTCGTTCTGGCTCTTGGGCTGGTAAAGATCGCCCGCCGGGGCCGAGGCGGGCGTGCGCGCGTAGTGCAGGTCCGGGCCGGAGGCGCGGGCCCAGTTCGGCTCCCACAGCACCTGGGCGCCGTAGTGCCAATCGTTGGTGCCGCGCTTGCCCACCTGGCTGATCACGCCGCCGTCGGAGCGCCCGTACTGCGCGCTGTAGCCGCCGGTGTACACCTCCTGCTGGTCGATCGCGCCATAAGGCAGCTGCAGGCCGCCCAGCGCGTTCAGTGGATCGGTGGTGTTGAAGCCGTTGACGTAATACGCGTTTTCGTTGGATGCCGCGCCGCCAAAGCTCGCCACCTGGCGGCCGGTGTCGCTCTGGAAGTTGGCGCCGTTGTTGACCACGCCGGGGGCGAGGCGCGCGATGGCCTCGGCACTGCGACCCAGCGGCAGCTTGGCCAGCTGCTCGGCGGTCACCACGGTGCGGGAGTCGACGGTGGTGACGTCGATGCTGGGCAGGGCGGTGCCGGTCACGGTGACACCGCCGAGGCTGGTGGCATCGGACGGTGTGGCCGATGCGGCGGCCGGAGCGTTGAACGACACGTCGCTGCTGGCGCCCACGCGCAGGGTCACGTCCTTGCGCGAATCCACGGCCGTGCCATCGCGCATCAGGGTGACGGTGTAGGTGCCGAGCGGAATCTGGTTGACCGCATAGCGACCGCGCGCATCCACCGCCACTTCGCGACGGAAGCCGGTGCCGCTCTCGACCACCACGGTCTCGTTGGCGCCCGCCGGCACGCTGCCGTTGATGCTGCCGGTGGTGGACTGCGCGTAGGCGACGGAAACGCCGCCCAGGCAGGTACACACGGCCAGAGCAAGCGCGCTCTTGCGTAAGAAAAAGTGGTTCTTCATGCCTTCCCCGAAATGATGCCCTGGTTTCCGGCGGCCATGCGGGACTCGCGACGACATGTGGCCCCCCGACCGGTCGCTGCATCCGGAGTCGAAAGACCCCGCCCCGCACTCCGTCGCGACATACCCATTTATCACGATCCAAATGGGCTCTGGAGGCAGATGTACATGAGGTCATGGGCGTTGTCCAGACGCCGCGCAGCATGCTGTGATGGCCGTCCAGGCGGCCAAATCACCTGATGCGGTGCAGCAGAAAACGATGTAACTATGGGGATTTGGGTAGTTTTATGCTGTCGATATAACTTGCGAAAGCGGCACGAGGCCAGCGCGTGAAGACAGGCAAAAAAAGTTTTTCGTCACCCGCCTTCCACCCCCTGTGCTCGACCTTCCTTTGCATGAAGATCGCAACCTTCAACGTCAACGGCATCCGTTCGCGCCTGCCCCATCTGCTGGAGTGGCTTGGCAAGGAAAGCCCGGACATCGTGTGCCTGCAGGAACTGAAGGCCACGGACAAGGCCTTTCCCGTGGATGCGATCAACGACGCGGGCTACGGTGCCCTGTGGGCGGGCCAGACCGCCTGGAACGGCGTGGCCATCCTTGCCCGCGGTGCTGATCCGGTGGAAAGCCGACGGGGCCTGCCGGGCGACAAGCGCGACGTGCAGAGCCGCTACCTCGAGGCTGCCGTGCACGGCGTGCTGGTGGGTTGTCTTTATCTGCCCAACGGCAATCCGCGGCCGGGTCCCAAGTTCGACTACAAGCTGGCCTGGTTCGAGCGATTCATCCGTCATGCCGACGGCCTGCTCGCCACGGGCCACCCGGTTGTTCTCGCGGGTGACTACAACGTCGTGCCCACGGATGCCGACATCTACGACCCCACGCACTGGCGACGCGACGCCCTGATGCAGCCCGAAAGCCGCGAGGCCTTCCATCGCCTGCTCGAGCAGGGCTGGACGGACGCGGTACGCCACACGCATCCGGACGAGACGATCTATACCTTCTGGGATTACTTCCGCCAGCACTGGCCGCGTGATCGCGGCCTGCGCATCGACCATCTTCTCCTGTCCCCGGATCTGGCCGCGCGCCTCAAGGCATCGGGCGTGGACCGATGGGTGAGGGACCTGCCCAAGGCCAGCGACCATGCCCCGGTGTGGGCGGAGTGGTCGACCCGGGCGCCGAGGAAACGGGCCGCCAGGAAGACAGCGGTGAAACGGAATACGTAAGTGCCGACCCATTCGTGTTCACGAATGTGAAATCGCAACCCGCACTTGCCAGCCGCGTCCAAGACCCTAGACTAGGCCGCCAATGGGGAAGTCGCAGGTTCAGCTGGCATGAAGATCGACGGCGGTAGCGGTAAGCGCGTCGAGCCCGTGATGCTCAGCGAAGTCGCCAAGCGCCTGCGCAATCCACGCATCGACCGCATCGTGGCCAGTTTCAGCGAGTACCACGTCTCGTTGATGCGCTCGGTCATCCTCGGCTTCATCGTGGTGTGGAGCGCGGCCTGGCTGCATGGGCCCCTGCCCATGGCCAGCGAATCGCACAACGTCGTGCCTGTGGCCGTGGTGCTGTTCGTGCTCAGCACGTTCTGGATGCTGTTCGTCCGTGCAGGCGCCCCGTGCGAGACGCCCGTGGTGGATGCCGTGGGCAACGCCGCCAACTTCGCCATCGTCGCCGTGCTGCTGAAAGCCGCCTTCATGCTGGCGATCACGGTGACCGTCGTGCTGCCGTTCCTGTCCGTCGCGGTCGGTGTGCGCTACAGCCGCCGGGCGTTCCTGGCCAGTGTCGTCGCGTCGGTGGCCATCCTCGCGGTCGTCGCCCCCGAGGGTTACTGGCTGGCGCGTCCGGCCTATGCCCTGTATGCCGTGGCGCTGGTGATCGTGCTGCCGATGATGCTCTACCGGATCATGTACGCGCTGCGGGAAGTGTCGGCCGAGGCGATCGCCTCGCGCGAGGCCCAGCATCGTTTCATCTCGATGATGAGCCACGAGATGCGTACGCCGCTGAGCACCGTGATCCACTCCGCGTCGCTGATCGACACCGCCGTGATGAGCGACGACCAGCGTCGACTGGTCGCGTTGCTGGCGACCAACGCCAACGCCCTGCTGCATCGGGTCAACGCGGTGCTGGATGTCGCCTCCTTCGCCGGTGGCAGCTTCAACCTGCGTCACCAGGCGTTCGGCTTCGATGAGGTGCTGGCTACGGTGGGCGCCGTGTGCCGGCCCTATGCCGCGGAAAAGCGGGTCGCCTTCAGCGTGGCGCGCGATGCCTCGGTGGAGGGCGTGTTCGTTGGTGACCCGGGCCGCATCGAGCAGGTGCTGTCCAACCTGGCCTCCAACGCCGTGAAATTCACGCCGCCCGGCGGTTGCGTGGATGTGCGCATCGAGCTGCGCGACGGCGTGGCAGGGCAGGACCCCTCCATCGTCTGCACCGTGACCGACACCGGTATCGGCATTGCCGATGCCGACAAGCAGCGCGTCTTCGATCCCTTCCACCAGCTCAGTGGCGGTGAAAGCCGCCGCCAGGAGGGCGTGGGCCTGGGCTTGTATATCGTGCGCAACGTGTCGGAGCAGATGGGCGGGTCGCTGGAGGTGGTCGACAACCCGCTGGGTGGCACCATCTTCGGCTGGCGCTTTCCGTTGAGCCGTGCGAACGCCGGCGCTCGCAGCGCCACCGAGACACCGCTGGTGGACATGCTGGACGAGCATCGCGGCCGGGTGGCCTCCCAGCGTTGCCTGGTGGTGGACGACAACGCCGCCAACCGCGAGATCGTCGGCCGCATCCTCGACCGTGCAGGCCACGTGTCGACCTTCTGCGCCAGCGGCGACGAAGCCCTGGAGCGCCTGTCCGGCGAGACCTTCGACCTGATCTTCATGGACCTGCACATGCCCGGCAGTTCGGGCTGGGACGTGCTGGGCCGGATCGAGGTGGCCCGACGCACCCAGGCGATGCCCCCCATCGTCATGCTCAGTGCCGACTCCAGCCACGACGCCGTGCGCATCGCCTTCAAGGCGGGTGCGCGTGCCTACCTGACCAAGCCGATCGCTGCGCAGCGTCTGCTCGACGTCATCGAATCGATCGCCGAGGAGCGCCTGCTCGACGATGCCGCGCGTCATTGGCAGCCCGCCATGGGACTGCCGGCTGGGCGCGCCATGACGACGCCGCTGGACGAGATGCGCGCACTGACCAGCCTCGACGAGTTCAGGGCGTTCGTGGACCTGTGCGCGCGAACGGCGGACGACCACTGCACGGCGCTGAAGGCTGCGGTCGGCTCACACGACGTGGCGGCAGCCTCGGAGGCCATTCACGCGCTGCGCAACGTGCTGGCCAACCTGGGTGTGCCGGGTACCGATCATGTCTGTGGTGACATCGCGCTGATGATCGATGCCCGTGCCGATGGCCAGCGCGTGATCGACGAGGTGGACAGGCTGGCCCGGTCCACGCAGCGGTTCGTCGAGGTGCAACGGCGCTATGCGCAGGCCGCCGCGGACGCCTAGGCGATCAGCGGATGCGACCGCCGCCGAAGTGCCCTTGCCCCGCGCCCACCGAAATGCTCACGCCGCCGCTCGGGTGCTCGCAACTGCCGAACGCCTGGCTGAGGCTGACCGCGCCGGCCTGGTAACTTCCGCTGCCGCCATGGCTGGCGCTGACCACGCCAGTGCTGACGCTGCCGTGCACCTGAGGCGTGTTGTAGGACGCATCGTCGCAGCGGGGGCTGCCATCGTCGCCGTCCACGCCGGTCATGCGGCCCGAGGTGTCGCCGTAGTAGGTGCCGGGCGGATCGAGCGGGCGTGACGAGGTGATGGCGACGTTGCCGCCGCCGTTCTTGGGCGCGACCGCGGGCGCCTTGGGATCGGCGGCGACGCCCGCGTCGCTGGCTTTCGCCGGGGCGGGCGCGGTGCTGGCGGGGGCCGGGGTGTAATCCGCGGGCAGCCGCAGGTTGAGCGGCCGGGGGGTGTCCTGCGCCATGGTGGCCGTGGCGGCGAGGGAAAGGGCGACGAGGGCGAGGAACGGTTTCATGCGGGGACACACTCCGGGGGTGGTGCCTGCGAACGTCTGGGGCGGCGTCCGGTGTACCGGGCTTTGATCGCCACGGGCCGATGCTAGTTCCCCGGCCCTTGCGCCCACCTTACTCCGCCGGCTCCTCGTCGTTGTCCACGGCCACGCTTTCGCCCAGCCGGGCGCGCAGCGTGTCGATCTCGCGGCGCAGGTTGCGGTTCTCCGCTTCCAGGTCGGCCACCTGCTCGCGCAGCGCCAGCACGTCGTCGCTCGGTTTCTCGCGCGGCTTGCGCTTGGACTCGCGCACCCGCTTGGCGGCCTGCTTGAGTTCGGCATCGCCGCCGGTGGCCGCCGCACGCTGCTCGTCCTCGGGCAGGGTGGCCACCGCCGCCGCGGCGCTGATCGACAGCGAGCCCGCCTTCACCGCGGCGACCACCTCGGGAGCGGCCTCCTTGCGGATCTTCTCGATCATGCCGACCTGGTTGCTGCTGATCCGCGCCTCGCGGGCGATTTCCTTGCGGCTGTCGTTCGGATTGACCCGGGCCGGCTTCGCCATCGCGGGCTGCGCGCCCTCGGTGTCGAACGGTACATCCGGGGCGTCCTCGCCGCCGTTGGCGGCGGCGCGTGCCCGGCGCTCGGCCAGGATCTCCCGCTTGCGCAGTGCCAGCACGCCGCGCTGGAAATCCGAGACGCTGCGTCGGCCCAGGTGCTGCTCGATCATCCACAGGTGCACGTCGTCGATGGACTGGAAACGGTCGTGCTGCACGGTGTTGAACGGGATATCGTGCTTCCGGCAGATGCCGTACCGGTTGTGGCCATCGACCAGGGTGTCGCCCCAGAGCACCAGCGCATCGCGGCAGCCCTCGGCGAGCAGGCTGCGCTCCAGCGCCTCGTACTCGTCCGCGGACAGCGGGTCGATATAGGCCTTGAGTTCTTCGTTGACGACGATATGCATGGGCGGGGAGCAGGTGACGGCGAGGGGGCGCATTCTAGTCGCTGCGGGGCCCACGTGCCTGTCTTCCCGGCAAGCGCCCCGGAACCGCTTGTCTTGACGGCGGTTTTCCTCCGTCCCAAACTGCGCCGCTACGTGGCGGGGGTCTCCACGGGTCGTCGGGCATCGTCCAGGGAATCACATATGACCGTATTTGCAAGGAACTGGGCCGCCGCGCTGGCGCTTTTCGTCTTCACCACGCTCGCCCACGCCGCAGGCGTGTCCGACCTGCCGTGGAAGTACGGCCCGACCAAGGTGCAGCTCGGCACGCAGGCGACGCTGGACGTCCCGGATGGCTACGCCTTCCTCGACCCGGCGGGCACCAAGCGCCTCAACGAACTGATGGAAAACCCGCCCGATGCGTCGGACACGTACACGTTGGCGCCGACCGACATGGCGTGGACGGCGTTCTTCGATTACGACGACGTGGGTTACGTCAAGGACGATGAAAAGCTCAACCCCGACGATATCCTCGCCTCGGCAAAACAGGGCACCGAGGAAAGCAACAAGGAGCGGCGTTCGCGCGGCTGGGAAACCCTGACCCTGGTCGGCTGGCAGAACAAGCCGCTTTACGACACGCAGTTCAAGTCCCTGACCTGGGCCTTCCTGGCGCGGATGGACCGCACGCACGACGACGTGGTGAATTACAACGCGCGCATCCTCGGTCGCAGCGGCGTCATGAACGTGGTGCTGGTGTCCGATCCGAAGGTGCTGGCGAAGGCGGTCGACGACTTCAAGGGTACGCTGGGTGGGTTCGCTTTCACGCCCGGGCAGTCGTATACGGATTTCCATCCTGGCGATCGCGTGGCCGAGTACGGCCTGGCCGCGTTGATCACTGGCGGCGTGGCCGCCGTAGCCGCCAAGAAGGGTCTTTTCGCGGTGATCGGCACCTTCCTGGCCGCCGCGTGGAAATTCATCCTGGTCGGCCTCGCCGCCGCGGGCGGCGCGATCAAGCGGCTGTTTACGCGCAAGCGCCCGTAACGCCCATGCTGCCGAACACCGGGTGGCTGCTGCTCGGCGTCGTGGGCATGTATGTCTACGACGCGACATTGCTGCTCTACCACAATGAAGTGGTCGTCTACCAAGGCAGGCGGGGGCGTTGGACGTTCTCCGTCGGCACGGAATTCCAGCTGGCGGGCCGGCATGTATTCGTACCGCCGCTGCTGGCGCCTACGCGCGCGCTATTGCGCCTGCGCTGGTCGCCGCGGTTGCCCGCGCCCGTTGTGTCCCATGCGCCTGTCGCGTCCGATGCCCCCCATGCGCCCGACGGGCTGGCGGTGCCGTTGCGGGGCTTGCGTGCGTGGCGTATCGGTGTGGCCTCGTCCGCAGCAGCGGTCGGCGTGGTGGCGCTGCTGTTCGCCGTGATGCCCGCCGTCATGGCGGGCAACGTGTGGGGCCTGCTGGCCTGGATGGTCGCGCTTTATCTCGCCATCGGCATCGCGGTGTGGCGGGTAGGGCGCGTGCGCCGGTTGACGGGCACGGGCGGCAAGGCGTTTGCAGGCATGGCATCGGATGCGCTGCTTTGCGCGCCGTATGCCCTGAACCTTGTCCGCAAGCAGGGCATGCGCGCGGCCGACCGCTTCGACCTCGTGGCTGTCGCACACGCCGTGCTGGACGCCGACGAGCGCGCCCGCCTTCGTGACGTCATTCGCGTGAGGGTGCAGCGCCAGCTGGACATCGAGGAGGTAGGTAGCGAAGCGCACGCGCGGCTACAGGCCTATTACCAACGGATCGAGGGTGCACTGGCATGAACTGGATGGACATCGTGGTCATCGGCATCTGCCTGGCCATCGGCTACAAGTTCGTCTCGGCGATGATGGCGACACCCAAGGGCGATGCGACCGCCGCACCGGATCGCAAGGCGCCCCTGCAACTGGATACGCGACGCCCTTGGTACGACGTGCTGGGCGTGGCGCCGGACGCGAGTCGCCACGAAATCGACACGGCGTACCAGGCACTGATTGCGCAGTACCACCCGGACAAGTTCACGCAACACGGCGAGGATATCCGCGAGATCGCCCGGGTACGGGCGAAAGAGTTGGCTGCCGCGTACTACCTCGGGTGCTCGTTGCGCCAGGATTGACTACGAATGAAAGGGCGGTCGTCGTGGCGAATCAGGATCGCTGGCGAAGGTAGTCGTTCGGTTCGACCAGCCGGAACCCCGGCGTTTCCTCGACGCACTGCCTCAGCAGGAAGGCATGCCCCGCACCGTAGAACACCACGATCCGGTCCCCCGGTCGGGCGACCTGCAGCAGCTTCGCGCAGATCAGGAAGTTGCGACGGTACCAGCCCGTGAGCAGGTCCGCACCCGGCTGGGTAGCGTCCGCACCGATGCGCAACATCGTCCGGTAAAACGCATTGTCGTTTTTCAGTCGGGCGGGGTCGTTGAGGTAGCGAAGCTCTGCGACGATCCCCTTTTCGGCGAGCAACTTCGATTCCGCGGCGATCTGCCGATCGATATCCGCGTTCTGCTGCGCAAGCAACGGACCGAAGCCATGCGACTCGGCATACGCCTTGACGGGCGGATAGGGGAAGTCGCCATCGGCATCGATGCCTTGAATGGTCGTGAGGCCCGCCAGCTTGGCCAGGCGAAAACCAAGCTGCACCCGCTCGTCGCGAGACGGAAGCAGGGTGTCGGCAAGATAAGCCGCATACTTGTCGTTGGCCGGCGCCTTGTCCTGCTCGATGGCGACCTGGGTCGGTTTGAATCGGGCAAGGTCCTGCGTCAGTGCCACGATCTCGGCCTGCCTCTCGGGCTGCAGCACGTCGTCGTGCTTCATGTTGTGCAGGTCGTGGCCGGGATTGTCCATGTGGGAGACGCCGACGATCATCACCTGGACCGGTGCGTCGGGCGTCTGGGCCAGCGTGAGCGAAGGTAGGGTGGCAAGACATGCCGCAACTAGCCACGGCATGGTCTTCAGGAATGACGGGTGCTTGAAACGTGGCATGAAACCCCCTGGCTGATGCGGGCAGAAGCTCGCCTTCGTGTAGACGACGATGGCTGGATTCCGATGGCGTCGGATGCGCATCGCTTCGATGCCTTGCCATTGACGAAGGTTTAAGCCTTGTCGTTCCTTGCCTAAAAAATGCCGAGCCTTACTCACGGCGCCCGCTTCGTTGCTATGGCTGATGCGTCAACGGAAGCACCTGCTCCCGAAGCAGCTTGTATTCGGCATCGACTACCTCCTGGTTGGGGTCGTGGCCGGAGTGCGGCAGCAGCACCCATCCCTTTTTCGGGGCACGGATACTCTCGTAGTAGCGGCGTGCGACATCGGGCGTGGCCAGCAGGTCGTGCTCACCTTCGATGAAGAACACGGGTAGGGCGAAATCGGTGCCTAGCGCGGGTAGATCCACGTGCGACAGCATGCCGTCGCCGTGCATGCCCACGAAGCTTAGAAAGGAATAGTCCTCGCCGGCCGTATAGTCGGCCTCTGCCTTGGGCGTGGTATATCGTGCGCCCGGCTTCCACGTCGCAGGCGGAGGCGTGGTCACCTTGGCCTCGTACTTGCGGATGACGCGGCGCACCTTGCCGAAGCTGCGCGGGTCCGTCCACGGTGGCGTGCCCACCTGGTCCAGCACGGCGAGCGACGCCTCGTCGTTCGCCGCCTTCGCCAGGTCCATCAGTTTCTTGTAGCCGACCGCCTGGTTCTCGATCGAATTCACGACCTGCGATGTGCCGACGTAGGCATAGAACAATTCAGGGTGAGCCTTGGCCATGTGCACGGCCAGGATCGAGCCCCATGAGCTGCCCCAGAGGATGACCTTGCGTTTGCCGTAGCGTTTGATCAGGTAGGCGGCCAGTTCGTTGCCGTCCTTGGTCATGCGCTGGATAGTCAGCATCTCGCCCTCGCGAGGCGGGCTGCGGCCGTAGGTCATGCCGGCACCGCGTTGGTCCCATTGGACGACGATGAAGTCCTTGAAGCCGGCGCTGTACATGCTGTCGGACAGGACGCTCAACGGGTTGCCGGGGCCCCCGCTGATGAATAACAGGACGGGGTTGGCACAGCTGTCGCCCTTGGCCGTCACCCACTGCTCGATGCCGCCGATCGTGACGAAGCCGGCGTCGTCGACCTTCGTCGGACGGTCTCCGCATGACGGAGACAACTCAACGGCTTGCCGCGGGGAAGGCGACACCTCTTTCGCGGATGTGGCCCCGGCCATCCATGTCCCTGCCGCCAGCCACGCGGCCAGCACGATCGCTCTCGTCATAACAGTGGATCCCCTGCAAATGGCCAATACCGGCCATGCGTGCTCGGAAAATAACCGACTTGCATGCAGCGTGCCAGAGGGCGGGTGCATCCGCGCTAGTGCTGGCATGCGCACGCTCGGTTACAGTGGCGCCGCAAGCCCCAGCCCAGCCCGACCCACCACGCCAAGGAGAGAAACATGAGCAAGCAAGTCTTCATCAACCTGCCGGTCGCCGACCTGCCGAAATCCGTGGCCTTCTTCACGGCATTGGGTTTCTCGTACAACCCCCAGTTTTCCAATGACGACGGCGCCTGCTTCATCGTCAGCGAGACGATCTACATCATGTTGACGACCCACGCGCGCTTCAGGGACTTCACGCCCAAGGCCGTCTGCGATACGAGCGAGGCCGTGGAGGTGCTGATCTCCATCGGCTGTGACAGTCGGGAAGAGGTGGATACACTGGTCGCCAATGCGCTTGCCGCCGGCGGTACCACCTACGACGAGCCGGAAGATCTGGGTTTCATGTACTCCCACAGCTTTGTCGATCTGGATGGGCACGGGTGGGGTGTGCTGTATCTGAACCCTGCATCAGCGCAGTAGGGCATGGAAACCCCTCTCAGTCTCGCCGTTATCTCGGTGTCGTATCCCTAGCCGAGTTTCCCGAAGCCGGAGTGGAGGCTCCGGCCATCTGGGCCGTGAAGTGATATCGGGTCGATAGAAGTTCGCCCTGGGGTTCAGCTTCTACAATTTCCCACATGAAGGAGATCACGTCGTCTCCCTCGAGGTTATACGAGCCGCATGGAAGTGCGACATACTTTTCGCTGATCTGCTGCGGCTTGGCTCGTCCTGCGGTGAAGTAATCCTCGTCATACCGGATTTTGAGATCGCTCCAGGAAACTTCCCTTTGCGGGTTGAACAGTTTTGAACGGCTCCCGACGAGGACGAATACCGCGGCAGCCTTGGGATGCTCATCTTTGTAAGCGCAGAGCTTCGCCAGATCTTTTGTGACTTCGGCGACGCTCAGACTGTCTTTGAGAAGAAGTGTTTTCAACTCGAAAAATCCCCAGTAGCCTCCTCCGATCGAGTGCACGATGACATCGGGGATGCATTCGCCAAGCGTGGCATGATCAAGAATCTTTCGGTTTTCCACCACCAGATTTTCGCTGGGCAGACTCGCTATCAGAAGTTCGATCATCATGCCTTGTACTTCGTATTCGGAATGATGCTCCGGCGGCAGGCGAGCTCGCTTGTAGTTCGACGTTCTGACAAAGCCCGCTATGCCTTCAGCCAGACGTTGGGCGATCAGTGGCTTGAACTCTTCAGGGGGCATATAGCAAGCTCTCGCGGGGTATGGAGAGAAAGCTCGGCTCGACCTCACAGGATCTGGCGGCCTTTTGTCGGTCGACGAAGTTCCACGTGGGGTTCAGACTCGCGTCGAATGCGACCAGTGCGAACGAGTCTCGGGACACCGAGCCCGTGCCTTCAGGGTAGTACTCGATCCATCGGGAACGGCGCGCGGCGCTTATCAGATCCGGTGGTGGGGACGACGAATACAAACCATCGTGCCGCAACTGTTTCACGGCCTGCTCAAAGATGGCTTCGACGCCATTTGTGATGGATGTCCCGTGGTAGCCGATGAGCTGAGCGCAGAGGAAAACGGCGTTTTGTCCTTGAACCCTCACTCGTAGGAAGCAGTGGCCATCGGTGTTGAATCCTGGGAATTCAAAACGTGGATAATCACGATCTGTCATTGATGAGCTCGTCCTTATGGCGGCCTCTGCGGTGGCCGATGTCGATCCGATGGTAGCGCGCCGCTCCGGGTTCTCGCCGGTTGTATCCGGCGACGGCCGACAAAATCATGTAGGCGGCACCATTGTCGACTGGCGGGCATCGTCAATGAATGGCATAGGCTAAACTACCTGCATGCAAGCCATAGGTCCCACCGCCTTCTGCCTCACCGTCGCCCCCATGATGGGCTGGACGGATAAAACCTCCCAGGCCTTGGTGTGCTTGGATTGGGATGTGTCCATCGTCGGGAATGTTGCACTCTCGTAGCACCGGACACACTTTGGGCGCTCTCCGGCCTTGCGATCGCTACGTGTGCTAGGCAAGCTCGAATGTCCGATTTCTGCCCAGAGCGGACATTTTAAACTCACCCTTTTGGAAATGGCTGGTGGACGGACAATCACCCGAAGTGCTGCTGGAAGCAGTCGACAGCAGGGAAACATTTCTGGCATTCGTGAGCGCACTCATTGAGGAAAGGCGCGAGGCCGATGCCATAGAGCAAACTGATCCCCAGCGCTATCGATGGAGTGGAGTCAATGGTTGGCATAACGGGAACATTGCAATGTTCCTAGAAGGAGCTCTTGCCTACGTCCAGAGCCCAAACTGGCCCGAGAGGCAATCTGAGGCCCCGTCTTGGAAGATCTGGCAAAGTTCCTCTTCATGGGAAAGATCTACGAATAAGTTTGGGAGCGTCCGCTTTGAGGCCTGTTTGAATTTCACGAACGTGGGGGTAAGGACTACATGACAGAGGGAGGAGGGGGATTCTCCGGTGCGATTCGATTCCTTTGGTGGAACACGAGCTTGTCTCCCCCTGGGGCCAAGAGCCGAACGACGCCCGAAGATATCGCGTTTGTCGTTGAGCAGCTTTCGGAAGCCCGTGAACTGTTTGGCTGGGACGTCCTCGGCCTTTGCGAAGTTAACTCGGAGGATGTAGCGGCAATCCTGGTGGGACTGGACGATTCCATGTTGAGCAGCGTGCAGATGGGGCAACGATCAAGCAAAGCTGTAAACGATACGGCGTTACTTTTCGACCGCGGAAAGCTGGAGTTTATTGACGAAAAATCGCTCTACGACATGCACGGGACGCGTACACTGAAAGCGGGGCACGTCGCTTCTTTCGCTGCGCTTCCAAGCGGTGAAATTGTGCACGTAGTGGTCGCGCATTGGCCAGGCAGAATGTACCACGGCGAAGCTGCCCCCATGAGGACCAATCTCGGCCTTTCGCTCCATCGGTCTATGCAGCGATATCGCGATGAGGGTCAGTTGAATCTGGTCGTAATGGGAGATTTTAACGACGACCCATCTTCGCCGTCTCTGGCGCAGTATTTTTGCGCGACTCGGGACCGCACGCTTGCCGTCGACAAAGATCATTTTTTCTACAACCCGTTCTGGCGAAGAATGGGCGAGTCCGAGCCGCTTGGCATGGTGGACAGCATTTGCGGATCTCACTACTACGCTGGCGGCACCGACTCTCGCTGGTTCACATACGATCAAATATTGTTCTCGCCATCCTTTTTGGGGGCGGGAAGTTTTCTGCTTGATGAAAGCACTTCGCGCATCCTGCAGCTCCCGGGGCTGCTTGAGCGAATCATCAATGACGAATCAATTTACGACCATTTCCCCGTCTCAAGCACCGTCTATATCAAGGACTACTCATGACTGACTTTGCCAGCGCCTTTAAAAGCGGACAAGAGGCGGCCGCAAAGGCCCAAGCCGCTCGCCATTCGATAGACGCGCTCATTTTGAAAGTCTCCGAGGATCTAGCGCGCGTGACGGACGGTCGGTTGAACATCAGTGTGCAATCCTTCGACCCCGACAATAGTGTAGCGAGATGGCTCGGTATCGCCTCGTCAACGGCGTTACAGGCTTCAATAGGCACATCAATCGGCGCTGCGGCACCGCGTTCCGCGTTCGAAAAAGGCAAATATCTCGCTGCGTCGAATCCAAAGAGCGGCGGTAACAAGTACACACGACTAGCAAAGTGGACACAGGCAGACGAGGGCTTTCCTTGCACTCTAGGGTTTGGACAAAGTGAGCTAAATTGTTATGACATCGAGTCACTGGCCACAGCTTTCAGCGACATGCTTTCCAACGCGACAATCGGTGAAAAGCTTCTGACGGTTATAAACGAAACGTCGAAGTAATCTTCCACGGTGCGGTGATCCTCGCAAAAAGCGTTGGGGCGCAGGGCCAGATGCCATGCGCCCCAATTTTCTGTTGCACTATCGTGCCACCGAAGCGCTAATTCGCCCTTCCTTGCACCCGCTTCCAATCGTCCGCCGCCTTGGCTTTCAGCCCATCCAGGTAATCGGCCAGGTGGTTTGCATCCACCATCCACGGCGCCTTCTGCGTGCCAGCACGGTAGGCCGGACCTGGCAGCTTATGGCGGTTGGCCCGTTTCGCTGCTTCGTCGGCGCCCAGGCCAAAGATGTGGCACACGCGCTCGAGCGGGATATTTGCGGTCTCGTACTCGGCCATCAGGGTAAAAAGCGTCCTCATGCACTGCGTGCCTTCGGTGCCTTCGCAGGCATCGCCTTCCAGGCCGCATAAATGTCTTCCGGCATGACATCGTCTGACCTTGCGTAGCCGCTGCGCACCTGGTCGCATCAGCTGCCCATTTTCGGCAATAGTTTCGTTTGTAGGATTTGCCCTACAGACACTAGTGGGGCATGAGCGCCATGATCGGGCAGCAGTTCGTCGCATTGGCGTGCGCTAGCTCGTGGGAACACGCCTGTCGAGTGGGCACGAGCGGCTGGCAAGCGTGACGCGCTGGAAAAATCCCCTAAACAGCGAGAGGTATCTATGAATGCATTCGTGCGCACGAAATGCTTAGCGGCGCTCGGCGTCGTCGCGATCGGGTGGTGCGGCGTAGCTGTCGCTCAACAATCTCCGCAGGTGGTTCTGTCCGTTCCGTCCGATCCGACGCTCGCGACGCGCGGAGTCATCACGTTTTCCATTACGAACCCGACCAATGAGCGAATCGCGATCGTATCGTTCGATACGCCTTTTGCTACCGATGGCGACCGTCTCGCCAACGTCGAGTTCGAGGTTTTGAATCCCAGCAATCAAAGTGTGGCGTACCAGGGGCGCAACGTATACTTTGGTCCACCGGACGCATCGTCCTTCGTTACGCTTGAACCGCATCAGACGCTGACCAAGAACGTCGACCTTGCGACGGAATATGGGCTCAGTGAGGGCGGATCGTACAAGGTTACCTACGTGAAAAGCATCCGCGTGCTGCACGCACCGGATGTGAAGAAAATCAATTCTCTAAAGGCGGGTGACGACGTATCAGGCGAGGCGTCTCGCAGTAATACGCTTACCTTCTATGTGGACGGTTCTATCCTAAAGCAACGGCGCGACGCGGCACCCAAGCAGGCGGCGGTGACGGGCGCGGCGGCTTCTACGTGCACGGCGAGCCAGACGGCGACATTAAGCAGCGACGTTCCAGCCGCTACCGCTCAAGCGTATTCCGCGCTGAACCATCTCGGCTCCACCTATACGTACGACTACGATGCGGATGGTGTAATCCAGCATGGGCACAATAGCGATCCTCGGTACACTTATTGGTTCGGCACCTACGACAGCTCGATCCTTCTGACCGATCCTTCCTCGGTTCACTCTGATAACGCGCAAGTGGATCAGGTGATGGCCGCGACGTACTACCGGCTTTCCGCCGGCCTGCTTTCGTTTAATTGTGGTTGCCCCGGCTATCCCGCGGCGACACGTGCCTGGTCTGAGACTGGTTCGCCCTACCTAGTGCACATTTGCGATACGTACTTCACGGATCCTGCGACTGGCGGCAGTCCAGCGCCGTCCAGGGTTGCAACGCTCGTCCACGAGTCGTCCCATTTCAACGATCAATACGCGAGCGGGACGGGAGATACCTATTACACCAGTCCCGAGGCACACTCCGCCGCCATTTCCAACAGAGCGAGCGCTGTCCGCACGGCAGTCAATTACGAGTTCTACATCATGGACGCGACTCGTAAGTAGTCGGATGCCCCACGTCGCGGCCCGAGCGACATACGTATTGCTACGGAAAAAAGCCCGGTGTGAACTGACCCCAAGAAGTTGGACAGTCTGAGCGCTAGGCACCCAAGGCCTGGGTCCGGTATTGAACCGGGCTCAGGCCTTTTAGTTTGAGCTTGATGCGGTCGTGATTGTAGTAGTGGATGTAGCGGTCGATGGCCGTCGATTTTCGGAGTGGCCGCCCTGATGCATATTGATGCACCTGGCGAGTTCAATCCGCCCGCAGAACCTCTGCCGTTTTGTGCGACGAAACTCTCACCTATACGTGGCGAAGGACTGCCTCAATGTGACTTTTTCGAAGCCAGCTCGGCGCATGAACGACTGGATTACCGGCAGCGGTGTCGGATTGCGGGGTCCGACGACGACCTCGATCACGGGTTCAACGTCCAATTTGCGTAATTCGAGGCTGCGATAAGGAATTAACTTGCCGCTTCCGCAGCGGAAGTCAATTTCATAAATGACGTTGTCGTAAGCTGGCGTCGAGAGCGTCACAAGTCGCCATTCGCCCTCTTCTGAGAACGCGGCGCCCTTCATGGAATAGAGGTCTTCAGTGGCTTCGGTTAAAAGCACGCCGACCAGGGAGAGGACTCTACTTGCCCGCAAAGCCACGTCAGCTTCCACGTCCTTGGATGTTTTTAAGCCAGTGAGCAAACTGCCGTACGACACGGGCTTGAGGGCTTCTAAAATTTCCGGTGTGATGATTTTTTCGTAGAGGGCATCTACTACCGTCCGTTGCGCTGCCGGATCGTAAACCACCGCCTTCAGGCGCACTGTGCGGTCGTTCTGAGCGAGCGCGGCGAGGTAGTGGCGTGAGAAGCCGATTGCAAACCCTCGCGCCTCGTCTGCGTATCCCCGCCACTGGCTTAGCTGATCGCCATTTGTCGAGAGGCAGAAGGCCAACCCGTCAAAAATCGATTCGACCAATTCCAAGCGGTCCTCCAGTGCCGCCGCCACGCCCGCATCTATCCCACCGGTATTCGCCTTCTCCATGAACAGGTGGCGAAGGAGTCTGCCCTCCATCGTGTCGTTAGCGAGCGATAGGGAAGAAAGCCAAATGCTGCGATTCTTCAAAATTGAGAGGAAAGCGTCACTCGAACAGTAGTGGTATAGCATTTCAGAAGGTGGAGACGGTATTTCAGTCATTCGATGCTTCCATACTTCGCGGTTGCGATGTCTAAGAGTGATCGGTGTGCGCGCCCCGGTGTCGCCCAGGTTACAGGGGTCCAACCGTGCTCGGTCGTGATGCGAATTGAGGCACCTGATGGCGATCTAGGACTGGCCGTGTTGGGCAGTAAGCATCGAGCCGCGTATAAGTTCGTAATTGCTCGATATCTCGGCCAAATGGACGCGTACATTGTGGATAAGAACGGCATTTGCGCGATCGAGCGCGCTGCTCAATTCGTGCCTATCTTCGGGGCGAATGAAGCTGTCCAGAGTTTTCCTGAGTTCAGGATATTTCCAAGGACCAGCTAAGTAGAGTTCGAGCGCCTCCTCAAGAAAAAGGAATTGGTCCCGCATACTCAGGATGGCAGCCACACCACCTTTTGCCCCGAATTCAAATAAGGGGAGCGCCTCAAGAGCTCTGATGTAACGCTGGGTGACAACACGGTGGTACACCTCATGCAGGCTTTCCCTGGGAACTTCCCTGTTCATCACAAGGCTAATTGCCTCAGTTTGATCGAACGCCGCCTGGACGACCGCGAAGAGGCCGCCCTTTGTACTCTCGAGCTCCCCGCGCTGCGCAGCTTCCACGGCTTCAATGGCTGACTGGCTCTGCCTCGCCCCTACCAAGTACGCGACTGCGATAGCGACGATCGACCCGAAGGCTTGCACCCAAGCGGCTAGGGTCTCGCTCGCATCATGGGGAAGTTGGACAGCTAAGACAGTCAACGAGCCCAGCACCGCTGCCGCGGTGACGTAGACGCCGCGGAGAACGCGCTATTTGACCCAGTTGAACTTCGCGCTCTGCATCCTCGTCCGTTCGGCACTAGAAGCCTGTCTGATATGCCTATGTAAAATATTTATCGAGAATCGTTCTCAACAAAACTTCTCGATACTGCGGTTGTTCCCCGATTTCGCCGGCCTTCCCTTCAGCGCTCCCAGCTACGGCGATAAAGGCGACAACTACATGAAATCGGGCCGCAGCCCTTGCGCGCCAACGAAAATTATATCGCTGGCAAGGGCGATACGAATGGCGATATTCGGATAAGTAATTGATTTATATAGATCGAAATATCACTGTTATATAGAGCAATTTTATCGCCCTGATATCGCCAAAAAATCGTCTTCAACAAGGCACGCTAAACCACTGATATTGCGCATATTTACGCCTTGATTTCGCGAATATCGCCTTTATCGCTATTTTCCGACGAAGCCAAACATTGCCGAGCGTATAGCGCGCGCACTGGACCCATCAAACGGGACGGACTCACCGCCATAGTCGTCGGAGGGCGCCGAGGTCAGCCGTCTCCAGCCGTCCAGGCTTACCGCTCGGGGAGATCTTCCGGCCGCAGCTGCGCGTAGCGCCGAAGCGTCTGCCACGACTGATGCAACGTGAACTGCGCCACCTCGTGAATCTGGTACCCGCGCTCGAACAGGCGACTGGTGGCCTCGTGACGAAGGTCGTGAAAGTGCAGGTCTTGAATGCCGAGCACCTTGCACGCGCGGCGGAACGCGGCACCGATCGAGCGGCTGTCGTAGGGGGAGACCAGTTCGCCCCGCGGCTGACGTTCAACGATCGCCCACCCGCCCTGCAGCATGCGGAACGCCTGACGGTTTCCCTTCTTGCGCGTGGGGTGCTTCACGTCATTGAGCCAGGCGATGCCTTTGTCGCGGTCCAGGTCGTCCCAGCGCAGGCGGGTGATTTCCTCCTGCCGGCGAGCGGTGGCCAGCGCAAACTGGTAGATGTCGAGCATGGGGATGGACGCACGCACGTCGGGCGCGCTGAAGTGCGAGAGCAGCTTCTTGTCCTCGTCAGCAGTTAGCCGTCGATCACGCCAGGCGCTCTTGACGACGACCTTGCGCGCCCTGAGCTCGTGCCGCGCTGCGGAGAGCGGCTCAAGGCTGACGGGGATGTTTCGTGAGTGGCCAGCTGACCGCAGCACTTGGTCGAACCAGACTAGATCGTTGCCGGCGGTCGCCGCGGCCGCACCCTCAGCGCGCCGAGACATCACATCGTCCACGAAGTCCTGGGATGTCAGCCCGACGGCGGGCGATTGGCGATCGGGTAGCGCTGGATGCGCTCTAGGTCTGCTGCTTTCGTGCGTCCCAACCGGCTGTGGGTCCGATCGTGTCGCGGTACCACCGTACCAAGTCGCCTAGCGTATCCTTCGCACTGCCCAGCTGGCCTCGGGCGCGCATCTTGTCCAGTTCTGCCTCTCGTCGACGCATCCACTCCTGGGCGTGTTGCTTGCGGTCGAAGGTCTCCGCCTCGGTGTGGATAATCTGTCCGCCGCGCTTCAATCGGATCTGCGCGGTGTAACTGGCCGCGCCATTGCGGCGCCGGCGTAAAGTAATGGCACCCACGGTGCTACATTCCTTGTTTCGTAGCAGCAAATGTAGCACTGAGAAGTCAGAAACGCCCCAAAACGCTCCGAAAATCCCGAGAAAGTGCTACATGAAAAGTCTCCTCCAGCCCGCATCAGACAGCCAAAATCCCGCTATTTCGGGACTGTGGGCTTTGTCGGTGGCACCGATGATGGACTGGACCGATAGACACTGCCGCTACTTCCACCGGCTGCTTTCCCCGCACGCCCGCCTCTACACCGAGATGGTCACCAGTGCGGCGCTGGTGCGCGGCAACCAGCTGCGCCTGCTGGAGCATAGCCACGAGGAACACCCCGTGGCCCTGCAACTGGGCGGTAGCGACCCGGTGGAGCTGGCGAAGGCCGCGGTCATGGGCGCCGCGGCGGGTTACGACGAGATCAACCTCAACGTGGGTTGCCCGTCGGATCGCGTGCAGTCCGGCAAGTTCGGCGCCTGCCTGATGCGCGAGCCGGCCCTGGTCGGCGAGTGCGTGCGGGCCATGGCCGACGTGGTGGACGTGCCGGTCACGGTCAAATGCCGCATCGGCGTGGATGACCAGGATGCCTACGAGGACCTGCAGCGCTTCACCACCAGCATGGTCGAGGCCGGCGTGGGCATCCTGGTGGTGCATGCGCGCAAGGCGTGGCTGGAAGGGCTCAGCCCCAAGGAGAATCGTGAGATCCCGCCGCTGGACTACGAGCGGGTCTACCGCCTGAAGCGTGAGTTCCCCCAGCTCACCGTCGTGATCAACGGCGGCATCACCACGGTGGAGGCGGTGCGCGAGCACCTGGCCCGGGTGGATGGCGTGATGCTGGGACGGGCGGCGTACCACGACCCCTTCGTGCTGGCCCGGCTGGAGGCTGACCTCTACGGCGCGCCGGTGCCCGACCGGGCCCAGGTGCTGGAGCGCATGCGCATCTATATAGACGCCGAACTGGCCAGGGGCACCCAGCTCAAGCACATCACCCGGCACATCCTGGGACTGTTCCAGGGCGAGCCCGGTGCACGCGGCTTCCGGCGCCAATTGAGCGAGGGCGCGCACCTTCCGGGCGCCGATTGGCGCCTGATCGAGGCCGCCATGGCACCTTTGCGGCAGGCCGCCTAGGTTTCGTTCAGCTTCAGGCGGGTAGGCCATGGGCATGATCGTGCCACTTGCCGTCCGCCGTCGTGCCGCGCCAGACATGAAAATCACGTTTCTTCCGCTAATTTTCGCCGCGTTCTGCGTCGCGCTGCCCGTGGCTGCCCAGGCGGAACAGTCGCTGACGCTCGAACAGGCCGTTAGCAAGGTGCAGAAGGAAACCGGGGGGAAAGTGCTGTCGGCGGATACGCGGCTCGTGGAGCGCGGCCGGATCACCGAATACCGGGTCAAGGTGCTGACGCTGGACGGTCACGTCCGCGTCGTCCCCGTCCGAACCGAAACCGCCAAGCCCCTGGACCTCAGTGCCGGGGACAACAAGGAGAAACATTGATGCGCATCCTGCTCGTTGAGGACGAGGCACCGCTTCGCGAGACCCTCGCCGCGCGCCTGAAACGCGATGGCTTCGCCGTCGACGCGGCCCAGGACGGCGAAGAGGGGCTCTACCTCGGCCGCGAGGTGCCCTTCGACCTGGCCATCATCGACCTGGGGCTGCCCAAGCTCTCGGGCATGGACCTGGTCAAGGCGCTGCGCGAGCACGGCCAGCGCTACCCGATCCTGATCCTCACGGCGCGCGGCAGCTGGCAGGACAAGGTCGAAGGCCTCAAGCACGGCGCCGACGATTACCTGGTCAAGCCGTTCCATGTCGAGGAGCTGCTGGCCCGCATCAATGCGCTGGTCCGTCGCGCCAGCGGCTGGTCCAAGCCGGTGCTGGCCTGTGGGCCGATCAAGCTCGACACCACGGCGCAGACGGTCACCGTCGAAGGTCGTCAGGTCGACCTGACCAGCTATGAGTACAAAGTGCTGGAATACCTGATGCTGCACGCGGGCGAGCTGGTCTCCAAGGCCGATCTCACCGAGCACATCTACCAGCAGGACTTCGACCGCGACTCCAACGTGCTGGAGGTCTTCATCGGCCGCCTGCGCCGCAAGCTGGATCCGGAAAGCGCGCTCAAGCCGATCGAGACCGTCCGCGGTCGCGGCTACCGTTTCGCCATTCCGCGGAACGAAGCCGACGAAGACTGATCGAAACCGTGGACGGCGCCGCCTCACCACCGCGCCGTCCCGAGGTAGCCGGAAGCATGGATAACGCTTCACCGATCAAACGACGGCCGTTGTCGCTGGCCGCGCGCGCCGCGCTGGCCACCGGCTTTGCGCTGGCGGCGTTCCTTGGCCTCACCGGCCTGGCGCAGAACAAGGCCAACTACGCCTCCGAGCTGTCGGCCATGCACGATCGGCTGCACAACTACGCCATCGCGTATATCACCGGTACGGACATCACCCGCGCCGGCAAGGTCACCACCCCGGACAGCCAGCCCAACCCCGATTTCTCGCGGCCGGGCTCGGGCCTGTACGCCATCATCGTCGGCAACGAGGGCTTTCGCTGGGAGTCGTCGTCGGCGCTGGGCCGCGATTTCGATTTCGTGCGCATGCTGGCGCCGGGCGAGACCGCCTTCGAGCCGGTGGAAACCCGCAGCGGCAAGCTGTATGTCTTCAGTTACGGCGTGTCGCTGGACAGCACCGAGAAGCGCAGCGTGCCGCTGACCTTCGCGGTGGCACAGACGGAAGACCAGTTCGAGCGGCAGGTGGCGACATACCGCCGTACGCAGTTCCTCTGGCTGGCCATGCTGGGCATGATGCTGATGCTGCTGCAGCTGTTCCTGCTGCGCTGGAGCCTGCTGCCGCTGCGTCGCGTGTCCAGCGATCTCGCCCACATCGAGCGTGGCGCGCGCGACCACCTGGACGGCCCCTACCCGATGGAGCTGACGGTGCTGACCAAGCGCCTCAACGCCTTCATCGACAGCGAGCGCGAGCAGCGCACGCGTTATCGCGACACCCTGGCCGACCTCGCGCACAGCCTGAAGACGCCGCTGGCGGTGGTGCGTTCGCAGCTGGAAAACGATGCCGACGCCCGCAGCCTGCGCGGGGATATCCTCGAGCAGGTGCGCAAGATGGACGAACTGGTGGCCTACCAGTTGTCGCGCGCGGCCACCTCGGGCCGACGCACCATCGCCTCGGTCGAGCCGATCGCCGGGCATGCGGAAGACCTGGTGCAGAGCCTGGAAAAGGTCTACGCCGCCAAGAACGTGCTGTGCGAATTCGAGATCGAGGACGGTGTGACCTTCCCGGGGGAGCAGGGCGACCTGCTCGAACTGATGGGCAACCTGGTCGAGAACGCCTTCAAGTGGGCCTCGCATCGTGTGCTGCTCACCGCACGCTCGGTGGCGAAGGTGCGCGGCCGCGCCGGCCTGGAGCTGATCGTTGAAGACGATGGCCCGGGTATCCCCGACGACAAGATCGACCTGATCCTGCAGCGCGGTGTCCGTGGCGATGAGCGGGTGCAGGGCCACGGCATCGGTTTGTCCATCGTGCAGGACATCGTCAAGGCGTACCAGGGCGAACTCCACGTCGACCATTCCGAGGAACTGGGCGGCGCCCGCTTCAGCGTGCGCATCCCGCCGGCCTGATTTTACCGTGTTGCCTGCGCAGGCAGGCAGCCGCACCCGATGGCTCTCAGCCCTGATCGGCGGGTGAGGGCCCATAGAAGGCCTCGAGCAGCCGGGCCACCGCCGGCTCCGCCTCACGTAGCGCCGCCGGCTGCGAAAAATGCATCTCGCTGGTCACGGCGAAATATTCCTCGGGGGCTTCCGCGCCGTACGGGTCGATGGCCGTCTCGCGCCCACGATCCGCGGCGCGCGACAGGCGTTCGAAGCCCCGCTGCATGGTGGCGATCCACTCGCGCCGATCGATGCCCGGCGGCAGGGGCGGCACACCGTTGGCCGGGCGCGCCAGCATGTCCAGCTTGTGCGCCATCTCGTGCACGATCACATTGACACCGTCCCACGGCGCCTCGATGTCCAGGGCGACATCGGCGAGCGAGAGCACCATCGGTCCCCGCTCCCATGCTTCGCCGATCAGCGTGTCGTCGCTCTCGGTTACCACGCCGGTCGGCGGGTCGTGGCGGCTGCGCCGGACGTTGAACTGCCCCGGATAGACCAGCACGTTGGTCCAGCCCTTGAAGGCTTTCGGGCCGTGCGGCAGGGCGGGGAGGCTGGCCTGCATGGCGATGGCCAGTCGCCAGAAATCGTCGAGCACCGCGCCGCCCAGCGCGTGGAACCGCTTGGTATGCAGGAACAGGGTGGCCAGCTCGCGCAGGTAGCGCGCACGCGGCGGGTCCAGTGCGCGTGCCAGCGGCAACCGTGCCACCGCCTGCGCCCACAGCGTGTCGTCGATCGGAGGAATCGGCGCGCGAAAACGCGCAAGCCACGAGGAAAGAACGCCCAAGGAACGATCCGGGCCGTTCTAGAAAATGGACCCGGGAAGCATCGACTGCCAGCTTGGCCCCGAGGAGCGACCGCCCGACGAGCCGTCGTGCGTGTCGGCGTCGGCATCCACCGGCGGCGGCATGGGAATCTGGCCCTGGCCCCGCGTGCCGGGTACCCCATGGAACGGGCGCGCCGTGTCCGTAGCGGCGCTGTCGCGGCCGCTGTCCTGCCCGGAGCGCGAGGTGGAACCGGCATCGAACGACGTCGACGACGCGACCGACCGGCCCAGGGAGAGCAGGTTGCTGGTCATGCGGGCGTCGGACGCGGCGGCGGTGCCGATGGCACCGACGAGGCACAGCCATCCGAAGATGTACGGTCTGGCGTTCATCGGTATACCCCGTGGGCCCCGGACATGCCGGGGGACGACCGATCCTCTCAGAAATATCGCGTAGGTGCCAGTGCTGGAGGTCCGTCATCGGCCCTCCCGGGCCAACGCGGGCGAAATCCTTCCCGCTGCCCTAGAATTGCGTAATGTCCCGGCTCCTTCCCTCCCCGACACCGGCCGCCTGACGGCCCACGGTAGCCCATGCTCGCTCGCGACCTCATGGAAGCCCTCGCCGGCGGCGACGCCGTGTCCGGTGCCACCCTGGCCCGGCAGGCCGGTGTCACGCGTGCGGCCGTGTGGAAGCAGATCGAATCCCTGCGGCTCAAGGGCGTGCCGGTGGAGGCCAAGGTCGGCGGGGGTTACCGCCTGCCATGGACCACGGAGCTGCTCGACGCCCAGCGCATCCGCGCCTCGCTGGCGCCGGAGATCTCGCCCCGGGTCGGCATGCTGGAAACCCACTGGGAGATCGACTCCACCTCGAGCGAGCTGGCGCGACGCATCCCCACCCTGGACGACCTCGCGTTCGTCATGGCCGAGACGCAATCGGCCGGACGTGGGCGTCGTGGGCGCGTGTGGCTGTCGCCGCCGGGCATGAACCTGTACCTGTCGGTGCTCAAGCGGTTCGACAGCGGGTTCGCGTCGCTGTCCGGGTTGTCGCTGGCGGTCGGGGTCATGCTGATCCGCGCGCTGGACGACCTGGGCATCCGCACGGCCGGCCTGAAGTGGCCGAACGATGTGCTTGCGGGGCACGCCAAGCTGGCCGGCATCCTGGTCGAACTGTCCGGTGAATATTCCGGGCCCTGCGCGGCCATCATCGGTGTCGGCCTCAATATCCGCCTGCCCGATACCCTGCGCGAGCGTGCCGCCCAGCCGGTGACCGACCTGGCCGATCTGGCCGGTGGGCAGCCGCCGGGACGCAACCAGGTAGCCACGGCGGTGGTCTCCGCGCTGGCGGAAGGGCTGCTTGCCTTCGAGCGTCGCGGCTTTTCGGCCTTCGCCGCGGAGTACGCCGCCAACGACTTGCTGCGCGACCAGCCGCTGCGCGTCATCGATCCGCGCGGCGAATACAACGCCATGGGTGAAGGTGTGGACGAGCGCGGGGCGCTGCGCGTGCGCCGCGCCGACGGCGAGTCGGTGACGGTTGACAGCGCGGATGTCTCCGTGCGCAGGAGCGGCATGTGATCCTGTTGCTGGACCTGGGTAACACCCGCCTGAAGTTCGCCTTGCTGGACGGCACCACCTTCACCCATCGGGGTGCGTTCGGCTGGGATGCCGACATCGCGCACGAACTGGCCGTGCTGTGGGCCGCGTGGCCGACACCGACGCGGGTCGTCGGCGCCTCCGTCGTGGACTCCGCGCGGGAAACCGCGGTGGATGTGGCGGCGCGCAAGGCGTTCGGTCTCAAGGCCGAGTGGGTGCGCACGCCGGCGCAGGCCTGCGGCGTGACCAACGCGTACGCGGAGCCGCAGCGCCTGGGGGTGGATCGCTTCCTGGCGCTGGTGGATGCGCATGCGGCGGGACGCTCGCCCTGTGTCCTGGCCAGCGTGGGCACGGCGCTCACCCTGGATGCGCTGGATGCGGAAGGCCGGCACCTCGGCGGCTGGATCGCGCCGGGCCCGTTGCTGATGCAGCAATCCGTGCTCGGGGCCACCGTGCAGGTGCGCCCATCGACCGCGGGCAACGTTCGCGATCTGGCCGACAACACCGCCGACGGCCTGGCCTCGGGCTGCTGGCAGGCCTGCGCGGCCCTGGTCGATCGTTTCGTCGAGCGCTCGCGGGACACCCTCGGCGGACACCCCACCGTGACCCTGGGCGGGGGCGACGCCGCCGTGCTGGCCCCGCTGCTCGAGAACGAGGTCATGCTCGTGCCCGATACCGTGCTGCGTGGGCTGGCCGTATGGGCCACGGTGCACACCGCCACCGTCGATATCGCCTAGAATCCCGACGCCGCCGGTTCTGACCAGGGGAACGCGCGCAGGTCCAACGTCACGCCCAAGGCCACCATGCTGCTGCGTTTGTTCTTCGTCTTGCTGATCGCCCTCAACATCGCGGTAGCCGCGTGGCTGCTGCTGGGCGACACCGGCACCCATGCGGTGGACCCCACCGACAGCGGCGTGCCTCGGCTCAAGCTGTTGGCCGAGGTGCCGGCGCCGGCGGCTACCGTAGCGCCACTTGCCGCCGCGCCGGTCCATGCCGCGCTTGCGGTGCCGACGTCCGCCGCGGCACCGGCGTCTTCGAATGCATCGCCGGCGACGGCAACCACCCAGGCATCGGTCCCCGCATCCACACCCGCTGCCTCTGCACCGATTGCGCCCGTGTCCGGCGCCTTGGCGACGTCCGCCTTGGCAGCGGCCGCCGCCAAAGCGAAGGCACCGTCATCCTCCTTGCCCACGACACCACCGCCGGCCGTTCCGGCACCGACCAGCCCCAAACGCGCCTATCGCTGCCTCGCCGTGGGTCCGTTCGCCAACCAGGTGGACCTGCGCGCCGCGCGCACGGCCATCGCCTCGCGCACGGTGCGCAGTCGCCAGCGCCAGGAGCAGGCCAGCGAGTCCCGCGGCTGGCGGGTGTTCCTGCCCGCGCAGGCCACGCGCGAGCAGGCGCTGGCGCAGGCCCGTCGACTGGAGGCCAAGGGCATCAAGGATTATTTCGTGGTGACGGTGCAGGGTGAGCTGCAGAACTCCGTGGCCCTTGGCCTGTTTCACGACCCGGCGAACGCGCGCAAGCGCCGCGACGAAGTGGCCGCCGCCGGTTTCCCGGCCCGCATGAGCGAACGTACCGAGACCACGCCCGTGTGGTGGCTGGACGTGGTGGTGCCCGAGGATGGCGGCAGCGACCTCCGCAAGGGCCTGCGCAACCCTGCCGTGACCACTCGACCCACGGGTTGCTTCTGATAAACTTCCGCACTTCGCCGGCATAGCTCAGTTGGTAGAGCAACCGCCTTGTAAGCGGTAGGTCCCCAGTTCGAATCCGGGTGTCGGCACCACCCCGCGAAAATCCCGATCGGCCTCAACCGTCGGTCGATCTCGACAACGCCTCCCAGCGATCGATGTCCGCCGCCATGGTGCCCAGTTTGCCGCGCACCAGGTCAAGTGCGTCGCTGCCCAGCAGAAGGTGCGCGGGTGGATCGGGCAGGTCGATCAACGCGAGTATCGCCTTGCCCGCCCGTGTGGGGTCGCCCAGCTGGTGGCCACTTTTTTCCTTCCTTGCCCGCCTTATCGGTTCAAATAATGCGTCGTAGTCGGCAACGCTGCGAGGCGTGCGCTGCATGGATCGCCCGGCCCAGTCCGTCCTGAAGCTGCCCGGCGCGACGGCCGTGACGTGAACGCCGAACGGTGCCAACTCTTTTCCCAGTACCTCGCTGATGCCTTCCAGGGCGAACTTGCTGCCGCAGTAGTAGGCAATGCCCGGCATGGTGATGAAGCCGCCCATGGAAGTGATGTTGACGATGTGGCCGCGGCGGCGTTCGCGGAACCTCGGCACGAAGGCTTTCGTCACGGCCACGGCGCCGAAGACGTTGACCTCGAACTGCCGACGCATCTCTTCCATGGGCGACTCCTCCAGGATGCCCTCGTGGCCGTAGCCCGCGTTGTTGACCAGCACATCGACGGCGCCATGGCGCGATTCGACATCGGCGACGATTCCGGGGATCGCGTCGTGGTCGGTGACATCGAGGATGACCGCATGCGCGCGCGTGGCGTCCAGGGCTTCGAATGCGAAGCGGGCATCTTCGCTCCGCACGGTGCCGATGACGCGATGGCCGGCCGCGAGGGCTTCGCGCGACAACGCCTGCCCGAAGCCGCTGCTGACGCCGGTGATGAAACATGTCTTGCTGCCCATGGCCTGGCCTTTTCGTATGAGATGCCGACCAAGGTAGTTCCCGTGGACGTTGCATCCCATGGCCTGGTCTCTTGGGCTATTGCCTGATCCTATGAGGCCGGTTTGCATCGACGCATGGGATGAGGGACATTGGCGCGATGGACGATAGCCACCGCCGGCGTCAGCGCATGATCGGTCTTCTCCGCGGGATGGCCCGCGACGAGGGATACACACTGACGTGCCTGCCCGACGTGCGCCTGCTTCGCGCCGATCGACCGCTGAGTCGTACGCCCGTGCTGTACGAGCCCGGCATCGTCATCGTGGTCCAGGGAAGCAAGCGAGGCTTCCTGGGGCGTCAGACCTTCGTCTACGACGACCAGCACTACCTCGTCGTGTCCGTGCCGGTGCCCTTCACGATGGAGACGCATGCCACGGCGCAGGAGCCGCTGCTGGCGATCTACCTTCGCCTGGACAGCGCCATGGCCCTCGACCTGTGCGAGCAACTGGACCGCCACGAAGGCATCGCCACGGCTGAGCCCCGCGGGCTGTATTCCTCGCCGATGGAAGCCTCGCTGTCGATGGCGGTGCTGCGACTGCTCGAGGCGCTGGCGAATGCGCCGGAGGGCGAACTGCTTGGCCCGGCCATGGTGCGGGAGATCTACTTCCGCGTGCTGTGCGGCGCGCAGGGCGGCTCGATGCGTGCCGCGCTGGCCCAGCAGGGGCGATTCGGCAGGGTGGCGCGCGCGATCCGTTTGATCCACAGCGAGTACGACAAGGCCCTCAGCGTCGATCGCCTGGCCGATGAGGCGGCCATGAGCGTGCCGACGTTTCATGCCCATTTTCGCGCGATGACCGGCACGTCGCCGATGCGCTACGTGCAATCGACCCGGCTGCACCAGGCGAGGCTGCACATGCTTCGCCAGGACACGACGGCCGCGGCGGCCGCGGCCGCCGTCGGCTACGAAAGCGCCTCGCAGTTCAGTCGTGAATTCAAGCGCCTGTTCGGTCGCCCTCCCGTGGAGGAAGTGGCACGGATGCGACGGGACTTCGCCATGCCGGAAGCACTGACGCCGTCGGGCTTCGTGTCGTCCCATTGAGCGTCGCCCAGCCAACCGAGCCACCGAGGAAAGATCCATGATCGACGTTCGACGGGTTTTCATCGCCTTTATCGCCATCGCCACGCTGTCTGGCGCGGCATGCATGGCGAAGCCTCCCCTCGTTCGAGTGACGCAGGGCGTGCTCGCCGGTACGAGCTCTGCGGGAGTCGATACCTTCCTCGGCATCCCTTACGGCGCCACCACGGCGGGTGAGGGTCGATGGCGCTCGCCGCGACCGGCGCCGGCATGGCAGACCACCCGTATGGCCACGGCCTTCGGCCCCGCCTGCCAGCAAGACGTCGGCGGCAGCTTCGGTCCGTACACGCCGGAGTACCTCGTGCAGGGCGAGGTGAGCGAGGACTGCCTGTCGCTGAATGTCTGGCGCCCGTCCGCCGCCACGGCACCACATGCGGGCCTGCCGATCATGGTCTGGGTCCACGGCGGCGGCTTTGCCGGTGGCTCGGGATCGGTGCCGATCTATAACGGCGCTACGCTGGCACGCGGCGGCATCATCGTGATCACGGTGAACTACCGCCTCGGCGTCTTCGGGTTCCTCGCGCCTCCGGAGCTCTCTGCCGCCGAGGGTGCGCCGGGTAACTACGGCATCGAGGACCTGTTGCTCGCGCTGCATTGGATCAGGGACAACGCGCGGGCGTTCGGCGGCGATCCGTCGCGCATCACGCTCGCGGGCCAGTCGGCGGGCTCCATGGCGATCCACGACCTGATGGTGGCGCCCGCCGCGAAAGGCCTGTTCCAGCAGGTCATCTCGCAAAGCGGTCCCGGCATGGGCATAGCGCCCCGAACCCTTGCGCAGGCGCAGGCAACGGGCAAGAAAGTCCTGGCCGCGGCAGGCGTACGCACCATTGATGAACTGCGTCGTCTGCCTGCATCGCAGGTGGCGCAGGCGGCCCGTCAGGCCGACGAAGGGATGATGACGTTCGCGCCGGTGATCGACGGACGGCTGATTCCGTCCAACCCCTATGCCAGTGTCGCCGGCACGTTTATCGACACGCCCATCCTTGCCGGCATGACGGCGGACGAAGCGTCCGGCGACGCCGATGCCGCGGAACGGCGCCTGCGCCGCGAGCGAGGCATGGCCGCCACGGAGCGCTGGGCAAGGGCGCGTGCCGCGGCAAGTCATCAACCGATCTACCTTTACCTGTTCGATCATGTCGAACCCGGTTCGGAAGCCTTCGGCGCGTTCCACAGCTCGGAGATTCCTTATGCGCTAGGCAATCTCGACGCGGCGAAAGGACGGGCTTTCCAGCCACGCGATCGTGTCATTGCCGATACGATGACCGCGTACTGGCTGAGCTTCGTCAAGACGGGACGACCCACCGTTGAGGGGCAGGTCGCATGGCCCCGGTATGCGCCAGCGGCGCCGATGATGATGCGTCTTGGCGATCGCATGCAGGGTGAGCCCATGCTCGATGCGAAGAAGCGCCGGTTCTACGACGCCTATGTCGAAGGCGGCGGTCACCTGTCACTTTTCTGAAGCCAGCCCTCAGCGCAGATAGCGCCGATCGAACCAGAACGGCTCCACCTCGACCTCGGTCACGCAGCGTGCCATGTCCGCATGCGCGGGATTCACCAGCACGTTGGTCGCATGCGCGAGGATCGCCGACGGCACCGGTAGTAACAGGTGATCCTTGCGGGCCAGCCAGGCGTCGCCGACGGCCTGGCTGGTCGGCTCGTTGGCCTGCCAGCCCGACGGCAGCCGGGGCGTCGGCGCCAGAGTGGCGCGATCGTCCACGTCGATGGCGATCAGCTTGAGCGTAAGCGGGATGGCCGTGATGCCCAGGCGCATGTGCGCCATGGCTTCGACCATGGCGAGGGCAGGGTGCTCGGAGGTGTACAGGATGGCGCGGCCCCGCGTGTGCCAGCGGCCGTCGGCATGCTGGCCGCCCACCCCGCTCAGGCCGGGGTAGGACGAGATACGCCACAGGCGCATCAGAACATGCCGTGGGCGGTGCGCAGGATGCGTGCCTCGATCAGCCGCGCGCCGTTGTCGCTGGCCGCAAGCGCCAGCGGGGTGACCGGCGGGTCGCCGTCCAGGTAGTCGGCCGGCGTGTTGAACCAGGTGAGCGCCATGGCCTCGTCACCGAACAGTTCGACGGCTTCCGCGAATACCCGGGCGACACGGACCACGCGTTCGGATTCGACTTCGCTGAAGCGGCCTTCGCTGAGGCGACGGCGCACCGTGCTTTCCGGCGCAACGAGGTTGGCGGGAAAATGCAGTTTGTCGGCCACGCGGCGATAGGAATGGACCGAAATCCCCTGACTGACCAGCCGGACGGCATCCGCATCCGACTCGAGCTTGAGATCGAGCAGCCGGGCCATGCGGCTATGCACCGTCTCGCGGAGTTCATAACGGATGGGGTCGGCATCGGCGACGTAGGCGATCATGACGTAATCCTCTCCATTTGAGCGGAAGTCTACGCCATTTGGCGGGCATCCGCACGCGGCTCCTGTCCCGTTCGCTCGTCGTCCTTCGCCGCGGTTATCGGCTACCCCCTGACGCGCTGCAACGTGGCTGTTTCCGGGCGCCATGTAAACTTGCGGGATGCTGAGTCCTATCGTATGAGCCCGCTTACCCGTTCCGTCGCCCTGATCGGCGCCCCTACCGACATCGGTGCCGGCCACCGTGGCAGTTCCATGGGGCCGGAGGCGCTGCGCGTCGCCCGCCTGGCGGAGCGCCTGTCCCGCCGTGGCATGCACGTGGTCGATCGCGGCAACCTGTCCGGCCCGCTCAACCCTTGGCTGCCGCCGGTGAACGGTTACCGCCACCTGGACGAAGTGGTGGCCTGGAACACGGCCGTGCACGATGCCATCCACGCGGCGCTGACCGAAGGCCAACTGCCGATCATGCTCGGTGGCGACCACTGCCTTGCGATCGGCTCGATCTCCGCCGTGGCGCGCCATTGCCGCGAGACGGGCAAGAAGCTCCGCGTGCTGTGGCTGGATGCCCATGCGGACTTCAACACCAGCCAGATCACCCCGTCGGGCAACATCCACGGCATGCCCGTCGCCTGCCTGTGCGGGCACGGTCCCGACGTGCTCACCCATATTGGCGGCACCGCGCCGGCGACCACGCCGGACGTGTTCCGGCAGGTCGGCATCCGCTCGGTGGACGAGGGCGAGAAGCGCTTCGTGCACGAGGTGGGCATCGATATCTACGACATGCGCTACATCGACGAGATCGGCATCAAGGCCGCGATGGAAGAAGCGCTGTCCGGCGTGGACGCGGATACCCACCTGCACGTCAGCTTCGATGTGGATTTCCTCGACCCCTCGATCGCCCCGGGCGTGGGCACCACCGTGCGTGGCGGCCCCAATTACCGTGAGGCCCAGCTGGTCATGGAAATGATCGCGGACACCGGCCGGGTCGGCTCGCTGGACATCGTCGAGCTCAACCCGGCGTTCGACAAGCGCAACCAGACGGCGAAACTGGCCGTGGACCTGGTCGAATCGCTGTTCGGCAAATCCACGCTCATGCGTTGACCCCGGGTTCCGGTGGCGGCCACGGGTCGCCGCCGGGGCAGTCGCGGGCTACACTCGGACGGTTATCGTCCGTAGCCCCAAGGTCCCCATGCATACCCGCGTCCTCACCGGCATCACCACCACCGGCACGCCGCACCTCGGCAACTTCGTCGGCGCGATCCGTCCGGCCGTCCTGGCCAGCAAGGACCCGAACGTCGATGCCTTCTATTTCATGGCCGACTACCACGCGCTGATCAAGAGCGACGACGCCGATCGCGTCGAAGCCTCGCGCATGAAGATCGCCGCCACGTTCCTGGCCGCCGGCCTCGACCCGAACGTCGCCACCTTCTATCGGCAGTCGGACATTCCCGAAGTGCCGGAGCTGATGTGGCTGCTGACCTGCGTCACCGGCAAGGGCCTGCTCAACCGTGCCCATGCCTACAAGGCCGCCGTGGATCGCAACGTCGATGGCCAGGAAGACCCGGATGCAGGCATCACCGCGGGCCTGTACATGTACCCGGTGTTGATGGCCGCGGACATCCTTGCGTTCAACGCCAACAAGGTGCCGGTGGGCCGCGACCAGATCCAGCACATCGAGATGGCGCGTGACATCGCACAGCGCTTCAACCACACCTACGGCCGCGAGTTCTTCGTCATGCCGGAGGCGCACATCGAGGAGCAGGTGGCCACGCTGCCGGGCCTGGACGGTCGCAAGATGTCCAAGAGCTACGACAACACTATCCCGCTGTTCGAGGGCGGGGCCAAGGGCATGCGCGAGGCGATCATGAAGATCGTCACCGATTCGCGCGCGCCGGGTGAGCCGAAGGACACCGCGGACGCTGCGCTGTTCACGATCTTCAAGGCGTTCGCCTCGCCGGCCGAAACCGTGGCCTTCGAGCAGTCGTTGCAGGGCGGCATGGGCTGGGGCGAGGCCAAGGTGGCCCTGTTCGACCGCATCGAAGCCGACGTGGCGCCCATGCGCGATCGCTACGAAGCACTGATGGCTCGGCCGGACGACATGGAAGACGTGCTGCTGGCCGGTGCCGCCAAGGCCCGTGCCGTGGCCGGGCCGCTGCTGGAGACGCTGCGCGAAGCCGTCGGCCTCCGCAGCCCGCGCTACCGCCGCCAGGCGGACGCAACGTCGCCCGCGGTGCCGGCCGCTGCGCCGAAAGCGCGCCCGCCGCGCATCGCCAGCTTCCGCGACGACGACGGCAGCTTCCGCTTCCGCCTGTTCGATGCGGATGGCGCCGAACTGCTGCTGTCCAAGGCGTTTACCGATCCCAAGGCGGCGGGTGCCTTGCGCCAGTCGCTGGCGACGCTGGGCGGTGCGGCTGCCTCGCTCGCCGCTGTCGGCGATCAGCTGGGGCTGCAGGTCGATGGCGCCACGGTAGCCACGGGTCCGTCCTTCACCGATGAAGCCAGCCGCGCCGAGGCCGAGGCTCGCGTTCGCGCGGCGCTGGACGCACTCGCTGCCGTCACGGCGGACGAGGCGGCGGCCAAAGCGGCGGCGAAGAAGGCAAGCTGAGCCATGCGCTACCTGGCCCTGATGCTGCTGGCGCCCTGGCTGATCGTGCTGGGCTGGGCCTATTGGCAGTACCCGAAGTCGCTGGTGACCAACGCTACCCGCCGCGCGTTCGACGTGCTGGCGCTGGTCGCGGCCGTGGTCGCTTCGATCCAGGCGGCCCTGGTCTCGTTCGACGCGGTGGAGCTGCCGCCCGCCGATAGCTTCGGCCCGAAGAGTGGCGCCATCTGGCAACAGGTGGTGCCGGCACTGTGGGGCTATGGCGCGTTCGTCGCCGTGCTGGTAGTGGCGCTCATCGTGCGCCAGGTCGTCTGGAAGCGCGGCGAGCGCCGGTAAGCGCTTCGCCGTCCCGCGCAGCCCTGCGCCCTGCGCGGACCTGCGGGCTCACACGTGAGCGGCCATAACGTCAGGCGCCGCGCAGTTTGCCAGTCAGGCCCTTCAGGAAGTTGCGCAGGAACTGGTCGCCGCAGAGGCGGAAGTTGCTGTGCTTGGGCTGGCGGAACAGGGCGTTGATCTCGCCACGGGAGACGCGGAAGCCCGCGTTGGTCATGAGGGCCAGGATGTCGTCTTCCTTCAGTTCGAAGGCGACGCGCAGCTTCTTCAGCACCACGTTGTTATTGACCCGGGTCTCCACCGGTCGCGGCGGCTGGCTTTCGTCGCGGCCACGGCGGTGCAGGATCAGGCCGTCGAGGAAGTGGGCCAGGGCCGCATCGGGCATCTCGACGAAGCCGGGCTCGTCTTCCTTGCGCAGCCAGGGATCGACCTGTTCGCGGGTGGCCTCGAAGCCGGTGAGCTTGAGGATCTCGACCACATGGACCTCGCCGAGGTCGAGCATGTAGCGGATGCTGCGGAGTGTGTCATTGTTGAGCATCCGCCTAGGGTACACCGGCCGATCTGCGGCAGGAACATAAACCACGGACTGCCCGGTCCGATGCCAGGAAGCGATGCCGATGCCGCTCGTCCCGCCCACCACCGCCGGACACGCCGGGCGCAACCTCTACATCGACCTGCTGCGCGGCCTGGCCATCGTCATGGTGATGCTGCTGCACTTCTCGCTGACCTACCGGCTGCATCGTAGCCCGCTGGCCGACGGGGTGCCGGTGGACACGCTGCGGACGCTTTTCTACAACGGCAACTACGGCGTGTCCGTGTTCTTCGTGATCTCGGGCTTCCTGATCACCTCGAACATCCTCCGCCGCTACGGCAGCCTGGGCGGTATCGACCTGGGGCATTTCTATCGCCTGCGCCTGTTCCGCCTTTACCCGTCCGTGGTGCTGGCGCTGGCGATCATCACGGTGCTGGGCCTGGCCGGGCTGCCGGACTTTTCCAACGTGCAGCAGGGCACGCCGCTGGGCAACGGCTTCTTCGTCCTCGCCGACGTCTCGGTGCTGACGTTCTGGCACAACGTGCTGATGGGGTCGGTCGGGTACTTCAACTACGCGATGAACGTCTACTGGTCGTTGTCGGTCGAGGAAGTGTTCTACCTGGTCTACCCGCTGGTGCTGCTCATCGCCCGACGGCCCTGGCAGCGCGTGGTGGTCGGCTGTGCCGGCCTCGTCATCGGCCCGGCCTACCGCTGGCTGCACGACGACAACGAGCTGTTCTACCTGTACGGCAACCTGGCCTGCGTGGACATGCTGGTCTGCGGCTGCGCGGCAGCGGTCGCCGCACGCGAGGTGGTCTGGACGCCGATGTTACGCCGGTGGCTGGCGCTGCTCGCCCTGCTGGCGATGGGCTGGGTATACATGCGGGGTATCGACGGCAACGAGGCCTTCGGCGCCACGCAGATGGGTATCGCGGCGGCGATATTCCTGGTCGCCGTCGCCACACTGCCCGGTGGCGCGTTCGCCCGTCGTGTCGGTGCGCCCCTCGCGTGGCTGGGTGCGCACAGCTACGAGCTCTACCTGTTCCATATCATCGTGCTGGGCATCCTGCGCGAGCTGGTGCCCAAGGCCACCCTGACGCCGGAGCGCAAACTGCCGCTGTTGCTGGTCTTCTTCCTGGCTTCCGCCCTGTGTGCCTGGCTGGTGGCTCGCTTCTACGGCGATCCGCTGAACCGCCGGCTGCGGGCGCGCTTCAGCCGGCGCAACGCCTGACGCTCATGTGCCTGCGGCTCCATGCATCGTGGTGATGCGTGGAGCCGCCCCGATCAGAACGTCTTCTCGATGCCCAGCAGGATCGACTGGTTGGCGTGCGTGCCCGAGTCGAACAGCGCCTGGTACTCCGCGCGCAGCGACAGCCCGCTGTCGAATTGCGCCTGGATGCCGACGCCCAGCAACGTGTGGTTGCGCGCGGTATCGCCCACGGTGGCCCGGTACAGCGGCCCGGCCAGCAGGTCCGCATAGGACATCGTCGCGTTGCTGGCACCCTGGAAGTCGCGCTGGTATTCCACGCGGACACGCGGCACCAGCACCCCGAAGTCGCGCTTGAGGCGGAACTCCGCCCGCAGGCCCAGGGCACCCGTGGACGTGCGCACCGTCTGTCCGCGGTAGTCGAGGGCATAGGTGGCGTCGCCACGCTCGGTGTAGCCGTCCAGCTGCGCGCGCGACACGTCCAGTCGTCCGTACGGTGTCAGCCGCGTGGTGCCGTCGTCGTGCTCGTAGCCGAAGGCCACCGAGGCGAAGGCCTGCTTGCCGTTGCGGCTGCCGGTGACACGACCGCCGTCGGCCGTCACGTATCGCCGTGCGTCGAAGTCGAGCCACTGGTAGCCCAGCTATGTCGCGGGCCAGAAGTCTGGCACCGAGACGGTGACGCTGTCGACGCCACAGCTGCCCATGCACAACCATACGTGCATCGCCACGACCGACGCAGGCACCAGTGCCACGCCCAGCTCGAGTGCGGTGCTTGGCGGTATCGCCCCGGACACGATGTACACGCCGGATATCACCGGCCTTACCGGCTACGCGTTGGCGACAGCCGCTGTGGGCAACCAGGGTGGTTCGCAGCCGCACAATAACGTCATGCCGACGCTGAGCGTACCGTTCTGCATCGCGTATCTCGGCATCTATCCCACTCCTCCGTGATCCCTCGCCAGGCGACTACGACATGACCGAACCTTACTTCGGCGAAATCCAGGTTTTCGCCTTCGATTTCGCGCCCGTGAACTGGGCGTTCTGCAACGGCGCGACGTTGCCGGTGAGACAGTACACGGCGCTGTTTTCGCTGCTGGGGATTACCTACGGTGGCGACGGCTCGACGACCTTCATGCTGCCTAACCTCACATCACGGGCGCCCGGGGGTAGCGGCGCCGGACCCGGGCTGACGGCGCGATCGGCAGGCAACGTGTATGGCGAGTTCCAGCATGCCCTGACGGTGCCCGAGATGCCGTCACACGGGCACGGCGCAACGGTATACGTGCAACGCGACCAGACCAAGCGGACGTCCGTGCCCGCGGTGGGCAGCGCCCTGGTCACCCCTAGTACCGCGGCGCCGTTCCTGCCGGGGGCGGTGCCCTCCACGACGCTGTCTCCGCTGGCCATACAGCCTGCCGGCTCCGGCCTGCCGCATGAAAACCGGCAACCGTTCCTTGCGTTGAATTTCTGCATCGCGCTACAGGGCGTCTATCCGCAGTTCGACTGATGACGCTGCCCGGCTTTCCCGTCGCCGGCCCGGCCAGCAGGATGCTGGCGGGGGCGCTGGCCGTCGACGGCGTGCGGTTGCGCGCCTGTGACGAACACGACCTGCCTTTCCTGCGTGTACTCTATCGCCAGACGCGCGACGACGAACTGGCCGCCACCGGCTGGCCGGAAGAAACCCGGGCCCTCTTCGCCGACCAGCAGTTCGGCATGCAGCACATGCACTTCGTGCGTCACTTCCCGGACGCGTATTTCTTCCTCCTGCAACGCGACGGCCGTGACATCGGGCGCTATTACCTCGACGTATCCGGGGCGGCGTGGCACGTGGTCGACATCGCGCTGTTGGCGGACGTGCGCGGGCAGGGCATCGGCACCGCGCTGTTGCAGGCTACGCGTGCGATCGCGCCCGCCGTCACGCTCAGCGTGGCCGTGAACAATCCCGCCGCGATGCGGCTTTACACGCGCCTGGGTTTCGTCGACGAAGGCGAGGCCGGTGGCATGCACCGGCGCATGCGCGCTAGTTGAACACGGCCTGGTAGACGAAGCCGTTGCGGTCGCGCGCGATGGGTACGAGGAAGATGCCGAATTCACCCAGCTGCGGATGGCGCATCGTATAGGTCCGCTGGGCGAAGAGGATCGCCGCGGTGTTGTGGAACAGCAGCGAGAACGCCTGGCGGAACGAGGACGCCGCGGGCAGCGGTTGCACTTCCACCAGCACGAAGGGCGCATTGCCGTCGCCGGTATCGACGTCGGCCTCGAAGGTTTCGTTCAGATGGCCGGCGAAGTGGTGGATCTCGAAGAACTGCATGGGTGCCCTCCCGGGTGGCCTGCGTTGCGCAGGTCGGTTTCGTTGGGGGAAGAGCATCGCGCACATCGTGCGCTCCTACAAACGCCGGTAGGATCCGGTCATGTAGGAGCGCACGATGTGCGCGAAAAAACACCCCGGGTTACGACTGCACCCCGGTTACTGCGACAACCCGCTATTACTGCGGCAACCCCAGATCGTCGATCATCGCCTTCAGGAACCGCGCGGCCTCGCCGCCGGTGGCGGCGCGGTGATCGAACGTCAGCGACAGCGGCATGCGGCGATGCACTTCGATGCCACCCATCACGGCGACCACGTCGTGGCTCAGCTTGCCCGCGCCGACGATCGCGACCGTGGGCGGTACGACCACCGGGGTGGCGTAACGGCCGGCGAACATGCCGAAATTGGACAGGCTTATGGTGTAGCCGGACAGTTCCGACGCCGGGATGCTGCGATCTTCAACCGACGAACGCAGGCGCTTGATCGCGGCGCGGACGCCGGCACCGTCGAGCACGTCGGCATTGCGCAGCGCAGGCACGAACAGGCCGTCTTCCGTGTCCACCGCGATGCCGATGTCCACGTGCGGGTGCAGCGTGCGGGTCAGGTCCTTGCCGTTGAACCAGGCGTTGAGCGCCGGCACCGTCTTGCAGGCCGTCACGATGGCGCGGATCAGGCGGGCGGTAATGTCCTGCTTGCCGATCCAGGCGTGCAGGTCGGCATCGTCGACGATGGTGGTCGGGACGACGTTGGCGTGTGCTTCGGCCATCACGCGCGCCATGTTGCGACGGACACCCTTCAGCTGTTCCGGCTGGCCCATGCTGTCCTTGCCCGGGGGCGCGGTGCGCACGGCCTTGCCGGCGAGCGACACCGGCGTGCGCGACGGGGCGGGGCCCGGCTCCGGCAGCGTGGGTGCAAGGTGCTGCGCCGAGGCAGGGCGTGCGGGCGCGGGAGAAGCCGACCCGGAGGCACCGAGTGTGGCGCTGCCGTTGGCCGCCGCGTTCTTCACGTCGGCCATGGTGATCACGTCGCCCGCGCCCGTGGGCTGCACGCGGGTGAGGTCGATCTTCATCTTCTTCGCCAGCGCGCGCACGGCCGGCACGGCCTTGACGCCACCGGCGCTCGAGACCTGCTCGGTGTGCACGGCATTGCCGCTGACCATGGCGCCGACGACGGTGCCCTCGTCTTCGCGCTGTGCCGGGGCCTTGCCGTCGGATTCGATCTCGCCGCCGTCATCGGAGGCGACGACCTTGGTCGCGTCGTCCGGGGCCGGGCTGCCGACGCTCTTCTTCGGGCCATGGTGATGACCCGTGGACTCGGCCTCGGCACGCTGGCGCGCATTCGGGTCGATCTCGAAATCGGCCAGCGAGGCGCCGGTCTCGATGATGTCGCCCACGCCACCGTGCAGCTTCTTCACGGTGCCGGAGTACGGCGAGGGCACGTCGACGACGGCCTTCGCGGTTTCCATCGACACCAGCGGGGCATCGAGCTTGATGGTGTCGCCTTCCTTGACGTGCCATTCCACGACGGTCGCGTCGGGCAGGCCTTCGCCGAGGTCCGGCAGGTAAAAGGTCTTGATGTCGGCCATGTCTATCGGTTCCTCAGGAGGCGGCGAGCGTGCGCTGGGCGGCTTCGACGATGCGTTCGACGCTGGGCAGGTACTTCATTTCCAGGCGGAACAGCGGGATGTGCGTATCGAAACCGGTCACGCGCTGCACGGGGGCGAGCAGGCTATAGAGGCATTCCTCGGCCAGGCGGGCAGCGATCTCGGCACCGAAGCCGGCGGTCTTGGGCGCTTCGTGCACGATGACGCAGCGGCCGGTCTTGGTCACCGACTCGGCGATGGTGTCGAAGTCGAGCGGGGTCAGCGTGGCCACGTCGATCACTTCCGCGCTGACGCCCTGCTGGGCTAGTTCGTCGGCGGCTTCCAGGCATTCCTTCACCTGCGCACCCCAGGTCACCAGGGTGACGTCGGTGCCGTCGCGCAGCACGAAGCAGACATCCAGCGGCAGCGCTTCGCCGTCGTCGGGCACCTCTTCCTTGTACTGGCGGTAGATGCGCTTGGGCTCGAAGAAGATCACCGGGTCCGGATCGCGGATGGCGGCCAGCAGCAGGCCGTAGGCACGTGCGGGCGACGAGGGCATGACCACGCGCAGGCCGGGGATGTTGGTGAACAGGTGCTCGTTCGCCTCGGAGTGATGCTCCGGCGCGCGGATGCCGCCGCCCCAGGGGGCGCGCCACACGGCCGGCACGGTCATGCGACCACGGGTACGGTTGCGCATGCGGGCGGCATGGCAGGCGATGTGTTCCATCATCGGGTAGATGAAGCCCTCGAACTGGGCTTCCGCCACCGGCTTCATGCCCTGCACGGCCAGGCCGATGGTCAGGCCGGCGATGGTGCCTTCGTCCAGCGGCGTGTCGATGACGCGCATCTCGCCGAACTGCTCCTGCAGGCCCTGGGTGGCGCGGAACACGCCGCCGTTGACACCGACGTCCTCGCCGAGCACCACGACGCTTTCGTCGTTGCGCATTTCATAGGCGAGCGCCTGGGTCACCGCTTCGATAAGAGTGATTTGTGCCATGGGAAGAAGTCCTTACGACGTGCGATCGAGGGAAGCGACGAGCTCGCGCTGTGCTTCGAGGTCGGCCGGGAGTTCGGCGTACAGGTAGTCGAACATGGCCGTTGCCGGCTGGTTCTTCGTTTCCAGGTACGCGTTCACTTCGTTGTCCATCCAGTCGTCGCACTCGGTCTTCCAGGCCTCTTCCTTCGCGTCGTCCCACTGGCCCTTGGCTTCGAGCCACTTGCGCAGGCGCGGTACGGGGTCGCGCTCCCAGGCGTCCTTCACTTCCTGTTCGCCACGGTAGCGGCGGGCATCGTCGGCGGTGGTGTGGTCGCCGAGGCGGTAGGTCACCGCTTCGATCACGCTGGCGCCTTCGCCGTTGCGGGCGCGGTCCAGGGCGATCTCCATGGCGGCGCGCACGGCGATGATGTCGTTGCCGTCCACCTGGATGCAGGGCAGGCCGGCCGCGATGCCCTTCTGGGCCAGCGTGCCGGAACCGCTCTGGATGCGGCGGGGCACCGAGATGGCCCACTGGTTGTTGACGATCACCGCGACCATCGGCAGCTTCTGCGCGCCGGCGACGTTGATGGCGCCGTAGAAGTCGCCCTTGGACGAGCCGCCGTCACCGATGGTGCAGACGGCCACGCGGGGTTCCTTGCGGATCTTGAAGGCCAGCGCGGAGCCGGCGGCGTGCAGGCACTGGGTACCGATGGGCACGCACCAGGCGAAGTCGTGCGCCGGGGCGTCCTGGAAGTCGTTGCCGCGCTCGTCGCCACCCCAGTAGGTGTAGACCTCGCGGGGCTTCACGCCGCGATACAGCTGTGCGCCGTATTCGCGGTAGGACACGGCCAGGGAATCTTCCCGGCGCATGGCGCTACCGATGCCGACGTGCGCGGCCTCGTGGCCCAGGCACGAGGCGTAGGTGCCCAGCTTGCCGGTGCGCTGCAGCGCGATCGACTTGGCATCGAACACGCGGGTGGACACCATCAGCTTGTAGAGCTCGACCATGTGGTCGAGGTCCTTGGCGAAGGCGGGGAGTTCCTTGCCGGTTTCCTTGCCATCCTGGTCAAGGTACTGCAGGTATTCGATTTCGAACTTGGCGGCGATGGACACGACTCGCTCCCAGGGGAAGGGTTAGAAACGACACGCACGAGTGGGGAAGCGAACGGCCCATCCAGCGGGGCACGAGCGGCTTTTCGATCATTGCGAGCCGGACTAGATATCAGGGGTATTATCACCCGGCAAGGCACGGCGCAGCATGGAACCGGCCGTGGCGGCCCCGGAACGGCGCTGTGGCGCGGGTTGCGGGGTCTTGGTACCCCTAACGTGAAAAGAGTTTTCGATGACCCCTCCCCAGCGCGAGATCGAACCGGGCATCCGTACCGACCTCGACGGCCGCCTCACCTATGGGGACTACCTGAAGCTCGACCAGGTGCTCTCCGCCCAGCAGCCGCGCAGCCAGCCGGCCCACCACGACGAGATGCTGTTCATCGTCCAGCACCAGACCTCGGAGCTGTGGCTGAAGCTGATGATCCACGAGCTGGACGCGGCACTGGCGCGGCTGCGCGCCGACGACGTGGACGGCACCCTCAAGGTGCTGGCCCGGGTCAAGCAGATCCAGCGCCAGCTGTACGAGCAGTGGGCGGTGCTGGAAACCCTCACGCCTGCCGAATACCTGCAGTTCCGCGACGTGCTGGGGCCGTCGTCGGGGTTCCAGTCGCTGCAGTACCGCATCGTGGAGTTCCTGCTGGGCAACAAGCACGCGGACATGCTGCGTGTGTTCGAGCACGATCCTGCGGCCCATGCGCGGCTGGGCAAGGTGTTCGAGGCTCCGGGCCTGTACGACGAGTTCCTGCGCTACCTGGCACGCCGCGGCCATGCGGTGCCCGCGGACATCCTGCAGCGCGACCTCACCCAGCCCTGGCGCAGCCAGCCGTCCCTGCTGCCGGTGTTCAAGCGGATCTACGAGGACACGGCGCACCACTGGCCCGAATACCACCTCAGCGAGCAGCTGGTGGACGTGGAGGAAGCCTTCCAGCTCTGGCGCTTCCGTCACATGAAGACGGTGGAGCGCATCATCGGCTTCCGCGCCGGCACCGGCGGCTCCTCGGGCGTGGCCTTCCTGCGCAAGGCGCTGGAGCAAAGCTTCTTCCCCGAGCTGATCGAGGTCCGCACCATCCTGGGCACCTGACCACCCTGTGGGGCTGGCCATTCCACGAACCCAGGCTCGCGTAGGAGCCCACGATGTGGGCGAACCCTCAGGTCACGCCCGGCGAATGAAGCCATGCATCGCATCCCTGCGAGCGTTACCGTGAGTCGAACGACGCGGCTTTTTTTGACGCCCTTCAAAGCCGCCCCAGGCGAGTCTAAAAACGCTCGCCTGTGCGCGAGGTCGGCTTCTTTCGCCGTAGCTACGTAGACGGTTCGCCCACATCGTGGGCTCCTACCCGCGTATCGATCGCGACGGCGGGATTTGACGCGGACGCCCCCTCCCGCTAAACACCCTGCTTGCACCGTTCACAAGGGAAGCCATGACTCCGACAGCCCCCGGCCAGGTACGCGACGTGCCCGACTACCCGCAGACCATGGGCCATCCGCGCCCCCTGTGGATGCTGTTCATGACCGAATTCTGGGAGCGCTTCGCGTTCTACGGGATGCGCTGGGCGCTCACGCTGTACATCGTGGCGGAGTTCTTCAAGGGCGACCAGGCCGGGCAGGGCTATGCCAGTCGCACCTACGGGGCCTACCTGGCGCTGGTCTATGCCTCGGCCCTGTTCGGCGGCTGGGTGGCCGACCGGATACTGGGCTACCAGCGTTCCATCCTGGTCGGCGCGGTGGTGATGGGCGCCGGCCTGTTCATGGTCATGGTGCCGCACCAGCAGGTGTTCCTGGCGGGGCTGGCCACGGTGATCGTCGGCAACGGCCTGTTCAAGCCGAACATCTCCTCGCTGGTCGGCCAGATCTACCGCCAGGGCGACGACCGTCGCGACCGTGGCTTCACCATTTTCTACATGGGCATCAACATGGGCGGTTTCCTCGCCCCGCTGGTGACCGGCTGGATCGCCTCGGTGGCGACGGATACGCCCCTGCAGGACAACTACCGCGCCGTGTTCGCCTCCACCGGCGTCGGCATGGTGATCTGCTTCATCTGGTTCCTGATCGGTAAGAAACAGCTCAAGGGCGTGGGCGTGCCGCCGCCGGAGCGCCACGCCGGCAAGAACCTGGGTGCGGTGCTGGTGGGCATCCTCGTCGCCATCCCGCTGGTCTACCTGCTCATGGCTTACGCTGGCGCGGTGTTGATCGCCTGGCTGCTCGGCGTGCTGTTCATCGGCGTGGCGATCATGCTGGTGGTCGAAGCCGTGCGCCACGACCGCATCCAGATCCACCGTGTCATCGCCATGCTGCTGTTGTTCGCCTTCAACGTGCTGTTCTGGATGTTCTTCGAGCAGGCCGGCAGCTCGCTGAACTTCCTGGCCCAGAACATCGTCGACCGGCGCATGTTCGGCGGCTGGGAATTCCCCACCGGCTGGTTCCAGTCGCTCAACTCCGCGGCCATCCTCGTCTTCGCGCCCGTCGTCGCCCTCAGCTGGGGCTGGCTGGCGAAGCGCCGCAAGGAACCGTCCATCCCGCGCAAGTTCGGCCTGGGCCTGATGTTCAACGCGCTGGGCTTCCTGGTGCTGATGTATGCGCTGACCCGCCTCGTGGGCGCCGACAACCTCATTCCCTTCTGGCCGCTGGCCATGTGCTACGTCATGCAGACCATTGGCGAGCTGTGCCTTTCGCCGATCGGCCTGTCGATGGTCACCAAGCTGGCGCCGCTACGGGTCGTGGGCCTGGCGATGGGTGGCTGGTTCCTGTCCACCGCCATCGGCAACAACCTGTCCGGACTGCTGGCCGGCCACATCAGCGGCGAGACCGGCATCACCATCGGCTCCGCGCTGTCCGGCTTCACCTTCAGCTTCGAACTGCTGATCGGCTCGGGCATCCTGCTGTTCCTCATCGCCCCACTGATCAACCGCTTGATGCACGGGGTGAAATAACGCCCCCACGACGCCAGGCCTGGGCGCGCGCCCAGGTACCGGCGTCCTTGCAAGGTGCCTGGGGTGTGTAGGAGCGCACGCACGTGCGCGAACCCTCACCCTTGCACCACGCGACAGATGCTGCCCGACCGCCCGCCCGCCCGCCCGACCGCCCGCACGAGCAAGCACTTCCGTGCATCCGGTATTCGCTCGTTCGACGCCTGGAGCCGCCTGGCCCGATGTGAAGCGCGGCCTCCGTCGCCATCGCAACGGTGAGGGTTCGCGCACGTGCGTGCGCTCCTACCCCTTGGTCGACGTCGAGCCTGCGGCCGCCGCCGACCCTGCCGACCCCGCCGGGTGGAGGAGTTTGTCGAGGATGATGTCGAGCTGTGCGCGCTCGGCCTCGTCCAGTCGGGCCAGCAGCTCGCGCTCGTGGGCGCGGGCCATGGGGGCCACCTCATCGTGGATGGCCCAGCCGGCCTCGGACAGCTGCAGCACGGAGCGGCGCTTGTCGTCATCGTGCGTGCCGCGGTCCACGCGGCCTTTCTCGACCAGGCGGGCTACGGCGCGGCTGACGGCCACCTTGTCCATGGCAGTGCGCTCGACCACTTCCCGCGCGGAAATCTCCGGGAAACGGGCCAGGATCGTCATCACGCGCCACTCGGTCATGCTCAACTGGAAGCGCCCCTCGTACTCGGCCGCGATCGACTGGCTGACCGTGTTGGACAGGATCGACAAGCGGTAGGGCAGGAAGCGTTCCAGCTCCAGGGGGGCATGGGCCGGGACGGGTTCGAAAGTCATTAGTGCGCTGATCCTTGCAAATGGTTACAAGTGAAACTATAAGGGAGGGCAGACGGCCCGAGCCGTGCCCACGCCAGGAGTATCGCCCATGAGCGCCCAGCCCAATATCGGTATGGAAGTCACCACCTTCGAGAACCCGCAGGGTGTCGACGGCTTCGAGTTCGTCGAGTTTGCCGCACCCGATGCCGCGCTGCTGCACACGCTGTTCCCGAGGCTGGGCTTCACCGCGGTGGCAAAGCACCGCACCAAGGCCATTACCCTGTATCGCCAGGGCGAGTGCAACTTCCTCGTCAATGAGGAACCCAACTCGTTCGCGTCGGATTTTGCCGCCGAGCACGGTCCCAGCGCCTGCGGTTTCGCGATCCGCTTCAATCGCCCCGCCACCGATGTGCAGGCCACCGCGCTTTCCAACGGTGCCGAGAAGATCCTGCTCAAGGCCGACACGCTGGCGCTGGACGTCCCGACGATCCAGGGCATCGGCGGTTGCGCGCTTTACCTCATCGACACCTACGGCGCCAAGGGCGACGTGTTCGATGGCGAATTCGAGTGGCTGCCGGGCGTCGATCGCCACCCGAAGGGCTTCGGGCTGACCTTCATCGATCACCTGACCCACAACCTGCACTTCGGTAACATGCAGAAGTGGTCCGACTACTACGAGCGGCTGTTCAACTTCCGCGAGATCCGCTACTTCGACATCAAGGGCGCCAAGACCGGCCTGGTGTCCAAGGCGATGACCGCGCCGGATGGCATGGTCCGCATCCCGCTGAACGAGTCGTCGGACGAAAAGTCGCAGATCAACGAGTACATCCGTGAATACAACGGCGAGGGCATCCAGCACATCGCCCTGTTCACCGACGACATCTATGCCTCGGTGGAAGCCATGCGCGCGCAGGACGTGGCGTTCCTCGAGACGCCGGACACGTATTACGAAGTGATCGACGTGCGCGTGCCGGATCATGGCGAAGACATTTCGCGCCTGCAGAAGAACAAACTGCTGATCGACGCCGACGACGAGACCAAGAAGAAGCTGCTGCTGCAGATCTTCACGCAGAACACCATCGGGCCGATCTTCTTCGAGATCATCCAGCGCAAGGGTAACGAAGGTTTCGGCAACGGCAACTTCAAGGCGCTGTTCGAGTCCATCGAACGCGACCAGATGCGCCGCGGCGTGCTCTAAAAGAAGCCCGGGTGTGGAAAAACGCACGTAGGAGCGCACGATGTGCGCGATGCCGTTTCGCGTAACCGTTCAAGCTGGCGCGTCAGCTCGACGGGCACGACGTAGAGTCTTTCGCGCACATCGTGCGCTCCTACATGGGGTTTCGTTCTTCCCGCACCGCGCGGTTTGCCCATGCAGGTCGTGTCTCGGCCATGCAGGTTCCACCCACGCAGGTTGTCATCGACACAGGACACCACGATGAGCCATACCGACGATACCCACGGTTACCAGACCGGTTTCGGCAACGAGTTCGCCACGGAAGCCGTCGCCGGCGTGCTGCCGGTCGGCCAGAACTCGCCCCAGCGGGTGGCGCATGGGCTGTATGCCGAGCAGCTTTCGGGCAGCGCGTTCACCGCGCCGCGCCATAGCAACCGGCGCAGCTGGCTCTATCGCATTCGCCCGGCGGCCCAGCATTCGCCGTTCACCGAACTCGGGCATCCGACGTTCCACAACCGCTTCCAGGAAGCCCCCGCTACGCCGAACCAGATGCGCTGGGATCCGCTGCCGATGCCTTCCGCACCGACGGATTTCCTCGACGGCCTGGTCACCATGGGTGGCAACGGCGGCGCGGAAGAGCAGGCGGGCATCGGTATCCACCTGTACTGCGCCAATCGCTCGATGCAGGGGCGTTATTTCTACGACGCCGACGGCGAGCTGCTGATCGTCCCGCAGCAGGGTCGCCTGCGCATCCGCACCGAGTTGGGCGTACTCGATGTCCAGCCACTGGAGATTGCGGTAGTGCCGCGCGGCGTGCGCTTCCTGGTCGAGTTGCCCGATGGCGAGGCGCGTGGCTATGTCGCCGAGAACTTCGGCGCGCTATTGCACCTGCCCGACCTCGGCCCCATCGGTGCCAACGGCCTGGCCCATCCGCGCGATTTCCTGACCCCGGTCGCCGAGTACGAGGACCTGGACGGGGATTTCGCGCTGGTCGCCAAGTTCCAGGGCGCCTTATGGTCGGCCAACATCGATCACTCGCCGTTGGATGTGGTGGCATGGCACGGCAACTACGCGCCGTACAAGTACGACCTGCGTCGCTTCAACACCATCGGCTCCATCGCCGTGGATCACCCGGACCCGTCGATCTTCACCGTGCTTACCTCGGCCAGCGACACCCCGGGTACGGCCAACATGGATTTCGTGATCTTCCCGCCACGCTGGCTGGTGGCGGAGCATACGTTCCGCCCGCCGTATTTCCATCGCAACGTGGCCAGCGAGTTCATGGGCCTGATCGATGGTGCCTACGACGCGAAGGCCGGCGGCTTCGTGCCCGGCGGTTCCAGCCTGCACAACTGCATGAGCGGCCATGGCCCCGATGCGGCCAGCTTCGAGAAGGCCTCCGCGGCGGACGTATCGCACCCGGACCACATCACGGGCACCATGGCCTTCATGTTCGAAACGCGCAAGGTCATCCGGCCGACGCGACAGGCGCTGGCGTCCGGCGCGCTGCAAGGCGACTATTACGCCTGCTGGCGCGACCTGAAGAAGCACTTCACGCCGCCCACGGTCTGATCGTTTAAAGGAAACGCATGAAACTCGCTTCGTTGAAGGAAGGCGGCCGCGATGGCACGCTCATCGTCGTCAGCCGCGACCTGTCGCGTGCCGTGAAGGCCTCGGGCATCGCGGCCACCCTGCAGGCGGCGCTGGACGACTGGAACACCCTGGCGCCGCGCCTCAACGCGCTGTCCGAAGACCTCAATGAGGGCACGGCGGACGGTGCATTCGCGCTCGACATGGCGCGGTTGGCCGCACCGCTGCCGCGTGCGTACGAGTTCGTGGACGGCAGTGCCTACCTGCCGCACGTGGAGCGTGTTCGTCGCGCCCGCGGCGCCGAGGTGCCCGCCTCGTTCTACACCGATCCACTGATGTACCAGGCCACCAGCGCCGGTTTCCTCGGTCCGCGCGATCCCGTGGTCGTGCCCAGTGAGGATTTCGGCATCGACCTGGAAGCCGAGGTGCTGGTCGTCACCGATGATGTGCCCATGGGCGTGACGCCCGCGCAGGCCAGCGGCCACATCCAGCTGGTAGGGCTGGTCAACGATGTCTCGCTGCGGGGTCTGATTCCCGGCGAGCTGGCCAAGGGCTTCGGCTTCGTCCAGTCCAAGCCGCGCTCCGCGCTGTCCCCGGTGTTCGTCACTCCCGACGAGCTGGGCGACGCCTGGAAGGACGACAAGCTGCACCTGCCCATGCGCACCTGGATCAACGGCCAGTGGTTCGGCGAGGCCGAGTGCGGCGTGGATATGCAGTTCGATTTCTCGCAGCTGGTTGCGCATGTGGCGAAGACCCGCCCGCTGACCGCTGGCACGCTGGTGGGCTCGGGCACCATCGCCAACGAGGACACCGGCAAGGGTGCGTCCTGCCTGGCCGAGCAGCGCACGGTGGAGACCCTGCGCGACGGTAGCCCGAGTACGCCGTTCCTGTCGTTTGGGGACACGGTGAAGATCGACGTGGTCGACCAGGCGGGCGCCAGTATCTTCGGGGCGATCGAGCAGGTTATTCAGCAAGTCTGAGCGGTAGCCTGAGCGGCACCAAAAAAAACCCCGCACGGTGACGTGCGGGGTTTTTTCATAGGCATCGCGCGCATCGCGCGCTCCTACATGGGCGTTTTGGCCTTATTTGGCGGCCATCAGCGCCTTGGTCATGTCCAGCATACGGTTGGAGAAGCCCCACTCGTTGTCGTACCACGAGAGGACCTTCACCAGGGTGCCTTCCATCACGCGCGTCTGCGTCGAGTCGTAGATCGACGAGTGCGGGTTGTGGTTGAAGTCGATCGACACCAGCGGCGCGCTGTTGACGGCCAGGATGCCCTTCATGGCGCCGTTGGCGGCTTCATGGATGGCAGCGTCGATCTCTTCCTTGGTCGTCGCGCGTGCGGCGGTGAAGGTCAGGTCGACCACGGACACGTTGATGGTCGGCACGCGCATGGCGAAACCGTCCAGCTTGCCGTTGAGTTCCGGCAGCACCAGGCCTACCGCCGCGGCGGCGCCGGTCTTGGTCGGGATCTGGCTGTGCGTGGCGCTACGGGCGCGGCGCAGGTCCGAGTGGTAGACGTCGGTCAGCACCTGGTCGTTGGTGTAGGCGTGGATCGTGGTCATCAGGCCGTGCACGATGCCGATCTTCGTGTGCAGCACCTTGGCCAGCGGCGCCAGGCAGTTGGTGGTGCAGGAGGCGTTGGAGATGACTTCCAGCTTCGAGGTCAGCTTGTCGTCGTTCACGCCCATGACGAAGGTGCCGTCCACGTCCTTGTCGCCGGGCGCGGAGATGATCACCTTCTTGGCGCCGCCGGCGATGTGCGCGCTGGCCTTGGCCTTGGAGGTGAAGAAGCCGGTGGATTCCAGCACCACGTCGACGCCGTGCTCGCCCCAGGGCAGCTTGGACGGATCGCGCTCGGCGAAAACCTTGATCCGGTCGCCGTTGACGATCAGGTCGCCGTTGTCGACCGAGACTTCACCCGGGAAGCGGCCGTGGGCCGTGTCGTACTGGGTGAGGTGGGCGTTGGTTTCCGCGTTGCCGAGATCGTTGATCGCGACGATCTGGATGTCCTGGCCGTTCTTCTTCGACTCATAGAGCGAGCGCAGGATGTTGCGACCGATGCGACCGTAACCGTTGATGGCGACCTTGATGGTCATGTGCAGCCTCCGGGTGGGATTTGCTAACGAGGTAAGGGCAGGTGGCGTAAACCTCCATGGTAGCGGAACGTCGCAGGGGCCGGCTTGCTGCACCGCCGCGATTTGTCATCCGTGTGCTCGTCCGGCTGTGGCACACTTGGGCGTTCGCCCCGTCCGGAAACGTTTACCTGTCCATGAACGCCGTTCATAAGCGCCGCACCATCGCCACCCTGCTGGCCCTCGCCCTTCCGGCCTTCGCCAGTGTCCATGCCTGGGGCGACATCGGCCACCGGATCGTCGCCGAACTGGCCTGGCGCCAGCTGGACCCCGCCGCCAAGGCGGAAATCCAGCGCCTGCTCGGGGATACCGGCACCGCCGATCCCCTGCCGGACATCGCCAGCTGGCCCGATCGCCTCCGCGACGACCCCGCCACCAAGGCGCTGGGCAAGGCCACGGGCCCGCTGCACTACATGGATTTCGTGGACGGTAAGTGCCACTACGTGCCCGCCCGCGATTGCGCGGACGGAAAATGCGTCGTGGGCGGCCTCGAGAAGTACGTCGCCATCCTGGGCGACCGCCACAAGTCGCAGGCCGAGCGGGCCGAGGCGCTGAAGTTCGTCGTCCATTTCGTGGGCGACGTGCACCAGCCGCTGCACGCCGGCAACCGTGACGACAAGGGCGGCAACGACTACCAGGTGCAGTTCGACGGCAAGGGCACCAACCTGCACAGCGTGTGGGACTCGAAGATGCTCTACACCCGCGACCTGAAATGGCCCGCCTACGCCGACCGCCTGGCCGCGCAGGGGCCGGTGCAGCTGCCCAAGCCGCAGGCACCGCTGGACAATCCCTACGCCCAGTGGGCGGAGGAATCCTGCTCGATCGTGGCCACCGACGGTTTCTATCCCGACTCGCACACCATCGACGACGCCTACGTGGCGAAGCAGCTTCCGGTCGCGGAGACCCGCCTGCGCGAGGCAGGCAAGCGTCTCGCCGACCTGCTCAACAAGACGCTGGACTGATCCGCGTCCCGAATTCGAAGACAAGGTAGATACGTAATGACCGATATCCAGGTTCGCCGCACCAAGATTGTCGCCACCCTCGGTCCCGCCACCGACGCGCCGGGCATGCTTGAGAAAATCCTCGAAGAGGGCGTGGACATCGTCCGCCTCAACCTGTCCCATGGCGTGCCGGACGACCACCGCGCCCGCGCCGCCGCCGTGCGCGCCGCCGCCGAGAAGGTCGGCCGCGAAGTCGGCATCCTGGCTGATCTGCAGGGCCCGAAGATCCGCATCGAGAAGTTCGCCGACGGCCCGATCGACCTCCTGGCCGGTGACAGCTTCACGCTCGATTGCCGTCCGGACGCGCCGGCCGGTACCCAGACCCATGTGGGCGTGAGCTATTACGACCTGCCCCGCGACGTGGTGCCGGGCGACGTGCTGCTGCTGGACGATGGCCTTATCGCCTTGTCGGTACTGGAAATTTCGGGTTCCGAAATCCGCACCCGCGTCGTCATCGGCGGTCGTCTGTCCGCGCGCAAGGGCCTGAATCGCCAGGGCGGCGGCCTCAGCGTCTCCGCTCTGTCCGACAAGGATCGCAACGACATCAAGCTGGCCGCCGAGATGGGCGCCGATTTCCTCGCCGTGTCGTTCGTGCGCTGCGCCGACGATCTCCATGAGGCCCGCCGTCTCATGCGTGAAGCCGGTGGCGATGCCGCCATCGTTTCCAAGATCGAGCGCGCCGACGCCATCCCCGTGCTGGGCGAGATCATCGATGCCTCCGACGTGGTCATGGTGGCCCGTGGCGACCTGGGCGTGGAAATCGGCGATGCCGAACTTCCCGGTCTGCAGAAGAAGATCATCCGCGAGTCCGTGCAGCGCAACCGCTCGGTGATCACCGCCACGCAGATGCTGCAGTCGATGGTGCGCGCGCCCATCCCCACCCGCGCCGAGGTGCTGGACGTGGCCAACGCGGTGATCGACGGCACCGACGCCGTCATGCTCTCGGAAGAGACCGCCGCCGGCGCCCACCCGGACAAGGCCGTGGCCGCCATGCGCCGCATCTGCCTGGGTGCCGAGCGCCAGTTCGAGCCGCGCGGCGACCTGCGCCCGGACGTGCAGTCGCTGGATCGCAGCGACCAGGCCATCGCGCTGGCCGCCATGTCGCTCGCCGCCCAGGTGGGCGTCCGCGCCATCGTGGCGCTGACCGAGTCCGGTGCCACCGCGCAGTGGTTGTCGCGCTATCGCTTCGCGGTGCCGATCTATGCGATGTCTCCCTCGGACATGGCCCGCCGCCGCATGCTGATGCTGCGCGACGTGCAGCCGGTGGACTTCGAACAGGGCAACCTCGATCCCGCACACACCGCCCGTGCCGCGCTCCAGCACCTGTTCGCGCTGGGCAAGCTGGCGAAGGGCGACCGCGTCATTCTGACCCACGGCGACCACATCGGCCGCGGCGGTGGCACCAACACCCTGAAGCTGCTGGTCGTCGGCGACGACGGCATCGCCGACAGCCTGCGCGACCTCTGATCGACCCGCCGCGGACGCATGCCTCATACGCAGCGCATGCGTCCGCGGGGTTAAACTCGACGCCCTGGTTACCTACCGAGGGCGTCATGATCCGTATCTCCTCCCGCACCGGCGCCATTGCCGCCGCCGTCCTCCTCCTGGCCGCGGGCACCGCCCAGGCGCAGAACCTCCGCCGCGTCGCTCCGGAGCGACTGACCGGCTACTGGTACCTCACCAACAAGTCCGTCAGCCCCGATGTGCCGAACACCGGCAAGAACCTCAACCAGCCGACCTGCGTCGCCGTCAGCTACATGATCGGCTCGGACGGTCGCACGCAGAATGCAAGGATCGAGAAGGTCGAACCCCAGGGTGACCTCGGCCAGGTCGGCGTCAGCATCGTCAAGCAGCTGGTCTATGTGAAGGGCAGCCAGAACGGCACGGCCGTGCCCGTGCAGACCTACTACGTCACCGGGTTCAACCTTCCGGAAGACCCCGCCGCCAAGGCTGCCCTCCTGGCCAAGTGCAAGCTGCCGGGTTACGACCAGACCAGTTGATCGCAGCGCACAACGGCATTCGCGGCGCGCGGCCCTATACTCCGCCGGTTTCAGTCATCGCTTCGCCCCTGAAAAAGGGGCATACCACTACCATCATGGAGTTGTCATGAGCATCGAAAACCTCGAACAGATCGCGCAAGCGATGGTCGCCCCGGGCAAGGGCATCATCGCCATCGACGAGTCGACCAACACCATCAAGAAGCGTTTCGACAGCGTCGGCATCGAGAACACCGAGGAAAACCGGCGCGCCTACCGCGAGCTGCTGCTCACGACGCCCAACCTGGGCGACCATATCTCCGGCGCCATTCTTTTCGACGAGACGATCCGCCAGAAGACCAAGGACGGCGTGCCGTTCACCGAGGTCATGAAGAAGAACGGCATCATCCCGGGCATCAAGGTCGACAGGGGCCCGGTGCCGCTGGCCGGTTTTCCGGGCGACGTGATCACCGAAGGCCTGGATGGTCTGCGCGAGCGCCTGAAGGAATACGCCCAGCTCGGCGCCCAGTTCGCCAAGTGGCGCGCCGTGATCAACATCACCGACGACAACCCGAGCTCCACGGCCATCGAGGCCAACGTCCACGCGCTGGCCCGTTATGCGGCCCTGTGCCAGGAAGCCGGCATCGTGCCGATGGTCGAGCCGGAAGTGGTCATGGATGGCGCCGACAGCACGCACGACCTCGAGGTCAGCTACGAAGTGCACGAAGCCGTGCTGCGCAGCCTGTTCAACGCCCTCTACGAGCAGAATGTCATGCTCGAAGGCACCATCCTCAAGATCAGCATGGTGATCCCGGGCAAGAACGCCCCGGAAGAAAGCCAGGTCGATGCCGAGGACGTGGCCGATGCCACCGTCCGCGTCCTCAAGACCACGGTGCCGGCGACGCTACCGGGCATCGTGTTCCTCTCCGGCGGCCAGGAAGACACCCAGGCCACCGAAAACCTCAACGAGATCAACAAGCTCGGTCCGCACCCCTGGCCGGTGAGCTTCTCGTACGGCCGTGCCATGCAGGCGGAAGCCCTCGCGCTGTGGGCCAAGGACATCAAGGGCAACGTGGCCGCCGCCCAGAAGATCGTGCTGGAGCGCGCCAAGGAGAACGGCGAGGCCGCGCTGGGTCGCTGGAAGAAGCACGCCTAACCCGATCCTGAACGAACGAGAAGAGGCGCCCTCCGGGGCGCCTCTTTTTTTTGGGGGTACCGCCGTTAACTGATGGAATCCACATATTCGGCAACTTTGTTCAGTTCCTTGCCGTATATGTGGCAGTCCCCAGTCTGGGGACGGCGGGTCTTCTTCCTTGAAGCCCGATCCAGCGGCAGCGGAGAACGGCTCGATGAATCGTAAGAAAGGGACCGCCTGGGCGGTGGTCATGGGTACCCTGGCACTGGCCGGAGTCATGGTTTGGCAGGCGTCAGGCGCGACCGATCCCGGTAGTCGTCCCCCCATCGCTTCCGCGTCACCGGCCGCAGCCGCTTCCGTCGTAGCGCCCATCGTATCGACACCGCTTCGTCCCCTGGCTGCGAACGCCGCCCCCGGCGCCGCCGGCTCGGCCATGACGTCGTCCGCCAATGCGACCGCGCCGACGGGCGAGCTGTTCTCGTATTCGGCGACGGAGACGCCCCGCCGGGAAGGGCCGTACACCTACTATCCGGTCGATATCGACGTGGATCAGGTGCTCGCCTCCGCCTTGTCGGGCCACCTCGCGTTCACTGCGCCGGACGGCTCGCAGGTCGCCCTGGACTACGACAGGCACATCACCCACGAGGACGGGAACTGGACCTGGGTCGGCCGCAAGGACGGCGGTACGACGGGCCAGGACGCCGTGATCACCTTCGGTCCCGATGCCACCTACGGCGTGTTGCCGTCGTCGAACGGGCAGCAATTGCGCATCGCCACGCTCGGCGGCAAGACCTACGTGAGCAGCGCGCCTTTCAGCCAGCTGCAGCAAGGCATTCGTGCCGGTGGCGATACGGTGGTCAAGGCGGCCGACGAGGCCGCCGAGACGACCGGATCGCAGGCACCCGTCACGGCCGCGGCCTCCTCGTCGACCGCGGCGCCCGTCGACGTCCTGATCGGCTACTCCAGCGGCTATCGCGCGTACCTGGGCAGCGCCTCGGCGGTGACGACGCGCCTGACCAACCTGATCGACGTGGCCAACCGCGGCCTGGCCAACTCGGGCGTCACCACCGCCTCGTTCCGCCTGGTCGGTAGCCTGGAAGTGAACTACGCGGACAATACGGACAACGGCACGGCGCTGAGCGACCTGGCCTCGACCTCGGCGTCCTCGCCGCTGGCGGCCGTGCGTGCCGCCCGCAAGCAGTACGGTGCCGACCTGGTGTCCTTCATGCGTCGCTATGCCTCGGGCCAGAACGGCTGCGGCCTGGCCTATATCCCGCAGGCCCCCTACAACACCAATGGCCGCGACCAGACCTTCTCGGTCGTCGGTGACGGCAGCATCGACCTGGGCGGCGGCAGCTATTCCTATTGCCCGGACACCTCGCTGGCCCACGAAATGGGCCACAACCTCGGTGCGCAGCACAACACGCAGACCAACTCGACCGGCGCGCTGTATCCGTACTCGTACGGCTACCGGAACGACAGCGCCAACTTCTACGACATCATGTCGTACGGCCAGAGCGGCCAGGAAGCCGAGCTCATGTACTCGACGCCCGATGTGTCCACCTGCAAGGGCCTGCCCTGCGGTGTGGCCAATGCTGCGGACGTGGCGCGCACGTTCCGCGAGACCATGGTGACCGCCATGAATTTCCGCGCGACCGTGGTCGCCGATCCGACCTCGAATGCGCCCGGCCAGTTGACCCTGGCGAATGGCACGGGTCGCTGCCTCGATGTGTCCAACGGCAGCACCAATAACGGCGCTCCCATGCAGATGTGGGCCTGCAACGGGTTGCGGCAGCAGCAGTGGGGTTCGCAGGCCGATACCCGTGCCATATATAGCCTCGGCACATCGATGGTGCTTGATGCCGCAGGCTATGGCACGAGCAATGGCACCCCTTTGCAGTTGTGGAGCGAATCGTCCACGACCAATCAGGCCTGGACGTTCACCCATGCTTCGCTGGTTACCAACGGCGGCCGTGTGGTCGACTCCATCGGATTCGGCACGGCCAACGGTTCGCTGTTCCAGTTGTACGACGACGGTGGTACGTCGAATCAGCGCTTCACTTTCGATCCCTCCGTTGGTGAGTTGGTTAGTGACACGGGGCGCTGCCTCGACGTACAGGGGTATGGAACCGCCAGCGGTACCCGCGTGCAGCTTTGGGATTGCACGCACACGGACAACCAGAAGTGGAAGCTTGGCCCGAACGGAAGCATCGTGGGTTACGGCGGCAACTGTCTGGAGGCGGCCGATGGCGGCACCGCGAACGGAACCGTCATCCGCATGTGGCAGTGCAATGCCCAGCCCAACCAGAAATGGCGCATCCGCGGCGAAGTCCGCGGCACGCAGAGCAATCTCTGCCTCGACGACCCGTCGGGCGGCCAGAACAACGGCTCGCGCCTGCAGCTGTACGCCTGCCTGGGCAACGACCACCAGCGTTGGGAATACCAGCCCAACTGATGGATAAAAGAAAAGGAGCCGCGACGGCGACGTCGCGGCTCCTTTGTTTTACGTGGATCTATATCTGGAACAGGTGCTTAGAAGCGGTATTCACCGGCAAGCGAAACGATGCCCGTGGAGCGCTTGATACCGCGGGAGACTTCACCCGTGGCGTTGTTACGCACCTTGCCTGCGTCGGCGTGGAAGTAGTCATACGCCGCACCCACGCTGAAGTGCTCGTTGATGTCCCAACCGGTACCGACACCGCCGTACCAGCTACCACGGGAGGCGCTGCCGCCGCTCGAGAAGCCGAGGTCTTCGCTGACGCTGTTGTTGTAGTTCTGGTTGTTGTCGTTGGCGCGGAAGTAACCGCCGTGCGCGCTGAGGTACCAGCCCTGCACGAGGTTGATCTTGCCGTTCACACCGACCATCCAGCCGCGCAGCGCGTTGCGCGTGCCCTTCTGGTCGACGTCCTGGCCGTTCTCGAAGACGTTCTTCACGCGGTAGTTGCCCAGATCGGCATAACCGGCTTCAAGACCGAGACCCAGATCCGGGCCGACCTTCCAGCGGTAACCGCCCAGCAGGCCGTAACCCGTGCGACGGTCCTTGTTCCCCTTGAGGAAGTTGAAGCCGCCGTTGTTGCCGTCACCGAAGCCACCGTTGTCGCTGCCGTTGGTACGGCCAGCCTGAGCGGCGATGAACCAGTTGCCGCTGCCCACGGACTGGCTGGGCTGGTAGTTACCGCTGACGGCGGTGTTGGAATCCTGTGCGAAAGCCGGAATGGCTGCGAACGAAGCGCAAGAAACTGCAAGGGCAAGAGCTGCCTTTTTCATGGGGTATTCCTCTTATTGTCGGGGCGACCATCGTCGTGTGTGGGGAGGGGGCGACGACGGCTTGTGGCTATTAGAGGCCTTCGTACCTGAAGAAATTCAGAAACCGGTGTTAAAACATTAAGGCTTGGTTAACTTCCCTGCCGTGGCATGAACGTCCACGACAAGCTCATGCCCGATGCGCGACAATCACCGTTTGTCCGCCCTTGCTAACTGGAGAATGCCGATGACGACACGCCGCGAACGCGCAAACGCGATCCGCGCCCTGGCCATGGACGGTGTCCAAGCCGCCAATTCGGGCCATCCGGGCATGCCCATGGGCATGGCCGACATCGCCGAGGTCTTGTGGGGCGACTTCCTCCACCACAACCCGACCAACCCGCACTGGCCCAACCGCGACCGCTTCGTCCTGTCCAACGGCCACGGCTCCATGCTGCAGTACGCCCTGCTGCACCTGACTGGCTACGACCTCGGCATCGAGGACCTAAAGCACTTCCGTCAGCTCGGTTACCGCACCGCGGGTCACCCGGAATACCACCATACGCCCGGCGTGGAGACCACCACCGGTCCACTCGGCCAGGGCCTCGCGAACGCCGTGGGCTTCGCGATCGCGGAGGAAGTCCTCGCCGCGCGCTTCAATCGCCCCGGTCATGACATCGTCGACCACCACACCTTCGTGTTCGCCGGCGACGGCTGCCTCATGGAAGGCATCTCGCACGAGGTTTGCTCGCTGGCCGGCACGCTGAAGCTCGGCAAGCTGGTCGCGATCTACGACGACAACGGCATCTCGATCGACGGCGAAGTGCATGACTGGTTCACCGACAACACCGCCGAGCGCTTCCGCGCTTACGGCTGGAACGTCGTGGTGGGCGATGACGACAAGCCGGTCGACGGCCACGACGGCGAGGCCATCAAGAAGGCCATCGCTGCGGCGACGTCGCAGCACGAGAAGCCCTCGCTGATCATCTGCAAGACCGTGATCGGCTTCGGTTCGCCTAATAAGGAAGGCAAGGAGTCCTCGCACGGCGCGGCCCTGGGCGCGGACGAGGTCAAGCTGACGCGCGAGCGCCTGGGCTGGAACTACGGCCCGTTCGAGATTCCGCAGGACATCTACGATTCGTGGTCTGCCAAGGACACCGGCGCGCAGAGCGAAAAAGCCTGGAACGAGAAGTTCGATGCCTACGCCAAGGCCTTCCCGGAACTGGCCGCCGAGTTCAAGCGCCGCACCTCGGGTGAGCTGCCGGGCAACTGGAAGAAGGATTCCGACGCCTACATCGCCAAGCTGCAGGCCGAGGGCCCCGTGGTCGCCTCGCGCAAGGCGTCGCAGATGGCGCTGGACGCCTTCGGCCCGCTGCTGCCTGAACTGATCGGCGGCTCCGCCGACCTGGCGCCGTCCAACCTGACCATCTGGAAGGGCTCGAAGAACATCGCCGACGGCGGTGAGCAGGGCAATTACATCCATTACGGCGTGCGCGAGTTCGGCATGTCGGCCATTTCCAACGGCATCGCCCTGCATGGCGGCTTCGTGCCGTACGACGCCACGTTCCTGGTGTTCTCCGACTACGCGCGCAATGCCGTGCGCATGTCGTGCCTGATCCCGGCCCACGCCATCCATGTCTACACGCACGATTCGATCGGCCTGGGCGAAGACGGCCCGACCCACCAGCCGGTGGAGCACCTGGGCTCGCTGCGCCTGATCCCGAACAACCGCGTGTGGCGCCCGGCCGATGCCGTGGAGTCGGCGGTGTCGTGGCAGCAGGCCATCGAGCGCAAGGGCAACCCCTCGTGCCTGATCTTTTCGCGGCAGAACCTCAAGCACAACCCGCGTACGGAAGAGCAGGTGGCCAACATCGCCAAGGGCGGCTACGTGCTCTGGGAATCGGCGGACAAGTTCAAGGCGATCATCATCGCTACGGGCTCGGAAGTCGGCCTGGCCGTCGAGGCCGCACAGGCGCTGGGCGATCAGGGCATCCCCGTGCGCGTCGTGTCCATGCCGTGCACCGAGGAATTCGATGCCCAGCCGGCCGAATACCGTGAAGGCGTGCTGCCCTCGTGGTGCCGTGCCCGCGTGGCGGTCGAGGCCGCCAGCGTCGACTTCTGGGGCAAGTACGTCGGCCTGGACGGCACGACGGTGGGCATGACCACCTTCGGTGCCTCCGGCCCGATCGACAAGCTGTACGAGCACTTCGGCATCACCACCACGGCGGTGGTGGATGCGGTGAAGCGCGTCACCAAGTAAGGCGACATTGCCTGGTCGAGAAAAGCCTCCGCAAGGGGGCTTTTTCTTGGTTGGATGGCGAAACGGCCGACTGAGGTAATTTCTCACGGCTCATGCAAGAATTGGCCATGCAGAGCCGAAATCAGCCCTACGAGCCCGCCTTCGATCATATTCGCGCCTTTGCCGCGGTACTGATCCTTTGTTACCACTCGTTCCAGCACATGAGCGGATTCATGACCCACGGCAGTGGGTTCCAGGAATCCGACAGGGTGCTTACGCACAATCCGCTGTTTGCGCTGTTGCTCGAAGGCCACACGGCGGTGGGACTTTTCATCGTCCTGAGCGGCTTTCTTTTCACGCGAAGCGCCATCGGCAAGCACGTCGACTACCGCAGCTTCGTGCGCAATCGCATCCTCAGGATCTACCCGCTCTACCTGTTGCTGGTGGTCGTCGTGCTGGCAACCAATCCGCAGCTGACCCTGCAGTCCCTCGTGCTCGTGATCCTGCCGACCGGCTACATGCCGGCGGTGCAGTCGATGGGAGTGGTGGGATCGCTGTTCTGGGCGGTCGGCGTCGAGTTCCAGTTCTACCTCATCTTCCCCTTCCTGATGCGCATGCTGGAAACGCGGGGCGTCCGGCCACTCCTCGCACTGATCGCGTTCGCCATCCTGATCAGGTACGGCATGACGTACCAAGGCGCGAACATTCGCGATATTTCCTATTGGACCAGCGTAGGTCGTATCGACCAGTTTCTCATCGGCATGATGGCGGCCAAGCTGTGCGTCGACAGGCCGGCGCTCGCCGCACGGTTTGGGTGGTTTTTCGTGCCCAGCGTGCTGGTCGTCCTCGCCGTGATCTACGGTTTCCATGCACTCGGCGGTTGGCCGTCGGTCGCAAGCTGGAAGGGCGTGTGGCCGACCATCGAGGGGCTGGTCTGGGCGATGTTCATCTGTGCCTACGTACCCGTGGCGAAGCGGATACCGCGGCTGCTTTCCCGTGGCCTGTCGCGCATCGGGGAGGTCAGCTACAGCACCTATCTGCTGCATGTGTCGATCCTGATCGTCATCGGCGCCAACGGGTGGTTCCTCCGCCCGACCGGCGTTCTCAAGTTCGATGTACTGGTCACCACGCTGGTGGTCGTGCTTCCCATCGTGTTGGCTGTCTCGGCACTTTCGTACTATGCGGTCGAAAAGCCGTTCCTTGGCATGAGGGTGAAATACACCACGCCGCGGGAGGAATCCGTTGGGATATAGCTCGGGGCGGCAGCTTGCCGACGTCTCCGGTGTCGTCATGCTCGATTCTTGTGGCGTGTCCTGTGGCTTCCAAATCAAACGCGGCGAAAAGCGCGTTACCAAGTAAGTCGCAAAGCACGATATGAAGAGGCCCCTGAATGAAGGGCCTCTTTTTTTATCACCGCCCTTGATAGAGCCCTCCGTGAAGCTTACGGCCGCAGGCATGCGGATCTCCAATGCAGTACGGACCGTCGCCAAGGCGGCCGGGAACCCGGTCGTATTGCTTTGCAATCCATACGGGCTTGAACCGCAATTTCGCCCAAAGATTGGTTCCAGGCCCAGGCTGATGCCGCCTGACCTTGCCAGGTGCCATGATCATCGCCTGTCCGAACTCCGTCACGGTAAAGACTCTGTCGCGTCCCCAGCTTCGCGTATCCCAGACGGCGTGGCCCACTCCATCGTACAAAACAAAGTTTCCATCGAACTGCATGTTGGCCGTCACCGCGCCTCGCCCCGTTGTTCCGGTGGACCAGATCAGTCGTAGCGGTGTCTCATTCTTGTAAACGACGAAATTGCCATCGGGCTGCATGGTGGCAAGGTAGTGCCCATCTTCCGAATACATGACTTCTCCGCTGGACAGATATTCCCCGGGCATCAGTATCCGTGCGCTCGCACCACCAGACCAAGCGATAGCGACAGTGGCAACAACGGCGAACGATTTGGTACGCATGTATCTAATCATGACTACGCGTTATCCCTGATAAGGCCGCTCAATCGGCGGCATCTCCCAAGGTAGGTACACCGGAATACCGGTTCTATCGGTGTTCTATGTCAGGACGAGTCCTTCCTATGCTCTCTACGACAGGGGTGCTTATCGCAGGGCGATGAGTTGGCGGATGACATCGCCTCATGCTACGTCCGTTTCGCGATCAACGAATACGTCCGCTAAGGCCCGCGAACGGTGGATCCGAGGGCGACGTTGCTCGCCGCGGCACCTTGCCAATCTCTCCGGTGTCGTCACGCCCGGTCCCCGTAACGTGTCCTGTGGCCTCGAGCGCAAGCACGGCGGCACGTGTAGCCCACTCGGTGGCGGCGCTATAGCGGCGCGGCGCCCGGAATGCGCCGGCGATGGATTGCCGAGTGAGCTCCCTTGCCGAGGCTGCGTCTGGACGCCGGACGGTCGGCAAGGGGCGTGATGGCGAGTGCGTGGACAGGTTTTCGATGGGTAACCTGGCAAATGTCGTTACAACACCATCGGCGAGACAGGGGGAAGGGAACGAGACAATGCTCGTCAGAACGCTGAACACTATCGGGCGAGGCGGCATGGAAAGCTCCTGAGAGGACGCTTGGGTGATCGTCGTCTCGCGAAACTAGCTAGCTTGGCGAACAGGGGAAATCAGTGATGTCCCGCAGATCGGTTTTGAGACATCGTCGAATAGCGTGGGCAGGGCGCTGTTCCGCGGACATCGTGTCCTACACCGTTCGGCGATTTAGCTGATTACTGGCGCCGGCCAACGCCACGAGTTCCATCAGGGTTTCAATGGCCTCGATGCGCCGGTCAGGTTCCCGCGATCGACGAAGCCCCGCTGCAGACAGCTTGTACCTATGTCCTTGTTCACTCGGAGCCAGGCGCTGCTTGGCTTTTTCCAGTTTCCAAGCTGCTGATCCTGCAAATGCGAAGCCCATCCGAAAGATCCCTCCTGCGTCGCGTCTGCTCGATTTGGCTACGAATCTGCTGGCACGCATCGACCGTCATCGTCGGCAGGTAAGTGCGAAGCAGGGCCATGTCGCCCTCGGCGCTGTCACGCGTGATGACGTAGCGGGGGCCCTGATGCTCGACAATGGCCAACTTGGCGCGCTGGTCCAGTTCGAACCCCGATGCCTTGGCGTTCAACCAGGTCACTCCAACAAAGCGTGTCGTATCCGCCCTGCTGGTAAACGCCGCGAGGTAGGCGTGCGGCTGCGAGGCGAGAATGACCAGGCTGCCAGCCGGAATAGTCGGTACGTCGATATCGAACGACGTCTTGCCGAACGGGGCGTGTCCCCAGTCGGTATATCGTGTCGTGCCGAGGATCAGGACCAACAGGGCGACGGCAACGCCGGTGGGCCAGCGGCTCGCACGTAACGTCGGAAAAGCGTCCATGCAAGCACGCACCGCGGTCACCATGACGAGTCCGCTCAGGGCCTCTATCGGAATGGCGTAGCGCAAGATGGAGTACAGCCCCAGCCAGAGGACGTATCCAACGCCGACGAACGTAATGAGGAGGGTGTTGCCAGGATTCCGCGGGTTGCCGCGGCTTCGCATCGCGACGAGCCCGTAGGCGAGCATTGCGAGCATCGCCAGCGCGTAGCGCCAGTCGGCAAAGGAATTTCCACCCTGTGTCGTGTTGTTTCGCAGCCACCAGAACGGGTAGAAGATCGCCTGGACTATCGAATGCGGCATGAACTGCTTGTCGGTCCCGCTTTCCGCAGGCATCCAGGGCGAATGGAATACCTGGTTGAACATCGGGAAAATCGGGTTCCCGGTGAGCCGCGCAAGCGCCAGGCCCCAGGCGCCGTAAGTGATCGCGAAGCCGATGACGCTTGCCAGGCCAAGCAGCACAGCCAGCCCGAGTGCACGTCGTGCGAACCCGGATGCGGCCCACACAGCGAAGGCCAGTGCGGGGGCATAGACGATGGCGGTAGGTTTCAATCCTGCCGCGAGCCCACACAGCAACCCTGCGAACGCCGCGCGTTTCCAGTCGACGTTGCCCGATCCGGGAAGCGGCATGGCCAGCAGATAACCGGAAAGGACGAGTAGCGCCAGCGGAACCTCGTTCGTCGACAGACCTGCTTGGCTCCATGTCATGCTGCCGGTTGCGCCGATCGTGAGTGCGATCAGTGCCATCCATCCAGGTGCGCGACCCTGCGAAGCCTCGTGACGCAGGACGATTCGCAGCAGGACGAAGACGAGGGCACCGTACCAAAGCCCCTGGAACGCGGCCAGGAGGCGAGGGCTATGGTCAAGCACGCCTGATCCGAGCCAGTAGTAGGGTACGTCGGGTAGGGGATTGAAATAGCTCTGCAGACCGGCTGCGGCGATGTCGATCGTCAGCCGGTGATGAAGAAACGCCCACGCGTTATAGATGTGATAGTTCTTCAGATCCCAGGCGGCGTCCTGCCCGCGTGATACCGATAACATCGCACCCAGGACGAGCAGGACGGGCAGCACCAGCGGGCTGCCCAGCCAGCGTGCAAGGCGTGGGCTCATAGTGACTCCTCGCGCTGGGCGTGCGGGGATTGCGCCAGGTACGCCGAGTAACGCTGCTCTCGCCGGCCGAGCGTGACGGTGTCGAGAACCAGCCCGCAGACCATGAAAATGCCGCCAAGTAGAACGAGCGAGGCGCTGAGTATGGCTGTGGGAAAGCGGGGAACAAGTCCTGTCTCGAGGTAGGTGCGAAATAGCGGTATGGCCAGGCCGACCGCTAGGAAGGCACATAAAGTCGCACCAGCGGTGAAAAATGCCAGTGGCTTTCCGTTTTTCGCAAGGCGCACGATCGTCTTGAGGATGCGCCACCCGTCCCGGTACGTGCTCAGCTTGCTATGCGATCCCTCGGGGCGGCTGAAGTAACGCGTCTCCACCTCGCTTGCCGGAAGACGAAGTTCCAGGGCATGCACGGCCAGCTCGACTTCGGTATCGAAGCCACGGGCATGGGCGGGGAATGATTTGACGTATCGGCGCGACATAACTCGATAGCCGGACAGCATGTCATCGAAAGTCTGACCAAAAATCCAGCTGGTGAGGCTCGTCAGAGCCCAGTTACCGAAACGGTGCCCGCTGCGGTAGGCCGCATTTTCGGCGGTGACGCGCGCCCCTACCACCAGGTCCAGACGGTCCTCGCGGAGGCGGCGTACCAATTCAGGGGCGGCGCTGGCATCGTACGTGGCGTCGCCGTCCACCATGATGTAAACGTCCGCCTCGATCGTGGCGAACATGCGGCGGACGACGTTTCCCTTGCCTTGCTGCCGCTCGTGTCGGACATCGGCACCTGCGAGTCGCGCTATGTCGGCGGTGCCATCGGTGGAATTGTTGTCGAACACGACGATGCGCGCGTCGGGAAGGCTTTCACGAAACCCTTCGATAACCGACGGGATCGCCACCGCTTCGTTGAAACAGGGCACGAGGACGACGATGAGCGGCTTGTCTGCCATGAGAACGAGCTCCAGAAAAGGTTCCGGAGAGAGGCCGCCTCTCTCCGTCCAGAGTGAATGCCAATGTTACGTGTTAGCCGGCAACGCTCGCGCCTGCCAGCGCCGCGATATCCATCGGCTTTTCGACGACCTTCCAGGCACCGGCCTTTTCCAGCTCCGCATGATCCCCAAAGCCCCAGAGCACGCCGATGCCGCGCACGCCGTTGGCTACGGCGCCGTCGATATCGAAATGACGGTCGCCGACCATCAGCACGTCGTCGACGCCTTTTCCGAAATCGAGCACCGCGGCGCTGATCATTTCTGCCTTCTCGCTCTTCGCCGAGGACGGGTCGGGTGCGTATACCTTCTCGAACGCCTCGCCGAAGGGCAGGTGGTCGACGATGGGTTCGGCGTGTGGACGCACCTTGCTGGTGACCACGGCGAGTCGGTGGCCGGCGCCGACCAGGGCGGCGATCAGTTCCGGAATGCCGGGATACACGGTGTGTTCGGACCAGCCGATGTCGTGGAAGCGTTGCGAGTACGCCTCCACGGCTTTTTCGACGCGCTCGCTGTCATGGTCCAGGAGTGGGCCGAAGCTCACCCGCAGAGGGGGCCCGATCCAGGCGCGCAGCGCATCGTCATCCGGTGCCTCGGCGCCGACGCTCGCCATGGCATGGCGAACGCCGGCGAAGATGCCGATCTGGGAGTCGATGAGCGTGCCGTCCAGGTCGAAAAGGATCAGCATCAGTTCGCGTCCGCCCGCGCCTCTAGGGCGGCTACGGCCGGCAGTTCCTTGCCTTCGAGGAATTCGAGGAAGGCGCCGCCGCCGGTCGAGATGTACGACACGCCGTCTTCGATGCCGTACTTGTCGACGGCAGCGAGGGTATCGCCGCCACCGGCGATGGAGAACGCGCTGGACGCGGCGATGGCGCGCGCCAGCGTCTCGGTGCCCTTGCCGAAGGCGTCGAATTCGAACACGCCGACCGGACCGTTCCAGACCACGGTGCCGGCCTTGGCGATGAGCTCGGCGTAACGCTTAGCGGTGTCCGGGCCGATATCGAGAATCATCTCGTCGTCGGCCACCTGGTCCACGGGCTTCACCGTGGCCTTGGCGTCGGCGGCGAACGCCGTGGCCACCACGACATCGGTCGGCACCGGTACTTCGGCGCCGCGCGCCTTGGCGTCGGCCATGATCTTCTTCGCCGTATCCAGCAGGTCGGCCTCGACCAGCGATTTGCCGACCTTGTGCCCCGCGGCCAGGATGAACGTATTGGCGATGCCACCGCCCACGATCAGCTGTTCCACGCGGCCCACCAGGTTCTGCAGCAGTTCGAGCTTGGTCGATACCTTGGAGCCGGCGACGATCGCCAGCAGCGGCTTCTGCGGGTCTTTCAGGGCTTTACCCAGCGCGTCCAGCTCCCTGGCCAGCAGAGGGCCGGCAGCGGCAATGGGCGCGAAGCGGATCACGCCGTGGGTCGACGCCTGCGCGCGATGTGCGGTGCCGAAGGCATCCATGACGAAAATGTCGCACAGGGCGGCGTACTGCTTCGACAGGGATTCGTCGTCCTTGCCCTCGCCGACGTTCATGCGGCAGTTCTCCAGCACGACGACCTCGCCTTCGGCCACATCCACGCCGCCCAGGTAGTCACGCACGAGGCGCACGTCGGTGCCGAGCTTCTCGCCGAGCCACGCGGCTACCGGCTTGAGCGAGGAGGCTTCGTCGAACGCGCCTTCCTTCGGCCGGCCCAGATGCGAGATGACCATGACCCGGGCGCCGGCGTCGCGTGCGGCCACGATGGTGGGCAGCGAGGCGTCCAGGCGCTGGGTGGAGGTGATCCTGCCGTTCTCGACGGGCACGTTCAGGTCTTCGCGGATGAGGACTCGCTTGCCCTTGAGGTCGAGGTCTTGCATGCGGATGACGGACACGATGGGTCTCCAGCTGGGGGTCGAGAAGAATTCCCCATTGTCCGCGTCCAGGGTGGATGGGCGCAAACGGCGGCGGGCTAGAATGCCCCCATCCCCGACCGGAAGCCCCCGCCATGGCCCTTGTTCTGTACACGTACTGGCGCTCCAGTGCCGCGTATCGCGTCCGCATCGCCCTCCAGCTCAAGGGCCTGGCCTATGAATCGCGGCCGGTGCACCTCGTCCAGGACGGCGGCGAGCACCTGAAGCCTGCCTACCGCGAGCTGTCGCCGCAGGCCCAGCTGCCGACGCTGGTGGACGGCGATCGCACGCTGCGCCAGTCCATGGCGATCCTGGAATACCTGGACGAGACCCGCCCGGATCCGGCCCTGATGCCGGCGGATGCGCAGGGCAGGGCGAAGGTGCGCGAACTGATGCAGGCGGTGGGTACGGATATCCATCCGCTGGGCAACCTGCGGGTGCTCAAGGCCATCGAAGCGGAGTTCGGTGCGGACCAGGCGGCAAAGGAGGCGTGGTCGCGCCGCTGGATCGCGCATGGATTCAGTGGGTTGGAAGCCTTGCTGGCCGAAGGCGACGCGGGGACATTCAGCTACGGTGACTCACCGACCCTGGCGGATTGCTGCCTGGTGCCGCAGCACTACAACGCCTTGCGCTGGGGCGTGGATATGGCGCCGTATCCGACGATTCGCCGGGTGGTGCAAGCCTGCCAGGGGCTGGAGGCCTTTCAGAAGGCGGCGCCTGAGGTGCAGACTGACGCTCCGGTGACCTGATTCGCCCACATCGTGGGCTCCTACCGCGGGATCGCGCACATCGTGCGCTCCTACGGAGGCGGCCCGTTGTAGGAGCGCACGATGTGCGCGATCCGGCCGTGCCGCAAGCTCCGGCCTAGACCCCAATCCCATAAGGATCGCTGGAAGCGAACTCGTTGCCGGTCGCCCCCTCGGACAGGCGGATCTTCAACGCCAGGCCATCGCGGGAATCCGCCTTGTTCAGGCATTCCTCCAGCGTGATCTTGTCTTCCTTGTAGAGGCGATAGAGCGACTGGTCGAAGGTCTGCATGCCTTCCTGCAGGCTGCGGTCCATGGCGTCCTTCACCTCGTGGATCTGGCCGCGGCGGATCATGTCGCGGATCAGCGGCGTGTTGAGGAGTACCTCGGTGGCCGGCATGCGGCGGCCGTCCTTGCCGATCACCAGGCGCTGGCTGATCACCGCGCGCAGGTTCAGGGCCAGGTTCATCAGGACGTTCTTGTGCGCGGCTTCCGGGAAGAAGTTGAGGATGCGCTCCAGGGTCTGGTCGGCGTTGTTCGAATGCAGCGTGGCGAGGCACAGGTGGCCGGTCTCGGAGAACGAGATGGCCGCTTCCATGGTCTCGGTATCGCGGATCTCACCGATCATGATGACGTCCGGCGCCTCGCGCATCGCGTTCTTCAAGGCCTCGTGGTAGCTGTGGGTGTCGAGACCCACCTCGCGCTGGTTCACGATGGACCGCTTGTGCCGGTGCAGGTATTCGATCGGGTCCTCGATGGTGAGGATGTGGCCCGAACTGTTGTTGTTGCGGTGGTCGAGCATGGCCGCCAGGGTGGTGGACTTGCCCGAGCCCGTGGCCCCCACGACCAGGATGAGGCCGCGCGGCTCCATGATCAGCTCACGGAAGATGGTGGGCAGCTGCAGCTCTTCCAGCGAGGGGATCTCGCTCTTGATGGCACGGATGACCATGCCGATCTCGCCGCGCTGCTTGAACACGTTGATGCGGAAGCGCCCGGCTTCCTTCACGGCCAGGGCCATGTTCAGTTCCAGGTCGCGCTCGAACTGGGGCACCTGGCCCTCGTCCATGAGCGAGTAGGCGATCTTCTTCACCATGCCCGCGGGCAGGCCGGTGTTGCCCAACGGGTAGAGCTTGCCTTCCACCTTGATGTTCACCGGGGCACCCGTCGTCAGGAACATATCCGACGCGCCCTTGTCCACCATCAGCTTCAGGAAATAACCGATATCCACCTAAACCCCCGGACGTTCATTACAATCGAGTCGAGGTCAGCCCCTGACCCTATATATATCGACAATATCTCGCAAATCTGTAAGAGGAACGAGTGATGGTGCACAACTTGCCGTCGAAAGCCCTTTCCAAGGGCCGCCGACTCCTTGCCCTGGCCGCTCTCGGCCTGGCAGTCATGACGATCGCCGGCTGTGCCAGTGTCCCTCCGCCCGATGGCTCGATGAACCAGGCACTGGCCCAGTTGCAGGCCGCCCGGGATGCCGGGGCGGCCGATTACGCGCCGGTGGACCTGGACTACGCCCAGAGCAAGTTCCGCCAGGCGCAGGCCGCCATGGCCAGCCGTAAATACGACGAGGCGGCCGTGCTCGCCGACGAGTCGCGTGCGGACAGCGAACTGGCCCGTGCCAAGGCCCGCCTGGGAGCCGCCCGTGCCCAGAACACGACCAAGAGCAAGGAAAACTCACGCATGCGTGTCGAGATGATCGACAACCATGCCAACGACACGGTGCCCATCCCGTCCAATGTGCAGGAGTCGGAATCGGTGCTGCCCGAGCCCACGAACACCACCCCGCCGCCCGTGGGGGGGCAGACCCAGCCGCTGAACGATCCGTCCGGCAGCCAGATCCAGCCGTCCAACCCCCAGGGAGGCCAGTGATGAAGCGTTCCACCCTCCTTACCTCGGCCCTTGCCTTCGCGCTCGCGGCCGGCAGCGCCATGGCCGCCACGGACGACCTGGACATCCGTCGTCTCAATTCCAGCCTGGACCAGCTCTCCTCCGACCCCGTGCTGGGCAGCTACGCGCAGGCCGAGCAGGCGCGCGCCCGCGAGGCCATCAACCAGATGGGCCAGTTCCGTCCCAAGGACAAGGAACACGCCCATTACCTCTACGTGGCCGAGCGCCGCGTGGATATCGCCAAGGCCATGGCCCAGTACCAGGATGCCCAGGCCAAGAGCGCCCAGCTCGACCGTGAGCACGACGCCATCCTGCTGGAGGCGAGCCGGCTGGATGCCGAGATGGCCCGCCGCCAGCTCGAGCAGCAGCGCGCCCAGAACCAGATGATCCAGGAAGAGGCCGCCCGCCTGCAGCAGCAGGGCGTGGAATATTCCCAGGCGCTGGACCAGGCCAAGGCCGAGGGTGACAAGGCCAGGCAGGTCGCCGCGGCGCAGGCCAAGGTGGCCAACGCGGCCAAGAAGCAGGCCGCACTGGCCGAGGCGGCCGCACGTGCCATGCGCGACATGAACTCCTCCGATGGCGGTGCGCCCGCACCGACCCCGAAGAAGCCCAAAAAGTCGAACGGCAACTAAATCGCGTTTTTATGCGTTTTTAGGCGTGTAATGTGAGAAAAATCGCCCTTGCACGGCTCCGGTGAGCGGAGTAGCTTCGGTATCCCGTCACCGGAAAAACACGGTGGCGGTCCTGCCGGAGCCGTGCAACGCAGCGACCGCATGGCTCCCCTCACGACCGGCCCGCGCTGCGGGCCGATCCCACCGCGAGGAGTTTGCAATGTTCGAAAACCAGCAGCGTGACGACGTCGAGAAGTTCATCCACGCCAACGCGGAAACCCGTCGTCTCTTCTATCACCACCAGGAACTCGATACCAAGTTGCATGACGCCAACATCGGCTGTCTGCCTATCGATGACGCCAGCCTGGCGGGCCTCAAGAAAGAAAAGCTGCAGGCCAAGGAAAAGCTCCAACGAATGTGGGATAGCTGGCAACGGTCTCCACACTGAGCCCTGACCCGGCTCCATCGACCGACGGGCGCCGCAAGGCGCCCGTTTTCGTTCCATCGACCGGGTCGTCGCGCCCGGGTTGTACTACGCCATTACGGGTCGGCCGATCGGCCGGGCATCGGTTCACCGGCTCACCCTTTATGATGGGCGCCCAGAGGGCGAGGTCGAAGGGGCCACGCCGCAAAAACACGATGGAGTTCCAATGACTGTTCATGACAGCGTCCTCGACCTGATCGGTCACACCCCGATGGTGCGCGCCCAGCGCCTGGACGCAGGTCCGTGCGAGCTGTTCCTCAAGCTCGAGAGTGCGAATCCCGGTGGTTCGGTCAAGGATCGCATCGGCATGTCGATGATCGAAGGCGCCGAACGCGCCGGGAAGATCAAGCCGGGCGACACCCTGGTGGAAGGTACGGCGGGCAACACCGGCCTGGGCCTGGCGCTGGTCGCCCAGCAGAAGGGCTACCGGCTGGTCCTGGTGGTGCCGGACAAGATGAGCCGCGAGAAGATCTTCAACCTCAAGGCGATGGGCGCTGAGGTGGTGCTGACCCGTTCCGATGTCGCCAAGGGCCACCCCGAGTACTACCAGGACATGGCCGAGCGCATTGCGCGCGAAACCCCGGGTGCCTACTTCATCAACCAGTTCGGCAACCCCGACAATCCCTTGGCGCACACGCAGACTACCGGTCCTGAGATCCTGGAGCAGATGGGTGGCGACGTGGATGCGATCGTGGTGGGCTGTGGGTCCTCGGGCACCGTGAGCGGGCTCACTGCCTACCTCAAGGAGCACTCGCCGAAGACGCGGATCATCCTGGCCGATCCGGTCGGCTCCATCCTGGCGCAATACATCAACGAGGGCATCCTCTCGGAGAAGTCCGGCAGCTGGATGGTCGAAGGTATCGGCGAGGATTTCCTCCCCTCGATCAGCGACTTCTCGCTCGTGGAGAAGGCCTTCGCCATCACCGACAAGGAAAGCTTCCTCGCCGCGCGCGAGTTGCTGTCGAAGGAAGGCGTGCTGGGCGGCTCGTCCACCGGCACGCTGCTGGCCGCGGCGCTGAAGTACTGCCGCGAACAGGCCACGCCCAAGCGGGTGGTCACGCTGGTCTGCGATACCGGCAACAAGTACCTGTCGAAGATGTACAACGACTACTGGATGCTGGACAACGGGTTCCTCGAGCGCGAGCGCTACGGTGACCTGCGCGACCTGATCCTGCGTCCTTACGCACAGCGCGACACGGTGGTGATCAAGCCCGACGACATGCTGATTACGGCGTACAACCGCATGAAGCTGTACGACGTGTCGCAGCTGCCGGTGATGCAGGGCGATCGCATCGTCGGCATCCTCGACGAATCCGACGTCCTGCTGCACGTGCATGCGGACGAATCGAAGTTCCGCGACCCGGTGTCCACCGCGATGATGGCGTCGCCCGAAATGCTCCAGGTCAGGGAGCCGATCGAGGCGCTCCTGCCCGTGTTCGAGAAAGGTCATGTCGCCATCGTCGTCGACGGGGAGCAGTTCCTCGGCCTCATCACGCGGATCGACCTGCTCAATTACCTGCGTCGCAAAGTCAACTAAGGCCAAGGGGAAGCGTCATGTGTGGAATCGTCGCCGCTGTCGCGCAGCGTGATATCGCGCCCATCCTCATCGCAGGCCTGAAAGCCCTCGAATACCGGGGTTACGACTCCGCGGGCATGGCCATCGCGGATGGCGGCCAGATCCGCCGCGTCCGTGCCAAGGGCAAGGTGCGCGAGATGGAGGCCTTGTACGACGCGGACCCGGTACCCGGCGGGACCGGCATCGCGCACACGCGCTGGGCCACGCACGGCGTGCCCAGCGAGCACAACGCGCATCCGCATGTGCAGGGCCGCATCGCCATCGTGCACAACGGCATCATCGAGAACTACGCCTCCCTGCGTGAGCGCCTCAAGGCGCAGGGTCGCGTGTTTCATTCGGAAACGGACACCGAGGTGATGGGTGCCGTGATCGACGAACATGTGCAGTCCGGCAAGCCATTGCGCGAAGCGGTCACCGCCGCCGTGCGCGAACTGGAAGGTGCCTATGCCATCGCGGTGATGAGCCTGGACGAACCCGAGCGGGTCGTCGGTGCCCGTCGCGGTTGCCCCCTGCTGGTCGGCATCGGCATCGGCGAGCATTTCCTCGGCTCCGACGCGCAGGCACTCATCAAGGTCACCAACCGGATGATGTACCTGGAAGAAGACGACGTGGTCGAGATCACGCGGGAAACCGTGGAGGTGTTCGGCCTGGACGGCCAGCGCGTGGACCGCACGGCCCACGAAAGCGAGATCAGCGCCGACTCGGTGGAGCGGGGCGAATACCGCCACTACATGCAGAAGGAGATCTTCGAGCAGCCGCGCGCCGTGGCCGACACCCTGGAAGGTCGTATCGGTCCGCATGGCGTGTTGCCGAACATCTTCGGCATCGATGCCGACCCGATCCTCGACAAGACCCGTGGCATTCATATCGTCGCTTGCGGCACCAGCTATCACGCCGGCATGGTCGCCAAGTATTGGATTGAGGAATTGGCGCGAATCCCAGTGGTGGTTGAGGTAGCCAGCGAATATCGTTACCGCGACGTGGTCGTACCGGAGAACACCCTGTTCGTCGCGGTGTCGCAGTCCGGCGAAACCGCCGATACCCTGGCCGCCATGCGCGAGTCCCGTCGTCGCGGCTACCTTGCCACGTTCGCCATCTGCAACGTACCCGAGTCCTCGGTGGTGCGTGAATCCGACCTGCGCCTGATGACCCGCGCGGGCCCGGAGATCGGCGTGGCCTCGACCAAGGCCTTTACCACCCAGCTCACCGCGTTCGCGCTACTGGCGTTGGATCTGGGTCGGCGCCGTGGCCTGGATGAAACCAAGTACCTGGCGCACTGCAAGGAACTGCAGTCGCTGCCGCGCTACATCGAGAACGCGCTGAAGAGCGAGCCCGAGATCATCCGGATCGCCGACCATTTCGCTGCCAAGCAGCATGCGCTATTCCTCGGGCGCGGCGCGCAGTTCCCGGTGGCGCTGGAGGGTTCGCTCAAGCTCAAGGAAATCTCCTATATCCACGCGGAGGCCTATCCCGCGGGCGAGCTCAAGCACGGCCCGCTGGCGCTGGTGGACGAGAACATGCCGATCGTGGCGGTGGCGCCCAACGGGCCCTTGCTGGACAAGCTGAAATCCAACCTGCAGGAAGTACGCGCCCGCGGCGGCGAGCTGATCGTCTTCGCCGATGAGCGTGCGGAGCTGGATGCGGATGCCGACCATATCGCCACGGTGCGTGTGGACGGCGGTGGCGATCTGATCGCCCCGGCGGTCTTTACCATCCCGATGCAACTGCTGGCGTACCACGTCGCGGTGATGCGTGGCACGGATGTAGACCAGCCACGGAACCTGGCCAAGTCGGTGACGGTGGAATGACCGTATGACGTGTTTCAAGGCATACGACATCCGCGGCCGCGTCCCGGATGAACTCAACGAGGACATGGCGTACCGTATCGGGCGGGCGTGTGCGCGGACCCTGGGCGAGGGCGTCGTGGTCGTGGGCTACGACATCCGCGTCGACAGCCCGGCGTTCGCGGCCGCGGTAGTGCGCGGTCTGAACGATGAAGGTCGGGACGCCATCGACATCGGCTTGTGCGGCACGGAGGAAGTCTATTTCCATACGTTCCACCGCCAGGTCGCCGGCGGCATCATGGTAACGGCCAGCCACAATCCCATCGACTACAACGGCATGAAGTTGGTGCGCGAGGGTGCGCGGCCTATCAGCGGCGACACGGGGCTGCGCGATATCGAGCGGATGGTGGAGGCCGATGACTTCGGCGACGCTGCCACGATGCGCGGCAAGGTGGTTCACGACCACGACAAGTCGGCTTACATCGCGCATCTGCTCGGCTACATCGATCCGAAGGCCCTGCGGCCCTTGAAGATCGTGGTGAACGCGGGTAACGGCGGGGCCGGTGCGATCGTGGACCTGCTGGCGCCCCATCTCCCGTTCGACTTCGTTCGCATACATCACGCCCCGGACGGCACGTTTCCGAACGGCATTCCCAACCCGTTGCTGCCGGAGAATCGCAGCGCGACGGCGCAAGCGGTCGTGGCCCATGGTGCCGACCTGGGCCTTGCATGGGACGGCGACTTCGATCGCTGCTTCTTCTTCGATGCGCAGGGAAACTTCATCGAGGGCTACTACATCGTCGGGCTGCTGGCCGCGCAGCTGCTCGAGAAACAGTCGGGTGCGAAGATCATCCACGACCCGAGGCTTACCTGGAACACCATCGACATGGTGGAGCAGGCCGGTGGCGTGCCGGTACAAAGCAAGACGGGGCATGCCTTTATCAAGGAGCGCATGCGCCTCGAAGACGCCATCTATGGCGGCGAGATGAGTGCGCACCATTATTTTCGTGACTTTGCGTATTGCGACTCGGGCATGATTCCCTGGCTGCTGGTCGCCGAGCGCATGTCGAAGACCGGGGTCAGCCTCGGGGACATGCTGGAGCAGCGCATGGCGGCCTATCCCTGCAGTGGGGAAATCAATTTCGTGGTGAAGGATGCACCCGCGGCCGTCGCGAAGGTTATGGCGTTCTACGCGGATCAGGGCCCTTCGATCGACCATACTGACGGTGTGAGTGCCGACTTCGGCGACTGGCGCTTCAACCTGCGCTCGTCGAACACGGAGCCCTTGCTGCGGCTCAACGTGGAATCCCGCGGCGGCACGGCGTTGATGCACGAGCGTACGGCCGAGTTGTCCGCGTTGATCGAGCAATAGAAAAGGGGCCTCCCGGCCCCTTAACTTGCCAGGTACTGCCTGACGCTAGGCGCGGCCGTATACATCGTCGAAGCGAACGATGTCGTCCTCGCCCAGGTACGAACCCGACTGCACCTCGATCAACTCCACGGGCACCTTGCCCGGGTTGCGCAGGCGGTGGCGGCTGCCCAGGGGCAGGTAGGTGCTCTGGTTCTCGGCCAGCAGGAACACCTTGTCGTCGCAGGTGACCTCGGCCACGCCCTTGACGACGATCCAGTGCTCCGCACGATGATGGTGCATCTGCAGGCTTAGCGCGGCGCCTGGCTTGACCACGATGCGCTTTACCTGGAAGCGGTCGCCGGACTCGAGTGAGTCATAGCTGCCCCACGGGCGGCGCACGACGCGATGCAGGTCGTGCTCGCTGCGACCGGCGGCTTTCAGTTGTTCGACAATCTTCTTCACGTCCTGCGACGCATCGCGGCGTGCGACCAGTGTCGCGTCCGGCGTGGTGACGACCACCACATCGTCCAGGCCGATGGTGGCGACCAGGTGGCGATCGTGCGATCTGATCAGCGATCCACGGGTATCGAGTGCGATGACATCGCCTTCGATGTGGTTGCCGTGTTCGTCCTTGCCCGCCGCCATCCACAGCGCGTCCCACGAGCCGATGTCACTCCACCCGCACGCCACCGGCACCACGGCGGCGTGGCCGGTTTTTTCCATCACCGCGTAGTCGATGGAATCGCTCGGCGCGGCGGTGAACGCGTCGGCGTCGAGCCGGATGAAGTCCAGGTCGGTATTCGCCTTGCCGAAGGCCGCTTGAGCGGCCTCCAGCATCGCCGGTGCCAGCGTCTTCAGTTCCTCGATGTAACGCGAGGCGCGGAACAGGAACATGCCCGAGTTCCAGTCGTAGTCGCCACTGGCCAGGTACGACTCGGCCACATCCAGCGCCGGCTTTTCCACGAACTGGGCCACACGGAAGGTCTCGCCCTCCAGGCTTGCGCCGCGGCGGATGTAACCGAAGCCGGTTTCCGCCCGGTCGGGCCGGATGCCGAAGGTCACCAGCCAGCCCTGTTCGGCCAGGCGGCGTGCCCGTGCCACGGCCTCGGTAAAGGCGCCGGTGTCACCGATCAGGTGATCGGCGGGCAGTACGAGGATCAGGGCATCCGCATCGCGCGTCATGGCCTGCAGTGCGCCGACGGCAATGGCCGGCGCCGTGTTGCGCGGCACCGGTTCCAGCAGGATGTTGGCGTTGGCGATGCCCAGTTCCTGCAGCTGCTCCGCGGCAAGGAAACGCTGGTCGTCGCTGGCCACGACGACCGGCGCGGCGGCATCGGGGAGGGAGGCCGCGCGTAACACCGTCTGCTGGAACAAGGTTTCCTTACCCGACAGCGAGAGGAACTGCTTGGGCAGGTTGCGGCGCGAGATCGGCCACAACCGCGTTCCGCTGCCGCCGCTCAGGATAAGGGGAATCAGCATGACCGCCTCACGAAGTGGGGAGTTGACCGAGCGTTGCGCGAAGTCCTTCGCGCCAGTCGTGCAGCGGGTGGCCGAACGTGGCGGCAAAGCCCGAGTTGTCCAGCACGGAGTATTCCGGACGCCGGGCGGGCGTGGGGAATTCGCTGCTGGCAATGGCGGTTACCCTGGGCTTCCGGGCGATCACGCCGCTGGCCGTCGCCTCGTCGAAGATCGCCTCGGCAAAACCGTGCCAGGTAGTCTCGCCCGACGCGGTGAGGTGGTACGTACCCGACAGGCCGGCGAGATCCGCGGCGGGTGCCGACTGCATCCGGTCGATGGCGGCCAGCGTTCCCTCGACGATGAGCGTCGTGGTGGTGGGCGTGCCGCGTTGGTCGGCGACGACACGCAGTTCGTCGCGATCGGCGCCCAGGCGCAGCATGGTGCGAAGGAAGTTATGACCGACCGCCGAGTAGACCCAGGCCGTGCGCAGGATCAGGTGGTCAGCGCCGCTGGCGCGCAGGGCTTCTTCGCCAGCGAGCTTGCTGCGGCCGTACGCGCCCTGGGGGCCCGTCACCGCCGTCGGCGCGTAGGGCGCGGTGGCGTCGCCGGGGAACACGTAATCCGTGGAGTAATGCACCACCAGGGCGCCGTGACGGGCGGCCCAGTGTCCGATGACGCCCGGGGCGTCGCCATTGACACGGGTGGCCACGGCCTCGTCGGACTCGGCTTTATCCACGGCGGTATAGGCGGCGGCATTGACCACCACGTCGGGCCGCTTGGCGTCCAGCAAGGCTTCCAGCCCGGCAAGATCTGTCAGGTCGCCCACGACGCCACGGCCGCCGCCGACGGCAAGGGAGCCGTCCCGCGAGGCGGCAATCAGCTCACCCCGGGCAGCGAGGCCGCCCTGGCTGAGGAAGGTCTGGCCTAGCTGGCCGTTGGCGCCTAGCAGCAGGATCTTCACGGACGGAACTCCGGCAGACGGTCCTCGGCGATATCCGCCAGCAGGGGCGCCTTGGTGTCCTTGTCGGACAGCAGGGGCTCGGAGATCGGCCAGTCCACGCCGATGGCGGGGTCGTTCCAGCGTACGCCGCCGTCGGCCTGGGCGTTGTACAGGTCCGTGCACTGGTACGAGAACGTGGCGTATTCGGAGACGACGCAGAAACCGTGCGCGAAACCCTCCGGTATCCAGAAATGCCGGTGGTTCTCGGCGGTCAGCATCACGCCAGCCCATTGCCCGAAGGTGGGCGAGCCGCGGCGGATATCGACGGCGACGTCGTACACCTCGCCTTCCAGCACGCTGACCAGCTTGCCCTGTGGATGCGGCCACTGGTAATGCAGGCCGCGCAGCACGCCGCGGGCGGAGCGGGAGACGTTGGACTGGACGAAACGGCGGTCGATGCCGGCTTCGCGGTACTTCGCCTCGTTGTAGCTCTCGTAGAAGAACCCACGGCTGTCGCCGAACACCTGCGGTTCGATGACTATGCAGCCGGGCAGGGCGGTTTCAATGAATTTCATCCGACGTAACCTTGCTCGATCAGGTGCTGGAGGTACTGGCCGTAGCCGGTCTTGGACAGCGGCTTGGCGAGCTTGAGCAACTGCTCGGCGTCGATCCACTGGTTGATATAGGCGATTTCTTCCGGGCAGCAGACCTTCAGGCCCTGGCGGTTCTCGATCGTCTGGATGTACTCGCCGGCTTCCATCAGGGATTCGTGCGTGCCCGTGTCGAGCCAGGCGTAACCGCGGCCGAGCTGTTCCAGGTGCAGCGACTCATCGTCCAGGTAGCAACGGTTGAGGTCGGTGATCTCGAGTTCGCCACGCGGCGAGGGCTTCAGGTTTTCGGCGTAGTCCACGGCGCGGTTGTCGTAGAAGTACAGGCCCGTGACCGCATAGCTGGACTTCGGCTTGGCGGGTTTTTCCTCCAGGCCGATCACCTTGCCGCTGGCGTCGAATTCGGCCACGCCGTAGCGCTCCGGGTCCTTCACGAAGTAGCCGAACACGGTGGCACCGGATTCCCGGGAGGCCGCGCGCTTCATCCGTTCGGTCAGGCCGACGCCGTAGAAGATGTTGTCGCCGAGCACCAGGCAGCTGGGATCGTTGCCGATGAAGTCCTTGCCGATGATGAAGGCCTGGGCCAGGCCATCGGGCGACGGCTGCACGGCATAGGTGATGTTGATGCCCCACTGGCTGCCGTCACCGAGCAGGCGCTGGAACAGGGCCTGCTCGTGCGGCGTATTGATGACCAGGATGTCGCGGATGCCGGCCAGCATCAGCGTCGCCAGCGGGTAATAGATCATCGGCTTGTCGTACACCGGCAGCAGCTGCTTGCTGACCGCCTGGGTGATCGGATAGAGCCGCGTGCCGGAGCCGCCGGCGAGGATGATGCCCTTGGTCGTCATGCGCCGAGTCGCTCCAACTGGTAGCTGCCGTCGAGGATGTTCTGGATCCACGGTTTGTTGTCGAGGTACCACTGCACCGTGGCCTTGATGCCGGACTCGAACGTATGTGCCGGCGACCAGTTGAGTTCGTCCTTCAGCTTGCTGGCATCGATCGCGTAGCGGCGGTCGTGGCCGGGGCGGTCGCGGACGAAGGTGATCAGGCTTTCGTGTGGCTTGCCGTTCTCGAGGGGCGAGACCTCGTCGAGGATGGCGCAGATCGTCTTGACCACCACCAGGTTGGCGCGTTCGGAATTGCCGCCGACGTTATAGGTTTCACCCAGGCGGCCGGCTTCGAGCACGCGGCGGATGGCGCTGCAGTGGTCTTCCACGTAGAGCCAGTCGCGGACGTTCATGCCATCGCCGTACACGGGCAGGGCTTCACCGGCCAGGGCCTTCTGGATGACCAGCGGGATCAGCTTCTCAGGGAACTGGAAGGGGCCGTAGTTGTTCGAGCAGTTGGTGGTGAGCACCGGCAGCCCGTAGGTATGGTGGAAGGCGCGGACCAGATGGTCGGACGCGGCCTTCGATGCCGAGTACGGGGAGTTGGGGGCGTACGGGGTGGTTTCGGTGAAGAAACCTTCGGCGCCCAGCGAACCGTACACCTCGTCGGTGGACACGTGCAGGAAGCGGAAGGCCTTGCCGGCCGCCTCGTCGAGGCCGCGCCAATAGTCGCGGGTGGCTTCGAGCAGGCCCAGGGTGCCGACCACGTTGGTTTCGATGAACGCGGCGGGGCCGTCGATGGAGCGGTCGACGTGGCTTTCGGCAGCGAAATTCACCACGGCATCGGGGCGGTGTTCGGCCAGCAGGCGCGTGATCAGCTCACGGTCACCGATATCGCCCTGCACGAAGACATGCGCCGGGTTGCCGGCGAGGGACTGCAGCGTCTGCATGTTCCCGGCGTAGGTGAGCTTGTCGAGATTGACGACACGGAGGCCGTCAGCCACGGCCTGGAGGACGAAATTGGCGCCGATGAACCCCGCGCCACCGGTGACTAGTAAAGTTTTCATGGAGTTACGCGTGATTCCTGGGTAAGCGATCGGATATTCTCGCATGCACGCGGGCGGGTTCAACGGTATCGCCTGTCATATTCAAAAAGATGAATGGTGTCAGAGAGCGCCTACAGGGCTCTGAAACCTCGCCAGGCAAACTGGTTAAGATATGCGGTCCTCTGCGCCCGGCGCAGTCATGCTGGCTTGCCAGCCAATCAAATCAGGCGCTTATGGCTTCGAAACCTTCCAAATCGACTCGTCAGGGCCTGGGCACCCGCGCCATCCATGCGGGGCAGTCGCCCGATCCGAGCACCGGCGCGATCATGACGCCGATTTACGCGACCTCCACCTACGTTCAGGAAAGTCCTGGCGTCCACAAGGGTTATGAGTACTCGCGTACACAGAATCCGACGCGGATGGCGTACGAGCGTTGCGTAGCCGACCTGGAAGGCGGCGTCGCCGGTTTTGCCTTCGCTTCGGGACTCGCTGCGGCGGCCACCACGCTAGAGCTCCTGGATACCGGAAGCCACGTGATCGCCATGGACGACCTCTATGGCGGCAGCTACCGTCTGTTCGACAAGGTTCGCCGTCGTTCGGCGGGGCTGGATTTTTCCTTCGTCGATCTCAATGACACCGCCGCCCTCAAAGCGGCGCTGAAGCCGAATACCCGGATGATCTGGGCGGAGACCCCGACCAACCCGATGCTCAAGCTGGTCGACCTCGCGAAGGTGTCCGCCTTCGCACGAAAGCATGGGCTCATCCTGGTCGTTGACAACACGTTCTGCTCCCCGATGCTGCAGCGGCCGATCGAGCACGGGGCCGACCTGGTCCTGCACTCGGCGACCAAGTACCTCAACGGCCACTCCGACATCGTGGGTGGCATCGTCGTTGCCGCGAATGCCGACATGGCCGAGCGGATGGGCTTCCTGCAGAATTCCGTCGGCGCCGTCGCCGGGCCCTTCGATGCGTTCCTGGCCATGCGGGGCCTCAAGACCCTGCACCTGCGCATGCGCCAGCACGTCGAGAGCGCAACGGATCTCGCCGCCTGGCTCGAGCGCCATCCGGCCGTGAAACGTGTCATCTACCCCGGCCTGAAGAGCCATCCGCAGCACGCGCTGGCCCGCCGCCAGATGGACGGCGCGGGCGGCATCATCACGGCTGAGTTACACGGCGGCCTGCGCAAGACACGTCGCATACTCGAACGATGCGAGCTGTTCGCGCTGGCCGAATCGCTGGGTGGCGTCGAGAGCCTGATCGAACACCCGGGCATCATGACCCACGCCTCGATCCCCCCGGCGACACGCAAGCGCCTTGGCATATCGGACGGCCTCATCCGGCTTTCGGTTGGCGTCGAGGACATCGAGGATCTCCGCGGCGAACTGGCCGCGGCTCTGGCCTGACCACGCGACTGAAGACTGGAGTAAGTGCACCTTGTCGTACCCCTCGTTGCAGAAGCCCACGCTGTCCGGTCCTTTCGAGGCCTTCGGCAAATACCGCTCGCTGACCCTGGCGTTGAGCAAGCGGGAGTTGCTCGGTCGTTACCGGGGAGCCACGTTCGGCCTGTTCTGGTCGCTGATCAGCCCGTTCCTGATGCTGGGCGTGTATACCTTCGCGTTCGGTTACATCATGAAGAGCCGGTGGCCCCATACGTCCGACAGCACGGGCGAGTACGCGCTGATCCTCTTCGTGGGCCTGATCATCCATGGTTACTTTGCCGAATGCCTGATCCGCTCGCCGACCCTGATCGTCGGTAATCCCAATCTGGTCAAGCGGATCATTTTCCCGCTGGAGATCCTGCCGTGGCCGATGGTGCTTTCCGCGCTGTTCCACGTGGCGGCGAATTTCATCGTGTTTTCGTGCCTGCACCTGGTCTTCAAGCACTACGTGCCCTGGACGATCATCTTCCTCCCGGTGGTGCTGGCGCCGTTCGTCCTGTTCACCATGGGTGTCAGCTGGTTCATGGCGTCCCTCGGCGTGTACATCAGGGATATCCCGCAGGTCACCGGCGTCATCGCCACGGCCATGCTGTTCCTGTCGTCGGCCATCATCCCCGTCGACTCGCTGCCGCCGCAATATCGGCTGTTCTTCGCGATGAATCCGTTGTCTTTCATCATCAACCAGGCGCGTGAAGTGGCGCTGTGGGGCAATGTGCCCGACTTCTTCGGCCTTGCCCTGTATGCGGCGGGGAGTTTCGTCGTCGCCTACCTCGGCTATGCCTGGTTCCTCAAGACGAAGCGGGGGTTCGCCGATGTCATCTGATCCGTCATCACTGGTCGAATCGCCCGCCGGCGCCGGTCCCGACGTGGCTATCGCGGTCAACGACGTCAGCAAGTGCTATCACATCTACGACCGGCCGGTGCATCGGCTGCTCCAAGGGCTGGCCGGGTCGCGACGCACGTATTACCGCGAGTTCTGGGCGCTGCATGGCGTGTCATTCGACGTGCGCCGGGGCGAGACGCTGGGCATCATCGGGCGCAACGGCTCCGGCAAGTCGACCCTGCTCCAACTGATCGCGGGCACGCTCGCGCCCACGGAAGGTTCGGTATCGGTCAGCGGTCGCGTCGCGGCGCTGCTCGAACTGGGTAGCGGTTTCAATGCGGAGTTCACGGGGCGCGAGAACGTTTACCTCAATGCCTCGATCCTCGGTCTGACTAATGCCGAGATCGACAGCCGTTTCGATGCCATCGCGGAATTCGCCGACATCGGTGCCTTCATCGACCAGCCGGTGAAGAGTTACTCGAGCGGCATGGTGATGCGCCTCGCCTTCTCGGTCATCGTGCATGTCGATGCCGACGTCCTGATCATCGATGAGGCGCTGGCGGTCGGTGACGCGTTCTTTACCCAGAAGTGCATGCGGTTCCTGCGGGACTTCAAGGCGCGGGGCACGTTGCTTTTCGTCAGCCACGACGGCGCCGCGGTCACGGGACTGTGCGACCGCGCCATCTGGCTCGACAGCGGTGTGGTCAAGGCCGCCGGCGTGGCCAAGGATGTCATGGCCGCCTACACCGAAGCGTTCATCCACGAACGTCAGGGCACCAAGTCGGGCACGCTGGTCGCCCGGGCCAAGACCGACGCACGCGTCGCCCGGCGACGGGACGAGAGGCTCGAGCTCCGGGATCGTTCGGTACTACGCAACGATATCGAGCTGCTCCCCTTCGATCCTAATGCGCCGAGTTTCGGTGAATCGCGGGCGGAGATCGCGCACGTTGCCATGGTGGGCAGCGACGACAGCGAACTCGGCCTGATATTCGGTGGCGAGGAAGTGGCACTGAAGATCGACGTGGTCGCCAAGGGTGATCTCGACGGCGTCATCGTGGGGTTCTACATCAAGGATCGCCTCGGACAGCTGCTGTTCGGGGACAATACGCATCTGTACATCGACGAGAAGTTCCAGGTCGAAACAGCAGGGACGCTGACTGCGGTCTTCAGGTTCGAAATGCCAAGACTGCAGGCTGGCGAATATTTCGTGACGGCGGGCGTGGCGGAAGGTGACCAGTCGGAGCATGTCATCCAGCACTGGATACACGAGGCCATCAAGTTCAGGTCCGATGGTCGGGGTACGCCCTCCGGCCTTATCGGCATCAACATGCTCGACGTCGAAGTCATCAGGGAAAACCAATCGTGAATTTCAACCTCGACAAGTATCGGACCGCTTTCCTCAAGCCGTCGCTGACGTTCCCCTATCCTTGGGCAGGGCATATCCCGTTCGCCTATGCGGTGATCGAGATGCTGCGCCCGCGAAAGCTGGTGGAGCTGGGCACGGACTCGGGTAACTCCTATCTGGCGTTCTGCCAGGCAGCCGAAGCGATCGGCCTGGAGGCCGAATTTTTCGCTGTCGACAGCTGGGAAGGCGATCCGCAGGCGCGGTTCTACGACAGCTCCGTGCTGGAAAGCCTGCGCGCGCGACACGACAAGCGGTTCGGCCACTTCTCGACGTTGCGACAGGGCTATTTCGACGACGTGCGTGACAGCTTCGAGGATGGCAGCATCGATCTGCTGCATATCGATGGCCTGCATACCTATGAGGCGGTCAGTCACGACTTCAACACCTGGTTGCCGAAGATGAGCGACCGGGGTGTCGTTCTCTTTCACGACAGCCAGGTGCGGCATGGTGACTTCGGCGTCTGGAAGTTCATTGCCGAACTGCGCGAGCGTTACCAGGTATTCGAGTTCAATCACAGCAACGGCCTGGCCGTGTTGCGCGTCGGCTCCGCTTCCACTGAAGCGTTCGACGACTTCATGGCGCTCGCCGCGGCACAGCCGGATCGGGTCCGGAACTACTTCGAGCAGATCGCAGGCACGATCATCGACGAAGAAACGCGGCTTCTCGATCGAGCCATCGCCCTGCCGTCCGGGGTCGAGGCTCGCATCTATTATCGCAATGAAGACGAAGGCTTTTCGGAGCAGAAGTCGATATCGGCGAAGGCGGGCGGCGCGCTCGGCCAGGTCAGCCTCATGTTCCGGCTTCCCCCCGGTGAGCGCCCCGATTTCATCCGTATCGATCCCGCCAACGTGGGTGGTGTGTTCAGTGTCCTTTCCATGGCATTCCGCCACGAGCTGAGCGAGGTCGTGAGCCTCGATGTTCGTGCGGTGGAGCGACTGTTGAGCGTGAGTGGCCAGCTGGTGAGCGATCGATTCGAGGGCGGACTGCGCATCGCCTCTTTCCACGACGATCCCAATTTCGAGATCTACGTCGGTGATGTGTGGGGCAATCTCAGTCGTGAAGGCTGGGTCGCGCTGGAGACGACGCTCGATTATGAGGTGCTGCTGACGGATCGCGATGTGGCCGAGGTCGCGCACTCGCAGCTTGCCGGCGTGACGGCTGAGGTCAACGGCCAGGAGAAGCGTTTGCCACTGGCCGCACTGCGTTCGCAATTGGCCGCCTTCGACGCGTCGGTCGCGGAAGCGAGGGCACGGCTGGATGTAAATACACAGGCGACGAACGGCCTCATAGCCGATCTCGGCGAGAAACTGGCGCAGTTGATCGCCAAGACGGATGAACTCACCGCGAAGACGAGCGCCGTGGAAGCGACGACAAACGAGTTGGTAGCAAAAACGGATGGCCTCACCACGAGGGCCGACGATCTGTCCGCGAGGATAGACGTCTCTTCCGCGCTACTTCAACATATGAGCCAGCGATCCTTCTTTGATCGCTTTCGCGTACGACCACGATCACGTTCATGAGCCGTCACGGCCTCGACGTCGTACATGTGTCATTTTGGGGGTTAAAAAAAGGTGTCTCTGGTGATTGACAATAGCGCGCCGCATCGCGGTCCGGGTATGAAACTCGAGCCGGCTAACGATCTGGTGGCCAGTGCCGGTTCGGCGAAGCGCTGGAAATCCACGGGTCCTGATCCCCAGTTCCGCGTCGAGCTTCCAGGCGGCCGCCTGGAAGCCGGCTGGTACGAGGTAACGTGTGATCTTGAGGCGGTTGATGGGGCGGGCCTCTCCGCAGTGCTTTATCCCGATTTCGGCACGCCGGTGCTGGAATCCGACGGCATACCGCTGTTCGGTGCGGCCACCCGGACGCGCACCTCTATCATTGTGCTCAAGCGCGATATCGTCGGCCTGCGCTTCGATCCGCTCAGCAGCGAGGCGGAGTTCGACCTTGAGTTGTTCACCCTCACCAAGGTGGGCCGCTTCCATGCGGCGCGCGAGATGTGGAGCGCGATCACGCAGCGTTCGGGCGTCGTCATGTCGCGCAAGCGCCTCATCCGGCGCTGTGCATACCAGCTTTTCCGCAACGGGCCGCGTGCCGTCGGGCAAGCGCTGTATGCGCTGTACCTCGACATCGTAGCGATTTCGCTCTCACGGAACTACCTGAACTGGGTGCTCACGAACGACACATGGACGCCGGCGAGGGCGGAAGAAATCAGGGCATCGTTCCGTGGTCGCGAAGATGCGCCCTCGATATCCGTGGTGATGCCCGTCTACAACCCGCCGGAAAAGTGGCTGCGTCGGTGTATCGATTCCGTCATCGAGCAAAGCTACGAGGCATGGACCCTGTGCATCGCCGACGACTGCTCGCCCAATCCCCGCATCCGCTCGGTGTTGAGCGAGTACGCGGCCCGCGACCCGCGTATCAAGGTGGTGTTCCGGGAGAAGAATGGACACATCTCGCGCTCGTCCAATTCCGCACTGGAATTGGTGACGGGCGATTACGTGGCGCTGCTTGACCACGACGATGAACTCTCGCCCGTTGCCCTGTCCACCATGGCCAAGGCGATCATGGACAACCCGGATGCCCAGGTCCTGTACTCCGACGAGGACAAGATCGGTGAGGACGGGATTCGCTTCGATCCGTACTTCAAGCCGGATTTCAACATCGACTTGTTCCGTGGGCACAACATGGTTAGCCACTTCGGTGTCTATCGCACGGCGTTGCTGCGCGAACTTGGTGGCTTCCGCGAAGGTTATGAAGGCAGCCAGGATTACGATCTGGCGCTGCGTTGCGTCGAGCGACTGTCGCCCTCGCAGATCGTCCATGTGCCGCACGTGCTCTATCACTGGCGGACCATCGCCGGCTCCACGGCCGCCGGGCCGCAGGAGAAGAGCTACGCAGGCGTTGCGGCGAAGAAGTCGCTGACGGCGCACTTCGAACGGGTGGGTATTCGCGGTCGCTTTGAAGAGCTGTCCTCGTTCCCGGGCAACTTCGCACATACGATCGAGCCAGACGATGTACCGCTCGTCTCGATCATCATCCCCACGCGTGACCGAGTTGATCTTCTCAAGCAGTGCGTCGAGAGCATCCTGGAGAAGACGACCTACGCCCGCTATGAGGTGCTGATTGTCGATAACGGGTCGGTCGAGCAGGAAACGCTGGATTACTTCGAAGGGCTGACCGTCGCGAACCGGGCGAAGGTGCTTCGCTATGACGCGCCGTTCAACTTCTCCGCGATCAATAATTTTGCGGTAGGCCAGGCGGCCGGCACGGTCCTGGTTTTTGCCAACAACGATCTGGAAGTGATCTCTTCCGGCTGGCTCGACGAGCTCGTCTCACACGCACTGCGCAAGGAAGTGGGGGCGGTGGGCTGCATGCTGTATTACCCCAACGATACCGTCCAGCATGCCGGTATCATTCTCGGCCTCGGGCAGGCGCGCATTGCGGGCCATGCCTACCATCTGCAGCAGCGTGGCTATCCCGGTCAGATGTGCCGGATGCACCTCACCCAGCAACTGTCGGCCGTCACCGCGGCTTGCATGGCTGTTCGTCGCGAGGTGTTCGACGAGGTCGGTGGCTTCGACGAGGCACTGGGGGTGGCATTCAACGATGTCGACCTGTGCCTTAGGATTCGTGCGAAGGGCTACGCCGTGGTCTGGACGCCCCGCGCCGAGATGTATCACCACGAATCCGCATCGCGCGGCCACGACGATGTGGGCGCCCGCAAGGAACGGTTCGACGCGGAGTCTGCGTTCATGGCTTCTCGCTGGGGCGCCGAGTTGCTCAACGATCCTTATTTCAACCCGAACCTGAGCCTGGACGACGCATCGTTCATGTTCGGTCCGAAGCGCCATGTCCGGCAGTGGCAGGCGGGCGCCTGAAACGAAAACCGGGGCGGCCATCGCCGCCCCGGCTCGCTTAGGCCCTAGGGTGTGGTGACGTTCAACCACCATCCCGGCGGGATGGGAATAGCATGGGGACCCGTCTTCTGCAGCTCCCTTGCGTGCGCCTTCCACTGGAAGTCCGGCATGGGATCGCGCCGCATATGCCCGGGGTTGGACAGGGCGACCATCGCAATGCACACGAGCACGATCGCGCAAACGTCCTTGCGCCGATAAGCCGTCGCGGACGCGATGGCGGCGAATGCGGCCCACCAGAAGACAATCCGCAGGGCGTGGAAATACCTGTCGGCGAACGTAAGTTCGTAGTGGTCGGCGATGGTGGCGGTCTTGGCCATCCCTGATAACGCGCCGACGACAGTGAACAGAAGAAGGGCGAGGATCGTCATCCGGTGCTCGCCCTTCATGCGTCGCCCGAAGATCAATGCGCCGACGATCACCACATAGAGCAACGCGCAGGTACCGTTGGTGAGGAAATCGAAGCCGAACACATGGGACGGGATCAAGTCGAACAACCCGATCTTCAGCAGCCTGATTGGCGTTGGTGCATCGCCCGGAAAAGGCATCGGGTGAGTCAGGAGTGTTACCAGTTGGGCGAGTCCGCCGGTGGCGACGATGGCTATGGCACGTCGATCGCTCAGGGCGCTCCAAGTACCGAGGTGCCCACCGAAGGCGCCGATGCCGAAACGACGGTCGAGCCACGAGGACAGCCATAGTCCGACGACGAGACATGACGTGATGAGCGAGAACGGTCCGGTTAGCGCGACGAGCAGCAAGACCATGTCGCCGGCATGCGCGCGCCAGCCACGCAAACGTGGTGCCGTGGTAAGGCATGCCACAGGAAGCACCAGCTGCAGGAACCACTGCACATTCGTGAGGTTGCCGAAGATCTCACCGCTCGTTGGCAGGACAAGGATGGTCGCCAGCATCAGGGAAAGCGGCAGGACATGGCGCAGCCTGCCCAAGACAAAGGCGAGACCCGCGGCACTCATGACGATGGCGGAAAGGTTGTAGATCAGCGGCGCGCGCACGGGACTGGTGAAGTTCGCCATCCATGCGACGAGTCGGGGGATGGCGTGCAGGTAGCCGGCGTACGGGGTGAACACATGGGGAAGCCATTGCGCATACTGCGCGGCGAAGAAGTCCTTTCCGTCCTCGGCCCAGAACTGGGGCGTCGTCAGCGCGTCATTGGACTTGAAGGCAATGGCGAGGAAGAGCACCAGGAATAACGAATAGGTGCCTGCGGGGGTTTTGTCGCTTTCGACGGCAGGTGCCATCGGCGGCTCGTTGCGTCGTATTTCATGTTCGGCGAGCAAGCTGGCATCCTCTGCATCGTTCACGCGTCATGGCGCGCCTTTATTGTCGTACCTGGCACCGCCTGTCCGGATTTACGGTGGGGTGACACCCATTCGTGAAAGGCGCCGGACGCTGACGTCCTGGAAGCGGTGCGCCCACTCGCTCAGCACGCCGGATTCGACGGGCGCACCGAGGCCCATCCAGCTGTTTGCCGAACGATCATGTGCGTCGACGTGAAATTCCTGTTTCGGGGCTGCCACAAAGGCGAACGTCCATGTCAGCCCCGATTGACGTCGCTGCTCGATAGGCGTCGAGTGACTCCCCTCGACGATGACGATTGCCAACCCATTTCGGCCAATTCGCCCACCAACCGTCGGGATAGCGAGGCGGGGAAACGCGGAACGCAGGTCAGGCGATGTCATGCTGGCCTCGAAGGACTCGTGTTCCGACGGCGAATAAGAGCCGATCGCCGTGCGATCGATGCCGTCGTTCACGGAAGGAGGCAGGTTGTCGCGGCTGAACCCGCCCAGGGGCATCGGCGCCCATAGCGGGGTTCGAACCGAGATCGGCAGCATGTGCCTGACGACCGGATCGTCCAGGAGCGATCGTAAGCGCTTGGCATCCGGGTACGGGATCGTGAAAAAAGGCTTATCGAGGTCGGCTGGGTCGCCGGATGCCATGTAGTTTCTTACGTTGACCGTTTGCAGGTCCGTATGTTGTTGTCTGTCGATGGCCAGGCGCCAGTCCGCAGGCGTTCGCAAATAGAGACCTGCAGTGGCGCCGGCGACGCACAGCGCGAGTGAGGCGGCACTGAGCCCTAAGGCTTCCCGGCGCTTCAGCACGGTCGTAGACAAAGCGAACCAGACATTGGCCACGATGCCTATGGCGGGAATGTCCATATAGCGAGATGCGAGCGCCCCAAGACCATGCCCACGCGAGTGAGCAATCGCGGCAGCCTGGACGAGGACCCAAATGCAGACGCCGATCGCGAAGAGCTCCTGGGACGTCGCGGCTCGCTGCCGCACGAAACGAACGATCCAGAGAAGGCTGGGGAGCCACAGGACAAGCACGATGCCGACGATCGACACGGTGCTCCTGGCCACGGCCATGCTCGGCTCGAACGGCCACATCAGCACGATGGTGAACGCTCGAACGTGCTCCGCGAGGCCGACGGAAGTGTTCGCTTCGTGACCAGGCAGCACCGGCACCAGGAGCACGCCTGTCACGGTTACGAGCACCATGGCGCACACACTGCCGAGGATGAAGCCTCGCGACAGGGGCTCGCGCCACGCGCGGAGGACGATCACGCCGATGCAGGCCACGGCCGCGGCGACCCCGGATGCCATGGTGAAAAGGGTGGCGATGCCCACGATGGTGAGGTAGGCAATCATCCGCGTGGACGGCTGCTTGTAGGCCGCGATGGCAAGCATCGCGAAGGCGCCGATCGCCATCAGATAGAACTGGTTCTGGAATCCGACCAGCGCATTCTCCCAGCTGAAGGGCAGCGCGGCGATGGCTATCACGAGGATCGCCGACACCAGTCGAACCGTTGTCGATCTACCGTTTCTGTTCAGCAGGGCCCAAAGAGTCACGAGGGCCGTACTGAATATCCCGGCGGTTACGTAGGCCTCTACGAGGTTGTCCCACTGACCCGAATTCAATTTGAAGATGGCGAGCGAGATCAGCCGGGTGAAGGCGATGCGATGCTCGTTGTGGGATGAGAAGAGCTCGGCGACCTTCCATGTGCCGTTCATCCACGCACGCAGGAGAAAGTCTCCCTCTGCATCCCATTGATCCCATTGAGGCAGGTCGCAGGCGAAAAGCGAAACATAGACGCTGCGCAGGAGAAAACACGTTACCAGCAGGGCCGCCGCCTGGAGCGCGCGCATCGACGGCATCGCGAAGCGGGGTGTCATGTGGACCTTTTTCAACGAACTCTCTCCAAGCGTCGTACCGGCAGACCGTGCCTCGCGGTCACGGCAAGGTGATGCTGGCCTTGATCGGGCAAAGATACTGCGCACCGCCGAAGGTTTGCAGGAGGCGAAGCTGGAACGTGCCGTGGGCGGATGACGTGTCGACCTTGGCCTCGAAGCCGAGATCGCTGACGTCGGGGTGGCCGAAGTACGCGCCTACGTCCGCCCTCGGATGGCGATGGACCGGCGCTATCAGGGCTTGATCGCCTTGCAGCATCACGAGCCTTATGTCGTCACTGATCTTGCCATCCTTTGCCGATGCCATGGCCCACCCGCGCACCTTGAGGAGGTCGCCCTGCAGTACGGATCCTGCCGGGGTAGCCTTGTCGCCGCCGACGAAATCGATGGAGCAGTCGCCGCCATCAGCGACGTCGGCGACGGGTCTGGTGGCGACAGGCTTGTCGAACAGCAGTGCGTCGGTGCTGTCTCGCGCGGGGATATCCACATTCTGCAAGCTGAGCTTGAAATCGCTCTTCCACAACCAGCGGGTTCCGCTTTCGCCTGCGATGGTTACCGTGGTTACGTATTTTTTCGCCAGCAACGTGGCCTGCCGGTGTGAGGTGAGTGCCACGAAATCATCCGTTGTCGACACGGTCGGCGAAAGCAGGAAGCCCTCGGACGCCATGCCGGGTACGAACGTATAGTTGTCCCGGGAGCCGTCGGCGTAGCTGACCGACATGATGAGCCGAGGTGCCTTGTACAGCGCTGCGGCGATCCTACCGGCCATGGTCGGCTCGACATCGAACTTCGCCCACAACGCGCCCTTGTGGGCGTTCAGGACGACGGTGCGGCCCAGCGTCTGCATGGACGTTTCAGGTTGTCCAAAGGCCATCTTCTGCTGCGATGGGCTGCGATCCAGGATGGCGTAACGCCCTGCGAAACCCGTGGGAGCATAGTCAGTAAGCAGCGAGGGCCAGCTGAGCCCGTCCTCGAAGGCCGGATACCTCAGGTCGATAGCGGATACGGCGAAGTAGATGCGAGCCGCTCCATGCAGGCGCAGATGATCGGCGTCGGCGCGTAACAGGGACGGTGAATAGGCGGTATAGGTAAGCACCGCTGGCCGCGGATTCCAGCGCGTGTCGGTCGCCAGCACTGCCGCTACGTTCTCCGGATAAAGATCTGCATCACCCGAAAACTCGGGCAACGGAAAGACTTTCCTGAGTCGCTCGTTTTCTTCGACAAACCTGCGTTGCAGTTCACCGGGGTGCTTCACGCGCGTCATGAGACCGGACCAGGAATCGGCCAACTCGCGGAAAAGGCGCTCCTGCATCACCCGCGTGTCGAAGGACTGATATGCCATCGAAATCAGCGCGAAGCCCGCAAATCCGGCCACCAGGCCCAGGGTGCCCTGCCCGGTGATGCGCGGTTTTTCGATGAACGCGATCAGGCCGGCCAGTGCCAGCGAACACGCGGCGATCGTCGCGTGCGTGTCGTGGCGGACGAAGCCCGCCTTGAATGCAAGGAAGAGGAGCAGGGCGAGGGCGGCCATGATGCGCCAGCCCTGCCTGAGATCGGGACGCCACATAGCCCAGAGAACGGCAACGGCGAATATCGGAAAAATGATGACTTCATAGGTGTTGCCCGGCTGGGCCATGCCTACCGTATAGCCGGATACGACGGGAACCTGGCTGATGAAGAAGCCAGGCAGTGCAGACAGGGGCTGCCCCGTGAGCACCCACGTTCCACACAACGTGAGCAGCCCGATGACGACCAGCCCGAAAGAGGCGACACGGGAGCGCCGCCAGAGCGCCAGGAACGTGAGACCGATACAGGCCGTAACGGCGATGGCCATCGTGCCCTTGACCAAGGGAAGCAGGGTGCATGCCACGACGAGCCCGTACGTGGCGACCAGCTGGAGCCGACTACCCGTCGTGGCCGCCTTTTCGGCGGACAGAAGGAGCAGAAGGGGGAGCGCCAGGATCATGGCGCCCTCAAATGTGGTCTGGCTGAGCAGCACGGGCAACAGCAACAGCCAAGGCCGGCGCGCGGGCGGAGTGATGGCAGCGAAGCCAGCAAAAAGCGCCGTGGCCAGAATCAGGGATACGCCGATCAGGAAGACGTCGGTCGCCGGATGATAGGCATGCGTGTACACCGTGCTGAGCGGCCCGGCGGTAAAGATGATGTCCCTCCCGAAGACCATATGGTCGGCGACGGCGACGTTCATTGCATATCGCCAGGCTTCGCCATCCAGGCCCGCCACGAAGGGTGCGAACGGCACGACAAGCAGGATGGTGGCGGCAAAGGCCATGACGACGGCGGACAGCCGCGCCAGCCTTGCGTAATCGAGTCGCTGGAGGTGCATCGATAGGTCCGTGTATTCCGGGTGGGACGTGTTGCCCTTCAGTTCCTGAAGGACAGGTACTTGTGGCCGAAGTAGCTCGACACGAGGGGGAGCATGATCCCGATGGCATGCGCGACAGCTTCGGGGTGCCATGTGAAGCCTATGGCGGGGAAGCCGTACTTCGCCAGCACGACGCTGACGATCAGCGTCTGGACCAGCGCGAACAGGTTGACGAGGATGAACCAGAGTGCCTGGTGGTGCACGGCCTGGGACGACCCCTTGAACACGAACAGGCGGTTCAATACGAAAGCCGTCGTCATGCCGATGACATACGCCAGGCCGACGGACCAGGCGTAGCTGGTCCAGTGGTTGATCACTACCCGGGAAAGGAAGTTCACGACCGCCGCAGACCCGCCGACGATCAGGAAAAGCACGAACTGGGACTTCATCAGGTCCCGCAGGCGGCGGTGTAGCGGTGCCTTGATGGTGTGTTCGGTCATGCCACGACTTCGCGTGCCATCATCCGGCCGAAGTCGATGCTCTCGGAGATGCCCCGATCCTCGGGATAATAATGCGAGGTATCCGCCACCCAGAGACCGTGCACGGGCAGCTTGCGCGGAGGGATCGATTCCAGGTAGCCCGGCGGGCAGATCGGCTGTGCGTAGCGGTACCGGTTCGCACGGATGTCGATGAAATCCTCGTCGGTCAGCGACGGGTTGATCGTCTTCAGGTATCGGCGGACCTTGTCGGTGAAGACCTCGTTGGCCTCCGCATACTTCGGGTGCTCGCCCGGCATGTAGAACGGCACGTACACGACATGCTGATCGAGCGGGCGCAGGTTGGTGTACTCGACCAGACCCGGGATATCCATGTCGTCGTCGTTGGTGTTGAGCCAGAAATTCTCCGTCACCGGCTTGCGCAGCTTGGCGATGACGCACACCACTGCCACGTTCTTCAGCGCACTGAACTTGGCGAGGATGTCGGCGGGCAGGTCCGGCATGACGCGCGGGACAAAGGGCAGCGGAATCGTGCTGACAACCTTGTCGAACGCTTCGAAGCCTGCGGGCGTCTCCACGCCCCTGACCGTGCCATTCTCGATCACGACGCGGGTAACGGGCGTCGACAGGCGGAACTCGCCGCCATGGTTCGTGATCCACTGCTGCATGCCGTGAAGCAACGTGTCCGAGCCACCTTCGAGGTAGCCGAGTTTCTCGCGGAACATGCTGTATCGCGAGGTGCCGATGCGGCGGATACGGCTCCATATCCAGGCGGCCGAAAGATTGTCGCTGTAGTCGTAGAACTTGTAGTCGAACAGGCGCTGCCAGAGCGACCGCCATGCTTCCTCGCCCACCCAGCGGCGAATCCATCCGGTGGCCTCGATATGATCGAGCGGACGCCAGTCCTCGCGCTTGCGCTTCGTCGAAAGGAAGGCATGCAGACCGTAGCGGACCTTGGCCGTGAGGCTCAGACCCTTGAACTTCAGCAGGGCCACCGGGTTGCCCCAGGCTTGCAGGCGCTTGTCGAACCAGTAGCCCATCTTCGTTTCGGTCCAGCGCATGCGGTCGGCCAGGCCGAGCTCGTCCAGCATGGTCAGGAAGCCGGCATCCGAGATGCAGTGGAAATGGTAATACCGTTCGATCTTCAGGCCGCCGAAGTCGAAGCTCGCCGTCATGCCGCCGACGCGGTCGTCGGCTTCGAAGATGACCGGCGTGTGCCCGTCGCGGGCAAGCTGGTAGGCCACGGCCAGGCCCATGGGGCCGGCACCGAGTACGGCAACACGTTGGGGATGATTCATCGACTGCATTCCGGCGGGGCGCTCAGCGCTTCAGGACAATAGAGGAGTAGCGGGGGTCGCAATAGCTCTCGCGCACGGCATCGGCGAACGGGGTTTGCCGCACGCCGAACACGGCCTGCGTGTCCACGCCCTTGAAGTCGTCGCCGGCGCTCAGCGCCTTGAGCTGGCTTTCGGTAAAGGGCGGTTTCCCGCTGAATAGCGCATACACCCTCAGCAGGAAGCCGAAGAAGCCATAGGGGATGTGCACGATCAGCGTCTTCAGGCCCTTGGCCTTCTTGATCGTATGGATGATGTCCACGTAGTCGATGCGTGTATCGCCCACCACGTCGTACACCTCGCCGTTGCGCTCGCGCACGATGCAATCGGCGATGCAACGGCAGAAGTCGCGCTCGTAGAGCGGCTGGCGCATGTAGCGGCCATCGCCGGGGATCGGGAACACCGGCGTCTTGGCCATGAAGCGCGACAGCCAGCCGAAATGTTTCGGATCGAACCAGCCGAACATCAGGGTGGGGCGCAGCACGGTATGGCGGATGCCCGACTCCACCACCAGTTTTTCCTGGGCCTTCTTGGTGTTGGTGTAGTCGTCGTTGGCGACCGAGACCACCACCGAGGAGCTGATATGCACCATATAAGGCACGTTATGGCGCTTGAACGCGTCCAGCACCACGCGCGTGGCATCGATGTTGTTGCGGACGAATTCCTCGGTGAACTTGCTGGTGATCTGCGCATGCAGCTGCACGACGCACGACGCACCGGCAAAGGCCTCTTCCCACGGGCCCGGCACCGCCACGTCCGCCTCGATCGTCACCACGTCCGGATGCAGGTCGCGCAGGATGCCCATGTTGTAAGCGTGCTTGTCGATCGCCACCAACTGGGTGAAACCCTGGCTTTTCAGTTCGACGATGAGGTTCTGGCCGACCAGACCGGCCGCGCCTGTGATGACGATCTTGCTGTGCTTGTCTGCCATGGTCAGAGGCTGAGCCGTTTGAAGAGGAATTCGGGGATGCAGCGGATGATGGTCATGATGCCGAACCAGAACCACGGCAGGTAAGCCACGGCGCGGCCCTTGTCCACGGCGGAGACGATGCCCTCGGCGATGGCCTCCGGCTTGGCCCAGAGGGCACCCTTCTTGAACTCGCGGGTCATCGGCGTGTCGACGAAGCCGGGCTTGATCGTGATGACGGCCACCCCGTGCTTCGCCATGCGCTGGCGCAAGCCGCTGAGGAAGGCACTGACCGCGGCCTTGGCCGAGCCGTACAGGTAGTTGCTGGCGCGACCCCGGTCGCCAGCCACCGACGAGATCACGGCGATGCTGCCGCGGCCGGCGGTCTGCATGCGGTTGGCGATCAGGGTCAGCAGGGCGATGGTGGACGTGCCGTTGGTGGCGAACTCCGCCAGGGCGGTCTCCACGGAGGCCTCGCAGGCCTTCTGATCGGGCAGCGTGCCGTGTGCGATCAGCACTACGTCGACCTCACCCAGCGCCGCCCAGGCCGCGTCGAGAGCGGCGCCGTGGGCGGCAAGATCGTTGATCTCCAGCTCGGCGCGTGTGACCTCGGGGGCGCCGCGGACCAGCAGGTCGTCGGCAATGGCATCCAGCCGCGCCCGGTTGCGGGCGACGAGATGGAGCCTTGCACCGCGTTCGGCGTACAAGCGGGCGGTGGCTTCGGCGATCGCCGAGGTCGCGCCGATGATCAGGACTCGCTGCATGTGTTACTCCGAATACGCGAAAGAGGCGCCCATGGGCATAGCGCAGATGCGCAGGGAGCTGGTCATCCAGCCGGCATGATCCACCCGCGGGTCGTCGACGAAGCCGCTGAAAGCGGGCCCGTCGACGCCATCGCCACGCTCCCGGGCCGCCTTTGGCCGGACCAGCGCCCAACCGACGATTATATCGTGCTCGTCCACGACCAGGGCCGCCCCGTCGGACGATTGGCTGAACGCGATCTTCAGATGCCCATCGATACGGCGCTGCGGACGGCCCGAGGCGAGGACCTGTGACGTTTCGATACCGGCCTGGCACCTGGCAGCGGGCGCGCGTCTGCCCAGCCACCCTATCGCCGCCAGCAGGTGGTTCCTCCCGAAGGCGGAGAGACGGGCCTTACCTGCCTTGTTGGCGATGTCGAGCACATGCGCCGTCTGTTCGGGCGGATACAACGGCGCGATGGCAGACGGATCGTTCATCTGCGTGGCGAGGGCCAGGGCGCCCAGATCACGCGAATAGAGGGTGGACGCCTGATTGCGGATGGCCCTGAGTTGCCAGGACATGAGACCGAGGAGCACCAGGGTGGCCGCCAGGGGAAGAGCGCGCACGATGCGATCGCCTAGGGCAGGCGCCACCATGACCAGACTCGCCAGCCAGGCCAGTCCACCCATCGTGGTGTATCGGCTGACGAACGCGCCGGCAAGCCCGTAAGGCAGGGGGAGACGGCCCAACGATGTTCCGAAGGCGCTGACGGCCACATAAGCCACCACGGCCACCATGGCCAACGACATCGGGTGGGTGCGGCGCGTGCGCCATGCCGTGGGCACGAACGCTAAGGTGCCCAGCAGCAGCAGCGCTGCGGCGATTTCCGTGATTCCAATGGCCCAGTTTGCCCTGCCGAATGCAAACCAGAGCGGACCGCCGACATAGCGCAGCACGAAGTGGACGACGTCCATCGGCCGATCCATGAGGACCGCCAGCATCGGCACATGCGTCTGTCCGCCGCTGAACCCCTGCCGGAACAGCAGCACGGCAAGTGCGGTCGTCAACGCCGTGCCCGCCAGCCAGCGGGGGCTCAGACCCACGCAGGCACCGAGGACGAGCAGGATCGGCAGGGCAAAGATGCCGTTTGCCATCGCACCCAGTGCCAGCGCAGCACATGCCGTTGCTGCCGGTGCAAGATAACCGCGTGTTGATTCCGACGCAGCGCGCGCCGCGAGGCAGAACGCGGACAGGGGCAGCCAGGCGACGAGGAAGAACTGCACCTGGAAAGCCCAGGTGAAGTTCTCGCGTTGTGACCAGAAAAACGTGCCGCCAAGAAGAACGGCGCAAAGGGCTTTGCGTGCCGCGGGTGTCAGTGCGTCCGATGAGCGCCTGGCAGCCTGGATGAAGATCGTCGCGATACCGACCGTGATGGCCAGGCCTGCGGCGATCGGCAGGATACCCCGCGCCCCGAACCAGGCAATATCGGCGTAGAAGAAGGGCCGCGACAGCACGATCCGGTGCTCGGCATGCCCATCCAGCCATGGCAACCAGCCGCCTTCCCTGGCTTGCAGGAAGAATCCGATATACCCGTCCCACATGTCCCACAACGGTACGGGCGAATAGGCCCGAACGACGCCGATCAGGGTATACAGCACCATCACCAGGGCCAGGACAGTGGCCGCCGTCGCCCAATGCGGGCTTGTGAGGCGATGGCGGTGGGGCGGATCAGATGGGGAGGCGAACGAAGCGTTCACTCCGTGCCACGCATCCCCCCTCATGCCGAAACACGCCGCCAGAAACTGGACGACACACCGGGATCGACGAACACCGAGAACGCCTCGTGCGCCGGGAAGTAAGCGCGGAAATGGGCGGCCGACATCCGCGCGTCCTTGGCCGGATACACCGCGCCGCCCTTGTCCGCGACGATCGCGTCCAGGCGGTCAAGCAGCGAGAACACGCCTGCGCCGTCGTTCGGAAAATCCAGGGCCAGCGTCGTGCCTTGCCGCGAGAACGACAGCATGCCGGGCGAAGGCCGGTCACCGAACTGCTTGAGCACGGCCAGGAACGAGCCGCCGCCGGCGTCGGCGATCGTCTTCACCAGTTCGAACATGGTCGCTTCCGCGGCGGCGGGCGGCACCACGCACTGGTACTGCAGGAAGCCACGCGGGCCGTACATGCGGTTCCAGTGGGCGATGCTGTCCAGCGGGTAGAAGAACGGCTGGTAGTGCGTCGTCGCGTGCGCCACGCGTTGCCGCTGGCGGTGGTAATACAACTGGTTGAACGCCCGCAGGCTGAGCGAATTGACCAGGCTGACCGGTGGGGTGATCGGCATGGCGAGGCGCCGAGACGACGGCGCCGGGCGCTGGTCCGGCCGCGACGGCGCATGGTTGGCCCGGCTGAACAGGCCGCGGCCAAGCGCCTTGCCCTTGGCCGCGCAGTCGATCCACGACACGGTGTATTCGTAGTCCCGGTCGGAGGCCTGCGACAAGTCGAAGAAACCGGCCAGGCTTTCGAAGCGGTGGCTCTCGGTAGACATCCACGGCCCGGCGATGCGGCGCAACTGGATCGTGGCACGGGTGATGACGCCGGTCAGGCCCAGGCCACCCACGGTGGCCGCGAACCAGTCCGCGTTTTCGGTGGGCGAGCAGACTCGCCGTGAGCCGTCCGTACGCAGTAGTTCGAAGGCCAGCACATGGTGGCCGAACGTGCCGGCGCGATGGTGGTTCTTCCCATGCACGTCGTTGGCGATGGCGCCGCCGACAGTCACGAAGCGGGTGCCCGGGGTGACCGGCAGGAACCAGCCTTGGGGCACCACCAGGTCGAGGATGTCGGCAAACAGCACGCCGGCCTCGCAGGTCAGCACGCCGGTGGCCGGATCGAAGGCGATGAAGTGGTCCAGGCCCCGCGCCGCGAGCAGCACGCCGCCGTCGTTGAGGCAGCTGTCGCCGTAGCTGCGTGCGTTGCCCAGGGGCAGCACGGGCAGGGTACTGGGCGGCAGGGGGGCATGCCGATCGCTCAGGGCGATCACTTTTTCCGTGGTGACGGGGTAACGGCCCCAGGAGCGTCCGGCGCGGGCCATCAGACGGCCGCTGCGACGATCACCGCCGCGATCACGCCGAGGATCTGGCTGGTGCGGTCCATCACGGCGAAGACCACCGGGTCGTCGTGCATGATGCCGCGGTGGGCGATTGCCCAGGTGCGGCTGATCCAGTACAGCAGCAGCGGGCACAGCATCCACAAATAGTGCGGATGGTCGTAGAGCGACATGCTGGCCGTGCTGTCCACATAGAGTGCCAGCACCAGCACGGCAAGGTAGCCGCTGGAGCCGCCCAGCGACTGGATCAGCGGAATGTCCTCGACGTCGTAGCCGCGCCCGCTGGCCTTCACCTGGCCCTTCTTCTGCAGCGCCAGCAACTCGGTGTAGCGCTTGACCATCGCCAGGCTGAGGAAAATGAACATCGAGAAGGCCAGCAGCCAGAACGACGGCTTGGTGTGGATCGCTGCCGTGCCGGCGAGGATGCGTGTCGTATACAGCGTGGCCAGTACCACCACGTCGAGCATCATGATCCGCTTCAACCGGATCGAGTAGGCCGTGGTGAGGATGTAGTAACCCAGCAGCACACCGACGAACAGGTGCGAGACGAAGAAGGCCAGGCCGAAACCGGCGATCAGCAGCAGCACTGCGGCGATGGGGCCGGCGATCAGCGGCAGCGTACCCGCCGCGAACGGGCGGTTGCGCTTGCGATGGTGCTGGCGGTCCGATGGCAGGTCGAGCAGGTCGTTGGTCAGGTAGACGCTGGAGGCGCACAGGCCGAAGCAGACGAAGGCCAGCAGGGCCGCCGCGACGCGATCGAGTTCCAGCACGCGATGCGAGGCCAGCAACGGCAGGAAGACCAGCACGTTCTTGATCCACTGGTGCACACGCAGGGCTTTCGCCCAGGCCTTGATGCCGCCGCTACGCACGGTGAAGCGCTTTTCCACCGGGGCGACGCGTGCCGCGGCTTTCGACAGGGTCTCGCCCTGCTCCACGACCAGGGCCGCGTGGGCGTGCTTCCACACGGCGAGGTCTACGGGCGCGTTACCGATGTAATCGAAGGCTTTCTCGCCGAAGCGTTCCACCAGCGCCTTTGCCTTGTTGGCACCGGACAGGTTGACCTGGCCGTCGCTGGCCATCACCTCGTCGAACACGGCTGCGTGGTCGGCGACGGGTGTGGCGAGGGTCACGTCCGAGGCGGTGCACAGCACCACGTGACGATGGGCGCGTTGCTCGCGCAGCCAGTCGATCAGCTCGTGGTTGTAGGGCAGGGCGACCGGATCCAGCTGCACGCGCCGCGCGATCTCGCGCTTCAGGTGGGCCTTGCCCCGGAGCAGCCAGCCCAGCATCGAGAAGATGGCCAGCGGATGCTGCGCCAGCAGCGCCAGTGCCGACTCGATCAGCAAATCGGAGCGGATGAGCGTGCCATCCAGGTCGACGCAAAGCGGGATGCCCGTCTTTGCCGCGTTTTCCACCGCCATGTCCGGCATTGCTAGTCCCTGAATCAGAAAAACGGCCGCGGCGGACGCCGCGGCCTTGAACGTGACGGCCCAGGCGCCTGCCTGGGCCATGGGTCAGCCGAGGGCGGCTTCCAGCTCGGGCAGGATCTTGAACAGATCGCCGACCAGGCCGATGTCGGCAATCTCGAAGATCGGCGCCTCGCCGTCCTTGTTGATGGCGACGATGGTACCCGCGTCCTTGATGCCCGTCAGGTGCTGGATGGCGCCGGAGATGCCGATGGCGATGTACAGCTCCGGCGCGATGATCTTGCCGGTCTGGCCGACCTGCATCTCGTTGGGCACGTAGCCGGCATCGACCGCCGCACGCGAAGCGCCCACGGCCGCGCCGATCTTGTCGGCGAAGGCGTAGACGATCTCGAAGTTTTCCTTCGAGCCCACGCCACGGCCCCCGGAAACCACCTTGGCGGCACCCTGCAGGTCCGGACGGTCGCTCTTGCCCTGCTGCAGCCCGACAAAGCGGGTGTGCGAGGGCAGGGTAGCCTCGACGGTCAGCGCCTCGACCGGGGCCGAACCGTTGGCGGCGGCCGCGGGCCACGACGCGGTGCGGATGGTGGCGACGACCGTGGAGGCGGCATCCACTTCCACGGTAACGATGGCGTTGCCGGCGTAGATGGGGCGCTTGAAGCTGTGCGGCCCCTCCACGGTCATTACGTCGCTGACCTGGGACACGCCCAGCAGGGCGGCCACGCGCGGCGCCAGATCCTTGCCGAAGGTGGTCGAGGGCAGGAACACGTGGCTGTAACCCGCGGCCGCCTTGGCGATCTGCGGCGCGAGCACGGCAGCCAGCGCGTGGGCGTTCTCGGCGCGGGCCACGGTCAGCACCTTGCTGACGCCGTCGATCTTCGCCGCCTCGGCGGCAACCGCGTCGGGGGCGTCGGACAGCACGATGACGTCGATGGTGTCGGGCTTCACGGCCGAGGCGGCACTGACGGCGCGGGCGGTAGCACCGTTCAGCTTGCCGTCGAGGTGCTCGGCGATAACGAGGATCTTGGACATGGGATTCTCCGGTCGGCTGCCTTACAGCAGGCCCTTCTGTTTGAGGGCCGCGACGAGTTCGGCGGCGTCCTTCACCATGACGCCCTTGCTGCGCTTGGGCGGGGCGGCGTAGTGGGTGGTCTTGATGTGGTCTGCCGCATCGACGCCCAGCGAGTCCAGCTCGATCACGTCGATCGGCTTGGACTTGGCTTTCATGATGTCGGGCAGCTTGATGAATCGCGGTTCGTTGAGGCGCAGGTCCGTGGTGATCACCGCGGGCAGGTCGGCCTCGATGGTCTCCAGGCCGGCGTCGACCTCACGCGTGACCGTGGCCTTGCCGTCGGCGATCTCGACCTTGCCGGCGAAGGTGGCCTGCGGACGGTCCCACAGGGCCGCCAGCATCTGGCCGGTCTGGTTGGCGTCGTCGTCGATGGCCTGCTTGCCCAGGATGACCAGCCCCGGCTGCTCCTTCTCGATCAGCTTGAGGAAGGTGCGGGCGGCGGTCAGCGGCGCGATGGCCTCCGCGGTCTGGACGTGGATGGCGCGGTTGGCGCCCATGGCCAGGCCGTTGCGCAGGTGAGCGGTCAGGTCGGCCGGGCCGATGCCCACCACGATCACTTCATCGGCGACGCCCTTCTCGCGCAGGCGCAGGGCCTCTTCCAGGGCGATGTCGTCGAATGGGTTGGCGGAGAGCTTCACGCCGTCGGTCACGACGCCCGTGCCGTCCGGCTTGACCTGAATGCGGACGTTGTAGTCCACGACGCGCTTGTAGCCGACCAGAATCTTCATTCGGGGTTCCTGTGCGTAGGGGCGGCCGTCGTTGCGGTCGCCTCGGGTTGACTCCGTATTCTATCCAAACTTCAAACCGGCGTTTGACGCGCCGCGGGATGGCAGACGGCAGAGGTGGCGCGCGGGGGTATCTTTGCGATAATCCGGGGTCATGTCCGGAATCGACCTTTAATGACGCCGACCGTTAGCGTGGTGGTGTGCACCTACAACGGATCGGCCTATGTGGAGCAGCAATTCGCCAGCCTGTTGGCCCAGTCGCGCCTGCCCGACCAGATCGTGATCGCGGACGACGCCTCCTCGGATGGTACGCCCGAGGCCATCGAGCGGTTCGCGGCCCGTTGCCGCGGCCAGGGCGTGGAGGTCGTGCTTCGCCTGCGGCCGGCCAACGTCGGCTTCATCGCCAACTTCGCCGATGCGCTCACGTTGGCGACGGGCGATCTCATCTTCCTTTGCGACCAGGACGATCGGTGGCATGAGGAAAAACTGGCGCGGATGGCCGCGACCCTAGCCGAGGAGCCCGACCTGACCCTTCTGTTCACCGATGCCCGCCTGGTCGATGCGGCCGGCGCCCCGCTGGGGCAGACGTTGTTCGACGCGCTCGAACTGCTTCCGGCCGACTGGCACGCCCTGCGCTCCGGCCATGCGTTTCCGGTGCTGCTGCGACGTGCGGTGGTCACCGGGGCGACGACGGCGTTCCGGCAGCCGCTGGTGCGTCGTGCGCTGCCCGTGCCCCCGGGCTGGATCCATGACGAATGGCTGGCCACCGTGGCGGCGCTGACCGGGCGCATCCTGCCGCTGTCGTCGCCGTTGATCGATTACAGGCAGCATGGCGGCAATCAGATCGGGATGCGCAAGCGCACGTGGCGCCAGCGGATCGCCGACCTGTTCCTTCCGCGCAATGCGCTGCTTATCCGGGGGCTGGAGCGCATGGCCGCACTGGACGAACGTTTTGCCGAGGACGCGATGGTGCCGCTCGCCTCGCGCCAGCTGGTCACCGACCGCATGCGTCATTTTCGCCGACGCGTGGCGATCGGTTCCCGCCCGCGTTACGCGCGATGGCCCGACCTGTGGTCCGAGTGGCAAAGCGGCGGGTATCGTCGGCACGGCAACGGCCTGTCGTCGGTACTACGCGACGCATTGAGGAAGCATTGACCATGGCGCCCGCCTTGCGCATTTCCGTCGTGCTTTGCACATGCGATGGCCAGGCCTACCTTGCGGAACAGCTCAGTACGCTGCTGACGCAGAGCCGCCTGCCTGACGAGGTGATCATCGGTGATGACGACTCGACGGACGGCACATGGACCATCGTCCAGGACTTCGCCGTGCTGGCGCGGACGCGGGGTGTCACCGTGCAGGCGGTACGTCGCCCTCGCCGGCTGGGCTATGTCGCCAACTTCTCCGCTTCGCTGGCGCAGTCCTCGGGCGATCTGGTCTTCCTGTGCGATCAGGACGACGCATGGCATTCGGACAAGATCGGCACCATGGCATCGCGTTTCCTGGCCGATCCGGCGTTGACCTTCCTGCACAGCGATGCCCGCCTGGTCACCGCAGACGGCGCGGACATGGGCTGTGGCCTGTTCGAAGCGCTTGAACTGTCCTCGATCGAACGGGGCCTGATCGACGGCGGTGAGGCGCTACGCGTCTACCTGCGCCGGAACATCGCCACGGGAGCCACGGCGGCATTCCGCCGCGAGTTGTTGGGCCGTGCCTTGCCCGTGCCCTCCGCCTGGGTACACGACGCATGGATCGCCACCCTCGCCGCGGCGACGGGCAAGGTCGATTTCATCGACGATCCGCTGATCGACTACCGCCAGCATGACGGCAACCAGATCGGTATGCGGCCTCGCACGTGGCAAACGCGCCTGGCCGAATTCCGGATGCCGCGTGGGGATGAATTGCGTGCAGCCGTTGCACGCGTCGACGCGCTGGATGAGCGCCTCGATACCGAAGGCGCCCCCGACGGCGTGCAAAACGAAATCGATGCCACGCGACGGCATCTCGAGCGACGCCTGCGCATCGGCACGCGCGCTCCGCTTTTCCGTGTGCCGTCGGTGGCCTGGGAATGGCTGACCGGCGCCTACACGCGTTTTGCCACCGGCACGCGAACGGCGTTGCGCGACCTGTTGAGGAAGGGATGATGGTTACCGGGACGCAGCATGTCGCCATCCTCCTGGCCACTTACAACGGCACCCGCCACCTCGCCGAGCAACTCGACTCCATCGTTGCCCAGACCCATACGGACTGGACGATCCACGCCTCCGACGACGGCTCCACCGACGCGACCCTCGCCCTCCTGCTGACCTATCGCGAGCGGCTCGGCGCGGAGCGCGTGGTGCTCTGGCAGGGCCCTAGCGCCGGTTACTCGCGCAACTTCATGTCGATGCTGCATCGTGAGGGCATAACGGGCGACTACGTGGCGTTCAGCGACCAGGACGACATATGGGATGCGCACAAGCTGGAGACCGCGCTTCGCGCGCTCGCCGCGGTGCCGCCGGACAAACCGGCCCTGTACGGCGGCCGTTCGCGGCTGATCGACGAGGCGGGCCGGCCGTTTGGCCTCTCGCCCCTGTTCGCACGCCGCCCCTCGTTTGCCAATGCCCTGGTGCAAAGCCTTGCTGGCGGCAACACCATGGTGCTCAACCGTCGCGCGCGTGACCTGATGTGTCGCGCACCGGCGTCCGCCCGCGTGGTCTCGCACGACTGGTGGGCGTACCTGGTGGTCTCGGGTGCCGGAGGTCGGGTGATCTACGACCGAGAGCCGACGCTGGGTTATCGCCAGCATGCCGAGAACATCATCGGTTCGAATGCCGGATTGGGCGCTCGCCTGCGCCGCATGGCCGACATGGTGGGTGGCCGTCATCGCGAGTGGAACGAAGCCAACGTTGCCCTGCTGTCGAACATGCGCGATGCGCTGGGCGACGACGAACGCGCGCGCTTCGACCATTTCGCACGGGGCCGCGCCACTTGGTTGCTGCCGCGCCTGTGGCACTTCGCGTGCGCCGGCCTTTATCGGCAGACCGCCATCGGCAATGCGGGGCTGCTGCTCGCCGCGGTGCTGGGCCGGCTGTGAGCCGGCCCCCGCGTGAGCGCTACAGGTTCTGGTAGTTCGGGCCCGAGCCGCCTTCCGGCGTGACCCACGTGATGATCTCGTACGGGTCCTTGATGTCGCACGTCTTGCAGTGCACGCAGTTGGCCGAGTTGATCTGCAGGCGGCGCCCGCCTTCGTCCTGCACCATCTCGTAGACGCCGGCCGGGCAGAACCGTTCGCACGGGTTGCCGTATTCCGTCGTGCAGCGATCCACGCAGATGGACGTATCCAGCACCTTCAGGTGCACCGGCTGGTCCTCGTCATGCTCGGTGGCCGCGAAATACACGCTGGCCAGGCGATCGCGCGGGGGCAAGGTGCGGTCGACATAATCCTTCTTCGGTGCCTCGTACTCGCCCAGCTTCTGCAGCGCCGACCAGTCGGCGTGATTCTTCAGTGTCCAGGGCGAACGGCCGCCGGTCACGGTTTCCCACGCGGCGTTGATCAGGCCCCACCACAGGCCCTTGTTGAAACCGGGCCGGATGTTGCGGACCTTCTTCAGCTCGCTCATGACGACGGAGTCGCGCAGCTTTGCATCCCAGCCGGCCGGGCTTAGCGCGTTGCCCAGGAGATGTTCGGCCGCGAGCATGCCCGAGGCGATCGCCTGGTGCGTGCCCTTGATCTTCGGGACATTCACCAGCCCGGCAGAATCGCCGATGAGTACGGCGCCCGGCATCTCCACCTTGGGCAGTGACTGGAAACCGCCCTCGACGATGGCGCGTGCGCCGGCGGAGACAATGGTGCCGCCGTCTAGAAGGCCCTTGACGTTCGCATGGTGCTTGAACTGCTGGAACGCCTCGAACGGCGAGAACATCGGGTCCGGATAGTCCAGGCCGGCGACGAAGCCGATCGCCACCCGGTCGTTTTCCATGTGATAGAGGAAGCTGCCGCCATAGGTGTCGTTGGCCAGCGGCCAGCCCGCGGTATGCACCACCTTGCCGGGTTGGCCACGACCGGGCGGCAGCTGCCACAACTCCTTGATGCCGATGCCGTAAGTCTGCGGGTCGCTGTCCTTGTCCAGGGCGAACTGCCGGATCAACGATTTGGTGATGTGACCGCGGCAGCCTTCGGCCAGCACGGTGACCTTCGCGCGGATGTCGATGCCCTCGGTGTAGCCGGGCTTGTGCGTGCCGTCGCGCGCCACGCCCATATCGCCGATGCGCACGCCGTTCACCGCGCCCGCGTCGTCGAACAGGGCCTCGGCGGCGGCATAGCCGGGAAACACATCCACGCCCAGTGCTTCCGCCTGCGGCGCCAGCCACGCGCACAGCGCGCCAAGGCTGACGATCACGTTGCCGTGGTTATTCATCTGCGGCGGCGTGACCGGGAGTTTCGTGCCGGAGGCGTGGTCGCGCAGCAGCCAGAATTCGTCGGTGGTCACCGGCACGCAGATGGGCGGCGGCGCCGTGCGCCAATCCGGCAGCAACCGATCCAGCGGCCCGGTTTCGATCACGGCGCCGGACAGGATCTGCGCACCGATCGTCGAGGCTTTTTCGATGACGCAGACCGACGTGTCGGGATTGAGTTGTTTCGCACGCATCGCGAACGCCAGGCCGGCGGGGCCGGCCCCGACGACGACGATGTCGTATTCCATGGTCTCGCGGTCGCTCATGGCTGGCTCACTCGAAGTCGGCTGGCGGGGTGACTGACCCATCATTGTCAGGCTTCGTCGCAAGGGGGGCAAATCGCCGTTTGAAACGTCCTCACGCGAGGGGGCCTTGCACGACGTTCACATATCGCGTTCATAATCGTGCCAAGCGCCAGGAGATTTCATGAATACGATGCCGCCGGTGGCCGACACCGACATGCGCCGCGCCACGCTCTTGCAGATCCTGCATTGGCTGGCTATCGGAAGGGTGCAGCCGCAAGCCCTGTCCGATGTCTACCAGAACGCTATCGAGCGCCTCAATCCGCGTTTGAACGCCTTCGTCGATTACAGCGTCTCGCTGATCCAGGAACAGGCCCTGGCCGCGGATCGTCGCCGTCGCGACGGCGTCATCGGGCGCCTGGACGGTATACCGATCGCGATCAAGGACAACTTCGACGTGGCCGGCGTGCCCACACGTGCCGGCATGCGGCGGCGCAGCGTCGTGCCCGACGAAGATGCGCACGTGGTGGCGCGCCTGCGCGCGTCGGGCGCCGTTCTACTGGGCAAGACCAACATGGACGAGGGCGCACTGGGCCTCACCACCAACAATCCCGTGCATGGCGCGACGCACAACCCGCATCGGCTGGGTTACACCGCGGGCGGTTCGTCCGGCGGCGCGGCCGCGGCCGTGGCGTCGGGCATGGCGGTGGCGGCCATCGGTTCGGACAGCCTCGGCTCCATCCGCGTGCCGGCCAGCTATTGCGGCATCTATGCGCTGAAGCCGACCCATGGCGAGATCTCGGCGAGGGGCCTGGTGCCGGCGGCGCGTCGCCTGGATGCCGTGGGCCTGCTGGCGCGCGGGGTAGACGATCTCACCGTGCTGCTGCAGACGTTGGCCGGCTACGACGCGGACGATCCGCGCTCGCGCCGCCGTCGCGTGGCGTTCTCGCCACCGGACTGGGAGCCGGGCAACCTGCGCGCGGGTTTCCTGCCCGACCTGACTGCCATCGGCGTCGGGCAGGACGTGATCGATGTGTTCGAAGCGGCCCTGGCGCGCCTGCAGGGTGAGCTGGGCGAGCGCCGCCAGGTCGATTTCTCGGACTGGGATTTCGCCCGGACGCGGCGGGCGGGCCTGCTGCTGATGGAAGCGGAGATGATCCACACCTTCGCCGCGGAACTGGCCGACGAGGCCTATCCGGTATCGGCGGGCTTCCGCGACATGGTCGGCTTCGCTACCCGCAAGTCGGCTGCCGACTATGCCGCCGCCGATGGCGTACTGGATGCAGCCACCCTGAAGATGCGTCGCCTGTTCGCACAAGTGGACGTGCTGGTGCTACCGACCACGCCGCAGGGTGCCTTCCCGCTCGACGGCCCGGTGCCTGCCTCCCAGGCCGACCTGTGCGGCTTTGCCAGCCTGGCGGGTTGTCCGGCGGTCAGTATTCCCATGGGCACGCTGGCCAACGGTATGCCGATCGGCATGCAACTGGTCGGCGCGCGCGGTTCGGACCTGCGCCTGCTGGAACTGGCGGCGGTGTGTGCTTCGTCGCTCGATGCAGAGCCCGCCTACCCGGTGGAACCCGCCTGACTGCCGCGTGGCAACCGGTCGATCTGCCGGGTGCCGAGGTGGATCTCGCGCCGGCATGGCTGCCGCGCGACGAAGCGGATGCGCTGCTTGCGTCGCTGCTCGCCACCTTGCCGTGGGAGGTCCATCGCATCCGCATGTTCGGGCGGCAGGTGGACTCACCTCGCCTGAGTGCGTGGATCGGTGACGCGGACGCCGCGTACCGTTATTCAGGCACCCGCTTCATTCCGCATCCGTGGCCGGACTCGCTGCACGCGCTGCGCGAGCGTGTGGGGGCCGCGTGCGGTACCTCGTTCAACAGCGTGTTGGCCAACCTCTACCGTAACGGTGCCGACCGGATGGGCTGGCACAGCGACGACGAGACCGAACTCGGTGCCGAGCCGGTCATCGCTTCGGTCAGCTTGGGCGCGGCACGGACATTTCGTTTTCGTGCCAGGGCAGGAGGTGGCCCGGCCGTGGCGGTGGACCTGCCGCACGGCAGCCTGTTGCGCATGGCTGGCGCGACGCAACGCTTATATAAGCATGAGTTGCCGGCGCGACGACGCGTGGACGCGCCAAGGATCAACCTGACGTTCCGCCAGGTGGCACCGCCTGCTCCAGGGTCCAGGCGGTGATCTGGCGGGCCAGCGTGTCCATCGCCCGGCCGAACGCCTCGACCACCTGCGGCACGGCCTTGCCGTCGACCGGCTCGCGCACCTCGAAGCGGCGCGCGCCGACCATCTGGTGCTTGCGCGTGCCAGCGAGGATGGCATCCAAACGGATCACTACAGTTGGCTTGCCGTCGATGTACTCGGTCTGGAACGCGGCCAGGCTGCCATCCAGCTCGTAGTCGGCGCCGAGATTGCCGTCGTCGATGCCGATGGCGCGCACGCGGCCGGTATCGCGGAAGGCATCGGCCAGCCGGTCGCGCACGAGGTGCGGCACGCTGTCGGCCCAGCGCGCGCCGGCGTAGACACTGATGGTATTGGCTTCGGGCACTACGGCGATGCGTGCGCTGTCGAGCGCGCGCGGTGCCGTGGGGGTGGCGATGCGCAACGTCCAGGCCACGCTCGTCGTGGTCGCCGGACGCGCCGCCGGTGCCGCGGGCAGCAGGTAGACACGGGGCGATTCGGCCTTGGGCAGGATCGAGCAGCCGGCCAGCAAGGCAAGGCATAGCGGAGCGGCGAAGCGGGCCAGTCTCATGGCGTGAACTCCCTGGTTTTCTCGCGACCGAGCAGGTAGCCGCTGGGGTTTTCGTCGAGGCGCCGGGTGATCGACCGCAGCGAGCCCAGTGTGTCGCGCAGCTCGTGCAACGCGGGTGCCAGATCGCCCAGGCTGGCGGCACCGCCGTTGATCGCGTCGGCATTGTCGTTGAGCAGGCGATCGACCGATGCCGTGGCGCGTTCCAGCGACGCCATCGCCCGCTGCGCGCTTTCCAGCGTGGCCTTGCCCTGCGTGTCGATCAGGCCGTTGGCGTTGTGCACCAGGGCGCGGCTTTCCGCCAGTGTGTCGTCGGCCTGTCGGGTCACGCTCACCAGTTGCCTGATCAGCACGCGGATGTCCTCCCGCTCGTCGGCGATCACGGCCGTGGTCTTGTCGAGGTGATCGAGCGTGTTCTGCACCCGCTGCACATTGTCCTTGGACAACAGCTCGTTGGCCTTCGCGGCGGCCTGGCTGATGTTGGTCATCAGGTCCTCGCCGTTGGCCAGCAAGCGCGCGAACGGCGACGGGTCGGCGACGATCACCGGCACCTGGCCATCGTGTCCCACCATCAGCGAGCTGCCCGGCGAGCCGCCGGATAACTGGATGATGGCGACGCCGGTCACGCCGGTGAGGGCAAGCTTGGCGTGGGTATCCTTGCGCAGCGGCGTGTCGCCGGAAAGGCGCACGCGGGCCAGTACACGGCGCGGGTCTTCGGGGTCCAGCCTCAGCTGGGTGACGTCGCCCAGCCGGATGCCGTTGTACTGCACGGTGCCGCCCTTCGACAGGCCGGTCACGGCTTCATTGAAGACGATGTCGTAGTAGTTCCATTCCTGGTCGGAATGCGCCCTGGCCAGCCACACGCCGAAGGCCAGGCCGAAGAGGACGACCAGGACCGCGAACAGTCCGATCAGTACGTGGTGGGCACGGGTTTCCATGGTTCATTCCTTGCCGCGGTGGGCGGCGAGCGTGGCGGCACGGCCGCGCGGTCCGTTGAAATACGCCTGCACCCAGGCATCGTCGGTACGTGCGACCTCGTCGATGGGAGCGGCGGCCAGCACGCGCCGTTGCGACAGCACGGCCACGCGATCGCACGTGGAATACAACGTATCCAGGTCGTGTGTCACCAGGAACACGGTCAACCCCAGCGCATTGCGCAGGGTGACGATCAGGCTGTCGAACGCCGCGGCGCTGATCGGGTCCAGCCCGGCGGTGGGTTCGTCGAGGAAGAGGATCTCCGGGTCGAGCGCCAGCGCACGTGCCAGGGCAGCGCGCTTGATCATGCCGCCGGACAGCTGCGAGGGGTATTTGCGCCCCGCGTCCGCGGGCAGTCCGGACAGCGCCAGCTTCACGCCGGCAAGCCGTTGCGCGTCGCCGCGAGCCAGGCCGGCATGTTCGATCAGGGGCAGCGCGATGTTCTCGGCCACGGTCAGCGACGAGAACAGGGCGCCGCTTTGGAACAGCACGCCGAAGCGACGCTCCACGCGCGAGCGTTGTTCGTCGGACAACGCCAGCAGGTTTTCGCCGAAGACGCGTACCTCGCCGGCCACCGGTCGCACCAGTCCGACGATGGTGCGCAGCAGCACCGACTTGCCGGTCCCCGAGCCGCCGACGATGCCGATGATTTCACCGCGGTAGACGTCGAGGTCCAGGTCCTCGTGGACGGTCTGCGCGCCGAAGCGGTTGACCAGCCCGCGCACGGCGATCACGGTCTCCTTGGCGCTCACCAGCCCATCTCCATATAGAAGAGGGCGGCCAGCGCATCCAGCAGGATCACCACGAAGATGGACTGCACCACCGCCGAGGTAGTGTGCTCGCCCACTGACTGCGCGCTGCCGCTCACCTTGAAACCTTCCATGCATCCGATGACGCCGATCATGAAGGCGAACAGGGGCGCCTTGACGATGCCGACCACGAACTGGCCGAGCGAGATGTCCGACTGGAACATCGACAGGAACATCGAGGGCGACATCTTCAGCACCGCCATGCACACCACGCCGCCACCGGCGATGCCCGCGATCATCGCGATGAAGGTGAGCAGGGGCAGGGCGACCAGCAGCGCCAGCACCCGCGGCAGCACCAGCAGCTCCACCGGGTCCAGGCCCAACGTGCGGATCGCATCGATCTCCTCGCGGGCCTTCATCGAGCCGATCTGCGCGGTGAAGGCACTGGCGGTGCGACCGGCGAGCAGGATGGCGGTAAGCAACACGCCGAATTCCCGCAGGAAGGCGAAACCGATCAGGTCGACGGTGAAGACACTGGCGCCGTAACTGGCCAGCGCCGTAGACCCGAGGAAGGCGACCACGGCGCCCACCATGAAGGAAAGCAGGGCGAGGATGGGTACCGCATCCAGGCCGGTCTGTTCGATATGCGCCACCAGGGACGTGACGCGCCAGCGCCGGGGCCGCCATGCCGTGGCGAGAAATCCCTGCAGGGTGATGCCGATGAACGCCAGCAAGGTCGCCGTCTGTTTCCAGGTGCCTTCCAGCGCGCGGCCGATCCGCTCAAGCATGTCCACGAAGCCGGCATCGCGCTTTCGCTTCGTGCCGGTGCAGTAGGTGTCCATGGCGTCGCCGACGGTCTGCAGCAGGGCCCGGCGGGCGGCGGGCAGCACATCGTCCCGGGCGAGTTGCCGCGTGCGTGCGCTACCCAGCAGCTCGGCGACGACGAAGGCGCCCGACGTATCCATCGCGCCGAGCCGGTGGGTATCGATCACGGTGTCGCCATCGATCGCACCGGCCAGTTCGCCGGCGCGACGCTGCAGGTCCGTGTAGTGGGCGAGCGTCCAGTCGCCCGCGAGCATCAGCCGCTGGCCGGCGGCGTCGCGGGTAAGGGTGGCCGAGCCGGGGCGGGATGCCGATGCCATGGGCGGAACACTAACAGGAGCCGGCGCCCGCGCGGCGATCGTGCTGCACCGCGATTGGCCTTCTGCACCGCCGCGGCCGATAATGCCGGGCTACTGCCTACCGCCATCTCCTGCAAGGTAAGACGATGACCGACAAGACCGAACTCAACGCCACCCACCGCGAACTCGGTGCCCGCATGGTCGACTTCGGCGGTTGGGACATGCCGATCGCCTACGGTTCGCAGATCGAGGAGCACCACGCCGTCCGCAAGGACGCCGGCATGTTCGACGTCTCGCACATGACCGTGGTCGACCTCACCGGCGAGCGCACCCGCGAGTTCCTGCGCAAGCTGCTCGCCAACAACGTCGACAAGCTGACCAAGAGCGGCAAGGCCCTCTACACGTGCATGCTCGCCGAGAACGGCGGCGTCATCGACGACCTCATCGTCTATTTCCTGCGCGAGGATTTCTTCCGCCTGGTCGTCAACGCCGCGACGCGCGTCAAGGATCTGGCCTGGATCGAGAAGCAGGCCGCCGCGTTCGGCGTCACCGTGCGCGAGCGCCCCGAGTTCGGGATGATCGCCGTGCAGGGCCCCAACGCCCGCCAGAAACTGCTCGGCCTGCTGCCGGACGAGGTGCGCGAGAAAGCCGGCAAGCTGGGCAAGTTCGCCGCCCTCGAGGTGGAAGGGCCGAACGGCATGCCGCTGTTCCTCGCCCGCACCGGCTACACCGGTGAAGACGGTTTCGAGGTCGTGGTGCCCAACAGTCGTGTCGTCGAATTGTGGAACCTGCTGCGAGAGGCAGGCGTCGCCCCGGCGGGTCTGGGTGCACGCGACACGCTTCGCCTGGAGGCCGGCATGAACCTCTACGGCCAGGACATGGACGAGACGGTCAGCCCCTGGGAAGCCGCGCTCGCCTGGACGATCTCGCTCGACGAGGGACGCGACTTCATCGGTCGCGCGGCGCTGGAAGCGATGAAGGTCCAGGGCGTGCCGCGCGTCATGATCGGCCTGGTGATGGACGAGAAGGGCGTGCTGCGTCACGGCCAGAAAGTGCTCACGGCCATTGGCGAAGGTGAGATCCTCTCGGGCGGGTTCGCACCCACGCTTGGCAAGTCGGTGGCCTTCGCCCGGGTCCCCGCGGGTGACCATGGCGATGTCCGGGTCGATATCCGCGGCCGCGAGATTCCGGTGCGCGTGGTCAGGTTCCCGTTCGTCCGCGACGGCCAGCCCATGCCGGGCATCGTCGATTGATCCGCTGCATGCTTTCGCGAAACGCGTGGACCGGCGACAATGGCCCGACCCGCTATCGCACCCCCGTCCCGAGCTAACGAGGAATACCCCATGAGCGAAATCCCAGGCGATCTGAAGTTTGCCAAGTCCCACGAGTGGGTCCGCGTCGAGCAGGACGGCACGGTCACCGTCGGCATCTCCGACCATGCTCAAGGCGCATTGGGCGATCTGGTCTACGTCGAACTGCCGGAAGTCGGCAGCAGCGTGCAGGCCGGCAACGGCACCGCCGTGGTCGAATCGGTCAAGGCCGCCTCCGATATCTACGCACCGGTGTCGGGCGAGATCATCGAGGTCAACGCCACGCTGAGCGACAAGCCGGAAACGATCAACGAGGATCCTTACGAGGCTGGCTGGATCTTCAAGCTGAAGGTCGACGACAAGAGCGAAATCGACAGCCTGATGTCGGCCGACGAGTATGCCGAGCTCATCGAAAACGGCGACGACTGATCGCCCCTGTCGTGCTTCAACCCGATGCCGGTCGTCCTCGACCGGCATTTTTTTGTCCGCGGGGCGTCTCCGGAGAAATTTTTTTTTTGGCCCAGTCGTCTTCCGTTCATCCCCGGAATTCGCCCCTGAGGCAGTCGCCGGCCGGTATGAAAATATCGCGCGACGATCCTCGCGCCGCGCATGCTCTTTTATTGGAAAGGCGATAAAAAACGCTTTATTTACGGTGTTTGCTGAACGGCCTGTCCGTCGCAGCGTGTTTCGTTATGGAAGTCCATTAGTACGCCGACAGCGTCGACGGTAACGCCCACGGCCACCGTGCAGTCCGTTCGATCGTCGGTTATGTGTCCGCAACGTCTTCAATTTAGAGCCAAAATTTATTGACAGCGGAAATGTTGAGGAATAGCTTTTGCGTCAATTGACGGGGAACCCGGAAATGGAAACAGAAAAATTCATCAGGCCGTACGTGGAGCATGGTTCGAAAGCGGGTGCGGTTCGCAAGATCACCGTCTCGATTCCGCTGCATATCCTCCGCCTGCTATCCGATGAACGTACACGCCGCCAGGTGAACAATTTAAGGCACGCGACGAACAGCGATCTGCTGGTTGAAGCGTTCCTTCATGCTTTTACTGGGCAACCACTGCCAACTGATGAGGAGCTGAGACGAACCATGGCCACTGCCAAGAAAGCCACTGCCAAGAAAGCCGCCGCCAAGAAGGCGACGAAGAAGTCCACCGTAAAGAAGACCACCGCGCGCAAGACGCCGGCCAAGAAGGCCTCGACCCGCAAGGTCGCGACCAAGAAGGCGTCGACCCGCAAGTCGCCGGTCCGCAAGACCACCGCCAAGAAGGCTGCGGTCAAGAAGACCTCGACCCGCAAGGTCGCCACCAAGAAGGCTTCGACCCGCAAGTCGCCGGTCAAGAAGGCCACCACCACCCGCAAGGTCGCCGCCAAGAAGACCGCCCGCAAGGCAGCTACGCCGCGCAAGGCCGCCGCACCGCGTAAGGCAGCTGCCCCGCGCAAGGCTGCCGCTCCGCGTAAGGCCGCCACCAAGAAAGTCGCCACTGCCAAGGTTGCTCGCGCTACCCGGACCGCCAAGGTCAAGTAAGCGTTACCTACTTATAAGAACGTGCTTTGCGAATTATCTCCCCGCGGTGCCCAGCGCGGGGAGACGCTTCGAAACTTGACCCCGGCTTGCCGGGGTTATTCATTTGTGGGACGGCCATGCTGGATTCACGCGGCCATTACGGTTACCTTGTCGCCACATCGCGCTGCGGGGGACGGGGGGTCCACCGCGTCAAGCCATAGGGGGCGCGCGTCTTGCGGAGTCCGTACGACCGCCATGGATAACCGTCTACGCACCATCGAGCGCCGCCGCCAGCGTGGCGCGATCAGTCCCGTCACCCTTGCCGTCGTCGTCATCGTCGCCGCGCTTGCCGTCGCAGCCTGGTTCCTCATCATCAAGCCCTACCGCGATGCCCACGAGGCGGAAGCACCGGCACCGGTCGCCGTGCAGAATTCGACAGCCACGCGTGACACGACGCCCGTGGCCAACGTCGATGCCCTGAGCGTCGACCAGCTGCTGGCCGAAGCGCGCACCGCCATGAACGAGCAACGCCTGGTGGCGCCCGCCGGCAACAATGCGTTCGAGTTCTACATGAAGGTGCTGGAGAAGCAGCCGGGTAACCCCGTCGCCGCCGACGCGCTGCGCGAGACCTTCTCCTACGGCTCGGCCGCGACCGAGCAGACGATCAACCAGCGTGATTTCAACGAAGCCCAGCGCGAGATCGACCTGCTTGCCAAGGCGGACCCGGAAAACTACACGCTGACCATCCTGCGCTCGAAGCTGGATGCGCAGCGCAAGACACTGGACCGCGAGCAGCAGCAGGCCCTGGACGCCCAGAAGGCCCAGCAGCTTGCCCAGCAGAACGCCGCGGCGAGCCGTCAGCAGCAGGCCGAACAGGCCGCCTCCGCCGAAGCCCAGCGTTCGCAGGCGGCACGTGAGCAGGCGGCGCGTCTTGCCCAGTCGCAGCAGCAGGCCGCCCCGGCCGCCGCCGCGGTCACGCGTCAGGCCGCGACCGCGCCCTCGGGGCCCGCCGCGGCCGAAAGCGGTACGATCAGCGATGCCGTGCTGGTCCGCCAGGTCAGCCCGCGCTACCCGACGGCCGCCATGCGTGCCAATCAGGAGGGCTGGGTGGATGTCGAACTGACGGTAGGCGTCGATGGCGCCGTGTCCAATGTCACCGTCGTCGATTCACAGCCCAAGCATGTATTCGATCGCTCGGCCATGGACGCGGTGGGTCGCTGGGAGTTCAAACCGGCCATGCGCAACGGCGAGCCGATGGCCGTGACCCTGCGGCGCCGGTTGCAGTTCAACCTCGGCCGGTAAGGCGTGTGTCCCCCCTGCCGGGGGACGCGTCAGTCCGACGCTTTCTTTTTCTTCTTGGTCGAGGTGGCGGGCGCTGTCTTCTTTGCCGGCGCCGCCTTGCCCTTCGCCTTCGCCTTCGTCTTCGACTTCGTAGCGGCTGCCTTGGCCGGCGCAGCCGCGGCCTTGGCCACCGGCGCCGCGCGCACGTTGCCTTCCACACCGGCCCAGTCGACGTGATTGAGGCCGAGCAGGCTGTCGAACACCATCGGCATGAGGCCGGCCGGTATCGGGCCCGCACCGTTCCACATGGTCACTACGCCGGCGTGGTATTTCGGGAAGAAGCCGATCATGGTGCGGTAGCCCGACACGGCGCCCGCGTGGAAGATCAGGTCCTCGTTGGCGTACTTGAACACGCGCCAGCCCAGTGCATAGTGGGCTTCGGTCACGCGTGCACGGCGCCAGGGCAGCGAGTGCACCTCGGAGGGCGTGTCTACTTCGGGCGCATGCAGCACGTCCAGCGACGGTGTCGGCAGGACGTCCGGACGTCCACCCATCTGGGCCATCAACCACTGCTCCATGTCGCGCAGGCTGGCGTTGACACCGGCCGCGGGGGCGACCCGGTAGTAGCTGTCGTTGGGCTCGTAGGGAATCCAGTTGTGCGGCCCGCCACGATGCGGTCGTGCCCAGCTCTTGCTGGCCTCGAGGGCATCGCGGCCGTAGCTGGCGGTGGTCATGCCCAGTGGCGCGAAGATGCGCCGCTCCACCTGACGGAAGAAGTAATCACCGGTGGTGGCGTAGATCACGTCGCCGATCATGCTGAAGGCCACGTTCTGGTAGCCGTAGCACGCGCCGACCTTGCACGAGAGGTCCACCTCGTCGAGCTTGCGGACCAGCTCCTCGTAAGGCGCGTCGGCCTCGAGCATGTTGTCGTAGGTGTTGCGCGGCAGGCCCAGACGCTGGCCGAGGATGTCACGCACCGTGGCCTGCTGCGCGGCCTGCATGTCCTTGAGCTTGAAGTACGGGATGGTGTCGATCAGCTTGGTGTCCCAGCTGAGGAACCCCTGGCGCACCAGCACCGCGGTGACGCCGGTGGCGAAGGCCTTGGACAGCGAGGCCAGGCGGAATACGGTTTCCGGCGTGGCGGCTTCCTTCGTCTTCGCGTTGGCATAGCCGATGGCTCGCTCGTAGACCACCTTGTCGTCGACGATGATGGCCGTGACGATAGCCGGTGCCGCGTCGCGGGCTTCGGCGGCATCCATCCAGCGTTTGTAGTTTTCGATCGTGTCCTTGACCCGCTCGGCCGGCAGTTTTTCCGACGCGGGGTCGACATGGACCACCGGCGGCTTCTGCGGGGGCGGCGCCGCGAGGGCCAGGGGGACAGCGGAGGCGCAGGCGAGGGCGCAGGCGAGCAGGGAGGCGGAACGAAACGACATGCTTATCTCGCGCGGTCGAGGCGTGGGGGCACGCCGCGGGAAGGGGGATGCCAGCGAGCGCGGCATCGTCGTCCGCATTGTCTTTCACTTCCGGGTTCGCCACAACGCATGCGCCTTGACCTCCCTGAACGAAAGCGGCGTGCTAGTCTCGACGTAGATTCCCGCGGAACGCCCGCCACCCGTGAACGTCCGTCGACGCGTCGCCCTGGGCGAGGGCAGGACCCTCGCGCTATCCGTCATCGCCTTCTTCTTCGTGATGACGTCCTATTACGTGCTGCGCCCCGTTCGCGACCAGCTTGCCGGCGCCGCGGGGTCGCAATCGCTGCCCACGTTCTACGCCATCGTGTTCGTGGTGATGCTGGCGCTGACGCCCGTATTCGGCTGGCTGGTCTCGCGCTTTCCGCGCAAGCGCGTCATCGGCAGCAGTTACCTGTTCTTCGCGGCGTCCATGCTGGCGTTCATCCCGGCCTTCGTCGCCCAGGACCGGATCGGCGCGGTGTCGCTGGGGCGCATCTTCTTCGTCTGGGTCAGCGTCTTCAACCTGTTCGTGGTGTCGCTGTTCTGGAGCTTCATGGCCGACGTGTACCGCAGTCAGCAGGCGCGCGTCATGTTTCCGTTCATCGCCGCAGGCGGCATGGCCGGCGCGCTGCTGGGGCCCCTGCTGACCCGGTTGCTGGTTCAGCGGCTGGGTGTGCCGGCCATGCTGGTGGTGTCCGCCACGCTGCTGTTGCTGGCGCTGGGCGCGTTGCTGGCCCTGTCCGGGCGCCGCGACATCAACGACGACAGCGCCGGCGCGCCGGTGGGCGGGTCGATCCTGCAGGGCGCCAAGGCCGCGTTCTCGCAACCGTTCCTGCGCTACATGCTGGTGCTGATGCTGCTGGGCGACGGCATCGCCACCATGGGCTACACGCTCATGGCCGATTACACCAAGGCCCACTTCGTGGACAACGCGGCGCGCACGGCCTTTTACGCCGACCTCGACCTGTGGACCAACTGCTTCGGTGCGTTACTGCAGCTGACGCTGACCCCGATGATCATGCGCGGCCTGGGCGTGGTCTGGGCGATGGTGTTGCCGGCGCTGGCCAACATGCTCCTGTTGCTGGGCCTGTCGCTGGCCGGGCTGGTCGACCTGCACGTGGGCGGCTGGACGATTCCGGTGATCGCCATCGTCCTGGTCGGCTCGCGTGGCATGACCTACGGGATGACCAAGCCAGCGTCCGATGCGCTCTACACGCGCACGCCCCGCGAGGTGCGCTACAAGGGCAAGAACTTCATCGAGACCGCGGTGTGGCGCTTCGGCGACCTGGTGGTCACTACCGGTCTGGTCGCCCTGCGCGGCGCGGGCGTCGGCATCACTGCGATCGGTCTCACCGCGGCCGGGCTGGCCTGCGTGGCCGCGGAGATGGGGCGTCGGGCGGCGACATCCCCCGACCTGCTGCCGGAGCAGTCTGACGATCAGCCGGTGATATAGCTCTCGAGCTGGCTGATGGTTTCTTTCTGCTCGGAGATCACCGCCTTGACCAGGTCGCCGATGGACACGATGCCGACCATCGCTTCGCCATCGATCACCGGCAGGTGGCGCAGGCGACCGTCAGTGCACAGGCGCATGCACTCGTCCACCGTGGCGTCGATGGACACCGTGATCACACTGGCCGTCATGATCTCGGCCACCGGCGTGTCGCGTGACGAGCGATCCTTCAGGATCACCTTGCGTGCGTAATCGCGCTCGGACACGATGCCGACCAGCAGGTCGCCCTGCATGACCACCAGCGCGCCGACGTTCTTTTCCGCCATCTGCCGGACCGCGTCATACACGGACGCCTCGGGCGCCACGGCGAAGACCGCCTTGCCCTTGCCTTCGAGAAGATGCCTGACCTGCTGCATGATCGTGACTCCGCTGCATGCGGCGTGCCGCCGCGGAAACAGCGAGTCTACGCCGGCGGCTGTCCGGTGGGGTCACGGCCAGGTGAACGCGCCTGCCCGCGGCGCGACTCCACGTAATACAGCGGGCGCCGCTTGGACTCCGCGTAGGTCCGTCCGATGTATTCGCCGATGACGCCCAGCGCCAGCAACTGCGCGCCGCCCAGGAACAGGATGACCACCATCAGGGTCGGGTAACCCCGCACCGGGTCGCCCCAGAGCCAGACCTTGAGCAGCACCCACAAGCCGTAGAGGAAGGCGAGCAAGGCCGCTGATACGCCCAGCCATGTGGCGATGCGCAGCGGCGCGGTTGAAAACGAGGTGATGCCTTCGACGGCCAGGTTGCCCAGCCGCCAGTAGTTCCATTTGGTGACGCCGGCATGGCGGGCATCGCGGTGGTATACCACCGATGTCTGCCGGTAGCCGATCCAGGCGAACAGGCCTTTCATGAAGCGCTGGCGCTCACGCAACCCACCCAGCGCCTCCACGGCGCGACGCGAGAGCAGGCGGAAGTCGCCCGTATCGCGTGGCAGCGGGGTATCGGCCACGCGCTCCATCACCCGGTAGAACGCCGCGGAGGTGAATCGCTTGAAGCGTGTTTCGCCGTCGCGTTCCCCGCGCGTCGCGTACACCACGTCGAAGCCTTCCTGCCAGCGCGCCACCAGCGTGGGGATCAGCTCGGGCGGGTCCTGCAGGTCGGCGTCGATCACCACCACCGCATCGGCGTCCGCGACGTCGAGGCCGGCCGTCATGGCCGCTTCCTTGCCGAAGTTGCGTGACAGGCGCAGCGCCACCACGCGCGCGTCGCGCTGCGCGATGGCCTCGATCAGCGCCCAGGTGTCGTCGCCACTCCCGTCGTCGACATAGATGATGCGCGACGCCGCGGCCAGGCCGTCGAGCACGGCGCCCATGCGCGCGTGGAATTCGTCGATCACCTGCGCTTCGTTATAGGCCGGGACGACGATCGCGAGGGAGTAGGTCATCGGTGTGCTCAGCGGACGCGTCCGGCCGCCGGTGCCGGTCGCGTGAGGTAGGCCGGTCCGCCGAGCTGGCCCATCTGCTGGGCAATCCACGCCGCGCGACGCTGCACATAGGCGCTGGGCGCATCGGCGTGGAACCGCCGCGGATTGGGCAACACGGCAGCCAGGCGGGACGCCTGCGCCACGCCCAGCCGGTCGGGCGTGGTGTGGAAGAAGGCTTCGCTGGCGGCACCGACGCCGTAGACGCCGTCGCCCAGCTCCACGGTATTCATGTAGACCTCGAGGATGCGCTGCTTGGACCACAGTGCTTCGATCAGCACCGTGTAGTACGCCTCCAGGCCCTTGCGAACGAAGCTACGGCCGTTCCACAGGAACAGGTTCTTGGCGACCTGCTGGCTGATCGTGCTGGCACCGCGCAAGCGCTTGCCCTCGTCGGCGGCGTCGATGGCATCCTGGATCGCATCGACGTCGAAGCCGTGGTGGTAGGGGAATTTCTGGTCCTCGCCGGCGACCATGGCCAGGCCGACCTGCGGCGATATGCCTGCCCAGGGCACCCAGTGGCGGCGGTAGGTGAAATCGCTCTCGCCGCCGAGCAGGGCGCCGATCCGGCGCTCCATGATCATGGCGCTGGTCCAGGGTGGGACGAAGCGCAGCACCCCGACCACGAGGCACGACAACGCCACCCAGGAAACCACGAGCAGCGCGACGATGTGGACGAGGCGGCGGGGCAGCGAGCGAGGCGTCGGGCTCATGGCGTCACGGCGAAGAAGGATGGCGCAGTATAAGGGCCGCGCGCGTGCCGGGCTTGTCGACGACGTGCTGCATCCCCATCTCCCGTCGGATCACCCGGAGGCCACCGTGACCGATTCGCTCCTCGATACCCTTGCATCCGAAGACATCCTGCACCGCTTCCTGTTGGAGAAAGCCGGCGTGCGCGGCGTCTTCGTCCGCCTCGGCGCCAGCTGGCAGGACATTGCGTCACGGGCGGAGTATCCGCCGGCCCTGCGCGACCTGCTGGGCCAGGCGATGGCGGCCTCCGCGTTGCTCACCGGCAACATCAAGTTCGAAGGTTCGCTGTCGCTGGAGTTCAAGAGCCAGGGCTCACTGCGCCTGCTCTTCGCCGAATGCACCGACAAGGGCCGCCTGCGCGGGCTGGCACGGTTCGAACCGGACCAGCTTGCGCCCGGCGGCGAACTCGACTTCAGGGCGCTGCCGGAAGCGGCCCTGGCGATCACCATCGGCCAGATCGACCGCGGTCGCTACCAGGGTCTGGTCGACCTGGACGCGCCGTCGCTGGCCGAGGCGCTGGAAAGCTACTTCGAGCGCTCCGAGCAACTGCCGGCCCGCATCCTCCTGGCCGCGGACGGCCAGCACGCAGTCGGCCTGTTCCTGCAGCCCGTGCCGGGCGAGGGCGGCCATGACGCCGCGGAAAACGACGACGATGCCTGGGAACGCGTCGGCCATCTGACCGCGACGCTGAGCGCCAGCGAGATGCTGACGACGCGCCCGGAGGAACTCCTGTTCCGGCTATACCACGAGGAAACGGTGCGCCTTTATGAGCCCAGGTCGCTGGCCTTCGGCTGCACCTGCTCGCAGGAACGCGTGGAAGGCATGCTGCGCGCGCTGGGACGCGAGGAAGTCGAGGCCACCCTGGAGGATCGCCATGGCGAGATCGAGGTGATCTGCGAGTTCTGCGCCACCCGCTACGTCTTCGATCGCGTCGACGCCGAACGCCTGCTCACCCAGTCCGACACCCCTCCCTCCCCCAAAACCCTACAGTAGGAGCGCACGCTGTGCGCGAAAAGCCAACAAAGCGGTGAAGCGGCAAGCCCGCGAAAAGCCAACGAAGCGTTGAAGCGGCAAGCCCGCAAAGACAACATCGCGACGGCGCGGCAACCTCGCATCGCGCACATCGTGCGCTCCTACATCGCCTTTTAGGAGCAACTGGGGATCAGGCATCCAACGACAGCGGTGCCGCCAGCCACTTGCTCGCCGGCTGCGGCTGCGCGAACAGGAAACCCTGACCGAAGCGACAGCCGATGCGCTGCAATACGCGCATCTGCGACTCGGTCTCGATGCCTTCGGCGATCACCTGCATCCGCAGCGAATCCGCCAGCGCCTGGATGGCGCGCACCACGGCGGTGCTGTGAGCCTGGTCGTCTTCGGCGGGCAGCTCGATCACGAACGAGCGATCGATCTTCAGGGTTTCGATCGGGTACTGGTGCAGGTAGCTCAACGACGAATAGCCCGTGCCGAAATCGTCCAGCGCGATACCCACGCCGTGCCCTTGCAGGTTCTCCAGTATCCGTTTCACCTGGGCCGGGTTTTCCAGCAGGGCGCGCTCGGTCACTTCCACGCGGATGCATCGTGCCGGTACGCCATGCTGGGCGAACAGGTCGAGCAGGCGCTGGTCGAGGTCGGGCGAACGAAAGTGGCTTCCCGAGACGTTGATGCTGATGAAGCCCTCGTCGCGCGTGAGCGCGCGGGCCTGCCGTGCGACCTGCTCGAAGATCTGCCAGTCGATCGCCTCGGAGCAACCAGTATCTTCGGCCACCGCCAGGAACTCGCCGGGCGGAAGCAGGCCGCGCTCCGGATGGCGCCAGCGCAGCAGGGCTTCGTAGCCCACCACACGCAGGTTTTCCAGCTCGACGATGGGCTGGAAGAACGGCACGAACTCGTTACGGGCGATCGCCCGGCGCAGGTCGCCTTCCAGTTCGAGCAGCGACAACGCTTCGCGCCGTAGCCGATCGTCGAAGATGGCCGCGCGGTGGCGTCCTTCGTCCTTCGCGCGGTACATCGCCGAATCGGCGTCGCGCAGCAGTTCTTCCGGCCGCGTGTACTCGGGCGTGGGCAGCGCGATGCCGATGGATGCGGAGGTGAAGATCTCCTTCGCCCCCAGTCGGAACGGCGTCTGCAACTGCGCGATGATCCGCTCGGCGATCTGCGTGGCGGCCTGTGGATCGGTGATGCCCTCGACCAGTACGGCGAATTCGTCACCGCCCAGGCGCGCCACCACGTCGCGTGTCTTCAGGCAGGCGCGCACCCGCCCGCCAACCTGGAAGAGCAGGTCGTCGCCGACGAGGTGACCCACCGAGTCGTTGATGACCTTGAAGCGGTCCAGGTCGATGAACAGCACCGCGAACAGCTCGCCCGGGTTTTCCCGGTAATGGTTGAGGGCCTGTTCCAGGCGTTGCAACAAGAGCGTGCGGTTGGGCAAGCCGGTGAGCGAATCGTGCAGGGTTTCGTACTTGAGGCGGCGCTCGACGCGCTCACGCTCGGCGATCTGCTCGCGCAGGTCGCGGTTGGCCAGGGCGAGCGCACGCGTACGCTCGGTCACACGGCGTTCGAGGCTGGCATACGCCTGCTTGAGGGATTCGGTGGTGTATTTGCGCTGCAAGGCGTTGGCGATGTGGTAGCTGACGAAGGTCAGCAGTTCCTGGTCGCGTGCGCTGTAGGTGTGCTCGGGCGAGTAGCTCTGCACCGCCAGCACGCCCATGGATTTCTCGTTCCAGATCAACGGCACGCCCAGCCAGTGCAGCGAGCGCGCGCCGCTGGTGGAGAGCACGTGGTCGCGGTTGAGGCGGTCGATTTCCTCGCGGTCGGCCAGCAGGGCCTTGCCGTTGCGCAGGACGAATTCGGTCAGGCCGCGGCCCAGTTCACGCGGTTCACGCGAGCCGTCCAGTTCGTCCACGGAATAGGGGAAGGTCAGCTTGTTCTGGTCTTCCGAGAGCAGCGCAATATAGAAGTTGCGTGCGTACAGCAGGCCGCCGATGACGCGATGCACGGCGGCGTAGAAATTTTCGATGCTGTCGGACGTGTTGGCCAGCTCGGCGATGCGGAACAGGGCGGCTTGCAGGCGCTCGCCGCGCTGGCGTTGCAGCACCTGTTGACGCAGCACGCGGTTGGCCTCGCGCAAGGCGGCGGTACGCGTGGTGACGCGGCGTTCCAGTTCCTCGTGTGCCTGGCGACGCTCGAGTGCCGTCTGTACGTGCTGGGCGACATAGGTGAGCAGGTCGCGGTCGTTCTCGGTGTAGCGTGTATCGTCCCGGTAGCTCTGAACGACCAGCGCCCCGACCACGTCGTCGCCCCGTTTCATCGGCACGCCCAGCCAGTCGTCGCTAGGCGGCCCGATGGCCACGCGCCGGCTGGGCAGGCTTTTTTCCAGCTCGTTGCTGGCGCCCATCATGGACCGGCCGCTCATCAGCACGTGCCAGGTCAGCGAGTTCTCGATCGCGTCGATCAGCTGGATGCCCTCGGGATCGGGGATGTCGTCGTCCAGCGTGTCCACGAAATACGGAAAGCGCACCGTACGGTTCTGCGCGTCGTACAGGACAATGAAGAAATTTTCGGCGTACATGAGGCTGCTGACGATGCCGTGCAGCGCGCTCATCATGTCCTTCATGTTGTGCTCGGCGCCGGCCTGCTCGGCGATGGCGTAGAGCGCACGCTGCAGCCGCTCGGCAAGCGCCAGGCGCGAGATGGCTTCATAGAGGCTGGCGGTTTCGGCCAGCTGGCGCAGGCGTGCGGAGGCGAGGCGACCCATCCATGCGATGAGATCGGTCCAGGCAGGCGCATCGTCGTCGATGGCGAAGTCGAGGCTGCGCCCGGTTTGGGGATCGGCGCCCAGTGCGATCACGGTGCCGGCTCGGGTCGGGGCATCCTCGGTCTGGCGCCAGAACACCCGGGCGTCCGGCAACAGGCAGCGCGCGAAGGATTCGCACTCGTCGCGGATGCCTTCAGGGTCCGCGGCCCGCAGCAGGCGCTCGACGGCGTCGTGCAACGGCTCGACCTCCCCCATACCGGGGGTCAACGTCGTCGGGCTAGGGGATGGAGCTATGGTCATCGCCTGACAAGGATTCCGGTCATGATTGGGTGAGTCTATATGCGTTACGACGGCCGTGCGATGGCCGGCCCGGCGCCGAATCCGTTGTGCCCCACGCGTCCGGTCCCCCACTCGTCATAAACGGCAGCTAAGCTTTTTCCTGAACCCCAGCCTTCTCGGGGTGTTAGTAAAAAGTAAAACGGGGTATAGTCCCAATCGTCTCCGTCGGGCTGATGACGGGGGCACGGGGAGGCAACCATCAGCCGCTGACCACCAGACCTTTCATGCGCCGATCCGTACTCACCTTGCTACTGCTGATGCCGCTCGCCGCGGCAGGGCAGACCGCGTCGGTGGGCTCGGATGCCACGGCCACGCGTCTGCTGTCGCAGCAGCCGGATGCCTACGCCCGGACCAACGCGGGCTCGCTGCCACTGTGGCGCGCCCCCGACGGCCGGATGCTGGCCCTCCAGGCCGATGACCGCGCCGATCCGTCCAAGCCGCTGGCGCTGCATGCCGTGGATGCGGGTCCGTTCCTTGCCAGCGGCCTGCAGTACGACCTCGGCCCTCGCCTCCAGGCGCATGCCAGCGTGAGTGGGCAGGGCTGGGCGAACACCGCCGCGTCCTGTGCCACCGCCGCGTCCAGCAGCCTCGACAGCCGCTGTTACACGCCTGGGGCACCGCCGCGCATCGTCGGTAGCGAAGTCGGCGCCACGTTCCGCGGCACGGGCTACAGCGTCGGCCTCGGCGTCGGTTCCAGCCGGCCCACGGGCGGCGGCGCCGCGCTGCCGCGTGTCCTGCCGGGTCTGGCGACGGCCTCGGGCCTGCCGGTCAATGCCTTGTCCTCCAGCACTGAACTCAACGCACACGGCCGGGTCGACCTGGGCGCGCGCAGCGGCATCGACCTGGGCGCCAGTGTCGGTCGCATCCGGCTCCTGCCCGGTAACCTGCTGGGCATCGGTTCGGTTGACCAGAAGGCCCTGAGCTTCGGCGTCGACCGCGGCCCCATCTCCGGTGCGATCACCGGCCGCACCATGCAGCCGGAAGCCAACATCGTGAATGGCCTCAACCCGGACCGCCGCTGGAGCGCTGTCGACCTTGGCGTGACCTTCCGGCTGCCCTGGCGTGGCGAGCTGTCGGTCGGCGCACAGAACGTGTGGTCGTCCGGCAATGCCCCCACATTGCCCGCCGGGCCCGAGCCCGACCAGTCCCGAACACCCTACGTCCAATACCACCAGGACCTCTGAAAAACCCGCCCCCATGAGGCGGGTTTTTTGTTTACACATGGTTGGTTCGCGCATGGATATGCGTTATCCGCGCAAAGGTGTGTAGGAGCGCACGATGTGCGCGAAAAGCCAATAAAGCGGTGAAGCGGCACCGCTCGAACAAGAGCCGGCGGGTAGGCCCCTCGGGGCCACGCCTGCGGCGACCCGTCAAGGAAAGGCCGCTGGCGCGGCCGTGTACCTGGTTCGCGCACATCGTGCGCTCCTACGCGCGGCCGTGTATCTATTGCCCTACGGGGCGGGTCGGGCTTCGAACGGGGGTTTCCGATTCGCCCTCCGTGGCTCAGCGGAAACGGCCGGCCGTCCTGGCCGGCCCCCTGCGGGCTTTTTCCGTTCGAAGCCCTCGCCTGCGGCTACCGGCCCCGAGGGGGCTACCCGCCGGCTCTTCCAATGACTGAGGTGGGTTGTGACGCGAGCGACCGCAGACGTGCAGGGTATGGCGTCGCCGCTTTGTTGGCTTTTCGCCCACATCGTGGGCTCCTACCCCAGGGGTAGGACAGGTCGCCGCATATCCAACGCGTGATCCGCCGTCTGGGGGGGGTAGGAGCGCACGCACGTGCGCGAACCCTCGACACACCTAAGGCGACCGATGCCATGCACACCAGGCAAGCGAGCGTTCCCACCCACGAAGCGAAACCCCGCTCTTCGCTCTCCCCACACGCGACCTCAGTCGTCGAAAGAGCCGGCGGGTGCCACCCTCGGGGCCGGTAGCCGCAGGCGAGGGGTTCGAACGGACAAGGCCCGAAGGGGGCCGGCCAGGACGGCCGGCCGTTTCCGCTGAGCCATGGATGGCGAATCGGAAACCCCCGTTCGAAGCCCGACCCGCCCCGTAGGGGAATATATAAACGGCCGCGCACGCGGCCCTTCCTTGACGGGTCGCCGCAGGCGTGGCCCCGAGGGTGGCACCCGCCGGCTCTTGCTCCAACACCTCAAGACGCCAACACCTCAAGACGCCAACACCTCAAGACGCCAACACCTCAAGACGCCAACACCTCAAAACTCCAATGCCCCACCCCCTCAGCGCCCCTGCCCACGAATCCGCACATCACCGCTGAACGACTCCACGTGGATGGTGCCATTGCCGCTGCCGATCGTGGTTTTCAGTTCCTTGCCCGGGCCATCCTCACCCTTGGACGGCGTGCCGAAATCGCTGCGCAGGTCGCCACTGAACGTCGATGCTTCCAGCCGGGCGGAGGTGTCGCCCGGAAGCTGGATCTGCACGTCGCCGCTCATGGAATCGACGGTGAGCTTGCCGTCCCGGACCAGGCCGCCGGTAACTTGGGTATCGCCCGAGACGGTGCTGAAATTGGCCTCTTTCCAGGGGCCGCCGCCGACGGTCATCCGGCCGGAGACGGTCTGCGCCTCGACGCGGTCGGTGACCGAGGGGGCGGTGATATCGCCCGATACGGTCTGCAGATCGGCCTTGCCCGCTCGGCCGGCGAGGTCGATGGTGCCACTGACGGTCTGCATGGTGACTTCGGGTGAGCGCAGGTTGGCGCGGACCCTTCCGCTCACGGAATCGACATCGATCTTGCCGCCATCCAGGCCGTCCATGCTCACCGGCGCGCTGACCACGTTGATGGACACCGACACCGAGCGCGGCACGCGGATGTTGAGCACGGTGGGCTGCATGCGGGTGTCGTTGCCCCAGCTGAGCCAGTTGCCCTTCTTTTCGTCGCCTTCGACATGGATATCGACCTCGCGATTGTCGCCGTCGATCTCCAGGGGACGGGCGCCGTCGCCGAGGGTGCCGGACACCTGGATCTGGTTCTTGTCCCAGGCGGTGACAGTGACCTCGCCCTTGACGTTGTCGATGGTCACCTTGGCGTCGGGTCGAATGTCTTTCGACAGGTTGATCGGGGTCGAGGCCATGGCCTGACCGATCGAGAACGCCAGCAGCAGGGGAGTGAGATAGAGCGTTTTCATGGGGGTGTCCTGGCTGTACGTGTTTAGCCGGCTTGCTTTTCGAGATTGCGCAGGCGATCGCGCTGGCGTTCGGTACGCAGCAGCAGTCGCTGCAGCGCAGGGGATTCGGGGGAGTCCTGCATGGCCTGGGTCAGCTCCATGTGGGCAGCGTCGAGCTCGACCGCGGCGCCGGACAGGCGAGGATCGCTGGGCTTCCAGACCTGCCGGCTGGCCAGGCCATCGCCGCCTGCCGGCCCGACCAGGTGCAGGCCGAGGCCGCCACCCAGTACGGCGACGCCGGCGATGGCGGCGGCCATCAGCCAGGGCTGCGCGCGTCGGCGCCGGGGGGCGGCGAGGGCGGCGCGCGCGGTCGACTCGTCCAGCCGCGCGTCGATGTCGGCCCAGAGGTCGCGATGCGGCGTGACCGGGCGGTTGAGCGAGCGCATCTGGCGCAGGTAATCGAGTTCGTTCATGGTGTGTCTCCCAGGGCGCGGCGGAGCAGCCCGCGCGCACGGTGCAACTGAGCCTTGGAGGACCCCACCGCCATACCCAGCTCGGTGGAGATCTCTTCGTGTTTCCAGCCTTCCACGTCGTGCAGTACCAGCACGGCGCGCGCGCGCGGCGGAAGCGCGGCGATGGCTTTTTCGAGTTCGTCGCGCTCGACGGCGCGCACGGGATTGTCGGTGGACATGATGTCCGGCAGGTGGTCGTCGTCCATGATGCTGACCGGATCGGCGTTGCGGGCGCGTATGGACATCAGCGCCACGTTGACTGCCAGCCGGTAGACCCAGGTGCCGAAGGCGCTTTCGAAGCGGAAGCCGTCCAGTTTCTGCCAGGCACGGACGAAGGCCTCCTGAGTGAGGTCTTCGGCACGGGCATGGTCGAACGCGGCCAGCCGCAGGACGGCGCCGTAGACGCGATCGGCGTGGCGGCGATACAGCGTCTCGAAGGCCTTGCGGTCGCCGGCGATCGCCGCGCGGACCACCGCGTCGTCGGTGGTCGCGACGACGGGCGGCTCAGACGGCATCAGGGCGGTGGCGGTGAGGCATAGGGCATTCATCTTGCCAGCTTGGATGCCGGCAAGGGCGAAACGGTTTAACGATCAGGCGACGTTGGTCGCCTTGCGCTCCAGCGCGGCATCGAGCGCGTCGCTGACGCGGGTGCGTTCGGCCTTCAGTCGCGACGGCATACGCTCGCCGAAGCCGTCCAGATAGAGTCCGATGGCGCGAAGTTCCTCGGTCCATCCCTCCACGTCCACATGGAGCAGGTCGTCCAGCGCGCCGGGCTTGAGCGACAAGCCATCGGTGTTGAGCTCGCCCGCGGCGGGTACGATCCCGATGGGTGTCTCGACGCCCTGGGCCTTGCCCGTCACGCGCTGGATCATCCAGTCCAGCACGCGCAGGTTCTCGCCGTAGCCCGGCCACATGAAGCGGCCTTCGGCATCCTTGCGGAACCAGTTGACGTGGAAGATCCGCGGCAGCCTGGCGCCGGGCTTGTCGAACGACAGCCAGTGGGCGAAGTAATCGGCGAAGTTGTAGCCGCAGAAGGGTTTCATCGCCATGGAATCGCGGCGAAGCACGCCCACGGCGCCCGTGGCGGCGGCCGTGGTTTCCGAGCCCATCGATGCGCCGACCAGCACGCCGTGCGCCCAGTCGCGGGCTTCGAACACCAGCGGCACCAGGGACGGACGGCGGCCACCGAAGACGATGGCCGAGATCGGCACGCCGGCGGCGTCCTCCGACTCCGGCGCCCAGCTGGGGCATTGCCTGGCGCTGACCGTGAAGCGGGAATTGGGATGGGCGGCCGGACCGTGGGTGCCGTCGAATGGGCGGCCCTGCCAGTCGGTGGCCGGCTCGCCTTCGCCCAGGCCTTCCCACCAGGGACGCTGGTCGGCGGTGAGGGCGACATTGGTGAAGATCGCATCGTGGCCCAGCGTGGCCAGCGCGTTGGGGTTGGTCCCCGCACCGGTGCCGGGTGCGACGCCGAAGTAACCCGCTTCGGGATTGATCGCCCAGAGGCGTCCATCCGCGCCCGGTGTCATCCAGCAGATATCGTCGCCGACGGTCCAGACCTTCCAGCCCGCCTCCCGGTAGCCCTCGGCGGGAATCAGCATGGCCAGGTTGGTCTTGCCGCAGGCCGACGGGAACGCCGCGGCGATGTAGTGCTTTTCGCCCTGCGGGTTTTCCACGCCGACGATGAGCATGTGCTCGGCGAGCCAGCCCTCACGGCGTGCCTGGTGACTGGCGATACGCAGCGCATGGCATTTCTTGCCGAGCAGCGCGTTGCCGCCGTAGCCGGAACCGATCGACTTGATCGACAGTTCCTCGGGGAAATGCATGATGAAGCGGCGTTCCGGGTCCAGGTCGCCCGTGGAATGCAGGCCCTTCACGAAGCGGCCTTCGCGTTCGATACGTGCCAGGGAGGGCGCACCCATGCGCGTCATGATGCGCATGTTGGCCACGACGTAGGGGCTGTCGGTGATTTCCACGCCGCAGCGCGAGAGCGGCGAGTCGATCGGGCCCATGCAATAGGGGATGACGTACATCGTGCGTCCGCGCATCGCGCCTTCGAACAAGGCATCGATCTTGGCGTGCGCTTCCGCCGGCGCCATCCAGTGGTTGTTCGGGCCGGCATCGTCCTGCTCGGGGGTGCAGACGAAGGTGAGGTGTTCGACGCGCGCCACGTCCGACGGATGCGAGCGGTGCAGGTAGCTACGCGGGTTGCTCGCCTCGTTCAGCGGCAGCAGGTCGCCGCTGGCGAGCATGGTGCGGACCAGTCCGGCGTACTCGGCATCGGAGCCGTCGCACCAGTGGATGGACGCGGGACAGGTGAGGCGGGCGGCCTCGTCGACCCATCGGTTCAGTGCTTCCAGGGAACTGCCGTCCAAACGCATCCGTCGTGGTCTCCAGTAAAAGTCCATGGAGACAGTAGTTTGCGATGCGTGGTATTGGCAAGGCACGGTGCAGCAAAACGGCACCGTGCCATTCAGGCGCGATCAGTCGTTGACGTGCGCCGGCGTCAGCGTGGCGATCATGTGCTCGACATAAGCGTCGAATTCCTCATGACTGAGGCGGGGCAGTCCGAGCGTGAAGTTGAGCTGCAGGAAGCCGACATAAGCCGCGTAGGTGAGGCGCGAGCGATGCAGGGCGACGACCGGGTCCAGCCCGGCCTCACTGTAGAGCCGGGTCAGGAACTCCATCCGGCGCTGGGAGACGCGCGACATCACCGGGACCACCTGCGGGTGGTCCAGTGCCTTCAACAGGGCCGCATAGACGCGATGGGGCTGCATCTCGTGAGCCACGCGCCGGAACAGCTCAGGGAAGCGCTCGAGCGGATCGGGAATGCGCTCGATCTCCGCGAGCACCTCGCGTTCGCCGTATTCCTCCCAGCGTTCCAGGGCCGCCTGCAGCAGCGCCTCGCGCGTGCGGAAGTGCCAGTAAAAGCTGCCCTTGGTGACGCCTAGCCGGCGCGCAAGGGCTTCCACCGCAAGGGCGCCCACGCCCTGTTCGGCGATAAGGGCCAGCGCGCCGTCTTCCCAGTCTTCGGCAGAGAGGCGGACTCGTTCGTTCTTGGCACCGTCGTTCATCGCCGCATGGTAGCGGAGCCGCCGCGGTTTGCAATCCAGGGGCCTTCGGAGGTGCTGCATAAGACCTTGACTTGGAAGCCATTGCATGACCGTACGCGGGCGTATTGACGCACCCGCCCGACACCCACATACTCCACCGTATGGTTGCTGATGCCCTTTCTGCCTGCCCGACCCCGACCCGCCTCGTCGCCATGGACGGGGTGGCGCTGTCGATCGAGCGCAGGATAGGGCACCGATCGCCGACCCTGCTGTTCGCCCACGGCTTCGGCCAGACGCGCCATGCCTGGACCGGCGCCGCGGTGGCCCTGGCGGAGCAGGGCTTCGGCAGCACCACGTTCGATGCCCGGGGTCACGGCGAGAGCGACCGCCTGCCTCGCGGTGAATACCACATGCAGCAGTTCGTGGACGACCTGCTGGTCGTGGCGGCGGCCTCCGCTTCGCCGGATGGCAGGCCTCCGGTTCTGGTGGGCGCGTCGATGGGCGGCCTGCTGGGCCTTGCCGCGGCGGGTGGATCGTCCGGAGCTGCGCCGTTCTCGGCGCTCGTGCTCGTCGATATCACGCCGAGGTGGGAAACCGCGGGGGTGGAACGTATCCTCGGCTTCATGCGCGCTCACCCCCACGGCTTCGCCAGTTACGACGAGGCGGCCTCGGCCATCGAGGCGTACCTGCCCCAGCGTCGCGAGCGCAAGACGGCGACGCAGCTGGCGCCGCTGCTGCGCCGGGGAGACGACGGCCGGCTGCGCTGGCACTGGGACCCGGCACTGCTCGACGGCATGGTGGCCGAGAGCGAACGCTACCAGCCGCAGTTGTTCGAAGCGGCGGCGCGGGTCAGTGTGCCGGTGCTGCTGTTGTCGGGTGCCCGCAGCGATGTCGTCTCCAGCCAGACGGTGGAGGAATTTCTCCGGCTGGTGCCGCACGCGCGACATGTCAGCCTTCCCGGGGCAACCCATATGGTGGCGGGGGATGCCAACGACGCGTTCACCCGCGAGATCGCCCTGTTCCTGCGTACGCTCTGAAACGCTCCACGCCGTACCCGATACCCTTTTCCGTAGTTCGACTGTAACGAGGTGATTCCGATGTCTGCGATCCTGGTTGTGCTGGCGGCGCTCATCGCCTCCGGTGCCTGTGCCTACCACCGCACGTCCCTGAAGACGTGGGCCATCGCCACGGGCGTGACCATCCTCGTGGTCGGCGTGCTTGCCGGCGCGCCGGTGACCACCGTGGTCCTGCTCATCCTGCTGGCCCTCGTCGCCGCGCCGCTGATGATGGTGGACTTCCGTCGCAAGAAGATCAGCGCGCCGCTGCTGTCCCTGTTCGCCAAGGTCACCCCGAAACTGTCGGACACCGAACAGACTGCGCTAGAGGCCGGCACCGTCGGTTTCGAGGGCCAGTTGTTCTCGGGCAAGCCGGAGTGGTCCGAACTGCTGCGCCAGCCGCGCCCGGAGCTGTCGGTCGAGGAACAGGCCTTCCTCGATGGCCCGGTCGAGGAACTGTGCAGCATGATCGACGACTGGCAGATCACCCACGAGCTGGCCGACCTGCCGCCGAACGTCTGGGACTTCATCAAGAAGAACAAGTTCTTCGGCATGATCATTCCCAAGAGCTACGGTGGCCTTGGCTTCTCGGCGCTGGCCCATTCGGCGGTGCTGCAGAAGCTGTCCAGCATGTCGCAGACGGTGGCGTCCACCGTCGCCGTGCCCAACTCGCTCGGGCCTGGCGAACTGCTGATGCATTACGGCAGCGACGAGCAGAAGAACCACTACCTGCCGCGCCTGGCCGATGGCCGTGAAATTCCCTGCTTCGCTTTGACCGGCCCCTACGCGGGTTCCGATGCCACCTCCATCCCCGACTTCGGCATCGTCACCAAGGGTGTATGGAACGGCGAAGAGACGGTCGGTATCCGCCTCACCTTCGACAAGCGTTACATCACGCTGGCCCCGGTGGCGACCATCGTCGGCCTGGCCTTCCGCATGTACGACCCGGACAAGCTGCTGGGCGACAAGGAAGACCTCGGCATCACGCTGGCGCTGCTGCCGCGCGAAACCCCGGGGCTGGAGATCGGGCGCCGCCATTTCCCGTTGAATACGCCGTTCCAGAACGGCCCGGTGCACGGCAAGGACATGTTCGTGCCGTTGTCGGTGCTGATCGGCGGCCCGCACATGGCCGGCCAGGGCTGGCGCATGCTGGTCGAGTGCCTGTCGGTGGGTCGTGCCATCTCGCTGCCGTCGAACGCCACCGGTGCCTCGCGCATGGCGGTGTCGGCCACGGGCTCGTATGCACGCATGCGCAAGCAGTTCGGCCTGGCCATCGGTCGGTTCGAGGGCGTGGAAGAAGCCCTGGCCCGGATCGGTGGCCTCACCTATGCCATGCAGGCGCTGTCGCGTGCCACGGCCGCTGCCGTGGACCGCGGTGAAAAGCCCGCCGTGCCGTCGGCCATCGCCAAGTACCACGCCACGGAGTGGTGCCGCCAGATCGCCTCCGACGCTATGGACGTGCACGGTGGCAAGGGCGTCATCCTCGGCCCGAAGAACTACATGGGGCGCGGCTGGCAGTCGGTGCCCATCGCCATCACGGTGGAAGGCGCGAACATCATGACGCGCAGCCTGATGATCTTCGGCCAGGGTGCCATCCGCTGCCATCCTTACGTGCTGAAGGAAATGCAGGCCCTGGGCATCGCCGACTACCGCGAGCGCCTGAAGACCTTCGACAAGGCACTGTTCGGTCATATCGGCTTCGGCATCTCCAATGCGGTGCGCAGCTTCGTACTGGGCATCACGGCCGCGAAGATCGGTGACACCGCCGGCGACGCCTACACGCGCCGCTACTACCGCAAGCTCAACCGCTACTCGGCGGCGCTGGCGCTGTGTGCGGACGTCGCCATGGGCGTGCTGGGCGGCAAACTGAAGTTCAAGGAGAAGCTGTCGGCTCGCCTGGGCGACGTGCTGTCGTACCTGTACATCGCCAGTGCGATGCTCAAGCGCTACGAGGACACAGGTCGGCCGGAATCCGACCGTCCGCTGCTGGCCTGGGCGTTCCACCAGTGCGTGTGGAACATGCAGATGGCGCTGGACGGCGTGATCCGCAACTTCCCCGTGCGCCCGGTGGCCTGGCTGCTGCGGGCCCTCGTCTTCCCGTTCGGTCGGCGCGAAGTGCCGCCGTCGGATCGCCTGGGTCGTCGCGTCGCCGCGCTGATCACCGCGCCCAGCGAAGCCCGCGACCGCCTTACCACCTGGAGCTACACGACGCCTACGGCAAACAACACCGTGGGTCGCATGAATGCGCTGTTGCCCGATGTCATCGCCGCCGAGCCGGTGGAGCGCAAGTTCGTCAAGGCGCTCAAGGGTGGCCAGCTGAAGGCGCACACGTACAACGAGCAGCTGGCCGAAGCGGAGAAGCTGGGCGCCATCAACGCTGCCGAGCGCGAACTGCTGCAGCGTGTGCGTGATGGCGTGGCGGAGTTCATCGCGGTGGACGATTTCGATACCGAGGAACTTCGCGCCAATGTGATTCGCAACGCGGAACAGATGAAGGCGGTACGCGCGGCGTAACGTCCGCTAACGATCGTTGCTGTCATGCAAAGGGGCCACGAGACATCGTGGCCCCTTTTTTTGTGCGCCATCCCCACCATCGCAACATGGACACGCATCAAGGCATCGTGGCCGGCACCCATCGCGACATGGGAATGCACCACGGCACCGCGGCGGTGTGTAGGAGCGGACGATGTCCGCGAACCCTCACGGTTACGCCCTGCGAACAACGCCATGCCTCACCATCCTGGCAGGCGTTTCCCTCAGCCGAACGAAGCCGGCATACGGACCGAAAACGCTCGCCCGTGCAAACGGTCTCGCCTCATTCGCGATAGGTGGGTTGAGGGTTCGCCGACATCGTCGGCTCCTACCGGACGCCGGGGCGTTGTGTCAGACACGGTCGGTCATGATGCCGGGCGTGGTATCGGACGCGCCGCCGGTCGTTGCGTCGTCAGTCTGACGGGCAGGCGTCCTGCAATGCCTCGACTTCGAGCAACCTCGCCTCGACCTCATCGCGTGTGTGCGCGCGGAACAACTGCGGCGCGGCGCGACGCAGGGCACGGCAGTCCAGCTGCGTGAGCCGGTCGCGCACCTGGAGCAGCTGGCCGGGATGCATGCTGAATTCTTCCAGGCCCATCGCCAGGAGCAGGGCGGTGAAGCGTGTATCGCCGGCGATCTCGCCGCACAGGCTGACGGGCTTCTTCGCCCGGCGCGCGCTGGCGATGACGTGGGCGATCAGTCTCAGGAAGGCCGGCTGCAAGGGATCGTAGATGCCTTCCAGGGCGTCGTTGTTGCGGTCTGCTGCCAGCACGTACTGGGCGAGGTCGTTGGTGCCGATGGCCAGGAAGTCGGCCTTCTCGAGGATGGAGGTGACCCCGATGGCGGCGGCCGGTACCTCGATCATGGCGCCCAGGTCGATCCGCTCGGGCAGTTCGTGGCCGGCACGGGCCAGGTCCTCACGCGCCTTCTTGACCAGCCGGCGCACCTCGGTCATCTCGCCCAGGTGCGTGATCATCGGCACGAGGATACGCACGGGACCGTAGCAGGCCGCGCGCAGGATGGCGCGCAGCTGCACGCTGAAAATGTCGGGATAGCGTAGCGAGAGGCGCACGCCACGCACGCCCAGGGCCGGATTATCCTCGCCGCGGATGGCCAGGCCGGCGGAATCCGCCTTGTCGGCACCCAGGTCCAGCGTGCGGATGGTGACGGGCAAACCGCCCATGCCGAGTACCACGTCGCGGTAAGCGACGAACTGTTCCTCCTCGGAGGGCAGGCCACGCTGGCGCAGGAACAGGAATTCGGAGCGGTACAGGCCGACGCCATCGGCGCCGCGGGAACGGGCAAGGGTGACGTCGCTGGTCAGCTCCGCGTTGGCATAGAGCCGCACGTGGGCGCCATCGCGGGTATGTGTCGGCGCGGTGGCCAGCGCGGCCAGGCGCCGGCCTTCCGCAGCGGCCTGGCGTTGCCATTGCCGGTAGCGGGCGAGATCCTGCGCGGTGGGATGGACGATGACCTCGCCGTGCTCGGCGTCGATCAACACGAGGTCGTCGTCGTTGATCGTCGCCAGCGCGTCCTTGGTCCCGACCACCATGGGCAGGTTGAAGCTGCGCGCCAGGATGGCGCTGTGCGAATAGATGCTGCCGGCGCTGGCGATGACGCCGAGCATGCCCTGGCCCGCCATGCTCGCCATGTCGGCCGGCGCGACGGTGTCGCTGACGATGATCTCGCCGACGCGTGCGGCCAGCTTGCGTTCCTCGCGGCTGGACTGCTGGAGCAGCGCGGACATCACCCGCCCGATGACCTGGTCGATGTCTTCGCCGCGGCTCTTCAGGTAGGGGTCGTTCATCGCGTCGAACACGGCTGCGAGGCGATCGCGCTGCATCTTGAGCGCGGCGCTGGCCGTGTAGTGGCCGACGGATACCAGTTCGTCCAGGCCGCGCAGCAGTTCCTGGTCGTCCAGCAGGAGGCTGTGGGCGTCGATGAAGTCGCCGACCTCGCGGGCGAGCGCGCCGTGCAGCTTGCCGCGCAGTTCGCGCAGTTCCGTACGCGCGCTGTCGATCGCCTTGTGCAGGCGCTCGATTTCCGGGGCGACTTCGGTGTCCTCGAGCATTCGCGTGTCGACGGCGTAGATGCTCGGCTGGACCAGGCGCGCACGACCCAGGGCCATGCCCCGGGCGGCTTGCGTACCGGTCAGCAGGTACCTCATGGGGGGCTGGCGCTATGAGCGTGATGGGTCATGGATCAGGCGCCTTCGTCGAACTTGCGGTCGAAGAGGTCGACCACGGCGGCCAGCGCGGCCTCCGCGTCGTCGCCTTCGGCGCGCACGGTGAGCGACGTGCCCATGCCGGCGGCCAGCATCATCACGCCCATGATGCTCTGCGCGTTCACTTCACGGCCCTTGCTGATGAGCCAGACCGTGGACTTGAAGCCCGCCACCAGTTGCACGAGCTTGGCGGAGGCACGCGCGTGCAGGCCCAGCCGGTTGGATACCACGATGTCCCGTTCAAGCATGGTCGATGAAGATCCCGCCGCGACCGCCGCTGGCCGCTATCTCGGCCAGTTCGGTCAGCGATTTTTCCGAATAGTTGAGTACGCGCAGCAGCATGGGCAGGTTGAGCCCCGATACGCAGCGGAGGTGGACGCCCAGTTCGCTCAGCGACAAGCCGATATTGCACGGCGTGGCGCCGTAGAGGTCGGCCAGCACCAGTACACCGTCGCCGTGGTCGAGGTCGCGGGCGTGCTTGGCGGTGAGCGTGCGCATGATGTCCGGATCGGAGCTGGGCGGGACTTCGACCGCGTCGACGTCCATGGGCAGCTTGGGCATGACGTGGCGGGCAGCCGAGATCAGCGCCTTGCCGACGGCTTCGTGGGTCATGAGGAGCACACCGACGCTCATGGCCCGGGTACTCGCACTGGCTTGGGCTGGGTCATGGGGTCACTCGAGTTCGCGATGGAAGGTAAGTACGTTGCCGCGTTCCGAGCGGAAATGCTGGGCCAGCTTCTCGACCATGTAGACCGAGCGATGGCGGCCCCCTGTGCAGCCGATGGACACCGTGACATAGCTGCGGTCCTCACCTTCGAAGCGTGGCAGCCAGGTGTCTAGCCAACGGGCGACGTCGGCATAGTACTCGCCCACGAGTGGATTGGCGTCGAGGAATTCGCGCACCGGCAGGTCGCGGCCGGAAAACGGCCGCAGGCGAGGATCCCAGTGGGGGTTGGGCAGGCAGCGGGCGTCGAAGACGAAATCGGCATCCGACGGCAGTCCGCGGCGGTAGGCGAAGGACTCGAACAGCAGGGTGGTGCCGTCCGAGGCGGCCGCGTAGCCCGTGGCGAACAGGCGGCGCAGCTGGTGGACGTTGAGGTCGCTGGAATCGATGACCTTTTCGGCGATGGACACGAGCGGGCGCAGCAGGCGCCGTTCTTCCGCGATGGAATCGGCCAGCGAGCGTTTTTCCGCCGCCAGCGGGTGGCGGCGGCGTGTTTCCGAATAACGCTTGATGAGGACGTCGTCGCGGCTGTCGAGGAAGATCAGGTGCACGTGCACGCCGGCCGTGGACAGCTCGGAAAGCACATGGGGCATGCGCGAGAGATCGATGCGGCGATTGCGCACGTCCACCCCGACAGCGATGCGTCGGCGCGGACCGTGCTCGCCCTGGCTGACGGCGGCGACCAGCTGAGGGATCAGTTCCGCCGGCATGTTGTCGACGCAGTAGAACTCGAGGTCCTCCAGCGCGCGCAGGGCGACGGTCTTGCCGCCCCCGGACATGCCCGTGAGCACCACGAGGTGGATGCCTTCTGGCTCGACGATGGGGCTCATGACGTCCTCGTTCATCTCGGTCACCATGGCGGTAGCCGGCGCATCTGGTGCGCCTGGCGGTCGATGAAGGTCTGTGCCGGATCGATGCCCTTGCTCTTGAGCACGTGGTTGCGCACGGCGGCTTCGACCAGCACGGCAAGGTTGCGGCCCGGCGCGACCGGGATGGTGATCTTGGGGACGTCCACGTCCAGCACGTTGCGCCGGCTGACATCGCCAGTGAGACGGGTCATGCCGTCGATGTCCTCGCCGGAGGTGAGCGGCTTGAGGTGGACGACCAGGCGCAGGTATTTGGAGGGCTTGACTGCCGTGTGGCCGAACATCTCGCGGATGTTGAGCACGCCCAGGCCGCGGACCTCGAGCAGGTCCTGCAGGAGTTCGGGGCAGGCGCCGTCGATCACGTCCGGAGCGATCAGCGTGAACTCGGTGGCGTCGTCCGCCACCAGCCGGTGGCCGCGGCTGATCAACTCGAGGGCGAGCTCGCTCTTGCCCGAGCCGGGCTCACCGGTGATGAGCACGCCGATGGAGAAGACCTCGAGGAAGACGCCGTGAAGGGTGACGCGGGGCGCCAGCGTGCGGGCCAGGTGGTACTGAAGGTAGGTGAGCAGCTCATGGCCGCGCTTGGTGCTCTGCCAGAGCGGGGTGTCGGTTTCTTCCGCGACCTCGCGAAGGTCGGGGGGGATCGACTGGTCTTTCGTGACGATCAGCGCGGCCGGCTGGTAGGCGGCGATCTTGTGGATCACTTCCCAGCGCTGGCGCGACTCCAGCCCGTCGAGGAAATTGAGCTCCTCGGTGCCGATGATCTGGATCTTGTTGGGATAGATGACGTTGAGGTAGCCGACCAGCGAGGGCCGGCGGCTCTGCTTGGCGTTGGGCTCGAGCACGCGTGACTCACCGCGCATGCCCGCGGCCCAGCGCAGCGCCATGCGGTCGTAAACGCCGTCGAAGAGTTGTCTGGCGGTGAGCCGGTCCACGCGTGAGATCCCTTTGGATGGCAAGACCGGCGCGAAAACGCCGGCCAGGGGGCTATTGTGCCATCAAACGCGCGGTGGCTTGCCCGGCGGCGCCTGAGGGCGGCCGCCGGGCGGTGGGGTCAGCTGGTGCTGGCGACGCGTGCGTCGCGGCCTTCGCTGTTGTGGTGATCCTTCAGTTTTTCCTTGTGCTTGCGCAGCTGGTCGGCCAGTTTGCCGATCATGGCGTCGATGGCCGAGTACAGGGTGTCACCCTTGTTGTCGTCTTCGAGGCGGGCAATCCCTTCGGCATGCAGGCGGGTGCCGGCGCAGTGCAGGGTGCCACCGGCCTTGTGTTCGTTCTTGTCGACGGAAAGAACCACGTCGAGGGCTTTGATGTTGTCGAAAAGGCGTTCGAAGCGGCTGACTTGCTGCTCCACGCGCTCGCGCAGGGCGGGGGTGATATGGATGTGCTGGCCGCTGATCTGGATTTGCATGACGCCTCCTTCTTGCTGAGGGTGTCGCCGTGGGGCGACAAGATCGGAACGACGGGGGTGCCGTTCCTCAAGCCTGAACTCCTGGGACCGTGGCGCGCCGATGGGGTTCCCCCCGATGTTTCTCAACTTGCGCGTACGCGTTCACTGGAGCTGGGAATGCGCATCGCTTCCCGGTACTTGGCCACCGTACGGCGAGCGACCTGAATGCCGCGTCGATGGAGTTCTTCGGCCAGCGCCTGGTCGGACAGCGGGCGCCGGGCGTCTTCGGCCGTGATCAGCTTGCGCAGCATGGCCTGGATGGCCGTGGCCGAGGCGCTGCCGCCGTCTTCGGTAGAGACGCCGCTGGAAAAGAAGTGTTTCAGCTCGAAGGTGCCGCGCGGGGTGTGCATGTATTTGCGCGTGGTGACCCGGGAGATGGTCGATTCGTGCATGCCCACCTCTTCGGCCACCTCGCGCAGCACCAGGGGATGCATGGCTTCCGGGCCGTAATCGAGGAAGGCGCTCTGCCGGCGGACGATGACCTCGGCGACCTTGGTCAGGGTTTCCGCACGGGATTGCAGGCTTTTCAGCAGCCAACGGGCCTCCTGCAACTGGCCCTTCATCCAGGTGGCGTCGTCGCCGCGTGCCCGGGCGATCAGGTTGCAGTAATGCTGGTTGAGACCCAGCCGCGGCTGGGAGTCGGGATTCAGGCTGACGTGCCAACGTCCTCCCTCGCGCCGGGCATACACGTCGGGTGCGACATATTCCACGGGGGTGGCATCCAGGGCCGCGCCGGGACGCGGATCGAGGCTGCGGATGAGGGCGGCGGCCGCGGCCACGTCGGCCTCGGCGGCTTTCAGCTTGCGGGCGATCCGGACGCTGTCGTTGCGGGCCAGCAGTTCCAGTTCCTCGTTGACGATGCGGATCGCCAGGTCGCGATACGGCGTTTCCGCCGCGAACTGGGATAACTGGCAGAGCAGGCAGTCGCGCAGGTCGAGGCTGGCGATGCCGGTGGGATCGAAGCGCTGCACGCGCTGGCGCACGGCTTCGATCTCGCCGACGCCCGGTCGCAGCTCGGCGGGCAGGGCGGCTTCCACCGCCTCCACGCCATCACGCAGGTAGCCGTCCTCATCCAGCGCGTGGATGATCGCCGTGGCGATCGCGTGGTCGCGGGGCGAGAACTGGGACAGGTTGAGCTGCCACTCCAGGTGTTGCTGCAGGCTCTGTGGCGCGGCGTTCTGCGGTTCGAAGCCGTCCTCGTCACCCCCGCCGCTGGCTCGCGAGGAGGCGCTGCCACCGTAGTCGCTCGCCTCGCCGTGGAAGCGGTCGTCCTCCCATTCCGGCGCGAGTTCTTCGGACGGGGTGGCGGTGGACTCGTCGTCCTTGGCGGACTTCGGGGTTTCCTGGCGGGACGGGTAGTCGTTATCGAAGTCCGGCCCGTCCGTGGACTCGCCGTCCGGATCGGCTTCCGCCTCGGCATCCTCGGCGAACTCGAGCAGCGGGTTGCCTTCGGCAATCTGGCGGAGCTCCGCTTCGAGCTCCAGCTGCGACAACTGCAGCAGGCGGATGGCCTGCTGCAGCTGGGGCGTCAGCGTGAGCTGCTGGTTGAGGCGAAACTGGAGTCCGGGTTTCATGCCTGCGATGCGTTAGGGGTTCAATGGCATCCTAACCCCATGCGACGTGCACAACCAGCATCCGCGCAGGCCGGACGTTCCGGCCGAATTCGCGTCACGACCAGGCGTGGATCAGATCCGGAATTCACGTCCCAGGTACACCTCACGGACCTTCTCGTCGGCGAGGATGTGTTGCGGCGTGCCGCGGGCGAGCACCTCGCCGTCGTTGAGGATGTAGGCGCGGTCGCAGATGCCCAGGGTCTCGCGGACATTGTGGTCGGTGATGAGCACGCCGATGCCGCGTTCCTTCAGGTGACGAACGATGCGCTGGATCTCGCCCACGGAGATGGGATCGACGCCCGCGAACGGTTCATCCAGCAGCATGTAGCGCGGCCGTGCGGCGAGGGCGCGGGCGATCTCGACACGGCGACGCTCGCCACCGGACAGGCTGATGCCTTTCTGGTCGGCGATGTGGGCGATCTTGAGTTCGTCTAGCAGGCTGTCCAGTTCGTCGTCGCGCTGCTTCTGGGTCATGCCCTCGCGCAGTTCCAGCACCGCCATGATGTTGTCCGACACGCTGAGCCGGCGGAACACCGACGCTTCCTGGGGCAGGTAGCCGATGCCCAGCTTGGCGCGCGCGTGCATCGGCAGGCCGGTGATGTCCTTCTCGTCGAGCTTGATCACGCCGGCATCGGCCTGGATGAGGCCGACCACCATGTAGAAACAGGTGGTCTTGCCGGCACCGTTGGGACCGAGCAGGCCGACGACCTCGCCTTCGCTGATGGAAAAAGCGAAGTCGCGAACCACCTTGCGGGCGCGGAAACGCTTTTGCAGGCCTTGGGCTGAAAGCATCGGGTCAGGGCTTCTTCGGGGTGGGGGCAGGCGTGGCCGGCTTCGCAGGCGCGGCGCCCGGCGGCGGGTTCTTCGGCTGGAAGGTCATGTGCACGGGGGCGCCGCCGGAGCTTTCGCCGGTCATCGTGCTGTCCTTCGTGTTGTAGGTGAGCTTGTCGCCTTCGGCGCTGCCCTTCACCGGCTGCTTGACCTTCGCGTTGCCCGTGAGCACGGCGTAGTCCTGGTCGACCTTGTAGTCGATGTTCAGGGCCTGGCCGTCCATCGGGTTGTCGTCGTCGTCCAACTGGTGGATGGTGGCCGGCTTGCCGTCGACGATGATGCGCGTGATCGAGTTGTTGGCGTCGAGGAAACCCGTCGCCTTGTCGCCGGTGATCTTCAGCGTGCCCTGGGTGATCACCACGCTGCCCGTCCAGATGACCTTGCCGTTGGGCTGCTGCGAGCCGTCGAAGGATTTGGAATCGACGTTGGCCGGCTGCTGGCGGTCGGACTGCTTGGCGGCCACGGGCAGGCTGGCCACCAGCGCCAGTCCGAGCACCGCGAGGAGGGCCTTAGCGCTTGGCGGGCAGGTACGTGCTGTGGACTGCATCGAGGAGCTCCAGGTGCTTGGTATCGAGATTGGCGCGCATGCCAACGCCGTTCATTGTAGAGGTTCCCTGGACGATCCGGGCTGCCTCGGCCGTCTCCAGGCGGTTCTCCTTGGGCCACGCGGTGACCTCGGAGGTGTCGATGCTGGCCGGCGGCGTCTGCGCGAAGGCCACGCGGTCCATGTGGACCTTGCCCTGCAGTTTCAGCACGGTGCCATCCTTGTTGACCCAGCCGTACTGCGAATGGCCCTTCCACGGCGGCACGTCCACTTCCTTGGTGGACGGCAGCACGAAGTCGGGCGCGTTGATATAGAGCGAATCGTCACCCTCGCGCCGTTCGAGGTGCGGGGCGATGAGGGTGAAGGCCAACTTGCCCTGCTCGTTGTAGGAGTCCAGGTCGAAGTTGGTCAGCACGTAGCCCGAGCGCGGTGGGCCGACGAAATCCTGCAGTTTCTTCTGCGGTGCCACCCAGTAATACAGCAGCACGCTGGCGCCCAGCGCCACGACGAGGATGCCGGCGATGCCACCGGCGCTGCGATCCTTGAGCAGGTTGAGTGCGCTCACTGCCAGCGATCCCGTTCGGCTTCGGCCTTGCCCTGGGCGGCAAGGATCATGTCGGCGACTTCGCGGGCGGCGCCGTAACCACCGGACAGGCGGGTACGCCAGTGGGCGCGCTCCGCCACCCAGGGGTGGGCATTGGCCACGGCGACCGACAGCCCGGCGATGCCCATGGCTGGCAGGTCGGGGAGGTCGTCGCCGACGAAGGCGGCCTGCTCCGGCGTCAGGCGCAGGGCGCTGAGCAGCTCGTTGAGGCAGGCGCGCTTGTCCTTCTGGCCCTGGTAGACGTGCGGGATGCCCAGCTCCTCGGCGCGCAGGGAGACCGGATGGCTGATCCGCGCGGTGATGATCGCGACCTTGATGCCGTTTTCCTGCAGGCGCTTCAGGCCGAGGCCGTCATGCACGTGGAAAACCTTGATTTCGCGACCGTCTTCGCCGTACCAGAGGCGACCGTCGGTCAGCGTGCCATCCACGTCGAAGACGACGATGCGCACGCGGGCCGCACGTTCGGCGATATCGGCAGGAATGTCGGTGTAATGCGTATAGGCCATGGGATCGATATGGGGACGAAAGGGCGCGTCGGGGAGCCGCGCCGGGTCCGGTCGTCAGACGACGCGGGCGCGAAGCAGGTCGTGGATGTTCAGCGCGCCGACCACCTTGCCGGAGGGGTCGGTGACCAGCAGCGCGTTGATCTGGTGTTTTTCCATCAGCTGGGCCGCCTCGACGGCCAGCTTGTCCGAGCCGATGGTCTTCGGGCCGCGGGTCATCAGTTCGCCCACGGTGGCGCCGCGCAGGTCCACATCGTCGTCGTCGAGCGCGCGGCGAAGATCGCCGTCGGTGAACACACCGAGCAGGTGGCCCTCGCCGTCGATCACCGCAGTCATGCCCAGGTGCTTGCGGGTCATTTCCACCAGCGCCTCGCTGACCGAGGCGTCCACGCCGATGCGCGGCACGTCGTCACCGGTGTGCATGACATCGGCGATGTGCAGCAACAGGCGGCGCCCGAGGCTGCCGGCCGGATGCGAACGGGCGAAGTCGTCCGAGGTGAAGCCACGGGCCTCGAGCAGGGCCACGGCCAGGGCATCGCCCATGACCAGGGCGGCGGTGGTGCTGGAGGTCGGTGCAAGCCCGTGGGGACACGCCTCGGACGGCACGTTGGCGTCGATGTTGACCTCGGCCTGCCGCGCCAGCGACGACCGCGGGTTGCCCGTGATGGCGATCAAAGGTATGCCCTGGCGCTTTACCGCGGGCAGGATGAAGAGCAGTTCGTCCGTTTCCCCGGAATAGGAGATGCCCAGCAGGATGTCGTCGGGCTGGATCATGCCGAGGTCACCGTGGCTGGCCTCGGCGGGGTGGACGAAGAACGATGGGGTGCCCGTGGAGGCCAGCGTGGCGGCGATCTTGCGGGCCACGTGGCCGGACTTGCCCATGCCGGACACCACGACACGTCCCTTGCAGGCCAGGATCATCCGGCACGCCTCGACAAAGGTGGCGTCGATCTTCGTTTCAAGCGCCCGGATGGCCGCGGCTTCCGTGACGATCACCGTACGGGCGCTGCGCACGACGGCTTCGACGTTCACGGCGGAATGATCGGTGGGCGGGGCGGTGCGGGCGTTCATGCGGCCTCGGGAGTCCGGGTGGTGGCTTCTGACCCGGGATGTCCATTTCTGCGACACCGGATTTCCATTACCATTACATATTCTCATTTTATCGGCGCCGCCATCGACCGGTGGTTCAGGGTCCGTTTCGGAACCCTCCCGGGCGCGGCCCACCCCCTCATCGGAGAACCCATGGACGCTGCGCGCATCCAGGCATTGATCGAAGCCGGCCTGCCCGGTGCCAGGGTCGCCGTTCACGGCGACGACGGCGTTCATTTCGAAGCCGAAGTCGTCTCGGACCAGTTCGCCGGCAAGCTGCCGCTGGCCCGTCACCGCCTCGTCTACGCGACGCTGGGCGACCTCATGGGCGGTGCCATTCACGCCCTGGGCCTCAAAACCCTCACTCCCGACGAAGCCGCCGGCCGCCGCTGATTCCAGCGCGCCAGGCGACACGCTCGCTCTGTTTACCTTCCCAAGGCATCTCCTTCCATGGCCAAGATCCTGATCAGCGGCGGCCAGCCGCTCAACGGTGAAGTGGGCATCTCCGGCGCGAAAAACGCCGTACTGCCCATCCTCGCGTCCTGCCTGCTCGCCGACGAGCCCGTCAGCATCGGCAACGTGCCGCACCTGCACGACGTCACCACCTTCATCGAACTGCTCGGTCGCATGGGCGTGCGCGTGGTGCTGGACGATCGCATGAAGATGCACATCGACCCGCGCCCGGAAAACTCCTGTGTGGCGCCCTACGACCTGGTGCGCACCATGCGCGCCTCGATCCTGGTGCTGGGCCCGCTCGTGGCGCGCCACGGCAAGGCCGAAGTGTCGCTGCCCGGCGGCTGCGCCATCGGTTCCCGGCCGGTCGACCAGCACATCCGCGGCCTGCAGGCGCTGGGCGCTGAGGTCACCGTCGAGAACGGCTACATCAAGGCCCGCGCCGGTCGCCTGAAGGGCGCCCGCATCGTGATGGACATGGTGACCGTCACCGGCACCGAGAACATCCTGATGGCGGCGACGTTGGCTTCGGGCACCACGGTGATCGAGAACGCCGCCCAGGAGCCGGAAGTGGTCGACCTCGCCCACTGCCTGATGGCGATGGGCGCCAAGATCGACGGCGTCGGCACGTCCACGCTGATCGTCGAGGGCGTCGAGCGCCTGCACGGCGCGCACTACGAAGTGCTGCCGGATCGCATCGAGACCGGCACCTTCCTGGTCGGCGCGGCGATGACCGGCGGCAAGGTGCGCGCCCGCGGCGCGCGTGCCGACACGATGGATGCGGTGCTGCAGAAGCTGGAAGAGTCCGGCGCGCATATCAGCACCGGTCCGGACTGGATCGAGCTGGACATGGGCGGGCGCCGTCCCAAGGCGGTCAACCTGGTGACGGCGCCTTATCCCGCGTTTCCGACCGACATGCAGGCGCAGTTCACCGCGCTCAACTGCATCGCCGAAGGCGTGGGCGTCATTACGGAGACGGTGTTCGAGAACCGCTTCATGCACGCGCTGGAACTGCAGCGGCTGGGCGCCGACATCCGCCTGGAAGGCAATACCGCCATCATCACCGGCGTGCCGAAGATGACGGGTGCGCCGATTATGGCCACGGATCTGCGTGCGTCGGCCTGCCTCGTGCTGGCCGGCCTGGTCGCCGAGGGCGACACCACGGTCGACCGCGTTTACCACATCGATCGCGGCTACGAGAACATCGAGGAAAAGCTGGGCGTGCTGGGCGCGCATATCCGGCGTCTGCCGGGCTAATCCTCGCTCATCGGCGGGTCGGCGCAGTGCCCTCATGACCGCAGGAGCGCACGCTGTGCGCGACATCTTTTGAGGCTGTGCGCCGAATCCTGCGCGTCACGTCAAAAATGTCGCGTCACATGTGGAGTATTGCGAAGAGATATCGCGCACAGCGTGCGCTCCTACGGGTCGAGGGTTATTTGCCCTCGAACCGCACCAGCTCCAGCGTCAGGTCGCCACCGTCCTTCTGCGCCAGCTTGACCGGTACCGGATATTTCGCCGGCGCATACCAGGCGTTGAAGCCGCGGTCGGCGTCGGTCCGGTCGACGCGCACGGTGTCGAACGTGCCCGCGGGCACCTTCACTTTCTCCTTGCCCGACACCTTGAACTGCTGGTTCTCCACTTCTTGCTTCACCGCGACGGGGAAACTGGCCTGCTGCTTGCCATCGCGCAATGCCACGCCCAGGGCCAGGGGCAGCGTATTGCGCTCGATCATGCCCTGCGCCGCCGGGTAGCTGAAACTCTTGCTGTTGTCCTTGACCTGCACGGTGTTGCCCTGCACGGTCATGTCGCGGGTCTTCTGCTTGAAGGACGCATCCAGCTGGTAGTGGTAGCTGACCACCTGAGGCACGGAGCCAGCCCAGGTGAACCGCGAGGTTTCCGTCGAATTGGCCCCCAGCGCCGCGGCCAGGCCCGCCGTACCCTTGGTGGTGTTCGTGTATTCGTACTGGCCGTTGCCGGCCGCTTTCAGCACGATGGTGGCCTCGCCGAGCGGACTGCCGCCCTGCAGGACGTTATAGGTAGCGGTGAAGGACTGCGGCACGCTCGCGGCGAACGCGGCGGCGGGCAGGGCGAGGGCCAGCGCGAAGCCGGCGCGGATCAGTGGGTTCTTCATGGTTCCGATTCTAGCCACGCCGGCTGAATGCGCGTCGACGCGCCCACCCGGCGAACCACAAGGCGCCCGACGCCCCATGGCGGCGCCCGACGCTCCGGTTGGGGGGGTAGGAGCGCACGCACGTGCGCGAACCCTCCATATCACCTACCGCGAACGAGGCCATGCCCCACACCCAAGCCGGCGTTTCCGACCGCAAAACTAAAGCCGATTGCTCTTGTGTTGTGGCCTTTGCTCTTGGCGAAAAACGCCCCGCATCTCCCTACGCACGGCCTCATTCGCGATAGGCAAGGGTGAGGGTTCGCGCACGTGCGTGCGCTCCTACGCCAAGTGCCGGGGATACGGGGTTATACGGCTGGGGAGACGGGTTAGTCGACCAGGAATATGGGGTTAGACGGCCAGGGCAGCTGGAGTAAGCGGCGATGTCAGCGGCTGCCCGTCGAAGAGGGGCGTGCCCTGCCAGCGCAGGCGGCCCGTGGCGATGGCGCGGACGACGGCAGGTAGCAGTGCGTGCTCTTCCACCAGCAGGCGCTCGGCCAGGGAGGCTTCGCTGTCGTCCGGGCGCACGTCGATACGTGCCTGCGCCACGACGGGGCCACCGTCCAGCTCTGCCGTGACGAAATGCACGCTGGCGCCGTGCTCGGCGTCGCCCGCAGCCAGGCACTGGCGATGCGTGTGCAGGCCACGGTATTTCGGCAGCAGGGAGGGGTGGATATTGATCGCGCGGCCCTCCCAGGCAGCGACCACGGCGGCATCGATGATCCGCATGTAGCCGGCCAGCACCAGCAGGTCTGCGCCACTGTCCGCCACGTGGCCGAACAGGGCGCGGTCGAAATCGGCGCGGGTGGGGTAGTCGCGCGGGTTGAGCGCGAGCGTGGGAATGCCCGCATCGCGTGCCACGGTCAACGCCCCGGCGCCTGCCTTGTCGCTGCCGACCAGGACGAACGTCACCGGAAGCCGCGCGGCGATCAGCGCGGCGAGGTTGCTGCCGCGCCCGGAAGCGAGCGCGGCGACACGCAGGGGGCGATCCACGGGCGCTTCAGGCGATGTGGACACGCTCGTCGCCGCTGGCAGCGACCACCGAGCCGATCGTCCAGGTATCGAGGCCGTGACCGGCGAGCACGGCCTTCGCCGCGTCCACCTGGTCGGCCGCGAGCAGCACGGTGAAACCGATGCCGCAGTTGAAGGTGCGCCACATTTCCTCGCGGGTGACGTTGCCTTCGCGCTGCAGCCACTGGAACACGGGCGGCAGCGGCCACGAGGCGGCGTTGATCGACAGACCGAGGCCGTCGGGTACGACGCGAATGATGTTTTCCTTCAGGCCGCCGCCGGTGATGTGGGCCATGCCGTGCACGGCCACCTTGGCGATCAGTTCGAGCATCGGCTTGACGTAGATGGTGGTCGGGGCCATCAGGGCATCCCCCAGGGTCGTGCCGCCGATGTCGCTGTCCAGCGGCGAGCCCGCGCGTTCCAGGATGCGCCGGATCAGCGAGTAGCCGTTGGAGTGCGGGCCCGACGAGGCCACGCCGAGGATGACGTCGCCGGCCACGATGGACGAGCCATCGTTCATCGCGGATTTCTCGACGGCACCGACCGTGAAGCCGGCCAGGTCGTATTCGCCCGGCGGGTACATGTCCGGCATCTCGGCGGTTTCGCCACCGATCAGCGCACAGCCGGCCAGCTCGCATCCGCGGGCGATGCCGCCGACCACGGACGCTGCGGTGTCCACGTCGAGCTTGCCGGTGGCGAAATAGTCGAGGAAGAACAGCGGCTCGGCGCCCTGTACCAGCACGTCGTTCACGCACATGCCCACCAGGTCGATACCGATGGTGTCGTGGCGGCCGAGCTGGTGGGCGAGCTTGAGTTTGGTTCCCACGCCGTCGGTGCCGGAGACCAGCACCGGTTCCTTGTAACGTCCGGAAAGGTCGAACAGGCCGCCGAAGCCGCCCAGCCCGCCCATGACCTCGGGACGGAAAGTCCGCTTGACCATGGGCTTGATGCGCTCGACGAGCGCGTTGCCGGCATCGATGTCGACGCCTGCGTCGCGGTAGGTGAGGGAGCCCTGGTCGGAGGACATAAGCGGTTCCGGCGCGTATTGGAAACCGCGAATGATAACAGCAAGCGGGCACCCGGCCTTGGCCTGCACGCGCTTTGGATGGACGGCGTGCCAAGGTTTGGGCAGACTTCCCGTCTTCACAAAGCGACGCCACGACCATGCGCCCAGCCCGTCTCCTCGTCTTCCTGACGCTCCTCGTGGCCGCCTGCATCGGCCCCGCGATGGCGCAGACCTCCCTTTACACGGTGACCGTGCCCGTAGCCGACACCAGTGCGGCGGTACGTGACCAGGCCTTCGCCAACGGGCTGACCCAGGTCCTGGCGCGGGCTTCCAACGGCGCCGACCCTCGCGGCAAGCCGGGCTATGCCCAGGCGATGAAGCAGCCCGGCGGCCTGGTGCAGCAGTACCAATATGCCCGCACCGGAGGCGCCAACGGCGCCCCGCTCAGCCTGGATATCGTGTTCGATCCCGGTGCGATCCGCCGCGTGCTGGCGGTGGGCGACGCGGCCGTCGCCGCGCCCAAGGCCCCGGTACTGGTGGTGGCACGCGATGCCAGCGGCAAGCTGCTCAGCCAGCAGGACCTCCTGCCCCTGGCGCAGATGGCCGATACGCGCGGCTACCAGATCGTGGTGCCCAAGCCCGACGCCGTGCCGGACGTCAAGGCGTTGGCCGGCGGTGATCCCGCCGCGGTCGCCAACGCAGCCCGGCAGTACAACACCGGCGTCGTCCTGGTCGGTAACATCGGTGACGACCAGATCGACTGGACCCTGGTCTCGGCCGGCAAGACCACCAGCTGGAAGGACAGCGGTGAAGCCCGTGCGGCCCTGCTGAGCAATGGTGCCAACGCCATGGCCGACAAGCTGGATCGCCAGTTCGCCGCGACGCAGGGTGGCAGCACCTCGGGCAAGGTCTGGGTGTCGGGCCTGCATTCGGCGTCCGATTACGCCGGCCTGCTGGCCACGTTCCAGAACGATCCCTCGATCAAGACGGTGGCGCCGGTCGCCGCCAGTGCCGACGGCGTGCTGTTCACCGTCAATGCCGCCGCCCCGCTGGCCCGCCTGGTCGCCGGCTATGCCTCGGCTGGCCATGTGCTGGCTGCCGATCCCCACGACGGCGCCGATCTCGCCGTGCGCTGGGTGCCCTGACGCCATGACGCACGACACCTCACGCCGCTGGCAGATGCTTGCGATCATCGCGGTCATCGCCTTCCTCATCTGGCTGCTCGCCCCGGTGCTGATGCCGTTCGCCATCGCCGGCATGCTGGCCTACCTGGGCGACCCCTTGGCCGATCGCCTGCAGCGGCTGGGCATGGGTCGCGGCTGGGCGGTCAGCATCGTGTTCACCGTCATCACCCTGGTCTTCGTCGGTGTGCTGCTCCTGCTGGTGCCGTTGATCGAGCACCAGTTCGAAAACCTGTCCGAGAACCTGCCGCGCTACGTGGACTGGGTGCGAACCACGGCCCTGCCGTGGATCCAGGTGCGTCTGCATCTGGACGCCAACGTCTTCGATACCGACCGCCTGCTGGCGACCATCCGTGAGCACATCGGCTCGGTAGGCAGCATGGCCGCCGCGGCGATGACCAAGCTCACGCAGTCGGGCATGGGCGTGGTGATGTGGTTGACCAATCTCGTGCTGATCCCGGTCGTGGCGTTCTATCTGCTGCGCGACTGGGACACCATGATCGCGCACATCCAGCGCCTGCTGCCCCGTTCGATCGAGCCCACCGTGGTGCGCCTGGCGCGTGAGTCCGACCAGGTGCTGGGCGCCTTCGTCCGCGGCCAGCTGCTGGTGATGCTTGCCCTGGGCGTGTTCTACGGCCTCGGGCTGACCCTGGTCGGCATCTCGATCGGCCCGCTGATCGGCATGGTCGCCGGCCTGCTCAGCTTCGTGCCCTACCTCGGCTTCATGATCGGCTTCGTCGCCGCCCTGATCGCCGCGCTGGTGCAGTACGGCGACTGGACCCACGTGATCCTGGTCGGCGTGGTGTTCACCGTGGGCCAGCTGCTGGAAGGCTACGTGCTGGTGCCGCGCCTGGTCGGCGGCAAGATCGGCCTGCACCCGGTCGCGGTGATCTTCGCCGTACTGGCGGGCGGTCACCTGTTCGGCTTCCTCGGCGTGTTGCTGGCCCTGCCGGCTGCCTCCGTGGTGGTGGTGCTGTTGCGCTACGTGTTCGCGCGTTATCGCGAGAGCGACCTCTACATGGAACCCGCGCCGCCGGCACCGGTGGCGCACAAGCTGGATGTGGACGTGGATGTCGACGTGCGCGTGCGACCGCGGCCGGACGATCCCCTGCCGCCGGTCGATCGCGCCCCATGAGCACACAGCTTCCCCTCGCGTTGCGCTGGCCGAGGCGCCAGCGCTTCGAGCACTTCCACGCGGGCGACAACGCGGCGGCCGTGGAGGCCGTGCGTGCGGCCGCCGTCGACGCGTTGGCGCCCTGGGTGTTCGTGGCGGGGCCGCTGGGCAGCGGGCGTACGCACCTGCTGATCGCGGCCTGCCAGGCCGCCATCGATGCGGGCCGCACCGCGCAGTACCTGCCGCTGGCGGGCCTGCGCGGGCCGCGGGCCGCCGCCATCCGCGGCATGGCCGGCAGCGATGTGCTGGCTATCGACGATATCGATACGATCGCGGGCGAGGCCGATGCCGAGCACGCCTTGTTCGACACGTTCAATGGCTATCGTGCCGAAGGCTGCACGCTGCTCTTCTCGGCATTGGGTGCGCCGGTGTCGCTGGACGTCGCGTTGCCCGACCTTCGCTCGCGGCTCGGCTCGCTGACCCAGGCCCTGCTCAAGCCACTGGCCGATGCCCAGCGCCGCGCGGTGCTGCGCGAACAGGCCGGCGCCCGTGGCATCGAACTGGACGACGTGGTGCTGGACTGGCTGTTCGCGCACCACGCCCGCGACCTGGGCACCTTGCTCGACCTGCTGGATACCCTCGACCGCGCGTCACTCGCCGCACAGCGACGGGTGACGGTGCCGTTCCTGCGCAACCTGCTGAAGAACGACTAGAGATCGATCTGGCCGATCAGCTCGCGGTTGGCGGGCGTGTTATCCCTCACGCCGTACACCTTCAGCTGCTTCGACTCGGGCCAGTGCTCGACGATCAGGTACGTGCGCTGCGAGGCCGAGCCACTGAGGAAGACCGGAATGTCGTCGGGACCACCCCTGTCGTAACGACCCATGCGTTCGTGAAGATGCCCCGCGAATATGGCAGCCACCTTGTATCGCTTCAGCAGCTTCTGCAGGTCGTTCGACCACGAGGTACGCAGCGTGCCGGGCTGGTGGGTATGGACCAGGACCAGGTCGCTCACCCGCGGGTCGCTGTAGTCGGGCAGGTAGGTCTGGAGCCACGGCACGCTGGACGTCACCCGGTAGTGATAGCTGTAAGGACCGAAGCCCCAGTCCATGCTGGCCGAATACTCGGGAAAGTTATTCAGCTGGAGCTGGATGACGCGGTCCCAGCCATCGGCCTTGAAGGCATACGACCAGCTGCCCTGCTTGAGAATGCCACCCGAGGGGTACGGCGTCGCCCGCATGTCGAAGCCGAGCACGTTGCCGTTGGTCCGATGCCAGTGCACGTGGTGGGCGAGGTTGTCCAGTGCCTCCATGGCGCAGTAAAGCAGTTTGCACACGGCGTTGGTCAGGTTGTTCTGGTAGTCGTGATTGCCCAGGCCGTAATACAGCCCGCTGCCGAGGGTTGCGAACAATTCGCTGATCTTCTGCTGCTCGGATCGTTTGCTCTGCGAGGTGATGTCGCCATTGACGATCACGGGGATCGATTGCCCTGGATACTGGTGGCGAAACGCATCGATGCTCCGGTATTGCTCGCGGATCAACGCTTCCGCCAGGGCCTTGTCGGCCTTGTCCGAGTGTTCGCCCGCGTCGGTGGCGGGGGTCCACGGGTATTGCGGGTCCGAGGTGACCACCATGATCCGTGGCTGTTCCGCATGGGCCGCGGCGACGGCGAAGAGCGCCGTCGCCAGCCATGAGGCGCGTGCTCCCGTTGCCCGGAACGGGCTGTTTTTTTTCATGACGACATCCTTGTTCGTTGCGTGTGTCGGTGTCAGACGGTGCCGACATCGACGGTAGCGATGAGTTCGCGTCCTTCCGGATCGTTGTTGCGCACGGCGAAGACGCGCAGCACCCTGGCCACGGTGTCGTGCTCCACGATGAGATAGGTGCGCTGGCTGGCGGATCCACTCAGGAAGACCGGCACGCCGTTGATGCTTCCATATCGGCCCAACCGGAAATGCAGGTGGCCCGCGAAGACCGCGGCGACGTGGCCGGCGGCCAGTGCCTCGCCGAAACCTTCCGAGTAGCCATCCGCGGAATGCACATGCGCTATGGCGAAATCGTACGCCCGGTCGGCCGGCGTGCCGTACCTGGGCACGCTGAGATGGGTGTCCAGCACATTCTTCAGCCAGGGTAGCGACGACCCGATGTCGAAGCGTGACGGACGGATACCCTCGGTGGACGCGAAGGAGACCTCGTAGGTCGGGTAGTTGTTCAGCTGCACCTGGAGCACTCGCTCCCACCCCGGCGTGTTGACGGCGTAGGCGAGGCTGCCCTCATAGCGATTGCCGGGAAACCCGGGTTGGACGCTGAAATCGAATGACACCTTGTCGGGCTTTGCCATGACGTGCTGCACGAGCCCCAGCACGCTGTCGCGCGCGCAGCCGTTGTTGTAGCAGCCCGATCCATCCTCCTGAAAAATGTTGTTCTGGTAGTCGTGGTTACCCAGTCCCAGATAGACGTTGTCGCCCAGGATGCCCAGCAGTTCATCCATGACCGCGCGTTGCCAGCCGTGCCCATAGGCGGTGAGGTCGCCATTGATGAAGACGGGGATGGTCTGGTCGGGCCGCCTGGCGCGGTACGCGGCGATGCTGCGGTATTGCTCCTCGATCAGTTGCCGGGAGCGGATCTTGCGCACCTCATCGGTTTCGCCCGGCGTGTCCGTCCAGGGGTACTGGGGATCCGAGGTGACGATCATGGTCTCGACCGTCGCATGCGCGGAGGGCCCATGAAGCAAGGCGGTCAGGCCCGCTGCGAACGCGAACGCGAACCGGGTGCATGATAAGGGAATAGGGAACATGCTGAACTCCTTGTCGGTAGAGGCTTGCGAACGTCCGGTTCGCGACGACAAGGTACGCTGCCGAAGACGCCATGGTCTGTCAGGCAACGAGAAGCTGCGGCGAGGGATTACCCTCGCCGCGTGTCGGATTATTCCCCGAGCAGGCGCGCCGTAGCGTTCGCCTTGATGACGTCGGTCATCGCGGCGGCCACCTTGTGGTTACCGGCGATGATGTTGCCGCTCTCGGGCAGGCCCTCGCGGCCGGCGAAGTCGCCGTAGACGCCACCGGCTTCGCGGACCAGCAGCGCGCCCGCGGCGATATCCCATACGTTGAGGCCCGGTTCGAAGAAACCGTCCATGCGACCGGCGGCCACGTAGGCCAGGTCGAGCGCGGCGGACCCCATGCGGCGGATGTCCTCGGCTTCCTTGAGCAAGGCCGAGGTCATGGCCAGCTGCGGCTCGAGGTGGTTACGCGCGCGGTAGGGATAACCCGTGGCAAGCAGGGCGCCGGCGATGCCTTCGCGCTTGCCGACCCGGATGCGGCGGTCGTTGAGGTAGGCGCCATCGCCCTTGCTGGCGGTGAACAGTTCATCGCGCAGGGGATCGAACACCACGCCGTAGACCGGCTCGCCCTTTTCAACCAGCGCGATGGACACGCAGAAGTGGGGGATGCCGCGCAGGTAATTGTGGGTGCCGTCCAGGGGATCGATGACCCACACCAGCGGGCCCTTGCCGATCTGCCCGGATTCCTCACCGAGGATGGCGTGGGTGGGGTAGGCGCGGCGCAGTTCCTTGATGATTTCGGCTTCGGCGAGGCGATCCACCTCGGAGGCGAAATCCATCCGCTGCTTTTCGACGACCGCAAGGCCTTCGAGGCGATTCATGTAGCGCAGGATGATGTTTCCTGCGGAGCGCGCGGCACGCGACGCGACGTTGACGGCGGGTCTTGGCATGGATATCGACTTGGTAAAAGAACAGGGGAGGGCGGTCGGGCCGCCTCGGTCGACGAGTCTAACACCCGCATGCCCCATGCCCAAGTCATTGCCGTTGTAGACTTTCCGGCCCTCGTCCAGCCTGCCCGTCGCCCATGGCCCTTTCCGAACTCCACGACCGCCTTCGCTTCGTCCTGGTCCGCACCTCGCACTCGGGCAACATCGGCTCAGCTGCGCGCGCCATGCGGACCATGGGCTTCGATCGGCTCACGCTGGTGGCGCCGCATCGCTTTCCCGATCCCGAAGCCACCGCCCTGGCCGCCGGTGCCGACGACGTGCTCGGGCAGGCGGCCATCCACGACGACCTGGTGGCGGGCCTGGCCGGTGCCACGTTTTCGCTGGGGCTGTCGGCACGCCGCCGCGGCGTCAACCTGCCCGAACTCGACCCCCGCGAAGGCGCCGCCCAGGCGATCGCCGCAGCACGGCGCGGCGAGCAGGTCGCCCTGGTCTTCGGCAACGAGCGCACCGGCCTGGAGAACGACGAGTTGGCGCGCTGCCATGCCATGGTGCGCATTCCCAGCGTCGACGATTTCAGCTCGCTGAACCTCTCGCAGGCGGTGCAGGTGGTGGCCTATGAACTGCGCACGGCGCTGCTGGCGGATGAGTCGCCCGTTGTCGTGCCGCCGAGTCTCGATGCGGATGCGGCCCCGGCCGACGCCGAACAGCTCGAGCGCTTCTTCACGCACCTGGGCGAGATGCTCGACGACATCGAGTTCCACAAGGGACGCTCGCCCACCACGATCATGCTCAAGCTGCGCAAGCTGTTCCTGCGTGCTCGGCCGGAGCTGCGTGAGCTGCGCATCCTGCATGGCATCCTCGCCGATGCACAGCGCATGGCCTCGCTGGCGCATGGCAAGGATGGCGCCGGCTGAAACGAACGGCGCCGGCTAGAACAGGTCGCGCGCGAAACCCAGCAACGCGCGGCTGAAGCTGGCCGACGCCACGACGATCGCCAGCGTGCTCGTCCACACCGCTACCAGCAGCGCTCCGTCGCGCTCCACCAGCGCGAAGGCGAACGCGATCAGCATGCCGCCGAAGACATAGTTGGTGAACGGGATCGGCAGGGCCAGCAGGATCCCGATCAGGATCATCACGGCACCGGACACGAAGGTAAAGGGGCGTCGGGTCAGCCGCTGCAGTCGCGGCTGGCACAGCTTCTCCAGGCGGCGGGTCACCGGTTCGATGCGGTCGAGGAATCGCAGCAGGCCAGCACGGGAGAGCGTACGCCGACGCAGGAAGCCCGGCACCCAGGGGTGTTCCAGGCCAATCAGCATCTCCAGCCCCAGGGCCACCACCAGCACCCCCATGATGCCGCCGATGCCCAGCGGCACCGGAATGAAATTGGGGATGGCCAACAGGAGCAGCAGGAAGCCGAAGGCACGCCGCTTCAGCGGCTCGAGCAGTCCCTCCACGGTGATCCGTTCGCCCGGTGCGGCGTGCAGGGCTGCGCGGAGCAGAGCGGCGGTCTTTTCTTCGCGGGGCTCGGTAGGGGTCATGACCCGACTGTCGCGGGCGGGGCTTGAACCCGTGCTTTACGTGGGCCGGTGATCCGGCCTCACTCCGCGCCGTGGGACGGTTCGTTGCCCGCCGGACCGACCAGCAGCTTGTCGATGCGGGCGCCGTCCATGTCCATCACCTCGAAGCGGTTGCCCCGCCAGACGAAGAACTCGCCCGCACGGGGGATGTGGCCGAACTGGGCCGTCATCATGCCGGCCACGGTGCGGAAATCGTGGTCTTCCTCGTTGGGGAGCTGGTCGATCTGCAGCAGCTCGCGCAGGTCGTCCGCCGGCAGGCTGCCGTCGATCAGCCAGCTGCCGTCGTCGCGTCGCACGATGGGGCCCTCGCGCTCGTCGTCGTCCGCGGCGGGGGCGGTGGCGCCGATCACGGCGGTCAGCAGGTCGTTGAGCGTCACCAGGCCCTCGATGTCGCCGTACTCGTCCACGGCCAGGGCCAGCTGCGTATCCGCGTCGCGAAACGCCTCCAGCAGGTCGAGCGCCCGCGCGGTGGACGGCACGAAAAGCGGTTTGACCACGCGCGCGAACAGGTCGAACTCACCCCGCTCGAAGCCGGCCACCAGCGATTTCACCTCGACGGTGCCGATCACCTCGCGCTCGTCGCCGCGGTAGACCGGATAGCGGGAAAACTGCGATTCGCGCAGCACCTCGAGGTTGTCTTCCCGCGAGGCCGCCACGTCCAGCCAGGCGATCCGCATCCGCGGGGTCATCACCGAACCCACGGCGCGATCGCCCAGCCGCAGCACGCGGTTGACCATGTTGCGCTCGTCGCTGTCGAGGATGCCCTGTTCGGCGCTTTCGGCCACCAGCAGCCGGATCTCTTCTTCGGTGGCCGCCGACGAGGTGCCGGCCCGGTTCAACCGCAGCAGATGCAGGATGCCGCTGGACAGGTGGTTGAGCAGCCAGACCATGGGCAGGGTGATCCGCGAGATCACCAGCATGGGCACGGCGATCTGGCAGGCGATGCGTTCAGGGGCGGTCAGCGCGGCGCGCTTGGGCACCAGCTCGCCGATCACAATTTGCACTAGCGACATGTAGACGAAGCCGGTCAGCCAGCCGGCGACGCGTGCGTACGGCTCGAGCCAGGCCGGGCCGCCCCCGTGCAGCAGCTGGGCGAAGTGCTCGCCCAGTCGGTCGCCCGCGATGGCGCCGGTCACCAGGATGATGAGGGTCATGCCCACCTGCACCGTGGACAGGAAGCGCTCCGGGGACTCGGCCAGCTGCAGCGCCACCCGGGCGCGACGGCTGTCGCGCGACATGGCCTTCAGCCGGCTCTTCCGCGAGGCGACCACCGACATCTCCGACAAGGCGAAGAAGGCGTTACCCAGGGAGAGCACGAGGACGAGCAGGAGTTCGGTGAGCATCGGTGGCTTATATAGCAGACCTGCACGCTTACGGTCGTGGACGATAGAGGCATACCCCGCGCCGCTCCGGTAACATTAGCGTCACATTTCCCCCGTTCCCCCAGGCGACGCCATGTTTTCTCTCCAGACGATCTTCGGCAAGGGCGACAAGTTCTACGGTCTGCTCGAGGCCAGCGCGGAAGCCGCTCGCGAAAGCGCCCGGGCCATGCACGAGCTGGTCACCAAGACCGACCGCACCCCGGTGATGGCCGCCTTCAGCACGGCGCGCGCCCGCGAGAAGGCCCTGCACGGGCAGATCGGCGAGGAACTGGTCAACACCTTCGTCACCGCGCTGGACCGTGAAGACATCGAGGCGCTGAATTCGGCGCTCTACAAGATACCCAAGACCATCGAGAAGTTCGCCGAGCGCTACGTGATCGTCGCCGAACGCCTGGGCGGCATCGACTTCGGCCAGCGAGCGGTGCTGCTGGAGCGCTCCGCCGAGGTGGTGGTGCAGATGATCGGCCAGCTGCGCCACGGCCTGAAGATCGACCCGGTAAAGAAGCTGCGCGACCAGCTCCAGGCCCTGGAGTCGGAAGCCGACCGCCTGCTGCTCGACCCCTACCGCACCCTTTACGCCGAGGGCTCCGATCCGCTCAAGGCCATCCTTGCCAAGGATCTGTTCGAGCTGGTGGAGAAGGCGGTCGACAAGTGCCGTGACGTCGGCAACGTCGTCTATTCCATCGTGCTCAAGAACTCCTGACGGCGGCCGCCCCATGAGCATGGTTATCGCGGTCGTCCTGATCGCCCTGGCGTTCACGTATATCAACGGTTTCCACGATACGGCGAACTCCATCGCCACCGTGGTGGCCACCAAGGTGCTGACCCCGGGCCAGGCGGTGCTGCTGGCCGCCGTCACCAACCTCGCGGGCGCGCTGTGGGGCACCGCCGTGGCTGCGACCATCGCGTCCGGACTGGTCGACACGGGGGTGGTCGACGTCGGCTCGCACCTGCTGATCAGCGCGCTGCTGGGCGCCACCATCTGGAACCTCATCACCTGGTGGCTGGGCCTGCCGTCCAGCTCCAGCCATGCGCTGGTGGGTGGCCTGTGCGGCGCTGCGCTGGCCGCGTCCGACGGCAACCTTCACGCGATCATCTGGTGGCAGGGTGGCGCGCACTGGTGGCTGGGCAAGGGCGTGGTGCCCAAGGTGATCGTGCCGATGATCGTCTCGCCGTTCCTGGGTTTCGTCATCGGCTTCCTGCTGATGGGCGCGCTGTACGCCTTGCTGGGCTTCTTCTCCCGGCAAAAGGGTCGCCTGCACCGCTTCGGTCGCACGCCGTTCGTCAACAGCTTCTTCGGCAAGGCGCAGATCCTCTCCGCCAGCGCCATGGGTCTGTCGCACGGCATGAACGACGCGCAGAAGAGCATGGGCATCATCGCCCTGGCGCTGGCGGGTGCCACCGCCGCCGGCCAGTTCGACCACCTGCCTACCGTGTTGCATTTCCTGCGCATCCCGCATGACCCCGCGGCAGCGGGTGGCTTTCCGATCCCGGTCTGGGTGAAGGTGGTCTGCGCGCTGACCATGGCCGGCGGTACCGCGGGCGGCGGCTGGCGGATCATCAAGACGCTGGGCCACAAGATGGTGAAGCTGCACCCGATCAACGGGTTTGCGGCGGAAGGCAGCTCGGCGGCCGTGATCCTCACCGCTTCGATGCTAGGCGTGCCGGTGTCCACGACCCACAACGTTTCCGCGTCGATCATGGGCGTCGGTGCCGCCAAGCGGTTCAACGCCATCCGCTGGTCGGTGGTGGAGCGCATGGTCTGGGCATGGATTCTGACCCTGCCGATTACTGCGGTGCTGGGGTATGTGCTGGTGAAGTTGGGGCGGCTGTTTTACTGATTTTTCCGAATAGGCTTTTTCGCTGTTAGGGCTCGCCTTCGGCATCGCGATTAGCCTTGGAGCCTTGGGCGTTGGAGCAAGAGCCGGCGGGTAGCCCCCTCGGTGCCACGCCTGCGGCGACCCGCTAGGGAAGGGCCGCTCCGCGGCCGTTTGTCTATTCCCCTACGGGGCGGGTCGGGCTTCGCCCGGGGATTTTTGATTCGCCATCCATGGCTCAGCAAAAATGGCCGGCCGTCCTGGCCGGCCCCGCTACGCGGCCTTGTCCGTTCGAAGCCCTCGCCTGCGGCTACCGGCACCGAGGGGGCTACCCGCCGGCTCTTCCCGAAACTGAGGTGGCGTGTTGGGCGAGCAGCGAGTGGCGGTGATCGATGTAGTGGTCAGGGTATGGCGTCACCGCGTTGTTGGCGTTTCGCCCACATCGTGGGCTCCTACGCTAGGGGTAGGGCAGGTTGTGGAACGCGTGATCCGCGGGCTGGGTAGGAGCGCACGCGTGTGCGCGAACCCTCAACACCACCCAAGGCGGCTGATGCCGTGCGCATCAGGCAAGCGAGCGTTCCCAACAACGAAGCGAAACCTGGCTCTTAGCTTTTCCCACACGCAACCTCAGTCCGTGAAAGAGCCGGCGGGTGCCACCCTCGTGGCCGGTAGCCGCAGGCGAGGGCTTCGAACGGACAAGGCCGCGCAGCGGGGCCGGCCAGGACGGCCGGCCATTTTTGCTGAGCCATGGATGGCGAATCAAAAATCCCCGTTCGAAGCCCGACCCGCCCCGTAGGGGAATAGACATACGGCCGCGGAGCGGCCTTTCCTTGACGGGTCGCCGCAGGCGTGGCCGCGAGGGTGGCACCCGCCGGCTCTTGCTCCACGGCCTAAAGCTCCCGCTCCACCGCCTTAGGCTCTCGCTCCACGCTTAAAGCGCGTCAGCTTCCCCATTGACCAACTGCTCCAACTGGTCCCCCGTCGTGCCCAGTTCTTCAACGATGCGCGCCAGTTCCCGTTCGTCCAGGTAGTCGTAGGGCCGGTTCTCGCACAGGTGCAGGTAGGGCGAACCGTCGAGGTCGGCCTCGGCGAGGTAGCCGGTGCGCTGCTCCCAGTTGAAGCGCAGGCAGCGGCGCGCATCCACACCGGACAGCGGGCCGACGGGGGTGGACAGGCGCAGGAAGCGCTGGCCGTCGGCGTCTTCCAGTTCGGCCAGGTAGATGCCCTGGTGCCGGCCGTCCGGCAGTTCCAGGTCGAAGCTGATGAGGTAAGGCTCGTTGTGGCGCAGCTTGTGGATGCCGCCGACGTGAGAGCGAAGTGCTTCGAAGTGCCGCATGGTGGCCTTGTCGATCTGTCCTTGGGGATACCGATGGTACGCTCAACCTCCCCGGGGAACATGCACGAAACGACCATGACCGATGAACGGGACGACCACGCGGCACGCACCCTTCGGGCGGCACGGATCATCGCGGCGGTCGCGGCCATTCCACGCGGGCGGGTGGCCAGTTACGGCGCGATCGCGGCCCGTGCCGGCTACCCGGGCAGGGCGCGGATGATCGGCCGCGTGCTGGGCGAGGCGCCCGACCGGGCCACGCTGCCCTGGCACCGGGTGCTGCGCGCCGACGGCCGCATCGGCATTCCGTCGGGCACGCGCGGCTTCCGTGAGCAATGTCGCCTGCTGAAGGCCGAGGGCGTCACCGTGAAGGACGGGCGGGTGCCGATGAGTGCCTTCGGCCTGGACCATGACCTGGACCGGGCCCTCTGGGGTGGCTGAATCGTTTCAGCGGTAGGTGGTGTCGACCACCTTCCAGTGCGCGGCGGGATCGCGCCGCAGGGCGTGGTCGAGCAAGGCGGCGTGGATATCGGCAAGCGCCTGCGGGTCGTCGAGTACATGGACCGTCGCCGCCAGCGAGTGACCCGGCGGACAATCGGAACGGTGGTCCCGCATCAGGCAGGTGGCCTCGGTGACCGCACCGGTGAAGGCGATGCGCCCGCCGTCGGCACGGGCGCCAGGCGTGAAGGCCAGCAGGCAAACGGCCAGGGCGGCCGGCAAGGCACGGGCGGCAATCGGATGGTTCATGGGGCGCTCCTCGTGGAGACACAGGGCCGGGGTGTGTCGCGGGGCGACCGGCCTGGTGTCATTAGCTGCCCGTCCGCGTGCCGGGACTATCACCTTCCTCCTGTAACGGCGTGGGCCTACCTCAGCTTTAGCTGCCACCAACGGCCGATCGGGCGCGTCCGTTTGTTAGCATGTGCGGATGCAGTCCCAGGCCCTCGATCTCCTCAGTACCGTTTTCGGTTATCCCGGATTCCGCGGCCAGCAACAGGCCATCGTCGAGGAGGTCGCCGGCGGCGGCGACGCCCTCGTGCTCATGCCCACGGGTGGCGGCAAGTCGCTGTGCTTCCAGATTCCCGCCCTCATGCGCCCGGGCACGGGCATCGTGGTGTCCCCCCTGATCGCGCTGATGCAGGATCAGGTCGACGCGCTCACCGAGGCGGGTGTCCGCGCCCGCTACCTCAATTCCAGCCTCGACGCTGCCACCCAGCGCGAGGTGGAAGACCTGCTGCTCGCCGGCGAGCTGGACATGCTCTACGTCGCGCCGGAGCGCCTGATCACGGGGCGCTTCCTCGGCCTGCTCGATCGCATCCCCATTGCCCTGTTCGCCATCGACGAGGCGCACTGTGTATCGCAGTGGGGGCACGACTTCCGTCCCGAATACCGCGAACTGGCCATCCTGCACGAGCGTTTCCCCGAGGTGCCGCGCATCGCGCTCACCGCAACGGCGGATGAGCGCACCCGCGAGGAAATCGTCGACCGCCTGGGCCTGCACGAAGCCCGCCGCTTCGTGTCCAGCTTCGACCGCCCCAACATCCGCTACCGCGTGGCACCGCGCCAGAACGCGCGCCGCCAGCTGCTCGACTTCCTCGACGCGCATCGGGGCGAGGCCGGTGTCATCTATTGCCTCAGCCGACGCAAGGTGGACGAGACCGCGGCGTGGCTGGCCGAAGCCGGCGTGGACGCGCTGCCCTACCACGCGGGCCTGGATGGCGATGTCCGCATGCGCCACCAGCAACGCTTCCTGCGGGAGGACGGCATCGTCATGGTCGCCACGGTGGCTTTCGGCATGGGCATCGACAAGCCCGACGTGCGCTTCGTCGCCCATCTCGACCTGCCGCGCAGCATGGAGGGCTACTACCAGGAAACCGGGCGCGCGGGCCGCGACGGCCTGCCGGCGGAAGCCTGGATGATCTACGGCCTGGGCGACGTCGTCACCATGAGCCAGATGATCTCCCAGTCCGACTCCGGCGACGACCGCAAGCGCATCGAGCGACTCAAGCTCGATTCGCTGCTGGGCTACGCCGAAGCCACGCGCTGTCGTCGCCAGTTGTTGCTCGAGGCCTTCGCCGAGGTCTACCCGGAGCCCTGCGGCAACTGCGACAACTGCCTGGTGCCGCCGAAGACCTGGGACGCCACCACGGCGGCGCAGAAGGCGATGTCCTGCATCTATCGCAGTGGCCAGCGTTACGGGGCGGGGCACCTCATCGAGATCCTGCGCGGTGAGGCCGGCGAGCGCGTGCGCGACCTGGGCCATGACAAGCTCAGCGTCTTCGGCATCGGCGCCGACATGGACGCCACGCAATGGCGGTCGGTTTTCCGCCAGTTGCTGGCGGCCGGCCTGGTCGAGGCCGACCCGGAAGGCTTCGGTACCCTGCGCCTGTCCAAGGAGAGCGGCCCGGTGCTGCGCAGCGAGCGCCGGGTATGGCTTCGCGAGGATGCCCGGCCGGCGAAGGGCCGGCGCTCCGGTTCGCGGCCGTCGCCTGCCGTGGCCGGGGGCTCGCTGGGTATCGAGGAGATCGAGATGCCCTTGTGGAACGAGCTGCGCCGCGTCCGCGCGGAACTGGCCAAGGCGCACGGCGTGCCGGCCTACGTCATCTTCCACGACGCCACGCTGCTGGCCATGCTGCGCGCGCTTCCGGAAAACGAAGACGAACTGGGCTCGATCAGTGGCGTGGGCGAGAACAAGCTCAAGCGTTACGGCAAGGATTTCCTGGCCGTGCTGAACGCACCCGCCTGACCTTCCCGCCCGGTACATCCGACATCGTCATGCACTTGAGGTTATGCTCAAGTGTGCGCCACGCCTGAAAAAAATCCTGTGCGATCGCTTGCGTGCCACCCTCGGCATCCCCAACTCTAGGGGGATTGCCCGACATCGCTACGTTCGCCAGTTCGACGTGACCAGACGAGGGTGCATGCCGTGATCCACGAGATCACGGCCAACGACGACTCAGGGAGCCGCCCATGCACGACGCCACGCCACTCATCGCCACCATCGTCGGTGGCCTTGTCCTCGCCTTCCTCTTCGGCGCCGTTGCGCACCGGTTGCGCCTGCCCGTGCTGGCGGGCTACCTGCTGGCCGGCGTCGTCGCCGGGCCATTCACGCCGGGGTATGTCGCCGATGCGGGTATTGCGCAGGAGCTGGCCGACCTGGGCGTGATCCTGCTGATGTTCGGCGTGGGCCTGCACTTTTCCCTGAAGGACCTGCTGGCGGTCAAGGCGATCTCCATTCCCGGCGCCGCGGTGCAGATGGGCGTGGCCACCGGCCTGGGCATGTTGCTGGGCTGGGGTCTGGGCTGGCCGGTGGCGCAAGGCTTCGTCTTCGGCCTCGCGTTGTCCGTGGCCAGCACGGTGGTGCTGTTGCGGGCCATGGAGGAGCGCCGCCTGCTGGATACCGACCGGGGCCGCATCGCCGTGGGCTGGCTGATCGTCGAAGACCTGGCCATGGTGCTGGCCCTGGTGCTGCTGCCGGCCATCGGCGGCTTCCTGGGCTCGGAGCAGGGCGACAACCCGCCCAGCATGGCCGCCCTGGCCGAGACGGTGGCCTGGACCATCGGCAAGGTGGTGGTGTTCGTGGCGATCATGCTGATCGTCGGCAAGCGTGTGATCCCCTGGACGCTGCAGGCCGTGTCCAGCACGGGCTCGCGCGAACTGTTCCGCCTGGCGGTGCTGGCCATCGCGCTGGGTGTGGCGTTCGGCGCGGCGCACCTGTTCGACGTGTCGTTCGAACTGGGGGCTTTCTTCGCCGGCATGATGATGGGCGAATCCAAGCTGTCGCAGCAGGCCGCAGAAGAAACCCTGCCCTTGCGCGACGCCTTCGCGGTGCTGTTCTTCGTCTCCATCGGCATGCTGTTCAATCCGCACATCCTGGTCGAGCATCCGTGGATCGTGCTGGCGGCCTGCCTGATCATCATCGTCGGCAAGTCCGTGGCGGCGTTCGGTATCGTGCTGGCGTTCGGCCGTCCGCCGAAAACCGCCCTGACCATCGCCACCAGCCTGGCCCAGATCGGCGAGTTCTCGTTCATCCTCGCCGGCCTGGGCGTGTCGCTCAAGCTGCTCAGCGAAGAGGCTCGCGATATCCTGCTGGCCGCGGCCATCGTGTCGATCCTGATCAACCCGTTGCTGTTCGGCGCGCTGGATCGCTGGATCGCCCGCCAGGACAACGATGCCCCGGACGAGCACGCCGATCCCGCCCTTGCCGGGCACACCGTCCTGGTCGGCTTCGGTCGGGTGGGGCGTCGTGTGTTCTCCGAATTGCAGGCCACCGGGGCACGCACGCTGGTCATCGAGACCGACGAAGACGCGGTGCGCGAGTTGCGCGAGCAGCACGGTGCGGAAATCCTCATCGGCAACGCGGCCGCGGCGCCCGTGCTGGCCGAGGCTAACCTCGCCGGCGCGCGCGCCCTCATCGTCGCCGTGTCCGATCCGTTCGAAGGCGGCCAGATCGTGCGCGCCGCACGTGCGCTGCGCGCCGATCTGCCGATCGTGGCCCGCGCGCATTCGCAAGAATGTGTGGCCCACCTCGACGGACTGGGCGCGACGCAGGTGATCTACGGCGAACAGGAAGTCGCGCGCAGCATGTTTACCGCGGCGGCACCGCCGCCGCCGGCCTCGTCGGGGCACTGATACGGCGCAGCGTCGTCGCTCGGATACGTCGTTCTAACGCGTCGCTGGCTAACGTTGAAGGGACTACTTGCCTGCAACGAGGACACGATGGCATCCCGGATCGAAGATTACGCGATGCTCGGCAACTGCCGAAGCGCCGCGCTGGTGGCCATGGATGGATCGATCGACTGGCTATGCCTGCCACGGTTCGATTCCGCCGCCTGTTTCGCCGCCCTGCTGGGCAACGAGGGCAACGGCCGCTGGCGTATCGCGCCGGCCGACCCCGACGCCACGGCGAGGCGGGGTTACGTCGACGGCTCACTCGTCCTCGAAACCGAATGGCGTACCGCCACGGGCGTGGCGCGCGTCATCGACTTCATGCCCTTCGCGGGCGAGCAGGTCGGGGTCACGCGCATCGTGGAAGGCGTGGAAGGCCGGGTCGATTTCGAGGCAGCGCTGACCATCCGCTTCGACTATGGCAGCGCCGTGCCCTGGGTCACGCGCGTGGACGGCCAGACGCTGACCGCCGTAGCCGGCCCCGACATGCTGGTCGTGCGCAGCCCCGTCGCCGTGGAGGGCGAGGGCATGCACAGCGTGGCGCGTTTCGCCGTGACCAAGGGCGATTCCGTGCCGTTCGTGATGGCATGGGGTCCGTCCCATCTCGCACCGCCGGAAGCGATCGACCCCTACGATGCCCTGGTCAAGTCGCTGGCGTTCTGGGAAGACTGGTCCGGCCGTTGCAACGAGAGCGGCGAATGGACCGATATCGTCCGGCGCTCGCTGGTGGTCCTCAAGGGCCTCAGCTACCTGCCCACCGGCGGCATCATCGCCGCGCCGACCACCTCGTTGCCCGAGCAACTGGGGGGCGAGCGCAACTGGGATTACCGCTACTGCTGGGCACGCGACGCCACGTTCGTCCTGTCCGCTTTCGTCAATGCGGGTTACCACGACGAGGCGACCGCCTGGCGTGACTGGGTACGCCGCGCCGTGGCCGGCTCGCCCGACCAGCTACAGGTGCTTTACGGCATCGCTGGCGAGCGCCGGCTCGAAGAATACGAACTGGACTGGCTGGATGGCTACGAAGGCGCCAAGCCCGTCCGCGTGGGCAACGCCGCTTCGCGTCAGTTCCAGCTCGACATCTACGGCGAGCTGGTGGGTGCGTTTTCCCACGCGGTGAAGAACGGCGTGGCCCTGGAGCCGGAAGCCGACGATGTGCAGAGCGTCTTCCTCGAGCACCTGGCCAGCATCTGGCGCAAGCCGGACGAGGGCATCTGGGAGATCCGCGGCGAGTCGCGGCACTTCGTGCATTCCAAGGTCATGGCGTGGCTGGCCTTCCAGCGTGCCTCCGAGCAGGGCGGCGAGAGGCGCGACCCGGCGTTCGCCGCGCGCTGGCGCACCATCGCCGATGAGGTCAAGACCGATATTCTCGCCAAGGGCGTGGACCCGGAGCGCGGCTGTTTCGTGCAGTCGTACGGCTCCAAGGAACTGGACGCCAGCCTCCTGATCGTCACCCTCACCGACTTCCTGCCGCCGGACGACCCGCGCATCGTCGCCACCGTCAAGGCGGTGGAGGAGGACCTGCTGGTCGACGGCTTCGTGCTGCGCTACGACACGCACAGTGGCGTGGACGGCCTGCCGCCGGGTGAGGGCCAGTTTCTTCCCTGCAGTTTCTGGTTGGTCGAGAACTATGTGCTGCAGGGGCGGCTGGACGAAGCGCGTGAACTGTTCGTTCGCCTGATCGGCCTGGCCAACGACCTCGGATTGCTTGCGGAGGAGTACGATCCACGGTCGAAACGGCTGCTGGGCAACTTCCCCCAGGCGTTTTCGCACGTCGCCCTGGTCAATGCCGCCTACAGCCTGGCGCATGGGTCCAGTGCGACGGCAGACATCCACGCCACCCCAGACGCCCACCATCCCCAAGGAGTCCGTGCATGAGCCCCGCCCCCACGAAGCGCGTCACCTCCCGCGCTCACCCGGCCGACCCGTGTACCGTCGTGATCTTCGGCGCCGCCGGCGATCTCACCAGCCGCCTCGTCGTACCCGCGCTCTACAACATGCGCCGTACCGGGTTGCTGTCCGATAACTTCTCGATCATCGGTTTCAACCACGGCAAGATGACCGACAACGCCTGGCGCAAGGGCCTGCGTACCTCCCTGGAGAAGTACGTCGCCAACGGCGGGGGCAAGCTGGATGAAGAGGCCTGGGACTGGCTCAGTTCGCAGATGACCTATCACGCCGGTGATTTCGACGACCTCACCGCGTTCCAGAGCCTGGCGGTAAAGCTTCGCGAAACCGAGCGTCGCCGCGGCACGCTGGGCAACGTCCTGTTCTACCTGGCCACGCCCGAGCGTTTCTTCGGCGACGTGATCGAGCAGCTGCATGAGGCCGGTCTGGTCGAGGAGGGCGGCACCGAGGGCGCCGCCTGGCGTCGCGTCATCATCGAAAAACCCTTCGGCCACGACCTTGCCTCGGCCCATGCGCTGAACGAGCGGATCCTCAAGGTGCTGCGCGAAGACCAGATCTACCGCATCGATCATTTCCTCGGCAAGGAAACCGTGCAGAACATCATGGCGTTCCGTTTCGCCAACGGCCTGTTCGAGCCGATCTGGAATCGCGATCGCATCGACCACGTGCAGATCACCGTGGCCGAGACCGTGGGCGTGGAGCGGCGCGGCTCGTTCTACGAGCAGACCGGCGCGCTGCGCGACATGGTGCCGAACCACCTGTTCCAGTTGCTGGCGATGGTCGCCATGGAGCCGCCCACCTCCTTCGACGCCGAGGCCGTGCGCACGCGCAAGGCCGAGACGATCGAAGCGATCCGGCCGATCCAGCCCGAGGACGCCGTGCGCGGCCAGTATGGGCCGGGCGCGGTAAACAACGAGCTGGCGACGTCCTACCGCGACGAGCCCGATGTGGCGCCGGACTCGGTCACCGAGACCTTCGTTGCGATGAAGCTGTCCATCGATACCTGGCGCTGGTCCGGCGTGCCGTTCTACCTGCGCACCGGCAAGCACATGGGCCGACGCACCACCGAGATCGCGATTCGCTTCAAGTCCGCGCCGTTCGCCCCGTTCCGTGGCACCGGCATGGACGCCTTCGGCCCCGACTGGCTGGTCTTGCAGATCCAGCCGGACGAAGGCATCTCGCTGCAGTTCGACGTGAAGCGTCCGGGCCCGCGGGTGGAGCTCGCCCCGGTGCGCATGGATTTCAAATACGCCGACTGGTTCCGTGCCGAGCCCAACGTGGGTTACGAAACGCTGCTCTACGACTGCATGACTGGCGACGCCACGCTGTTCCAGCGCGCGGACATGGTCGAAGCCTGCTGGCGCGCGGTGCAGCCCATCCTCGACGACTGGGCCCAGCGCACGCCGGCGGACTTCCCGAACTACGCTTCGGGCAGCGCGGGCCCGGCCTCGTCGGACACGTTGCTGGCGATGGGCGGCCGTTCCTGGCGACCGCTCAATTCCGCCGCGGAACTGAATGCGCGGCGCACGGCCAAGCCGCGCAGCGACGTGCTGCCGTCGTCGACGAAGTCGGCCGAGGGCCGTGCGACGAAGAAACGCGTCGCCGTGACCAAGGCGTTGCGCGCGACGTCAGCCAGGAAGGCGGCCGTGACGAAGACACCGGCGAAGAAGGCCGCTACGAAAAAGGTGGCCCCGAAGAAGGCGGTAGTGAAGAAGTCGGTAGCGAAGACGGCTATAGCGAAAACGGCTGTAGCGAAAACGGCTGTAGCGAAGAAGACCGCCACCCCGCGTAAGTCGGCGACGAAGAAGTCACCCTCCCGCCGCCCGCGTAAGTAGGAGCCCACGATGTGGGCGAACCCTCACCGCGACGATCGCGAGTGAGGGCGCCCCTCTTGGCGTGCCATATCGGCCTCAGGCTGTTACAGCGCCCCTTCACCCATCGTGTCTGTCGTGCTCGTCGCGGTGTGCCGGTGCGTGGCTCTCGTGCTGCGGCGGGCGTGACGCCGGGCGCTCATGCGCCTGCTCGTTACGAGGCTGCGGCTGCGACGGTGGGCGCTGTTCGGGCCGTTGCTCGGGACGCGGCTGCGAGCGGGCCATCGATGGCTGGATCATGCGCTGGTCCTCGCGCTGCACCTGCATGCGCTCGGGCTGCGCGTGCGCCGCCGGCTCGCGTTGCGGCTCGGGGCGCGCTTCCTGCGGCGGACGCGCTTGCGGCCGCGAGGCAGCCTGTTCCCGCGCGACCCGATCGGCATCGAAGGCGCGGGCGCGTGCACCCACGTCGTGCACGTTGGCTACCCGAGGGTCCTGCACCTGCGGCCGGATGCCTGGCGAGGACGCCTGCACGGCCCCTGGGTTCGCCCTGGCCACCGGGTTGTCCCGGGTCGTCGGATTGGCCTGCATCGCATGTGCCATGCCGCGGGCCTGCGCCGGGTCGCCGGCATGGGTCGTGGCGAAGGCCGCCGAAAGCGGCTGGCCCGGTCGCGCTCCGGCCGGAAGGGCGCCACGCGGATCCTGGGCTGCCGCGACCCGTGCCTGCGCGGGCAACTCGGGCCGGGCATTGGCCGCGGTCGGCCGGGCCATGGCCGCGGTGAAGTTGGGTCGCTGCATGTGCTCGAAATCCGGACGCTGGCGCGCCTGTGCGGCCTGCGCCTGTGCCTGCACCTGTGCCGCCTGTGGTGCACTGCGCATGGCCAGATTGCCATTGTCATGGCGGTTGTCGACGTTGCCGAAGTCGTGCCGGTTGTCGATGTTGACGGAGCGGTTGACGTAGTTGTTGTTCACCGTGCGATTGATCGTGGTGCGATTGACCACATACGGATGGTTGTCGTAGACGACCGCGGGGCGACCGCCGTAGCCGCCGTCGTAACCGCCATAACGCGGCCCGCCACCCCACGACGTGTTCCACTCGTTCCATCCGCCATGCGGGCGGTCGTAGTGCGCATGCGAGGCGAACAGCTGGCCGACCAGGATGCCCGCGCCGAACGACACCAGGCCTGTGGCGACCACATCGCCGGTGGTGGCCGGCGCCTGGTACCAGTGGGTTCTGTACACCGTGGAGTAAACGGGTGCGCCGTAGACCACGTCGGGGTCGTAATGCGGCACGTAGACCACATCCGACTGCGCCGGCTCGATCACGATCGTGCGGGTGGGCGCGGGGACGATCGAGGTTTCCGTGGTGGTGGTCGTGGTGTAGGTCCGCGGTGGGGGCGCCTGGTCGATCCTCACCACCTGCTGCTTGCTGCTCTTGAGCGAACCATGCGTGCATGCGCGTTCGCGCATCGCCTGGATCGCATTGAGCACATCCGTCGGTTCGTTCGCATAGGCGTCGCCGAGCGCTGCCGTCCAGTCGCGGTTGGTCGACAGCTGGTCGAGTACGGCGGGAAACGCCACGAGCGACTTCACACTCGGATCCCACGGCTGCGCATCGGCCGCATCGATCAGTGCGCCGCCGGTGAGGTTGCGGTTGTCGCCCAGGAAACTGCGCGCGGCGTCGACCTGGTCCGGATGCGTCGAGCCGGCCAGCGTCAAGGCGACCAGCTTGTCGGGGAACAGCGCGATCGGTGAGACCAGCGCGTAGAGCTGGTCGGCCGTGGGCGGTACGTAGCCGGGCGCGGGTGTTGGCGCCGCGCTGGCCGCGCTGGCGGGTCCGGCACCGGGGCCCGGGGCATTGGCTGCGTTGGCCGCGTCCGCCGGCGGCGTGCGGTTGCACGCGCCGAGCACCGCGGCGAGCGACGCGGAAAGAAGGGTGTTGCGGACAACATGCAGGCTCACGCGTTTCATGGTGGAGCTCCTTGCAGACAGCGGTGCGGAAGTGATTCGACCGCAGGTTCGTTCCTGACGGGTGACTGGTGGCTGTCTGCGAGCCACCTTGGCGCGTTATCGCGCCAGGCCGTTCATCCACGCGTCGGACTTCGCGAGAAGCTACGGAACGGCGCGATGTTCTTGCGCGATATCGGGCAGCTCGCCTACCGAAATGCATGACGTGGAACGGGTCGCGGACCGCGTGTTCATCGACTTCTGGTTGCAGCGCAGCAAGCACCCGCATGCATGGAGGGGGCCGCGCATGGCTCGCGCACCTCCTTCCAAAAACGCGGGCATGGGCGGCTTTTACGTCATTGAGCACCTGCCGATAGTGTGCATGGATCGATCTAACTAACCCTGAGTTTTTCCGCAGTGCAGTAAAAGTGCATTGACATAATTCCTGCTAATACATGCAGTTGTAGTCTCAGGGGTGTCTTTAGATCGAGTTAAAAATCGGTTGACAACGTTGTCAGGCACCCCTAAAAATCCGCTTCGTAACATCGCTGCAATCGCGACGTAAGCGCGATACGCATGGCCGGAGGCCACCGCGATGGCCGCAGGCTTCAGGGCAAAGAAGACATCAGCACATCGACGTCGAGCAACGCGGGCACCCGCCCGCGCGGTGCGTCACGGTGCGCGACGAACAGCACGCGACGTCAGGGGGCGAAGGCGCAAGGCGCAGGTTCCCGGGCGGCGTCACCATCCCCGCAGGAGATCGATGTGAACCCCCGCATCAGCGCACTTTCCATGGCCATCCTCACTGGCCTCCTCGCCGCAGGCAGCGTGTCCGCCCAGGACGCCACCAGCCCCGCTCCGTCGTCCAGCACGGCCAACCCCACCCCGGCCAAGCCGGGCGACGCCAATGCCAAGCCACAGGACGCCGCCAACCTCACCGGCGTCACCGTGACCGGCATCCGCGCCAGCCTGCAGAAGTCGCTGGACCTCAAGCGCAATGCCGACTCCATCGTCGACGCCATCTCGGCCGAAGACGTGGGCAAGTTCCCGGACACCAACGTGGCCGAATCGCTGTCGCACCTGCCGGGCATCAGCGTCGATCGCAACTTCGGCGAAGGCGACAAGGTCAGCATCCTGGGCACCGATCCCGCGTTGAACCGCCTGCTGCTCAACGGCCAGACCGTGGCTTCGACCAACTGGACGTCCGACCCGAACAACCCCGACAGCCGCTCGTTCAACTACAGCCTGCTCACCTCGGAGATCATCGGTAACGCCCAGGTCTACAAGACGCCGCAGGCGAACATCGACGAGGGCTCGATCGGCGGTACCGTGATCGTCAACACGCGCCGTCCGCTGGACCTGAAGGCCAACACCCTGACCGGCACCGTCAGCTACGGTTACAACGACCGCGCTGACAAGGGCAAGCCGAACGCATCGGTGCTGTATAGCTGGAAGAACCAGGACAACACGTTCGGCGTGCTGGGCTCGCTCATGCATTCGGACAAGATCATCGACCGCCAGGGCACCGAGGTGTTCGGTTACCAGCGGGTCAACGATCCGACCGATACCAACCCGGACCACCAGTTCAACCCGGCCGTGGTGCCGCCCAACCAGCAGGGCGTGTACCCGACGGCGGTCAATACCGCGTGGTTCCAGCAGCGTCGCAAGCGCGACGGCGTTTCCACCGGCTTGCAGTGGAAGCCGAACGATGCGTTTGAGCTGAACTTCACCGGCCTGTACGTCACCGAGAAGTTCAACAACTTCAACCAGAGCCACTACGGCGAATGGTCCGGCTCCGCCGCCGACGCCACCGCGCTGGGCTTCCAGAACGGCGTGGCCACCACCGGCAGCTACGGCCCGGGTACCTCGACCTACCTCGACGGCTACGAGCGCGACTCGACGGTGAACACCGGCGTCGCCAACCTGCGCGCCGACTGGTTCGGTGACGGTTGGACGGCTTCGAGCCAGGTCGGCTACACCGGTTCCACCGGCGGTTCCGATGGCATCTGGAACATGCAGTTCCAGAATTTCGGGGGCTTCAACTACAACCTCGATGGCCAGCATCCGCAGATCAACTACAACAGCCCGGACAACCCGTCGGCCGCGCTGGCGCATGGCGCCGGCTACAGCTACGCGCCCAGCTACGATCGCGAGCGTTATTTCCAGGCCGATTTCTCGCACGACGTGGCCTGGGGCCCGCTGAACCAGGTCTCGGTGGGCATCAAGGCCACCAACCACCTGGACGGCCAGGATGCGTACAACGCCAGCATCCCGAGCACGGCCTATGCCGGTACGTCGCTGGCCAACCTGGCCGACGGCGGCACGCCGAGCGGTTACCTCGATGGCCTGAACTCGGCCGGCAACATGGGTGACTGGACCACGATCAACCCGGGCCTGATGAAGGCCTATGTCTCCAGCCTGGTCACCAGCACCGCGCTCGATCCGAAGGCCACCTACAGCATCGCCGAACAGAACCGCGCCTTCTACATCCAGGGCGACTTTGCCGGCGACGGCTACCGCGGCAACATCGGCGCGCGTTATTTCCGCACGCGTGACACCGTCAACGGCTACAACAGCATCGGCAACAACAACTACACGCCGGTGAACAAGCGCAGCGCGTATCACGACTGGCTGCCGTCGTTCAACATCGCCTATGACGCCGCCGAGGACGTGACCCTGCGTTTCGCCGCCGCCAAGACGATCGCCCGCCCGCGCTACCAGCAGATGACGCCGTACGTGGCGCTGGATGACCGCAGTCTCACCGGTTCGGCGGGCAACACCGACCTGCAGCCGTACAAGTCGACCAACTACGACGCCTCTGCCGAGTGGTACTTCTCGGAGAACAGCGTGCTGTCGGCCGAGCTGTTCTTCCGCCGCATCTCCGGTTACATCCTCAACACCAATGTGGCGCAGACGCAGTACAACCTGACCGAACAGCGCGACGACGTGTACCAGATGCAGGTGCCGGTCAACGCCGGCGTGGCCAAGGTCAAGGGCCTGTCGCTCACCTACCAGCAGAACTTCGCCTATGGCTTCGGCATGCTGGCCAACTACACCTACTCCGACGCCGACACCAGCAACGACTTCCCGCTGCCTTACAACTCCAAGAACTCGTTCAACCTGTCGCCGTTCTTCGAGCAGGGCCCGTGGAGCGCGCGTCTGACCTACAGCTGGCGCTCGTCGTATTTCACCTCGATCGCACAGCTGCAGTCGCAGCAGATCACGGGTATCTTCCGTCAGCTGGACGCCACGGTGGGTTACCAGGTCAACGACCATATCCGCCTTTCGCTCGATGCCACCAACCTGCTGGACGAGACGTACATGGTCTACAACAACACGCCCGCGCAGCCGCTCAATGCCTACAAGAACGGCCGCACCTACATGATGACCATGGGCTTCAAGCTGTGATGCCCCGCGGTTGTCTGGTGCTGGTGGCCTGGCTCGTTGCCGGCGCCGCCAGTGCGACCACGCCGACGGAGAGGGACCTCTCCGCCGGCTGGCGCTTCCGCCTCGCTCCCGAGGCCAAACCAGCAACCGCCCCTGTAGGAGCGGACGATGTCCGCGATGCCGCAACGCGGCTAGCCCAACTGAAACAATGCAAGACCTCCTGCGAGCGCCTGCACGACTGGCAACCCGCCACCGTCCCCGGCGCCGTGCAGACCGACCTGCTGGCCACGAAGCAGATTCCCGATCCGTTCTGGCGTGACAACGAATCCCGCCTGCAATGGATCGGCCTCTCCGACTGGGATTACCGGCTGGACTTCGACGTCGACGTGGCCACGCTCCGGCGGGGTCACGTCGATCTGGTTTTCGACGGCCTCGACACCTATGCCGAGGTCAGCCTCAACGGCAAGAAGCTGCTGTCCGCAGACAATATGTTCCGTCGCTGGCGCGTGCCGGTGAAGGACACGCTGCATGCCGGCACCAACACGCTCACGGTGCACCTGCAATCGCCGATCGCACGCATGCAACCGTGGCTGCTGAAGCAGCCGTATGCGTTGCCGGGCGAATTCGATTCCTCCTTCGGTGACGAGCCGAAGGGCAAGCAGACCTCCAACTACGTACGCAAGGCCAACTACCAGTATGGCTGGGACTGGGGTCCGCGCTACGTCACCCTGGGCATCTGGCGCCCCGTGCACCTGCAATCCTGGGACACCCTGCGCGTCGCCGATTTCCACATCGCGCAGGCCCAGGTCGATGCCGCGGCGGCGAAGCTGGACAGCCAGTTCGACCTGCGTGTCGACAAGGCCATGGCAGCCACGCTGAAGGTGCAGTGGACCGCGCCCGACGGCAAGACCGGCACGGCCCAGCAGGACGTGACCCTGAAGGCTGGCGAGAACCACGTCGACGTGCCGCTCACCATCGATCGTCCGCAGCGCTGGTGGCCGGTCGGTTACGGCGATCCCAACCTCTATCGTTTCCACGCTACGGTGGAAGCCGCTGGCGCGACGCTGGCCGAGGCCGATCGCGAGACCGGATTGCGCACGGTGGAGCTGCGCCGCGACAAGGACCAGTGGGGCAGGGGTTTCGCCTTCGTGGTCAACGGGGTGCCCGTGTTCGCCAAGGGCGCCAACCTGATCCCCTACGATGCGTTCCCCTCGCGGGTATCCAGCGAGCGGCTGGAGGCGATCCTGCGCTCGGCGAAGGACGCCAACATGAACATGCTGCGCATGTGGGGCGGCGGTACCTACCAGGATGATGCGTTCTACGCCGCCGCCGATCGCATGGGCCTGATGATCTGGCAGGACTTCATGTTCGGCGGTGCCGTCACGCCGTACGACACCGCCTTCGGCGAAAGCAGCCGCATCGAGGCGGAAGAACAGGTCACACGCCTGCGCGACCACCCGTCCATCGTGCTGTGGGCGGGCAACAACGAAGTGCAGACCGGCTGGGAGGAATGGCCCGATCGCATCGACTTCCAGAAGTTCGTCAACGGCGACGAGGTGAAGAAGGTCGAGGCCGGCATGCGCACGCTGTTCGGCAGCATGCTGCGCAAGGTGGTGGCCGACCTGTCGCCCCAGGTGCCGTACTGGGCCAGCTCGCCCAGCACCGACTTCGAAGGCCCGGCCAACGTCCAGAACGATGGCGACATGCATTACTGGAAGGTATGGTCCGGCTCCGAGCCGATCTCGCACTACCTCGACATCACGCCGCGTTTCCAGTCCGAGTACGGCCTGCAGTCGTTCCCGGTCATGGCCACCATCAAGGCGTTCGCCGAGCCGGGCGACATGCAGCCCGAATCGACCGTGATGCGCGCCCACCAGAAGTTCGCCAACGGCGACGGCAACCAGCGTCTGCTGCTGTACATCCGCCAGGAGTACGGCGAACCGAAGGATTTTCCCTCGTTCGTCTATCTCAGTCAGGTGATGCAGGCCGAAGGCATCGAACTGGCCGCCGAGCACCTGCGCAGCGCGCGCCCGCAGAACATGGGCACCTTGTACTGGCAGTTGAACGATGTCTGGCCCGGTGCCTCGTGGGCCAGCGTGGACTACTTCAATCGCTGGAAGGCATTGCAGTTCCACGCCAAGCGCTTCTATGCGCCGGTCGATGTGGTGCCGCTGCGCCGCGACGGCACGACCCAGGTGTTTGCCGTATCCGATCGCACCACCGACTTCGAGGCCACGCTGCGCACGCGCGTCTACGACATGGCCGGCAAGATGCTGCGGGAAAGCAGCCAGCCCGTGCGTGCCGCCGCGCTGTCCAGCACCAAGGCGCTGTCTGCCGACGACGCCACCCTGCTCAAAGGCGCCGATCCGCGCAAGACGGTCGTCGCCTTCGACCTGCTGGAGCAGGGCAAGGTGGTCGCCCATCACCTGCTGTACTTCGGCGCGGCGCGCACGCTGGCCCTGCCGGCGCCGGCACTGACCACCACGGTGCATGACGACGGCCACGGGCTCGTGGTGACGGTTACCGCGAAGCGTCTCGCTCGCGCGGTCTGGGTGGACACCGGTAACCTCGACCTGCGCCTGTCCGATAACGCGTTCGACCTGCTACCCGGCGAAAGCATGGACATTGCGGTCGAAGGCGCCACCGATATCGATGCCCTTCGCCGCGCGATCACGGTACGCTCGCTCGTCGATGCCCTGAAGGAGACCACGCCGTGAATCCCTCCCGTCGCAACCTCATGAAGTGGCTGTCGCTCGCGCCGGGCGCCGCGATGATCGGCGGGGTCAGCCTGGGCGCCTCGGCGGCTTCGCGCTTCACCAGCCAGCGGCCGGCGGTGGGCAAGCGCAAGTTCACCAGCCCCGCCGTGGAGGCGCTGATCGCTTCCACGAAGAAGAAGATCGCGGACCCCGAGCTGGCCTGGCTGTTCGAGAACTGCTTCCCGAACACCCTGGACACCACGGTGGAGGTGGGCCGCCTGGACGGTTACGAGGATACCTTCGTGGTCACCGGCGACATCGATGCGATGTGGCTGCGCGATTCGTCCGCCCAGGTCTGGCCGTACCTGCCGCTGGCCGCGAAGGACGAAGCCCTGCGCAAGCTGTTCCGCGGGCTGATCCGCCGCCAGGCCCGTTGCATCGCGATCGATCCCTACGCTAACGCGTTCCTGCCCGACCCTAAAGGCAAGAGCCAGCTTGAATGGGCGCAGTCCGACATGACCGACATGCGCCCCGGCGTGGCCGAGCGCAAATGGGAAATCGATTCGCTGTGCTATCCCGTGCGCCTCGCTCACGGCTACTGGCAGACCACCGGTGACCGCGAGCCCTTCGACGACGCCTGGCGTGCCGCCACGCGCAGCATCGTCACCACCTTCCGCGAGCAGCAGCGCAAGGACGGCACCGGCCCTTATCACTTCCAGCGTCCGTCGCCCAACCCGACCGAGAGCCAGTTCCTGCACGGCTACGGGCAGCCCACGCGCCCGGTGGGCATGATCCACGCGATGTTCCGTCCGTCGGACGACGCCACGCTGTATCCGTTCAATATTCCCGGCAACCTGTTCGCGGTGGTTACCCTGCGGCGTCTCGCCCAGATGCACGGCACCTTGTTCGGTGACCAGGCATTCGCCAGCGACGCCAGTGCGCTGGCCGACGAGGTCGAGGCGGCGGTCGAGCGCCACGGCGTGATGCACGACGGCCAGGACGATTTCTGGGCCTACGAGGTGGACGGCTACGGCAACCAGCTGTTCATGGACGACGCCAACGTGCCCAGCCTGCTCGCGCTGCCTTACCTCGAAACCACCAGGTACGACGCGCGTTATGCGCGCACGCGACAGCGCGTGTGGAGCACTGCCAACCCGTATTTCTTCAAGGGCAAGGCTGGCGAAGGCATCGGTGGCCCGCACGAGGGCCTGCGCATGATCTGGCCCATGTCGATCATGATGAAGGCCTTCACCACGGACGACACGGCGGAGATTCGCCAGTGCCTGCACTGGCTGAAGACCACCCACGCCGGTAGCGGTTTCATGCACGAGGCCTTCGATCAGGACGATCCGAAACAGTTCACGCGCTCATGGTTCGCCTGGGCCAACACCCTGTTTGGCGAGTTGGTCGTCCATCTGGCCGACAAGCACCCCGACACCCTGCGTCGCGTCTGACGCGACACCCCGCTGGAGCGATTCATGGTTACCCGTCGACGTTTTCTGCAAGGGGTGGCCGCCGCCACCGCCCTCGGTCAGCTAGGCTCCCTCACCGCGCTGGCCGGTGGCGTGCAGCAAGGCCTGAAAGCCCCGTCATCCGGTGGCGCCGCCGCCAGTGACAGCATCCTGCGCTACGTCGATGTCTTCGTCGGCACGGGCGGCCACGGTCACACCTATCCCGGTGCGACCCGGCCCTTCGGCATGGTCCAGCTCAGCCCCGACACGAACAACGCCCAGTGGGACGGATCATCCGGCTACCACCAGGGTGACGGCTCGATCATGGGCTTCTCGCACACGCACCTGTCCGGTACGGGCGCGGCCGATATGCTCGACTTCCTGGTCATGCCCTCGATGGGCCCCGTGCTGCTGCAGCCGGGCGACCGCGACTTCGACGGCGTGAACTACGTCTCCCGCTTCGATGCCGTGAAGCAGGGCAACGGCAAGCCCGAGAAAGGCTACCGCAGCGGCGTGAAGGGTTACCGCTCGCATTACACGGGCGAGCAGGCGCATCCGGGCTACTACCGCGCGAAGCTCACCCGTTTCGACATCCTGGCGGAGCTGACCGCGACGCTGCGCGCGGGCATGCATCGCTACACCTTCGGCAAGGAGGGCGATGCCCACGTGCTGCTGGACATGGCCCATGGCTATACGGATGCGCTGGACCAGCCGGCCAGGGTCAGCGACGTGCAGCTGAGCGTGGTCGGCAACGATACGCTGGTCGGTGGTCGCCGGGTCTGGCAATGGGCTTCCGGTCGCGTGATCTACTTCGCCATGAAGCTGTCGCGTCCCGCCACGCATGTCACCCTGTATGACAACGACAAGGCGCTGCCCGCGGGCACTGCCACTGCCAAGGGCGACAACCTCAAGGCCGCGCTGCACTTCGACAAGGCGTCGTCGGCACCGCTGCTGGTGAAGGTGGGTATCTCGGGCGTGGACATCGATGGCGCCATGCGCAACCTCGACAGCGAGATGCCGGGCTGGGATTTCGACGGCATCCGCGCCGCGGCCGAAGCCGAGTGGATCCAGGAACTGTCGAAGATCACCATCGAATCCGGTTCCGACAAGATCAAGCGCACCTTCTACAGCTCGCTGTACCACACCATGCTGGCGCCCACGGTGTTCAGCGATGCGGACGGCCGCTACCGCGGCATGGACAAGGCGGTGCACACGCTGCCGGAAGGCCGCCACAACTACAGCACCTACTCGCTGTGGGACACCTACCGCGCCGAGCATCCGCTGTTCACGCTGTACCAGTCCGATCGCGTGCCCGACCTGGTCGACGGCCTGGTCCGTCTGGCAGCGGAAAGCCCCAGCGGTGCACCGGTGTGGCCGCTGCAGGGCATCGAGACGGTTTGCATGATCGGCTACCACTCCGCGGTGGTGGTGGCGGAAGCGCAGGCCAAGGGCTTCAAGGGTATCGACTACGAGAAAGCCTGGCCGGTGTTCCGCCGCCGCGCCATGCAGGACGATTACTTCGGCCTGCCTTATTACCGGAAGCTGGGTTTCGTACCCAGTGACAAGGAAGGCGAGGCCGCCAGCAAGACGCTGGAATACGCGTACGACGACTGGGCCGTCGCGCACATGGCCGAGGCCCTGGGGCACAGCGACGACGCGGCGCTGCTGCGCAAGCGCTCGCAGAACTACGCGCACGTGTTCGACAAGGACATGCAGTTCGTGCGCCCGCGCGCCGAGGATGGCACCTGGGTGCAGCCGTTCGATCCGATCGCGATCGGCCACTCCAAGCGGTGGCGCGATTTCACCGAGTCGAACGCCTGGCAGGCCACGTTCCTCAACCAGCACGATGTGTACAACTACATGGCGTTGTTCGGTGGCAGCCAGGCATTCGAGACGAAGCTGGATGCCCTGTTCAACGCCGATCCCACGCTGCCGGAAGACGCGCCGCCCGACATTGCCGGCATGGTGGGCCAGTATGCGTTCGGCAACGAGCCGGGCCACCACATGCCCTACCTGTACGCGTACACCGGCGCGCACCACAAGACGCAGGCGCGCGTGCGCATGCTGCTGGAGACGATGTACCTGCCCGAGCCCGACGGCCTTCCCGGTAACGAGGACTGCGGCCAGATGAGCGCGTGGTACATCATGAGCGCGATGGGCCTGTACGCGGTCGACCCGGTCAGCACCCACTACGTGTTCGGCAGCCCGCTGCTGGACCGTGCGGAAGTGCAGGTCGGCGGCGGCCGCACGCTGGTGATCGAGGCGAAGGACAACGGACCGGGTCGTCCTTATATCCAGTCGGTCACGTGGAACGGCCAGCCCTGGACGAAGAGCTGGATCGCGCACAAGGACCTGGAAGCCGGCGGCACGCTCGCGTTCGTGATGGGCGACCAGCCCAACATGGCGTTCGGCAAGGCCCTGGCCGACCGTCCGCCGTCGTTCGGGAGCGCTCCCACCGCCTGAGGGCGGCAACGCTCCCGTTTCACGGCGGCTAGACCCCGTTAGCGACACTCTCCACCCGCCGGCGGACGCCGGTGGGCAGGGGGTGACGCAACATGTCTTACGTCGGGCGCATGTACTTCCGGTTGTTCGTGCCGAGCCTGCTGGCCCTCGGCGCGGGCGCGCTGGCGGCCGGTGTGACCAAGGCGGCCCAGCAGATGCCCGGACCCTTCGGCCTGGCCTCCCTGTATTCCAACCTCCCGGGCTGGCTGCTCGGTCTCGGCACCGTCGTGGCTGCGACCCTGGCCGCCTTCCAGCTGGTACGCCTTCGTCTGTGGGAGCGCGGCGTGCTGGGTGCGTGTTATGTATGCGGCTGTCTGCTGGGTTCGCCGCGCGCGGCACGGCGCGGGTTGGGTACGACGCGGAAGTGCATGGGCTGCGGCAAGGTGCACGGCACCAATCACCGGCTGATATCGACCGTGGTGCCGCTGGCGGTGGCCGTGAAGGACGGCGCCGGTGCGCCGGTCAGGAGCGTACGTTCGTCACCGTGATGCGGTGACCGATGCACTCCAGAAGCTCGCGCAACGCCTCGGCACTCTCGACCGTGGTGTCCGCCTCGAGCGACAGCCACAACGTGTCGCCCGAAAGACCGTGGATCTTCTCGTTGAACTGGATCTCGATGGCGACCTTGCCACCGGGCTGGACCACCGATACCTCGAAATTGCGTGACTGCACGTGCTGGCTTCCCCTGGTGGACTGGCTGTCTGTCGTTAAGCCGGCATTTTACCGGGCTGGCCGGGGAAATGCTGTCCGTATCGGGTGATGCGTGAACCACGGCACGTTCACCCATTCGCCACGGCCCGACCGGTTAAAAGGTCTGCACGAGGAGACGCCCATGCTGCAACTGAATCCGCCGCTGCCCATGAACACGCCCAAAGGCGAGGGTTTTGCCCATTTCCTGATCGATTACGGCCCCGAATCCGACCTCTACTGGACGGTATTCATTACGGCCACGGGCGAGATCTGGACCTTCGCCAACCGCGAGGTGCGGGCGTCCAAGAACATCACCATCGGCCGTACCGCGCCCACCGCGCCGACACCCCGCCAGGCCCCGCCGGCGCGCCGCCCGGCCGAGGCACGCGAGCCCGGCGTGCTGCCGTTTGCCGTGGCCGACGCCCCGGTCTGACCGACCTCGTCCGCTCGGTATAGGTCGTCTGGCGATCTGTGCCTGATAGGGGTGGGGTGGCACATTGGCCCTCCAAGGGGTGCCATGTCGGCGCCACCCTCATATGGGAGGCCAGATGCAGACGGAGCCGCGGTTGCCGGTCATCGTGATGGGGCGCGGGCCGACGGCGCTGGGTATCCTCCGTAGCCTGGAGCTTGCCGGCATTGCCGCGTACGTGGCCTGCCCGCGTAACGACCTGGTCACCCGATCGCGTTATTTCCGACCCGTACCGGGGTGCCCGGCATGGGACGGCTCGCCGGGACAGCACGCGCTGGAAGCCCTGGCGGGATGCTTCCTGCCGCGCGCGGTGATCATTGCCGGCGCGGACGACGCGGCGCTCTGGCTGGCCGAGCTGCCGCACACCGCGCTGGGCTGGCGCTTCCCGGTCAGCACCGCCAGCCGCGAGGCGCAACGGTTGCTCCAGGACAAGTCGGCGTTCGCCGGCTACCTCAAGGCGATCCACGTACCGCACCCGCGCACTTTCCGGGTGACGCACGCCGGCGACGTCGATGTCATTCCGTTCGACACCCTGGGGCGGGTCTTCCTCAAACCGGTCAACTCGCAGAAGTTCAGCGATGTCACGGGCGTGAAGGGACTATGGGTCGAGGGCGCCGACGCGCTGCGCGAGGCGTGGGCACGTTTCCATGCGCAGGGGTTCCGGGTCATGGCGCAGGAATACGTGCCCGGACCGCCCAGCGAACACGTCTTCGTCGACGGCTTCCGCGATGGGCGGGGCGGGTATGCGGGCCTGTTCGCGCGGCAGCGCCGGCGGATGTCACCACCGGACTTCGGCAACAGTTCCTGCTCGCACGCCGTGCCGCTGTCCGCCGTGCCGGAGGCCGTGGACAGCATCCGCCGCGTACTCGACGGGCTGGACTACCGGGGCATCTTCAGCGCCGAGTTCAAGCGCGACCCGCGCGATGGCGCATGGCGCCTGATCGAGGTGAACACGCGCGCCTGGACCTACGTGGAGTTCGCGGCGCGTCGCGGGGTCAACGTCTGCGCCATGGCCTGGGAAGATGCCCAGGGCCTGCCCGTGACACGCGCACCATCCGACTACGGCACCGGCAGCTGCATCGACCTGTACCACGACATCGCCAGCGTGCGTTGCTCGCCCGCGGCGCGGCATCCCGGCTGGATACGCATGGTTATCGAATGGCTGCGCGCCGACCTGCACGTGTTCCGCCTGGATGATCCCGCACCCGCCTGGCACTTCATCCGGGGCCTGCTGCGCAAGCGCTTCGTTGGCTCAGTCCGCGCGACCCAGCGGCGCGGCGATGTCTTCGAGGGAGCGTCGCTCGGCGGCGATACCAAGTAGTCCGGCTGCCAGTGCGCCGACCAGCATCAGCGAGGCGCCCAGCACGTAGCCCCAGCCGATCGCGGCGCGCTCGCCGCTGCCGATGAGCTGGCCGAACAGCCAGGGGCCGGCCACGCCGCCCAGCGCCGTGCCGAACGCATAGAAGAGGGCGATGGCCAGCGCGCGCAGCTCCAGCGGAAAACTCTCGCTCACGGTGAGGTAGGCCGAGCTGGCCGCGGCCGACGCGAAGAAGAACACCACGCTCCACGCCATCGTCTGCGTGCGCGCATCCAGGTAGCCGTGGACGAAGAGCCACGCCGTGACGAACAGCAGCAGGCCCGACAAGGTGTACGTCGCGACGATCATCGGCCGCCGGCCCAGGGTGTCGAACAGCCGCCCGAGCAGCAGCGGGCCGAGGAAATTGCCCGCCGCAAAGGGCAACAGGTAAAGGCCCACATCGGCATCGCTGACGCCGTAGAAGCGCCCCAGCACCAGCGCGTAGGTGAAGAAGATAGCGTTGTAGAAAAACGCCTGCGTAGCCATCAGCACCAGTCCGAGCACCGTCCGCTTGGGATAGACGCGGAACAGGGTGGTAGCCACGTCGCCCATCGACAGCCCGCGTGGACGGAGGCGCAGACGGGGTAGCGGCTTGTCCGGCGGCGGCGCGTCCAGCCAGCGCTCGATGTCGGCCACCACGGCCTCGGCCTCGGCGACCCGGCCGTGTAGCATCAGCCAGCGCGGGCTTTCCGGAATCCACCGTCGCAGGAAGAGGATGCCCAGGCCCAGCACGGCGCCCAGCCCGAAGGTCAGTCGCCAGCCAAGCTCTGCGGAAACCCAGCCCGTGTCGAGCAGCCCCACGGCGGCCAGCGCGCCCATGGCTGCGCCGATCCAGAAACTGCCGTTGATGACCAGATCGGTGTGGCCGCGGTAGCGGGCGGGGATCAGCTCCTGGATCGCCGAGTTGATCGCCGCGTACTCGCCACCGATGCCCGCACCGGTGAGCGCGCGGAAGATCACGAACGTGAGGAAGTTGGGCGAGAAGGCGGTGGCCGCGGTCGCCACGAGGTAGAGCCCCAGGGTGATCGTGAACAGCTTCTTCCGTCCCAGGCGGTCGGTCAGCCAGCCGAAGAACAGTGCGCCGACGACGGCGCCGACGAGGTAAAGGCTGCCGGCCAGCCCGACCTGGCCGTCGGTCAGGTGCAGCACCGGGCTGGACTTGAGCGCGCCGGCGATCGAGCCGGTGATGGTGACCTCCATCCCGTCGAGCACCCAGGTGATGCCCAGCGCGACCGCCACGAGCGTGTGGAAGCGACCCCAGCGCAGGCGGTCCAGCCGTGCGGGGACGTCGGTATCGACCAGGCCGTCGTCGGTGGCCCCGTGCGTTGCGCTTGTCATGTCAGGCGTGCCTCAGCAGGGCGCGGGCGATCATCAGCCCGGTGATGGTCAGGCCGATGGAGCCGGCCACGTTCATGGCCACGTTCGCGGCAAACCACCCGTACTGCTGGCGCAGCAGCAATGTCGTGGATTCGGCGGAAAACGTCGAGAAGGTGGTCAGGCCGCCGAGGAAACCCGTGGCGATGAGCAGGCGTGCTTCGGCCGGCAAGGTCTGGACATGGTCGAACACCCCCAGCGTGACGCCCATCAGCAGGGCACCGGCCAGGTTGGCGCACAGCGTGCCCAGCGGCACATTGGGAAACAGCGGGCCAAGCGCCAGCGCCAGCCACCAGCGCAACAGGCTGCCGACGGCGCCGCCGATACCTACGGCCAGGAAACCGGTGTAAGCCACATGACCCCCGTTACGTTAGGACGCCCCGATTATGGGTGCCTTTGCCGCGGAATGGGCGAGGACCGCAGAACCTTGCCGGTATACTCGCAAGTCCCTGCATGCATTGGCTGCCGCATGAACCCCGCGACGCGCGATCCGAGGCGTTACCTGCCGTTCCTGCTTGCGGCCCTCTCGATGATCGGGCCGTTCTCGATCGACGCCATCTTCCCCGGCTTCCCCGATATCGGCCGCGATTTCCATGTCGGCGACGTGGCGCTGCAGCAGCTGCTCAGCGTCTACCTGTTGGCCTACGCGGTGATGAGCCTCTTCCATGGCGCGTTGTCCGATGCGTACGGGCGCAAGCCAGTCATCGTGATCTCGATGGCCATCTACACCCTGGCCTCGGTCGGCGCGGCCATGGCCCCCAGCTTCGCTTTCCTGCTGGCCTGCCGCGTCTTGCAGGGCCTGTGCGGCGGCGCGGGCATCGTGGTCGGGCGTGCCGTCGTGCGTGACAGCATGCACGGAGAGGAAGCCCAGCGGATGATGTCGAAGGTGATGATGATCTTCGGCGTGGCTCCCGCCATTGCACCCATCGTCGGCGCATGGCTGCTGGGCATCGACGGCTGGCGCGGCATCTTCTGGGCCCTGACCGGCTTCACCATGCTGCTGACGCTGGGCGTGGCGTATTTCCTCGTCGAATCGCATCCCGTCGAGCGCCGCACCGTGTTCCGGCCGCGACCGCTGCTGCACGGCTACGCCGCCATCCTCGGCGACCTGCCGTTCTGGCCGCTGGCCATCGCCGCCTCGGTGAACTTCGCGGGCCTGTTCCTGTACATCGCCTCCGCACCCCACCTCATCCGCGATTTGCTCGGCCTGGGCGCGAGTGGTTTCCCATGGCTGTTCGTGCCGGTGGTCAGCGGCATGGTCTTCGGTGCGTTCATTTCCGGCCGCGTGGCCGGCCGGGTGAGTGCGGCGCGCACGGTGTCGTGGGGCTACGTGTCGATGCTCTCGTCCTGCGCGATCAACCTCATCCTGGCGCTGACGCTGGATCATCCGCGTGTGCCATGGTCGACGTTGCCACTGGCGCTCTACGGCTGCGGCGTGCAGCTGGCCTTCCCGACACTGACGCTCCTGCTGCTGGACCGTTTCCCGGATCAGCGCGGCGGCGTGTCCTCGGTGCAGGCGTTCGGCAGCCTGATCCTCACGGCGCTGGTCGCCGGCGTGCTCTCACCGGCACTGTCGGCCAGCATGCTGACGCTGGCCATGGGGGCGACGTCGATCTGCCTGATCGGGTTGGCGGCGTGGCTCTGGTATGCGTCGCTGGAGCGGAGGCGGCTGGCGCTTGCGAAAGCGTGCGCGGCGTCGTCGGTGGTGTCGCAGATCGAGCGGAATGAGCCGGGGTGAGTGGGCGCTTCGCTGCTGGCAGGCGATATCAGCCCACTGGCAACCCACGCTCCACAAGAAACGTCCTCGCTTCCGTCGCATCCTGCTCGAACCACGCCCGCGTCGAGCCCAGGCGATAGGTATATCCCCACCGATCCATGTCTTCCATGATCCTCGCACTGCCCACCGAGGGCAGCTGCCCGCCGAGCACGATCTGCAGGTAGCAGGTCGCATCCTCTTCCTCGATCGAGTCCGTGGCGTCGGTATGCACGAGCGCACGCTTCTCCGCCGGCAGCACGATCAGGTGGCAGGCTTCGTGGAGGAGGGAGTGGACGGGGGTGTCGGCGCGGGCGTAGACCGTCGTGCCGATGATGCCGGCTTCGGTGTCGCCCCAATAACTGCCGGGAATGGCTTCGCCGTCGGCGACCTCGATGAGGGTGAGGCCGAAATCGAGCAGCCGTTGCCGTGGTTCGTCGAAGCCGATGTCGCCGACGCGGAGGACCGCGTCGGCGGGATCGGACGAACTCATATCGCGGACTTGCCGTCCGGCAGGGCCACGGAGAGTTCGAGCACTTCGTGGCCGCTGTCACGCTCGAGCGTGACGTTGACCGCCTCGACATCGACGTTGACGTACTTGCGGATGACTTCGAGCAGCTCGTTGCGCAGCAGCGGCAGGTAGTCGGGACCGCCGCGCGTCGAGCGCTCCTGGGCGACGATGATGCGCAGGCGTTCTTTCGCTACGCCGGCCGTCGCTTCGGGTTTACGCTTCAGGAAATCGAGGATACCCATGCTCAACCTCCGAACACGCGCTTGAGGAAGCCCTTCTTGACCGGCTCGAGGAAGCGAAGCGGACGCTCTTCGCCGAGGATACGCGCTACGGTGTCCTTGTAGGCGGCACCGGCGTTCGAGTTGTCGTCGAGGATCACCGGTACGCCGGCATTGGACGCGGCCAGCACGTTTTCCGATTCCGGGATGACGCCCACGACGTTGATACCGAGGATGTCCTCGACGTCCTTCACGCTGAGCATCTCGCCGGCTTCGACGCGATTGGGGTTGTAGCGGGTGAGCAGCAGGTGCTGCTTGATCGGGGCCTCGCCCTTTTCCGCACGGCGCGTCTTGCTCGACAGCAGGCCGAGGATGCGATCGGAGTCGCGCACCGAGGACACTTCGGGGTTGACCACGACCACGGCATGGTCGGCGAAGTACATCGCCAGGTGGGCGCCTTTCTCGATGCCCGCCGGGGAGTCGCAGACGACGAAGTCGAAGTTTTCCTTCGCCAGTTCGTCGAGCACCTTTTCCACGCCTTCCTGGGTCAGCGCATCCTTGTCGCGGGTCTGCGAGGCCGCCAGCACGAACAGGTTTTCGTGGCGCTTGTCCTTGATCAGCGACTGCTTGAGCGTGGCCTCGCCGTGTACGACGTTGACGAAGTCGTACACCACGCGGCGCTCGCAGCCCATGATGAGGTCGAGGTTGCGCAGGCCGACGTCGAAGTCGATGACCGCGACCTTCTTGCCCTGCATGGCGAGACCGGTGGCGAGGGAGGCACTGGTGGTGGTCTTGCCGACTCCGCCCTTGCCGGAGGTGACGACGATGATTTCTGTCAAGAGATGTCTCCGAATGTTACTGCGACGGACGGCATCAGAGCCGCGCGACCATGAGTTTTCCACTGTCGAGCCAGCATTGCACGGGCTGGCCCTCGAATTCTTTGGGCATGTCTTCGAACACGCGGTAGTGCCCGGCGATGGCGACCAGCTCGGCGCGGAAATCGGAGCAGAAGATGCGTGCCGATTCGTCGCCCTGGGCGCCGGCCATGGCCCGTCCGCGCAGGCTGCCGTAGACATGGATGGAGCCGTCGGCGATCACTTCCGCGCCGTTGGCCACGGCGGCGGTGACCACGAGGTCGCGATCGCGCGCATAGACCTGCTGGCCGGAGCGGACCGCGCTGCCCGTGTGGTGCTGCGCGGTGATCGCACCGGTGATATCGGTGTCGTTGTCGTCGAGCGGCGCGCGGGCGGCTTCCACGCGGCCGGGCGCGGGCGGCGCGACCTGCACGGCGGCATCGCCTGAGGCAGGCTCGTACTGTGCGCGGAACTTGGCGATCAGCGGCAGGTTCATGCGCTCGGCGAGGGCCTCGGTCTCGGCGGTGCCGTAGGCGATGCCCACCGGCAGCATGCCCGCACTGCGGATGGCCTCGAGCAGGGCATCCACCATGCCGTCGTCGGGCAGCTTGGGCAGGTGCGAGAGGTCGAGCACCACCGCGGCGCGGTTGAACATCTGCGGCGCGGCGCGCACGCGGCGTTCCAGTTCCTCGACCAGGGCCGCGGCATCGACGCGGCGCAGGCGCACGCAGGCGATGCCGACCTGGCCAAAGCGCAGGTCGCAGGCGCTGTCGAGGGTTTCGGCGCGGGCGTTCATGCGTTCACCTGCGCGGCGGCCGGCGGCTCGCGCTCGCTCAGCCAGGGCACGGCGGGCAGGCCGTCCTGTTCGAGGTAGCGTTCGCGTACGAAGGGAAAACTGGGCAGCTCGCGGGCGAGCAGGCTGACCTTCGGGCCGTCGTGGCCCATCTTTTGCTGGCCCACTTCTTGGAAGCCCATCGTGCCGTGGAACAGCACGGTCTGGTCGTTGCGGGGTTCCAGGAAAACTTCACAGGTCAGGAGCGGCACACGTACCTCGGCGTAACTCTGCACATCGCAGTAGAAGATGCGGCCCAGGCCATGGCCGCGCAATTCGGAAGCGATCACGATGCGATCGATATACACGAAGCTTTCGTAATGGGCCTGAAACCAGCGGAAATTGGGACTGGCGTAATCGGCATCCTGGCGCATGGCGATGAGGAAGCCGAGGATGCGGCTGTCCTGTTCGGCCACGCGGAAATAGTGCGCGACGTCGTAGAGGTGCCGCAGGCGGGACATGTCCGTGGCGAGGATGCCGGTGCCTGCCTCGTTATTGAGCGCCAGCACGGCATCCAGGTCGTGCTCGCGCACGTCGCGGATGGCAAGGGCCATTCGTTGCTCCGCTTGAGTGTTCTTGGAAAGCGACCCCCGGGTCGCGGATGACCTGCATTATGGCATGGGGAGCGTCGGTAGGCGCTGTATGCATGCCAGTCGCAACGGCTCGGCGCCCGCTGTTAACCGCTAGTTAAAAAGCTCGCCCGGCGGCCGGCCGGTCTGGTCCCCGTGCCATCCGTCAGGTTACGGCCTTGTCCCGTGCCGCCCTATGATGCGGTCATGTCCAAGCTCCAGTTCAACCACGTGCGGCTGCTGCGCTACGCCACTTACCTGGCGTACCTGTGCGCCGGGCTGCCGTTGTCGATCCAGCGCGCCGGCAACCAGCCGGGCCAGATCGGCGACATGGCCCTGCTGGCCTGGATCGCCTGCTACCTGGTGTTCGGTGTGGTCTATGGCCTGCTGACCCGCCAGCTGGGCTCCCGGGTGGACGGTTTCACCCGCGTGGCGGTGCTGTTGATCCTCACGGGCACCGCGCTGGCGGTGGGCGGGCTCAGCAAGAGCGGTGTCAGCGCCCTGCTGCTGGTCATCGTGGCCGCGGTGGTGCCGTGGATCATCAGCCTGCCGCTGGCCATGGCCTGGATGGTGCTGGCGCACGTGGCGCTGATCCCGCTGTTCTATGCGGCCGTCGGCTGGCCCCTGGTGGCCTCGGTGATGCAGGCGGTGCTTTATTTCGGGTTCTCGGCGCTGATGTTCATCGCTTCCCTGATCGCCAGCCAGCAGGCCGACGAGCGCGAGGAACTGCGCCAGCTCAACGCGGAACTGCGTGCCACCCGTGCCCTGCTGGCCGAATCCACCCGCATCGCCGAGCGCATGCGCATCGCGCGCGACCTGCACGACCTGGTCGGCCACCACCTGACCGCGCTCAGCCTGAACCTGGAGGTGGCCAGCCACCTCACCAACGACACGGCCCGCGAGCACGTGCTGAAGGCGCAGAAGACCGCGAAGCAGCTGCTGGCCGACGTACGCGAGGTGGTCAGCGAACTGCGCCAGGACGATGCCATCGACCTCACCCAGGCGCTGCGCAGCCTGACCGAGGGCGTGCCCGGGCTGACGGTGCACCTGAGCGTGCCGCCGCGCTTCGGCGTCGAGGACCCCCGACGGGCCCAGATGCTGCTGCGCTGCGCGCAGGAAATCCTCACCAATACGGTGCGCCATGCCCATGCGCGCAACCTCTGGCTGGTGTTCCGCCATACCGGACCCGACGAGTTGTGCCTGGACGCGCGCGACGACGGGCGCGGCAATCATCCGTTCCATCCGGGCAACGGCCTGAACGGCATGCGCGAGCGGCTCGCCGAGTTCGGTGGCACGCTCCGTTTCGGTGCCGATCCTGCGGGCGGGTTCGCCCTCACGGCGCGCCTGCCCCTGGGCGAGGAGCCCGCGCTGGCCCATGCGCCGACGCGTCACACGCTGGAGGTCCCGGATGACGCCGAGGCCGTCCCGCGTGCCACACTTTCCGTTCCTTCCGAGGGCCATCCATGATTTCCGTCTGCCTCGTCGACGATCAGAACCTGGTGCGCCAGGGCATCCGCTCCTTGCTGGACCTGGCCGGGGACATCCGTGTCGTCGCCGAATGCGCCGATGGCGCCCAGGCGGTGCAGATGATTCCCCAGGTTCGCCCCGACGTGGTGCTGCTCGACCTGCGGATGCCCAACATGAGCGGGCTGGACGTGCTGCAGACCCTCGGCGCGCGTAACGAGCTGCCGCCAACCATCATCCTGACCACCTTCGATGACGACCAGCTGGTGCTCTCGGGCCTCAAGGCCGGCGCGCGGGGTTACCTGCTGAAGGACGTCTCGCTCGACCAACTGGTGGAGGCCGTGCGGACGGTGTCGGCCGGCGGCTCGCTGGTGGCGCCGATGGTCACCCAGCGCCTGCTGGCGGGGGTGGGCCGGATACAGAACCAGTTCTCCAGCCTGGAACAGCCCGACCCGCTCACCGAACGCGAAACCGAGATCCTGCGCCTCCTTTCGGGGGGCTACAGCAACAAGGAGATTGCCAATTCGCTGCGGGTGGCGGAGGGCACGGTGAAGAATCACGTCTCCAACATCCTGTCCAAACTGGGTGTTCGCGACCGCACCCGTGCGGTGCTGAAGGCCCTGGAAATGGGCATCGTCTGACTCTGTCCGGGCGCAGGGGCGATGGCTGGCCGGTTTCCGGCCGAAAATCCGCTTGTGCAGGCTTGCGAAAAAGGGCAGGGGACCCAATGGCGTTCCCCGCCGGGAGCAGCTACCATCGGCTCTTTCGGCACTGGCTAACCCCAAGCCACGGGCCGATTCTTCAGGGGTGACCATGCGGCAACCGTCCGTGTGCGGAGCCTGTTCGTAAGACGTTCGGAGAACCGTGGAATGACGCGTCTGTTAGAATTTATCGTTGCCCTCGTCATCGTCGCCATTTTGGGCGTCGTTGCCGGTGTGGCTATGCCCTCGACGGGACACGTCGAGCGCGAAATGCTGATCAGCAAGGACTTGCGCCAGGTTTACGACGTCTTCAGCAACTTCCGTCGATTCCCGGACTACACAGCCCTTCGCTCCCTCGATCCCAAGGTCCAGTTCGAACTTTCCGGCAAGGCCTATGGCCCGGGCGCAAAGATCTCCTGGAAGGCCGGCGATCCCAAGATGGGTGACGGCTCGCTCGAAGTCGCCTCCATCGATCCGGATTTCTCCAAGATCTCCGATGCCGGCAAGGGCACCATTGTCTGGACGGTCAACAACGGCTGGCGCGGTAACGACAAGAAGTTCACCATCAACCTCGAGCGCACTGGCCGCAGCCAGAAGCTCGTGAAGGTGAAGTGGGCCTACGATGTCGATTACGGCTTCAACCTGGTCAACCGCTTCTCCAACCTCTACATCCATGGCGATCCGGACGCGCTGATCCAGTTCAGCCTGTCCAACCTGCAGAACCTGATGGCGGCGATCCCGAACATCGACTACAGCAAGATGATCCCGGCTATCGCCGAGCAGCCTGCCAAGCCGATCCTGTTCGTCTCCACCACCGCTCCGCGCACCCTCGACGACGTCGATGCGGCGTCGGACAAGGCGATGGGCGAACTGCAGGCCGCGGCGAAGAAGCTGGGCGTGAACATCGTCGGCCCGCGCATCACCTTCACCACGAACTGGGGCGACCAGAACTACAACTTCGACGTGGCCGCCGAGATCGACGCCACCACGCTGAAGATCAACGGTCAGGACGTGCAGCTCACCGCCGCGCAGCGTCCGGCACTCGACACCACGGCTCCCGCCGAGGCATCGACGGCTGCCGCCCCCGCCGCGGGCGACACCGCCGCCGCACCGGGCAGCAAGGACAAGCTGGGTCGCGTGATCGTGGACGGCAACGTCAAGGCCGTGCTCGCCTTCGGTGGCAAGGCCCTGAAGGCCGAGTGGAACGGCACCGGCGCGGGCCTGCCGCAGACCCGTCAGATGCTGGAAGCCTACTCGCAGACCCACGGCTACAAGTTCGACGACGTGTCGTTCCGCGCCTATGACATCCAGGTCAAGGCGCCGGTCAACAACAAGGGCACGGTCGAGGGTTACGATGAGCAGAAGTTCGAGGTCTACCTGCCGCTGCAGGGCGACAACCTGCCGGACCAGACCCCCGAGCAGGAAGCCGGCCTGAAGCAGCCGGGCCTGGAAGAATCGGCTCCCGCCGGCTCGTCCTCGGCTCCCGCCCCGGCCAGCACCGCCGCGGCTCCGGCCGAAGCCGGCACCGCGCCGACGATGGCCAAGTAAGCCTCTGGCTTGCAGGTCACACGAAAAACCCCGCTGGAGACAGCGGGGTTTTTTTATGGGCCTTGGGCCGTGGAGCAAGAGCCGGCGGGTGCCACCCTCGGGGCCACGCCTGCGGCGACCCGTCAAGGAAAGCCGCTCCGCGGCCATGTATTGATGGCCCTTCGGGCCCGGGTCGGGCTTCGAACGGGGATTTTCGATTCGCCATCCATGGCTCAGCGAAAATGGCCGGCCGTCCTGGCCGGCCCCCTTCGGGCCTTATCCGTTCGAAGCCCTCGCCTGCGGCTACCGGCCCCGAGGGTGGCACCCGCCGGCTCTTTCGACGACTGAGGTTGCGTGTGGGAAAAGCTAAGAGCTGAGTTTCGCTTCGTTGCTGGGAACGCTCGCTTGCCTGCTTTGCATCGCATCGGTCGCCTTACGTGTGTCGAGGGTTCGCGCACGTGCGTGCGCTCCTACCCCCAGACGGCAGATCACGCGTTGGATATGCCACAACCGGCCCTACCCCTGGGGTAGGAGCCCACGATGTGGGCGAAAAGCCAACGAAGCGCTGACGCCATATCCTGCACGTCAGCGGTTGCTCGGTCACAACCCACCTCAGTGATGGAAAGAGCCGGCGGGTAGCCCCCTCGGGGCCGGTAGCCGCAGGCGAGGGCTTCGAACGGATAAGGCCCGAAGGGGGCCGGCCAGGACGGCCGGCCGTTTCCGCTGAGACAGGAGGTCGAATCGGAAACCTCCGGTCGAAGCCCGACCCGGCCCGAAGGGCAATCAATACATGGCCGCGGAGCGGCTTTCATTGACGGGTCGCCGCAGGCGTGGCCCCGAGGGGGCTACCCGCCGGCTCTTTCTCGAACGTCCCAAGGCTCCAAAGCCAAACGCGATGCCGGAGGCGAGCCCACCCAGCATCGCGCGATGCTCAACGCGCAGCAGGGGTGGTTGCGACCGCCCCGCCGTGCGTTAATTGTGGGAATGATCGAGACCGACCGACTGACCCGTTGTTATGGACCGCTGATCGCGGTGGATGCGCTGTCGTTGCGGGCGGAGCCGGGGCAGGTGCTGGGCCTGCTGGGGCCCAACGGCGCGGGCAAGTCCACCGCCATGCGCATGATTGCCGGCTTCCTCGCGCCCACTTCCGGTACCGCGCGTGTCTGCGGCTTCGACGTGCGGCGGGAGCCGCTGTCGGCCAAGCGGGCGCTCGGTTATCTGCCGGAAGGTGCGCCCAGCTACGGCGAGATGACCGTCCGTGAGTTCCTCACCTTCATGGTGCGCGTCCGCGGGCTGGATCGGGAGCTGGCCTATCGCCGGTTCGACGAGGTGGTGGCGCGCCTGGAGCTGGAAGACGTGCTCGAACAGACCATCGGCACGCTGTCCAAGGGGCTGCGTCGCCGCGTGGGTCTGGCGCAGGCGATCCTGCACGATCCGCCCGTGCTGATGCTCGACGAACCCACGGATGGCCTGGATCCCAACCAGAAACATTCGGTGCGCATGCTGATCGACGCCATGGCGCGCGAGCGCACCATCCTCATATCCACCCACCTGCTGGAAGAAGTGCACGCCCTGTGCAACCGGGTGGCGATCATCGCCAACGGCAAGCTGCTGGCCGATGCCACACCCGCCGAGCTGGAGGCGCGCTCGCGGTACCACGGCGCGGTGTCGTTCAGCGCGCAGGGCAGCGCGGTATCGCGCGAGATGCTGGCACGCATTCCCGGCGTGGCGACGGTGGAGGTCGATCCGCTGGATGGCCGGGTCACCGTGTTCCCGCGGGAAGGCCGGCCGATCCTCGACGAGGTGCAGGCCCTGCTGCGCACCCAGAACCTGCAGGTGTCCGAGATCCAGCTGGAGCAGGGTCGCCTGGACGAAGTGTTCCGGCAGATCACCACGCAGCCGCGCGGAGGCCACGCATGAACGGTGTGACGGCGATCGCCCGCCGCGAATTGTGGAGCTATTTCGTGACGCCCGTGGCCTATGTGTTCATGGTCATCTTCCTGGTGCTGGCGGGTACGCTTACCTTCTACACCGGCGATTTCTACGACCGTGGCCTGGCCGACCTGCAACCGTTCTTCGACATGCATCCCTGGCTTTACCTGGTGCTGGTGCCCGCGGTGACGATGGCCATGTGGGCGGAAGAACGGGCCTCGGGCACGCTGGAACTGCTGTTCTCGCTGCCGGTGTCCATCTCGCAGGCCGTGCTGGGCAAGTTCCTGGCGGCCTGGGGCTTCATCGGGATCTGCCTGGTGCTCACGTTCCCCATCTGGATCACCGTGAACTACCTGGGCGATCCGGATAACGGCGTGATCCTGGCCGGCTACGTGGGCAGCTGGCTGATGGCCGGTGCGTTCATCGCCATCGGCACCTGCATGTCCACCATCACGCGCAGTCAGATCATCGCCTTCATCCTCACCGCGTCGGTCTGCTTCCTGCTGTTGCTGGTGGGCCAGCCGCAGGTGCTGGATTTCTTCCAGGATGCCGTGCCGCCCAAGCTGGTCGGCGCGATGGGCCAGCTGAGCATGGCGCGGCACGCCAATGCCATCGCGCGTGGCGTGCTGGACCTGCGCGACCTGGTGTATTTCTTCGCCACCATCGTGGCCTGGCTGGGCGCCAGCGTGGTGATGCTCGACCTGAAGAGGACGCGCTGAGATGGCCCGTCGCTTCCGTATCACCCGTTCGCTGCGCCTGCGCGCCGCCCTGGTCGCCATCGCGGCGCTGTTCCTCGTCGCCATCGCGATCAGTGCGTTGTCGCTGCGCACCGCGCGCGTCGACCTCACGTCCGATCGCATCTACACGCTGACCCCAGGCACGTTGCAGATCGTCGATGCACTGACCAAGCCGTTGACCGTCACCCTGTATTTTTCCGACCACGCCACGCGCGACCTGCCGCAGCTGCGCAGCTACGAGCAGCGGGTACAGGAGATGCTGCGCGAGATCGCCGTGCGTGCGCACGGTCGCGTGCGCTTCCGGGTGATCGATCCGGTGCCGTATTCCGACGACGAGGATGCCGCCGAAGGCTACGGCCTCACGCCGGCCAGCGGCGGCAGCAACGGAGAGCGGGTGTTCTTCGGCCTGGTGGGCATGGATGGTTCCGGCGAAGTGGCACCGCAGGCCATTCCGTTCTTCGACCCCGCTCGCGAGGCGTTCGTCGAATACGACATCGCCAAGCTGCTCTACGAACTGGGCATGCCGCGCAAACCGCGGCTGGCCGTGGTCAGCTCCCTGCCGGTGGAAGGCAACCCGGTGATCGGTGAAGCCGCGTGGACGGTGTTCCGGCAGCTCGACCAGATCGCCGAGGTGACCACGCTGGACCCTGACGGCCTGACCCACATCGATCCGTCGATCGAGGTGCTGCTGCTGGTGCATCCCAAGCGATTGTCGGACGACGCGCAATACGCGATCGACCAGTACGTATTGCGTGGCGGCCACCTGGTGGTGTTCGTCGATCCGGACTCGGAAATGGACAGCGCGCCGCTGATCGACTCGCACGGCATCGTGGACGATCACGACTCCGACCTGCATCGCCTGTTCGCCGCGTGGGGAGTGGTGTACGACCCGAGCCAGGTGGTGCTGGACCGCTCGCAGGCGTTGACCATCGACCTCAACGGCAACAGCATCGGGCATCCGGCGATGCTCGGCCTGGGTGCGCAGGACCTCAACCACGACGACGTGGTGACGGCCAGCCTGCAGCGGGTGAATTTCTCGACCGCCGGCCACTTCGAACTGGCCCAGGAGACGAAGGCGCGGCTGGTGCCGCTGGTGCAGTCCTCCGACGAAGCCACGGTGGTGCCCGCCCAGCGGGTGCGCGACGCGGCCAACGATCCGTCCAGCCTGATGGAGAACTACGAGCCGACCCACGATCGTTACGTGCTGGCGGCGCGCCTGCGCGACACGTTCCACTCCGCATTCCCCGAGCGCGCGGGCAAGGGCCACCTCGCCAAGGCAGGAGGCCCGGGCGAGATCGTGCTGGTGGCCGACACCGACCTGCTCTCCGATCGTCTGTGGATCGATGTGCAGCCCCTGCTGGGCCAGCAGCAGCTCACGCCGTTCGCCAACAACGGCGACTTCGTCTCCAACATCGTCGACAACCTCAGCGGATCCACGGCGCTGTTGTCGATCCGCGGCCGGGTCAATGCGCAGCGTCCGTTCACGCGTGTGCGCGCCCTGCAGGCCGCCGCCGATCGCAAGTTCCTGACCAAGAAACGCGAACTGGAAAACGAGCTCTATGAAACCCAGCGCCGCCTGGCCGAACTGCAACCGGCCAAGGGCGCCACGGGTGGCACGGCCACGGCCGAGCAGCGCCGCGAGGTCGAGCAGTACCTGCAGCGCAAGCTGGCCATCGGCAAGGAATTGCGTGACGTGCAGCACCAGCTCAACGCCGAGATCGACGCGCTGGGGCTGCGCCTGAAGTTCATCAACATCGTGCTGGTACCCGGCCTGGTCGCGCTTATCGGGCTGATCTACGGCTGGCGGCGCACGCGCCGTGCCCGCCGCGCGACCTGACGGTGGCCGGCACGATCCTGAAATGGGTGGTGCCCTGGGAGTTTTCCTGGGTGTTCCTGATCGTCTTCGTCGGCACGGCGCTCGCCTATGCGCGCGGCTGCCGGCGCCTGCGGGTGCCGCTGGCGCGCCGGGCCGCGTTCTGGGCCGGCATGGCGATGATCTACCTGTCGCTGCACACCTATTTCGATTATTTCGCGGAGCACGAGTTTTTCATGCACCGCATCCAGCAGGTGCTGCTGCACCATCTGGCGCCATTGCTGGTCATCGCGTCCTATCCCGGCACGATCCTTCGCGCCGGCCTGCCACTGGCGTGGCGTGTGCGGCTGCGTCGCGCGCAAGGCGGCGCGGTCTGGCGCGTGCTGAGCACGGTACTGCTGCACCCCGCGGTCGTGACCGTGGGCTTCGTCGCGTTGATCTTGGTCTGGCTGGTGCCGGACCTGCAGACGCTGGCCATGCTGGACTGGCGGATCTACCGCGCCATGAACTGGTCGATGGTGGTGTCGGGGCTGGCGTACTGGTGGCTGGTGCTGGACCACCGCCCGAAGCCGCCGGGGCGCATGTCGCCGGGCTGGCGGGTGCTGTCGCCGGGCATCACCATGACCCCGCAGATCGTCGCCGGCGCCATCGTCACCTTCTCGAAAACCGACCTCTATCCCATCTTCGAGATATGCGGGCGCGCGTTCACGCTCAACGTGCTGACCGGGCAGCTGATCGGTGGCGTCATCATGTGGGTGCCCGCGGCCATGATCGAATCCGCGGGCGGCCTGCTGGCCCTGCGCCAGTGGTTGCGGCTGTCACGCAACGGGCGCCTGCCGCGCAGGACACCCGTGCGCCGTGCCAGGGTGGCTCAGTAGACCTTCGGCACCCTCTCCGCCTTGTCGGTGACCTTGTCCTTCTTCGGCTTGCTCTTCAACGGAGGCAGGTGCACCTCGTCGCTGGGAACCTCCTTGTCGGGCACCTGATCGAGCAGGTGTCGGATGAGGTCGAGCCGGCCGGTCTTCTGGTCGTTGTAGTCGGCCACGAACCACGGCGCATCGGCGGTGTGCGTGCGCTTGATCATGGTGTCGCGCAGTTCGCCCATCTGGGCGTACTTGTCACGGCCTTCGAGGTCCACCGGCGACAGTTTCCAGCGCTTCAACGGATCCTGCGCGCGCTCGGCGAAGCGTTCCTCCTGTTCGTCCTGGTCGACCGCCAGCCAGTACTTGATCAGGATGATGCCGTCGTCGGTCAGCAGTTTCTCGAACGTCGGGCAGGCCTTCATGAAGGCGTCGTACTGGTCTTCGGTGCAAAAACCCATGGCGGGTTCGACCACGGCGCGGTTGTACCAGCTGCGGTCGAACAGCACCAGTTCGCCGGCCGCGGGCAGGTGTTCCACGTAGCGCTGGAAGTACCACTGGGTCTGCTCGTCCTGCGACGGCTTGCCGAGCGCCACGACGCGGGCGGCGCGGGTGTCGAGCTTGTCGGTGATGGCCTTGATGGTGCCGCCCTTGCCGGCGGCGTCGCGCCCTTCGAAGAGCACGACCATGCGCTTGCCGCTGCGGCGCAGCCAGCGGGTCAGGCCGACCAGTTCGACCTGCAGTGCTTCGAGGTCGCGTTCGTAGGCTTTCTTCTTCTTGCCCATCGGTATCTTCCATCGGGGGTCGGGACGCCGATTGTGCGGCACGTCATGTCGCCGCGGCGTGCCGGCAGGGCAGGGCGGTTACGCCGCCGTCAGGCTTTGCAGCTCGTCCGCCTGGGCCTCGCGGGTCAGCGTGTCGATCAGTTCGTCCATGTCGCCCTGCATCACCTCGGTGAGGCGGTAGAGCGTCAGGTTGACGCGATGGTCGGTGATGCGGCCCTGCGGGAAGTTGTAGGTGCGGATGCGCTGGCTGCGGTCGCCGGAGCCGACCTGGAGGCGGCGTGATTCCGCCTGGGCGGCGCTTTGCTTGCTGCGCTCGGCATCCAGCAGGCGTGCCTTGAGCAGGCTCATCGCGCGGGCACGGTTCTTGTGCTGGCTGCGCTCGTCCTGGCACTCCACCACCGTGCCGGTAGGCAGGTGGGTGATGCGGATGGCCGAGTCGGTCTTGTTGACGTGCTGGCCGCCGGCGCCGGACGCGCGGAAGGTATCCACCTTGAGGTCGCCGTCGCGAATGTCGATCTCGGCGATGTCGTCCTGTTCGGGGAGGATGGCCACGGTGGCGGCGGAGGTATGGATGCGGCCCTGCGACTCGGTTTCCGGCACGCGCTGCACGCGGTGGGTGCCGGATTCGAACTTCAGCTTGGAGTAGGCCCCGCGTCCTTCGATGCGCGCCACCACTTCCTTGTAGCCGCCGTGCTCGCCCTCGTTCGCGTTGAGTATCTCGACATGCCAGCGCTGCCGCTCGGCGTAGCGTGCGTACATGCGGAAGAGGTCGCCCGCGAAGATCGCCGCCTCGTCGCCGCCGGTGCCGGCGCGCACTTCGAGGAACAGGTTGCCTTCGTCGCGTGGGTCCTTCGGCAGCAGCAGGATCTGCAGCTCGCCGTCCAGGTCCTCCAGGCGCGCCTGGATGCGTGCCACGTCGTCCACCGCCATGTCGCGCAGTTCGGGGTCGTCGAGCATGGCGCGTGTCTCGGCCAGCTCGCGTTCCGCGTCGTCGTGCTCGCGCAGGGAGGCGGCCACGGGCTCCAGCTGGGCGTATTCGCGCGACAGGTCGCGGAAGCGCTGGTTGTCGGCGAGCGCGTCCGGCTGGGCGAGCAGGCGGCCGACTTCCTCGTGGCGTTCGGCGAGGGCTTCGAGTTTACGGCGGATGGAAGGGGTCATCGACGGTACGACGTGGGGCGAGAGTAATCCCACATCATGCGGAAACGTCGTCGTCCGGGTCCAGTCCGTAGAGACGGCCGGCGGCGTGCAGCAGGTCCATGTCGCCGGAAAGGGCGGCGTCGCGCAGCCGCGCGCTGGGCGCATGCAGCAGCTTGTTGGTCAGCGTGTTGGCCAGGAAGGCCAGGGCTTCGTCCGCGGAACGGCCCCTGGCCAGCATGGCCTGGGCCTTGGCCAGCACTTCGTCGCGCTGGGCCTCGGCGGCCACGCGCATGTCCACCGCCGGATTGCGCAGGGTGAGCGCGCGACGCCAGGACATGTAGCGCTCCACCTGGAGGTCGATGATGGCGTCGGCCTCGCGCGCGGCCATTTCCCGGGAGCGGCGGTTCTCGTCGATGACCTGCTTGAGGTCGTCGATGCCGTAAAGGTAGACGTCGTCCAACTGGGCGACCTCCGCCTCGATATCCCGCGGCACGGCGATATCCACCATGAACATCGGCCGCCGGCGGCGCGCGACGATCGCGTCGGCCACCATCGACCGGGTGACCACCGGTTGCCGCGAGGCCGTGGAGCTGATGACGATATCCGCCTCGGCCAAGTGGCGCGGCAGGTCGGCGAGGGAAATGGCATAGCCGCCGTAGCGGCTGGCCAGCTCCTGGGCGTTTTCCGGCGTGCGGTTGGCCACGATCAGCCGGCGCACCTTCTTGTCGGTGAGGTGGCGGGCGGCCAGCTCGATCGTCTCGCCGGCGCCGATCAGCAGCACGCAGGCCTGGCGCAGGTCGGTGAACACCTGCTCGGCCAGACGCACCGCCGTGTACGCGACCGAGACCGTGTGCGCGCCGATGCGTGTATCGGTACGGACGCGCTTGGCCACGGCGAAGGTGTGCTGCAGCAGGCGCTCCATGGGCGCGCGCAGCGACTGCGCGGAGCGGGCCTGCTGGTAGGCGTCCTTCACCTGGCCGAGGATCTGCGGCTCGCCCAGCACCATGGAGTCGAGTCCCGTCGCCACGCGGAACATGTGACGGACGGCTTCGTGTTCGTCGTGGCGATAGAGGAACTCGTCCAGCCGCTGCGGGGTCAGACGGTGTTGCCGGGACAGCCACAGGCCGGGTGCGCTCTCGAAGCCGTCGGCCACGCTGCAATAAAGCTCGGTGCGGTTGCAGGTGGAGAGAATCATCGCCTCCTCCACGCCGGGCTGCCGGACGAGTTCGTCCAGCGCCTCCGGGGCCGCCGCGGCGTCGAATGCCACCTGCTCGCGCAGGCTGACCGGCGCGGTGAGGTGATTGAGCCCGAGGGCGATGAGTGGCATGACGGGCTGCGGTCGGCTTCGGTGGCGTCGGCTAAGCTAAGGGCGCATTGTGCGCTCACAAGGGCCGGGCTTCATGCATCGGCGTGTAGGACGAATTCGGAGAGTAGTGTGCTGAGCGGTCGGTCCAAGTTCAAGCGAGTGCGGCATTTTGTGGCCCTGGGCACCCTCGCGGTGCTCGCCGGCTGTGCCACGACGCCCCCCGGCCCGGCCACCGCGCCCAGGGCCGTGCGTACGGGCGCGCAGCCGCTGGACCGGATGCAGGTGGCCATCGTGCCGCCGGAGCGCGACCTCCAGGCCCAGCTGATGGCGGGCGACTTCGCCCTGGCCGCCAACGATCTGAAGGCCGCCTCCGATGCCTATGGCCGCGCGGCCCCGCTCACCGACGACCCCCGCGTGGCCGCGCGCGCCACGGAACTGGCCCTGGCCGTGCACGACCAGGACGCCGCGGCACGGGGCCTGGCGCGCTGGGCCCGCCTGGGTGCCGGGCCGCTGGAGCTGGCCGAGACCCGCGCACGCATGGCGCTGGACCGCGGCGACACGGCCGAGGCCCAGCGCCAGTTGGAGATCATGGCGGGCACGGGCAGTCCCGAGGCCTGGCGCGAGATCGGTCGCACCCTGGCCTCCGGCCGCGATGCCGCGCAGGCCGGGCAGTTGCTCGAGCGCGTGGCCACGCCGCAGCGCCTGCCCAACGATTCCGCCGTCTGGCTGGCCATGGCCGAACTGGGCGAGACCCTCGGTCGGCACGACTACGCCAAGGCCATCGGCGACGGCGCGCAGGCGCGTTTCCACGACGGGGTGACCTACGGCTGGGCGGCGCAGCAGCACTTCCGCGCCGGCGACAAGGCGGGGGCGAAGGCCCTGTTCGCGAAGGCCGTGGCAAAGGATCCGGCCAACACGCGGCTTCGCCTGGCCTATGCCACGGTGCTGGCGCAGGGCGGCGACGAAAAAGGCGCCGCACGGGTGCTGGCCGGCGGCACGCAGGATGTCGATACCTACATGATGCGGATGACCCTGGCCGCGCGTGCCCAGGACAAGAAGGCCGTGGCCGGGCTTTACGCGGAGATCCGCCGGCAGTCCGACGACGTGCAGGCGGCGAATGCGTTCACGCTGGGCCAGTTGGCCGAGTTGCTGGGACAGCAGGAAGACGCCCTCGACTGGTACGCCGCGGTCGGCGACGACGATCCGCGCATCTTCGACGCCTCCGTGCGCAGCGCGGTCATCCTCCATCTGCAAGGCAAGGACGACGATGCCCACGAGATCGTCGGCAGCCTGCAGACCCAGTACGCCGACCGCCCCGACGCCCTGCGCAAGGCCTTCGCGCTGGACGGCGAGCTGTACATGGATGCCCGGCGCTACGCCGCCGCCGTGGATGCTTACGACAAGGCGTTGCGGGTGAAGCCGGACGATCCGGACATGCTCTACGCCCGCGGACTGGCCAATGCCGAAGCCGGGAAGGTGGACCAGGCGGTGGCTGATTTCCGCCAGGTGCTCACCCTGAAGCCGGGCGACGTGGAGGCGAGCAACGCATTGGGATACACGTTGGCCGACAACGATCGCGACCTTCCCGAGGCCCAGGCCCTGCTGCAGGTGGCGCGAGCCGCGCGCCCGGACGATCCCTCCGTGGCCGATTCCTGGGGCTGGCTGCAGTTCCGGCAAGGTCGCCTGGACCAGGCCGAAACCACGCTGCGCGCAGCCTGGGCCCGGCATAAGGACGGCGACGTCGGCCTGCACCTGGCCGAAGTGCTGTGGGCACGGGGTGCGCACGACGAAGCGCGCAAGCTGCTGGACGAGGTGCGTCGCATCGACCCGAAAAACGCCGCGCTGCCACGGGCCGAGCAGAAGCTGCGCCCGCAGGGGTAGGGCGCCTGCCGGCGGTCTTCGCCGGGCGCCATCGCCTCGTCTTCCCTCCCTCGCCGGATCGATCCATGCACCGTGTCGTCAGAACCTCCCTCGTTTCCCTCGCGCTGTTGCTTTCCGCCTGCGCGACCACCCGTGCGCCGGTCCGCCAACCGGGCGATGCCGCCACGCTGGGCCGGCAGGCGCAGCGTGAGCGCGACCTGGCCGATACCGATCACTGGACGTTGCAGGGCAAGCTGTCCGTCTCGGACGGTAAGGACAGCAACTCGGGCACCCTTACCTGGCGACAGGACGGCGACCGCTACGAGTTCACCGTGCGCGGGCCGATCACGGGTCGCACCTTTCGCCTCACCGGCGCCCCCGACGGTGCCGACCTGGAAGGCCTGGATGGTGGCACCCGGCACGGCACCGATGCCGAATCGCTCATGGCCGCGACCGTCGGCTGGCAGATTCCCCTGCGTGAGCTGAAACGGTGGGCACTGGGCCTGCGTGCCGACACCGGCGCCGCGGACATCGCGTTCGGCGGGGATGGCCTGCCGTCCCGCCTGGTCCAGGACGGCTGGACGGTCGACTACAAAACCTGGGACACGACGCGCCAGCCGGCCATGCCGTTGCGCGTGTTCGCCGAGAAAGCGCCCTACAAGGTGCGCCTGGCGATCGAGGACTGGTCGTTCGCGAAGTAGGCGCCCGCTATACTCCGCGCCTTTCGCACCACGGCCCCGCGATGAACTTCGAGATATGTCCCGCCGTCGCGGACCATGCCGACCGGCTTTGCGAGATCGAACGCGCCGCGGTGCAGCTGTTCCGCGGGCATCCGGCATGGCCGTCGTACTCGTCGATGATGCTGCCGCGCGAGATCGTCCACGAGCTGATCGCACGCGGTCGGGCGTGGGTGGCGACGGTGGACGAGGATGTGGTCGGATTCGTCTGCCTCGACACCGACGGCACCCCGGACGCGATCGGCATCGCCGAGATCGATGTGCTGCCGGCGTTCGGCGGCCGGGGCATCGGCGCAGCACTGCTCGAGCACGCCTGCGCCTGGGCGCGCGAAGCAGGGTTCCGTCGGGTAGACCTGGGGACGCTGTCGGATGTGCCCTGGAACGCGCCGTTCTATGCGAAGCACGGCTTCACCGTGGTCGACAAGCATGCTCCCGGCTTTGCCCGGGCGCTGGCGCGGGACCGCGAAAACGGCTTTCCCGACCACCTGCGGGTCTTCATGAGCCGTGAACTGGCGCCGCTGGGGCCGACCGACTGGACCCGCTGGCCGGCGCCGGCCAAGCTCAACCTGTTCCTGCGCATCGTGGGCCGCCTGGACAATGGTTACCACGCCTTGCAGACGGTGTTCCGCCTGCTCGACTGGGGCGACGAGGTGCGCCTGCGCGTGCGGGCCGACGGCCTCGTCACCCGTCCCGCCGCGGTGCCCGGTGTTCCCGAGGACAACGACCTGACCGTGCGCGCCGCCCGCTTGCTGGCCGCGGAAACCGGCTGTCCGCTCGGTGCGGAGATCGCCATCGCCAAGCGGATTCCCATGGGCGGCGGCCTGGGCGGCGGCAGCTCGGATGCGGCCAGCGTGCTGGTCGGCCTGAACGCCTTGTGGGGCACGGGACTGGACGAGGACGCCCTGGCGGTGCTGGGCTTGCGCCTGGGCGCCGATGTGCCCGTCTTCGTCCGCGGGCGGTCGGCCTGGGCCGAGGGCGTGGGCGAGCGGCTGACGCCCCTGCGCTTGCCGCGGCGTTGGTACGTGGTCGTCGATCCGGGCGAACACGTGCCCACGGCCGCGCTGTTCGCCGCGCCCGAATTGACACGCCATGCCCCGCAAGCGACAATTTCGGCCTTTGTTTCCGGGGGAGTTGCGGAGAACGCCTTCGAACCCGTGGTTCGCGCGCGGCATCCGCGCGTGGCGGCGGCACTGGAATGGCTGGGCGGCTTCGGCAACGCGCGGCTTTCCGGCAGCGGTGGCTGCGTATTCCTGGAAACGAGAACGCACGAGGCGGCGCTTGCCGTCGCTTCACGCTGTCCCGCGGGCTTTACGGTCCACGTGGCGGCAGGCATCGATCCCTCGCCGCTGCAACTCATGCGGCAACGGATCGACGCCGCTGGACACAGGTCGTAAGGACGGGAAGGGCCGCGGGCTGCGGCAGAGCCAGGCGGGCCACATGGCTCGCCGGAACGAATTGTTGGGGCGTCGCCAAGCTGGTTAAGGCACGGGATTTTGATTCCCGCATGCGCAGGTTCGAATCCTGCCGCCCCAGCCACCTCACGGTGGCATACACCCGGACCCACCCATCTCACGCCAGGAGTTTCCGTGGATACGTCCACCCCGATGTTGTTTACCGGCAATGCGCACCGCGCACTGGCCGAAGATGTCGCCGCCCGCCTGGGCATTCCGCTCGGCAAGGCGCTCATCGGCCGGTTCAGCGATGGCGAGGCACAGATCGAGATCGAGGAAAACGTCCGCAAGCAGGAGGTATTCGTCATCCAGCCGACGGGTGCCCCCAGCGCCGAGAACCTGTTCGACCTGCTGGTGCTGATCGACGCGCTCAAGCGCGCGTCCGCCGGTAGCGTCACCGCGGTCATGCCGTATTTCGGCTATGCCCGCCAGGATCGTCGCCCCCGCTCGGCGCGCGTGCCGATCACGGCCAAGCTGGCGGCCAAGATGATCGCCACCGCCGGCGCCGACCGCGTGCTCACGATCGACCTGCACGCCGACCAGATCCAGGGTTTCTTCGATATCCCGGTGGACAACGTGTACGCCTCGCCGGTGCTGCTGGCCGACATCTGGCGCCACCACAGCATGGACGACCTGATCGTGGTCAGCCCCGACGTCGGTGGCGTGGTCCGCGCTCGCGCGCTGGCCAAGCGCCTCGACGATGCCGACCTGGCGATCATCGACAAGCGCCGCCCGAAGGCCAACGTGGCCACGGTCATGAACATCATCGGCGACGTGGACGGCAAGACCTGCGTCCTGGTCGACGACATCGTCGATACGGCCGGCACCCTGTGCGCCGCCGCGGCGGCCCTGAAGGAAAAAGGCGCCCGCAAGGTCGTCGCCTATTGCGTCCACCCGGTGCTGTCGGGTGCCGCGATCACCAACATCGAGGGCTCCCAGCTCGACCAGCTGGTGGTCACCAATACCCTGCCGCTGCGCGACAACGCGCGCGACTGTGCGAAAATCCGTCAGTTGTCGGTCGCGGAACTGCTCGCCGAGACGATCCGCCGCATCGCCTTCGGCGAATCGGTGAGCTCCCTCTACATCGACTGACCTACCGTTTTCGGGCTTCCCTGGTCGCGGGGAAGCCCTTTACCACCGCCGTAAGGCGGTTTACCTGAGGCAACACCATGGCTACCAATCATCAGCTCACCGCCACGAGCCGCAAGATCGAAGGGAAGGGTGCGAGCCGCCGCCTTCGTACCGCGGGTTTCGTGCCGGGTATCGTCTACGGCGCCGGCGAGGCTCCGCAGGCTATCCAGGTCCTGCACAACGACGTGCTGCTCGGCTCGCGTTTCGAGTCGTTCTACTCGTCCGTCATCGACCTCACCGTCGACGGCAAGAAGCAGAAGGTCCTGATCAAGGACTGGCAGAAGCACCCGTACAAGCAGCTCATGCTGCACATGGACTTCCTGCGCGTGAACGAGAACGAGGCCGTCAAGGTCGCCGTGCCCATCCACTTCCTCAACCAGGAAAAGTCGCCGGCTGGCAAGACCTCGGGTCTGGTCATCTCGCACAACCTGACGGAAGTCGTGGTCTCGTGCCTGCCCAAGCACCTGCCCGAGTTCATCGAGCTGGACCTGGCTTCGCTCGACGCCGACTCCATCATCCACCTGTCCGACCTCACGCTGCCGGCCAACGTGGAAATTCCTGAGCTGGCCCTGGGCAAGGAGCACGACGTCGCCGTCGTCACCGTCGCCGCCATCCAGGAAGAAGTCGATCCGGAAGCGCCGGCCGCCGAAGGCGACGCTCCGACCGAAGAGAAGAAGTAATCGGTTTGCGACCCGCGTGCGCCCTGGCGCCGCGGGTCGTGTCCGCTTCGGCACATGGCGACACTTCGTCTCATCGTCGGCCTCGGTAACCCCGGGGCCGAATACGTCAGGACCCGGCACAACGCCGGGTTCTGGTGTGTCGATGCCCTGGCCATGGATCAGGGAGAGCGTTGGGCCTTCGACGGCAAGCTGCACGGGGAAACCTGCAAGCTGCGCCTCGGCGGCGAAACCCTCTGGCTGCTCAAGCCCGCGACGTTCATGAACAAGAGTGGCATCGCGGTGGCCTCGGCGCTGCGCTACTACAAGATCGCGCCGGAGGAGTGTCTCGTCGCCCACGACGAACTGGACCTCCCGCCCGGCACCGTCCGCATGAAATTCGACGGCGGCCACGGCGGCCAGAACGGATTGCGCGACATCATGGCCCACCTGGGTCATGGCAAGTTCCATCGCCTGCGGGTCGGTATCGGCCACCCGGGGCACAAGGACAAGGTCACCCCGTGGGTGCTCGGCCGACCCAACGCGGCCGACGAGGACGCCATCATGCACGGCATCGGGCGCGCGTTCGACGTGCTGCCGCTGGCGCTGGATGGCAAGTTCGACGAGGCGATGAAGCGCCTGCACACGGTCGCCTGACCGCACCACTCACCTATACCGGACAACATCGCCATGGGCATCAAATGCGGCATCGTCGGCCTGCCTAACGTCGGCAAGTCCACCCTTTTCAACGCGCTCACCAAGGCCGGCATCGCCGCCGCCAACTTCCCGTTCTGCACGATCGAGCCCAACACCGGCATCGTTCCCGTGCCCGACCTGCGCCTGAGCGCGCTGTCGGATATCGTGAAGCCGCAGCGCGTGATTCCCACCACCATGGAATTCGTCGACATCGCCGGCCTGGTCGCCGGCGCGTCCAAGGGCGAAGGCCTGGGTAACAAGTTCCTCGCCCACATCCGCGAGACCGACGCCATCGCGCACGTCGTGCGCTGCTTCGAAGACGGTAACGTCATCCATGTGGCCAACAAGGTCGACCCGATTGCCGACATCGAGACGATCGACACCGAACTGGCGCTGGCCGACCTGGAAGCCGTGCTGAAGGCGCTCGACCGCGCCACGCGTTCGGCCAAGGCCAACGACAAGGACGCCATCGCGAAGAAGCCGGTGCTGGAAAAACTGCGCGTGGCCCTCGACCAGGGTAAGTCGGCCCGCTCGGCCGGGCTGGATGCGGAAGAAAAGGCGCTCGTGCGCGACATGTTCCTCATCACGATGAAGCCGCTGATGTACATCGCCAACGTGGCGGAAGACGGCTTCGAGAACAATCCGCACCTGGATGCCGTCCGCGCGCGCGCCGTGGAAGAGGGTGCCGAGGTGGTGGCCATCTCGGCCGCCATCGAGGAAGAACTCTCGCAGATGGAAGAGGCTGACCGCGACGAGTTCCTCAAGGATCTCGGGCTCGACGAGCCGGGCCTGAACCGCGTGATTCGCGCGGGCTACAAGTTGCTTGGCCTGCAGACGTATTTCACCGCCGGCGAGAAGGAAGTTCGCGCCTGGCAGGTCCGCGCCGGTTCCACCGCGCCGCAGGCCGCCGGTGTCATCCATACGGACTTCGAGCGCGGTTTCATCCGTGCCGAGACCGTCGCCTACGATGACTTCATCAAGTTCAAGGGCGAGCAGGGTGCGAAGGAAGCCGGCCGGCTTCGCCTGGAAGGCAAGGACTACCTGGTCAAGGAAGGCGACGTGCTGCACTTCCGATTCAACGTCTGAGCGCATGCGTTAAAGGGTGAAACGAAAAGCCTCGCTCGTGCGAGGCTTTTTTTGGTTCTTCACGCATGACCGTGGCCGTCCCGAAGCCGAAGCCGAAGCCAGAGCCACTGTCGCTCGTATGGCGCGGCGAGGAGGCGCTGGGTGGTCACACTCTGCGCTCGGGCAGCGGCCGCAAGCGGCCGAACTCGCTCAGAGCGTAACCACCCAGCACCTCTGCGACGACAGAGGCAGCGGGAGTGGAAAAGCAAAGCGCTGGCGATCTCGGACGGGGCCACCCTGGAGATGCCGCTTCGGGCGATGCCGCGAGCGTCGCTTTCCCTACCCGGCACCTCAGTCGTCGGGGAGGTGTCGGGGGGTCATCCTCTGAGCGAGTTCGGCCGCTTGCGGCCGCTGCTCGAGCGCAGAGGGTGACCGCCCGACGCCTCCTCCCCGGTAACGCGCGAAGAACCTTTTTTGCAGCTGAGTGAATTCAACTGCCATCCTGGCTGCGACGGTTTCTTCGTCTGGCGATTAAATCGCTTGCAATTGAATAGTCGCATCCCTACCTTTCTTTTATGATCAAGCCCGCCCTCCCCGAAGGCGTCGAAGCCCCGCGCACGCTCGACGGCCAGCTCTGCTTCGCCCTCTATTCGGCCAACCTGGCCATGGGCAAGCTCTACCGGCAGTTGCTGGCCAGGCTGGACCTCACCTACCCGCAGTACATGGTCATGCTGGTGCTGTGGGAGCGCGACGGTGTCACGGTGTCAGGGCTGGGCGAGCGGCTGTTCCTCGATTCGGCCACGCTGACGCCGCTTCTCAAGCGCCTGCAATCCGCCGGGCTGGTGCAGCGCACACGCGGCACGCAAGACGAGCGGCAGGTGATCGTCACCCTGACCGAGCAAGGCAGGGCCCTGCAGGAGAAGACCGGCGATGTGCCCGTCCACGTGTTCTGCGCCACGGGATGCGAACTGGATGAACTGGCCGGCCTGAAGCGGCAGCTGGAAGCGCTGCGCACCAGCGTGCTCGAGACCACGAAAGGGTAGGTCGGCGCCCCGTCGTGCCTGGCACCCGCTAAACGAGGTTCCGAGTCAGCCCGTGATCTTCCGCTGCATATGGTCCAGGTACTGGTCCAGTTCCGCCACGCTGGCGAACACCTCGGCCACCGGTACCGCCTTGACGATCTCGAACACCTTCTTTACCTGCGGCTGCGGGTTGAGCAGCAGCACGCGTCCGGTCCGGTCGTGCATCTGCTTGCGCAACTGCGCCAGGCTGCGCAGTCCGGCGCTGCTGATGTAGTCCAGCGCGGAAAGGTCGACGATCAGGGTGCCGCCGTTGTCCACCATGGGCGTGATATCTCGCAACGCCTCGTCGAACTCGCCGAAGGATGCGGCGTCCAGCCGGCCTTCCAGCCAGACGGTGCTGCGTTCGGGGGTGGGGGACTCGCTGCGGACGATCAGGGTCATGGGATGGGCTCGCCGTACAGGGAGGGATCGAAGCGGATCACGACACGGTTGCCGTATTCGTCGTGTGCATAGTCGAAGGCGCTGGCGATGCTGCGCGCGAGGTGCAGGCCGAGGCCGCCGATATCGCGCTGGGCGATGTCGCCTGGAAGCTCCGGCGCAGGGGGTTCGAGCGGGTCGAACGGGGCACCGTCGTCGCGCAGTTCCAGGCACACGCTGGCGCGTTCGATCGCCATGTGGATATCGATGCGGCCTTCGCGGCCATCGGGGTAGCCGTGCCGCACGGTGTTGACCAGGAGTTCCTCCAGCACCAGCCGCACGTCGGCACGACAGGCGATGTCGATGTCGCTGCGCTCGAGGATGTCCGTGGCGCGGTCCAGCGCCAGGAAGACGTCCTCCAGACGGTTAGAGATGCGCAGCCGCATCGAGGTGCGCCCCCTGGGTCTCGGTGTCATGCCAGGTAAGCGCGAGCAGGGCGATGTCGTCGTAGGCCGGCGCGCCCTCGACGTAGGCGTCCACGTCGCCGAGGACGCCTTGTACGTAGGCTTCGGGCGTCGCGCCTTCGGCGACGCGCGCCACGCTGTCCAGCAGCGAATGGGCGCCGTAGAGGCGCTGGTCGCCGGCATGCGCTTCGCTGACACCATCGGTGTACATGAGCACGGTGTCCCCTCCCAGCAGCGTGAGTACCCGGACAGGGTAGCGCGCCTCGCGGTCCAGGCCGAGCGCCGGGCCGGTTTCCACGTCGATCAGGATGGCGGAGCCCCCCGCCCGCAGCACGGGCTGTTCATGGCCCGCGCTGGCCATCGAGAGCATCCCGGTTTCCGTCTCCACCACGCCGCACAGCAGGGTCACGAACATGCAGGTGTCGTTACCTTTGCATAGCTCGCGATTCAGGGCGCCCAGGATGTCGCTGGGCGAGCGCGCATGGGTAGCAAGGGTGCGGGCCAGCGTGATGGTGCGGGCCATGAACAGCGCGGCCGGCACGCCCTTGTCGGACACGTCGCCGACCATGACGCAGACATGCCGGGCGCCCAGCGCGAAGTAAGTGTAGAGATCGCCACCCACGGCCTGGGCCGGCCGCAGGGCGGCATAGAGCTCGAGCCGTCCGTCCTCGGCCAGCCAGTGCGGTTCGGGGATCAGGGCGAGCTGGATCTGCCGGGCGATCTCCAGTTCGCTGGCGATGCGCTCCTGATCGCGTGCCGTGCGCTTGGCCAGGTCGATGTGGCCGGCCAGTTCGTGGCGCATCTGGTCGAAGGCGCGCGTCAGGCGGCCTACCTCGTCGTCCCTCCGCACGCGGGGCAGTGCGAAGTCCAGGTCGCCTCGTGCAACGTTCTCGGCCCGCTCGGCAAGCACGCCCAGGGGTGCCATCAGCCGGCGCGTGATGAACAGCGCGATCAGCGAGACCCCGGTCAGTGCCAGCACGCCGAGCAGGATATCGACCAGGTAGGTGCGCCGCAGGTCGGCCAGCACGGCCCGCTCGGGCATGCTCAGGCCGAACGTCCAGCGGGTGCCGCGGATGGGTACGAGGTAGACCCACGCCGGCTCGCTGACCCGCGCGCCCATCTCCGGCGTGAGCCGGGTGGCCGGGTTGCCGGATGCGATGGCCTCGCGCAGCGGATGGCTGGCGCGGCTGCCGATGTATGAGGCCCAGTCGTGCGCCAGGAACACTCCATCGCCGTCCACGACGAAGCCGGAGGCATGACCCGGCTTGTTCAGCTGCGACACGACGCGCTGCAGCCAGTCGAGGCTGATCGTGGCATCGGCGACGCCGATCACCGGCACCCGGTCGCCGCCGGGGATGGCGACCGAGTAGCCGATCAGCGTGCGACTCTCGCCGGCGGCATGGAACGGCGGCTGCCAGCAACCGCCGTCGCAGTTCAGGCCGCGGATGAACCACGGCGAGCGCCAGTAGGGCTCCGGGTCCGTTCGCCGGCTGCCCATGACCAGGTGGCCATCGGCGCCGCGGCGCGCCACCGGGGCATCGTCGTTCCGGGGCATGGCCGTGTTGCGCGGCACGAACGCGGCGGTGATGTCGACGAGGTCGGGGTGGGCGGCCAGCGTGTCGCGAATCAGCGGCGCGGCCTGGTCGCGGCGGTCGCGCAGGAGGAACGCCAGCGTGCGTGCCACCGTGCCTACCCCGTCGATGCGGCCCTGGATGCGCAGTGCCGCGGATTCGGCGATGGCGTCCGCCTCCCTCTGGGTCTGGGCGAGGGTCTGCTCGCGCGTGTGCGACAGCAGCAGGCCACCGGTGACGACCATGACGATCGCCGATCCCAGGAGCACGGCCAGGGCAAGCCGTGAGGCGACACTGCGAAGGACCATCGATGGCTCCAGGGGGTGATGGTTCCGAATCTATGCCGGGCAGGGCGGTACGACAAGCGGTCCAGCGGCCATAATGCGGCTTTCCCCAGCAAGGCTTGCGGCATGTCCGGCACCCAGCGAGAAGTCGAGTTCCGTTTCCTGGCGCAGCCGACCGACGTGAACTTCGGTGGCAAGGTCCATGGCGGCATGGCCATGAAGTGGCTGGACCAGGCGGGGTACGCCTGCGCGGTCGGCTGGAGCGGCGCCTATTGCGTCACCGTGTCGGTCAGTGGCATCCAGTTCCTCGCGCCCATCCTCATCGGCGACCTGGTCACCGTGCGCGCCCGGCTGATCCATACGGGCACCTCCAGCATGCACCTGGCCGTGGACGTGCTGGCGCGCGACCTGCGGAGCGGTCAGGAGCGCCTGGCGACCAGCTGCGTGATGGTCTTCGTCGCCATGGACAAGGCCGACGGCGGCAAGCCCACCCCGGTGCCGCCCTGGAAGCCGGTGGACGCGCGGGACCTCCGCCTGCAGGAATACGCCCTGAAACTCATGGAGATGTCGCGCGCGATGGAGCCGCTGGTACAGGCCACCCGCGAAGCCTGAGTCTCCGGCTCTTCCCATTCCCGATCGGCATCGCTACACTGCGCGGCTCGCTCACCGACTACCCGTATCGGTGGGCTGTCCGGGCCGTCGGAAGTCGTCATCGCATGTGAACTCAACGTGCGGAAGTTATTGACAGTTTCCGGGGCGCTCGCGACAATAGGCGTTCTATGTTGGAGGAATACCCAAGCGGCCAACGGGGGCAGACTGTAAATCTGCTGGCTTACGCCTTCGGTGGTTCGAATCCACCTTCCTCCACCAGACGAGTTCCGCGCAGTGCGGGAGTAGTTCAATGGTAGAACTTCAGCCTTCCAAGCTGATTGTGCGGGTTCGATTCCCGTCTCCCGCTCCATTGTCCTAACGCGCGCTGCGTTCGTGCTCATGTAGCTCAGTCGGTAGAGCACTTCCTTGGTAAGGAAGAGGTCGCTGGTTCGATTCCAGTCATGAGCACCATCTTCGTCGCCTGCGGCGGTTCCTTTTTTACTATCTCATTGGCTCCAGCGGAGTTTAGCGCTCATGGCAAAGGGTAAGTTCGAACGTAAGAAGCCGCACGTCAACGTCGGCACCATCGGTCACGTCGATCACGGCAAGACCACGCTCACGGCTGCCCTGACCAAGATCGGCGCCGAGCGCTTCGGTGGCGAATTCAAGGACTACGGTTCGATCGATGCGGCGCCGGAAGAGAAGGCGCGCGGCATCACGAT